>JAFWTA010000007.1 GCA_017519145.1 Ruminococcus sp.
GCGCTCCGCAAGGGGTGAATCAAAAAACAGTCCGGTGGACTGTTTTTTGAGAGGGGACGCCCTGCAAGTGAGGGCGTCCCTTAATGGGCGGATGATATCCTCCCCTACAGTATGCTTTTTCGGAACGCCGAGGGCGGCGTCCCCTACACATATAAATTCCAATTTGATACATCAATGAACCAGCCCCGAGGCGTGTGCTTCGGGGCTGTTTTTGTTTCATATTGTCTGTATCTTGGAAAGTACAAGCTTTCTGAGCGGTATCATGTCGAATACATCTATCTCGCCGTCACCGTTTATATCAGAATTATCGGGTGCTGCAAGTGACTCGTTCTTCAGCAGATAGCGCTGGAGCGAAACAAGGTCGGCAGCTGTTACAAAGCCGTCGTTGTTAACGTCACCTATTGTTGCTGCTGTGCCTGCAACTCCGTATACTGCTATCTCGGCAATGTTGCAGAGATACTCGGCGTCCTTGTTGAGAGGATTTGTGGGGGCTCCCTCAGGTACCTCGTAGCGCACATAACGTGCTTTTATTCCTTCAAGGTTCGGAGTGTAGTTCATTCTGAATGAAGGCTTGTCCTCTACGGTGTATACCTTTGTCCAGTTTGCACCGTCTGTGGATACTGCAAAATATCCGCCTATCATTCTGGCTTCGTAATCTCGTCTCGGGCAGTATGCGATGGTTTCGATATCACATACGGTACCGAGGTCAAGTGTGACGTTGCCGCTCTGGAGTCCGTCAAAGTAGGTGTTCAGGTCACCGTCATATGCCTTGTTTGGTGAGGTGGCTGTGGAGTCGTGCCATGAACGTGTACCTGTTACATCTGCGGCTGTGAGCTTGTCATACGCAGGTCTGGTGCCCTGTCCGTGGGGAACTCCGAAAAGCTCTATCTCCGAGATATTTGCACAGTAGGAGCTGTCCTTGTTGTACTCGTTCTGCGGCTGTCCCGAGGGTACCTCGTAGCGTATGTAGCGGATGGTGGTGTTCTCGGGGATGGAGGTTATGTAGTGCATTCCCGAGGAGGGCTTGCCCTGCACGGTATAAAGGTTTGTCCATGTCTGACCGTCCTGTGATACCATAAATCTGCCGTCTGCCATGCGGTACTCATAGCCGCTTCTGGGAGCATAGCCGAATGCGGTTATGTCATAGAGTCCGCCAAGGTCTGCCTGTACCCAGCCGTTGCTTACACCGTCAAAGTAGGTGGCTGTATTGCCGTCGAATACCTTTGCGTAGTTCGTGGACGAGTCACTGTGCCATGAGTCGGAGCCGCTGAGTGTAGCTGCGGAAAGGTCTATCTTGTCAGTAAGATCGATACCGCCCTTTACTCCGTCAATGATGAAGGTGGTAACGGACTGCTTTGCAAGATTTGCCTGAAGTGCGCTGCCTGATACGTTGGCATTGCCTACGTCCTTCCAGTTCTCGGAATTGCTGGTGCGGATGGTCTGTGCTGTGCTTCCCAGTGCGCTGAAGCCCGAAAGATCAAATGTCAGCTGCTTGTCGGAAGAGCCGTCGTTGGTGGCTACGATAACAAGTCTGCCGCCCTTCTCGTCAAAGGCTGCCACACAGTTATTGCTGCTCTTGAGCATTGTCATTCCCGGACGGATATAGCGGGAGAACTGTCCCATGGAGTAATACTTCTTGGTGAGGATTATCCTGTCGTTGTCGTGGTCGGCAACTGCAAGTCCCCAGTAGCCGCCCTGTGTATTTACCATGCCCTTGTCCTTGTTGCCGTTCATTCCTACTGCGGAAATGTGGTTGTCGATGACCTGCCACAGTATCCATGCAGAGGAGTTCAGTTCGTTGAGGTCAAGGGTGATGCGGTCTGCAAGCCACAGACCTGCCCCCATCTCTCCTGCGTTGGTGCCTGCTGTGGAGCCGCCGTCTACCTCGCTCATCCACAGGTTCCTGCCTGCCTTTATGGCGGTGTCCTTCAGCTGGCTGCGCTGGCTTCCGCCGTAGGTGTGGGTGTCTATTCGTCCGATGAGCGACTTGGTGGTGTCGGACATCTTGTTCCATGAAGTTATCTGTGTATCTATGACGGACTCGTCACAGGCGCTGATGATTATATTGTTCAGTCCGCGCTTTTGCAGTGACTTTGCAAGCTCCTGATATATCTTGTCCATTGAACCGCCCTGATCGAAATGACAGCCCTCCTGCTTGTTGCTGAAAGCACCCCAGTAGTCTGTATATGGTTCGTTCATTGGTGTTATGCTCTGGACGTGGATGCCCCAGTCGTTCTCGTAGTGGGCTGTTACTTCCGCAAGATACTCCGCAAAATCCGTGTACTTGTCGTCGCGGAGATTGTTCTGTGCCGCATTTCTCGCTCCTGTGCTGCATCCGCTGTTGGTCATGTAGTAGGGGGGCGAGTTGGAGAACATCTCGACTATCATGTCATCTCCTGCCGCCTTGATACAGCGCTCCAGCACGTTCCTCTGATTGTGGTCCGCTGACCAGTCGTAGGTGACATTGCCGTTGTTGTACTTTGTGTAGCCCGGCATATTTGAGTCGGTTCGCGTTATGTGGGTGTGGCTCGGGTCGTCACCTCCGCCGATGTTGAATCTGGCGATGTTGAGTCCCAGTCCGTCGGGACTGAAAAATGTGTCCGCACACTGCTGGGCGAGACTGTCGGAATAGCCAACTCGGTTTGCCCACCAGCAAAGCGAGGTTCCCCAGCCCTCAAATTTTCCTCCGTTTATGTCGTATACGTCGTAGGGTGATACGGTTACTACCGTTGCTGCCGCAGCCTCACTCATGGGCACTGCCGCAAATGTTGTCGCAAATACTGTCATTGCCGCTGCTGCCGATAATATCCTCCTGAAAAGCTTCATGGAAAAACTCCTTTCTGTAAATAATACTTATTATATTATATTATACATTAATTGTCTGCATTTGTAAACAGAAAATATGCAGAATGTGGTAGATTATTGATTTAAAATTTTTAATCTTATCGCCGCGCTTTACAGACTTGTCACGTTGTGGTATAATTTATCCATGTTGAGCCGTGCATAGGCTGGTGGAGAGCCTCCACTCCCATGTTCGCGGCGTAGGTCACAGGAGGGGAAAAATTACTCCGCGTGCCATACTAAAGTCAGCCGTGCATAGGCTGCGCGAAGCGCAGCCTGACGGTTTCGGCTTCTTTCATTATGCCGCTGCGTTTCCGTAAGGCGCCGAAACCGTCGGACGCCTGCGTCCATGCACGGCGTAATGGCAGCTATTATTATATTTGTACGAAAGGATCGTTATGAGCGCTTACGTTGAGTTCAGAAATGTGAAAAAAACATACAGGACAGGCGAGGTAGAGATACACGCTCTCAGTGATGTGAATTTTGAGATAAACAAGGGAGAATTCTGCGTTATTGTCGGCGCATCCGGCGCAGGCAAGACAACTATCCTCAATATCCTCGGCGGAATGGATACCCTTACCTCGGGCAGCGTCTTCCTCGACGGTACCGAGATATCCGCCCTTAATAAAAAGAAGCTCACCGCTTACAGAAGATATGATGTGGGCTTCGTTTTCCAGTTCTATAACCTTGTGCAGAATCTGACCGCTCTGGAAAATGTGGAGCTTGCCGCTCAGATATGTACAGACCCACTGGACGCGGAGAAGGTCCTTCAGCAGGTTGGACTGGGGGAGCGTATAAAGAATTTCCCTGCTCAGCTTTCGGGCGGTGAGCAGCAGAGAGTCGCTATCGCAAGAGCCCTCGCGAAAAATCCCAAGCTCCTCCTCTGCGATGAGCCTACGGGTGCTCTCGACTATGAAACAGGCAAGGCGGTGCTGAAGCTGCTTCAGGATACCTGCCGCAAAAACGGTATGACAGTGGTGGTCATTACCCACAATCAGGCTCTTACCCCTATGGCTGACCGCATAATAACTGTTAAGAACGGTACCGTTTCAAGTGTGCGTATGAACGATAATATCGTTGATATCGCGGATATAGAGTGGTGACGGTATGGGTTCGGCTATTAGAAAAACTACTCTCCGCGAAATAAAAGGCACATTCGGGCGCTTCTTCGCCATCATGGCAATAATCGCTCTCGGTGTGGGCTTCTTTACGGGAGTAAGGATAACCACTCCTGCTATGGTTAATACCGTAAGCGGTTTTATGAATGAACAGCAGTTCTATGATTACAGGCTCCTGTCCTCTCTGGGCTGGCAGGAGGAGGATATTGAGGACTTTCGCAGCCGTCCCGATGTGAAAAGTGCGGAGGGAGCTTACAGTCTCGATATACTCACCGCAGGAGAAAGAGAACACGTTCTCAGGGCTCATTCACTTACAAAGGATATCAACGGTATCAGGCTTACCAAAGGCAGAATGCCAAAGGCTCCCGATGAATGCCTTGTGGACGGTGACAAGGAGGGCTTCGATATCGGCAAGGTCTTTACCGTGTCGGGGGAGAACTCAGAAAGAGTCAAAAATGCTCTTAAAGCTGACGAGCTGAAAGTCGTGGGAGTGTGTGACTCCTCACTGTATATAAACTTCGAGAGAGGTACCACTTCTGTCGGAAACGGCGAGATAACCGCTTTCATCTACCTTCCACGGGACGCCTTCGATATGGAGGTCTACACCGAGGCTTATGTCCGCTTTCAGCAGGACTGTCAGCTGTACTCCGATGAGTACGACAGCTTCATGGACGGCAGGGACAAGCAATGGGAGGACATCGCCGGTTCAAGGGCGGATATCCGCTATGAGCAGCTTCGCAGCGAGGCTCAGGAAAAGCTTGACGACGGCAGAAAAGAACTGGATGACAAGCGTGCCGAGGGTCAGCAGAAGCTTGACAGCGCAAGAGCCGACCTCGACAGCGCAAAGGCTCAGCTGGACGGACAGGCTGCTCAGCTTCAGCTGATAAAGGATATAAGTCCGGAGCAGTATGTCGCAGGTATGGAGCAGTATAACGCTGCCCTTGCGGATTACGAAAAAGGTGAGGCGGACTATGAGAGCTCCCTCGCGGACTTCAACAAACAGATAGAGGACGCGGAAAAGGATATCGCCGACGGCGAAAAAGAGCTTGAAAAGCTCACCGAGCCCGAGGTCTACGTTCTGGACAGGAATACAAATATCGGTTATGCCTGCTTTGAGAGCGATTCCGAGATAGTGGCGCAGGTCGCCCGTATCTTCCCTGTGTTCTTTATCCTCGTTGCCGCTCTGGTATGTATGACTACCATGAGCCGCATGGTGGAGGAGCAGCGCACTCAGATAGGCGTTCTCAAAGCTCTCGGCTATTCCGAGGGCACTGTCATGGGCAAGTTCATGTTCTACTCCGGAAGCGCTGCTCTCATTGGCTGCGCTCTGGGCTATTTCGGCGGAACATTCCTGTTCCCCAAGGTCATATGGAAGACCTATGAGCTTATGTACCTGAAACTTCCTATGCCTTACCTCTTTGACACAAAGCTGGCGCTTATCGCTCTGGCGGTGTCCCTTATATGCTCCGTCGGCACTACATGGTTCAGCTGCCGTCTGGAGCTGGCGGAGACCTCCGCAGGTCTTATGAGACCTAAGGCTCCCAAGGCAGGTAAGAGAGTTCTCCTTGAAAATGTGGGCTTTATCTGGAAAAGACTGAAATTCCTCCATAAGGTCTCTATAAGGAATATTTTCCGCTACAAGAAAAGACTTTTCATGATGATACTGGGCATCGGCGGCTGTACTGCCCTGCTGGTCACGGGCTTCGGTCTCAAGGACTCCATCGCAGGTTTTGCCGAGACTCAGTACGATGAGATAGAGGTGGCTGACGCTTCGGCTTCACTCAAAAACATAGGGGAGGAGCTCCCCGCGGCTCTCAGTCAGCTCCTTGACGAGAATACAGCCGATCACAGGCTTATGTATACGGGCTCGTGGGATCTGCTCTACGGGAAAAAGGTCAAGAGCATCACCGTAAACGCTGTGGACAGCTTCGACGGTCTGGATAAGTATTTCGTGCTCCGCAATATGGATGGAAATGCTCTCGCTGCTCCTGCTATGGGGGAGGCTGTGGTAAGTCACAGCATCGCCGAGAGATACAATGTGAAAAAGGGCGACAGCATCAGGCTCCGCGACGAGAATATGCGTGAGCTCAATGTGAAGGTCACGGGTATCTTCGAGAACCATGTCTATAATGTGGTATTCATGGGCAGAGATACCATGGAAGCCCAGCTGGGCGAAAAGCCGGATATCAATTATGCGCTGCTCAACTTCAGAGAGGGTGCGGATACCTATAAGACCTCTGCTGCTCTCTCCAAAAACGGCAATGTTACTGCGGTGATACTGTTCGGCGACCTTAAAGTCAGACTCAGCAAAATGATGAGCAGTCTGAACTATATCGTCCTCATCGTCATCATCTGCGCTGCGGGACTGGCGTTCATCGTGCTGTACAACCTCACCAATATCAACATCACCGAGCGCGTCCGCGAGATAGCTACCATAAAGGTGCTGGGCTTCTTCCGACGGGAGACCTCGTCGTATGTGCTCAGGGAAAATCTTGCTCTCACTGCCTTCGGTACTGCCGTCGGTCTGGGACTGGGGATACTTGTCCACCGCTTCGTTATGGCTCAGATAAGAGTTGACCTTGTGGACTTCAGCGTTAAGGTCCTGCCGAAAAGCTTCCTGTACAGCGTTCTGCTCACCTTCCTTTTCAACTTTATCGTTGACCTGTTTATGGAGCTTAAACTTGAGAAAATTAATATGGCTGAGTCTCTTAAATCAATTGAATGATAAGCTTAAATCTTGGCAAAATTTACTCCCTCTGAAAAACAGAGGGAGTTTTTTTGTGTAATTTTTATGAATATGCTTCGGAATATGCTCCCGAAGTTGACATTTTGTCATTTTTGTGCTATTATATAAGTGAACCAAAGGGTTCGGGGGATATGGATCGATGTTTATTTCGATAAGGAGAAAATTTAATGAATTACAAGATCAAAAGAGGTGTACTCAAAAAGTACAAGGACGAGAAAGGCGTTACCGAGATCTTTATTCCCGATAGCGTCGGAATCATCGACGAGGGCGCTTTCTGCGACTGCACCAATCTTGTGAGGATACTCATGCCCGATTCCGTTCAGGTCATTTCCGATACGGCTTTCAGCGGCTGTGAGAACCTTAAATGTATCGCACTCCCCGAAGGCACTTTAAGAGTTGGCTGGTATGCTTTCCGCGGCTGCCGCAGTCTCAGTGATCTCACTATTCCTTCAAGTCTTGAGGAGATAGGTAAGTTTGCTTTTGCAGGCTGCGATCGTCTCTCATCTGTTAAGGTCACCTATAAGGATAAGGTGTATAAGTTCGGTCTCCGCGGCGAGCTCAACAACGAGAGATGGCAGAAGATAAGAGATACTCTCAGTACACTCAATAATAACATCGCTTCATAACAGAGCTGTGTGCGGTTATACGCGCAGTTCAACAGAAAAGCCGAAGCGGCGCTTGCTTTTTGCAGGCGCCGCTTTTTTGTTTTTTCACAGGGGATAGATTTTTTCTATAAGTTATCATAGGGTTTAGGTATTGGACAAAAACCTATAGGCATGGTATGATAAGAGCACAGAAAACACAGGGAGTGAGAAAATGATGGGTTCTTACAGATCGCAGATCCATTCGGAACGAATGCGATGTTGCTGATAATGTTGACGGAAATAATTAATAAGTGGATATGAAAGAATTATATGTGATGAAAGGTCGATAAATATGAAAACAAGAATAAAGATTTATGCAGTTCTTACTGCTGCCGCTCTTCTTACAGGCTGCGGAGCATTCAACAGCTCGGAGAGCACAGAAACAACCACAGAAAATAAGACAACCACAGCAGCTTTGGATACTACTACTACAGACTGCTGCGAGGATAAGGAAAAGGATTGCTGCAAGGATGAGCCTGCGGACTGCTGCGGAGACAGCGCAGAAGCAGTAACACTCGGAGCTCCCGAAAAGACTGATATCAATATCGGACACCTCAACTCAACAGCTCATCTTCTTGCATTTGTTGCTGCTGAGGAAGGCTACTTCAAGGAAGAGGGCCTTAATGTTACTCTCACTCAGTTTTCCAGTGCGGCAGAGCTGGTAAACGGTATTGAATCCGACAAGCTGGACGTTGCTTTCGTTGGTTCGGTTCCTACACTTACATTCCAGAGTCAGGGACATGATATTTCCATCTTCGGCGGTGCAATGACAAACGGTCACGGCTATGTTATCAAGTCGGAATACGCCGATGAGGACGAGCTGGGCGTTGAGATACTCAAGGGAAGAAACGTGGCTTCCGTCAAGAACAGCGTTCAGGACGCAGAGCTCCAGATACTTCTCAAAAACGCTCATATCGGTATCGGCGAGGGTAAGGACGAGGTAAATATCGTTTACTTCGACAGCCAGAAGGACGCTTATGCCGCTCTCTCTAATGCTACTATCGATGCGGCTTCCGTTTATTCGCCATACGCTTCACTGGCTAAGTCACAGGGTTACAAAGTTGTCTACTACTGCGCTCATGAGGAGGCTCTCCAGAATCAGCCCTGCTGCCGTCAGATCGCCAAGACATCAGCACTTAACAGTAACCCCAATACATTTACTGCTATCGAAAGAGCATTCATAAAGGCTTATCACTTTACACAGACCGACCACGATAAGACCATCAAGGATGTCAAGAAATACATCGATATTGAAAATGATCTTATCGAGACTGAGGTTTACGGCGGATACAGCGTTTCCAGCCCCGACCCCGACAAGCAGGGTACCGTTACACTCAAGGATACGATCGTGGATCTGGGCTATACAGAGGATTATGACATCGAGTCTTACTATAATACGGATATATACAAAAACGCTCTGGCAAGTATTATCGCAGAAGGCTCCGATGACATCTATAAGGAATTAGAGGAGCATTTCAATGAGTACGAGTAATACGGCGGCTGCCAACAAGATAGAGATCAAAAATCTTACTGTAAACTACATAGAGAACAAGAAAAGCTTCAACGCACTGAATGATGTTTCATTCGGCGTGGGCAGGGGAGAGTTCGTCAGCGTCATCGGCGCCAGCGGATGCGGCAAGTCAACACTCCTCAGTGTTCTTGAGGGTCTTTATTCTCCTGCGGGAGGTACTGTGCAGATTGATGGCAAAGAGCTTCACGGCACAGGTACAGAGAGAGGAGTAGTGTTCCAGCACTACTCTCTCTTCCCGTGGATGACCACAAGAAAAAATATCGAATTCGGCATCAAACAGGCAAGACACGATGTCAAGCGCAGTGAGCGCGCAAGGATAGCGGACGAATTCCTCCATAAGGTGGGACTTGACGGCTTCGGCAGCAAGTACCCTTCACAGCTTTCGGGCGGAATGCAGCAGAGAGCCGCTATCGCAAGAGCTCTCGCCATGGATACGGAGATACTCCTCATGGATGAGCCCTTCAGCGCCATTGACGCCAAGAACAGAGTGGTGCTCCAAGAGCTGCTTCTGTCCCTCTGGGAGGGCGACGGCAAGGAGGAGCGCAAGACTGTTGTCTTTGTTACCCATGATATCGACGAGGCTATCCTTCTCTCGGATAAGATAGTTGTGCTGACTGCTCACCCCGGTACTGTCAATGAGATAGTGCAGGTGCCTTTTGAGCGCCCCAGAAGCCGCTCGGCTCTGGTGGGCACAGAGGAGTACGGCAGGTTCAGGAACAGACTGCTGGGACTGCTGTACAACGACATCAGAGAGCGCATCGGCGGAGATGAGGTGGTATTATGACATGGAAGAAACGCTTTCTCAGAGTGACACATATCCTGTTTGCCATACTTCTTCTGGTGCAGCTGCTTCCGGACAGGTCCACAAAAGAGGTCTTTACGGGAAAGCTGGTGGCTTTTGCAATAGGCGTTGAGGTCGTGACTCTGCTGGCAAGCTTCATCATAAAGAAGCCGCAGTCACTGTCACTGCTGTTGGATATAATTGGATTTGTTTACTTTCTGCTCATAGTCTGGAGCCTCGCTACCGCTAAATACAACGTTCTCAACGATATGCTTTTCCCGGCTCCCGGCAAGGTCATCGCCCAGTTTGTTGAGGACAGGCAGAAAATACTCATCAATATAAAGAGCTCGGTCGGCATAACCATTCAGGGATTTCTCCTTGCAGTTGTCACAGCCGTTCCCCTCGGACTTTTTATCGGCTGGAGCGCAAGAGTTGGCGGCGCTGCCACATATATCACCAAGTTTTTCAGCTCTATACCGCCTATCGTGTATATCCCTTACGGTATCGCTCTGCTCCCCACATTCAGATCAGTATCCGTTTTCGTTATCTTCCTCGCTACATTCTGGCCTGTGTTTGCAGGTACCATGAGCGGTGTCCTCGGTGTTGACAAGAAGATCATCGACTCCGCGAAGGTGCTCAATGTCAGCAAGCCCGAGATGCTTTTCTCGGTCATCCTGCCTGCGTCGCTGCAGCAGATATTCCTCGGCTGCAATCAGGGACTCAGCGTGTCTTTCATCCTCCTCACTTCTGCGGAGATGATAGGCGCAAGGGACGGCATGGGCTACTATGTCAAGTACTATTCGGACTTCGGCGACTACACAAGGACGATCACAGGTCTGTTGGTCATCGGCTTCGTAGTTATTGCCGTTACTTTCCTTTTCAACAAGCTTCAGAACTATCTGCTGCGGTGGAAAAAGTGAATACATAAGAAAAGCCTGAAAGCAGAATGGTCTGCTGTCAGGCTTGTTTTGCTTTTATCAGAGTTTTTTCAGGTGACGGGACTGCTTTTTCTTGCGCTTTTCCGCGTACATCACGTTGTCTGCTTCGGTGACAAAGCAGAAGATGTCATCGCCCCTTTTCGGCTTGGCTACGGTGAAGCCGAGACTTGCACTGAGTACAAAGGGATTCTCGCCGCTTGAGTTGATCTTTGCGATATTGGCTTTTATGCGCTCGGTGAGCTGCTGAGCCTTCTGTTCGGTGTAATCAGCTCCGAATACTATGAATTCATCTCCGCCAAAACGGCAGAATATCTCGCCGTCTGTGCAGGAGTCGCTGAGAACGTCTGCAATGCTGCATATTGCACGGTCACCGATATCATGACCGTAGGTGTCGTTGATTATCTTCAGCCCGTCAAGGTCTATG
Source organism: Ruminococcus sp. (assembly GCA_017519145.1). Lineage (GTDB taxonomy): Bacteria > Bacillota > Clostridia > Oscillospirales > Ruminococcaceae > Ruminococcus. Next base: position 11,024 of record JAFWTA010000007.1, read on the forward strand.
AACATGAGCATGATGTCACGCTGAGCTTCCGTACACTCGCGGTATATGTCCTCTGTTGCCTGCACGAAGCCGTTACGGTTGTATATACCCGAAAATGTGTCCTTGGTGTACAGGTTCACAAGGCGGTCCACCGCGTATTCAAGGCACATGACCTTGCGGAGGTTCTCCAGTGAGTTGCAGATGTTGATGCAGAAGGTCTCGAACATGATGTTCTGGAGCGGTATCCTTGAGCTTCTGATCGCCATGTAGCCGAGACAGCGCTCGCCGAAGTGCAGGGGCGTCACAAAGTAAAACTTGCCTGTCTGCCCTGTTTTTGCCTCGGGAGGGAATATGTCGTTGGACTTTATCCTGCTGCATTCGATAAACTCGCCGTTTACATAGGCGATGGGCACTGTTACCTCCTCGGTGTAGGTGATGGGGATCTCAGGTTCGCTGCCGTTTCTGACTGCGGATCTGTCCAGCGCTACCTCGGAGTCCCAGTTGTCGCAGAGACAGAAATAGAACTCGTCGGGATGTATCTCTACGGCGTTGCGCTTCAGTGTGGCGATATAGTCGTTGAAGTTGTTGCAGGCTTCAAGCTGGGTGGACATCCTGTTGAGCACCGCCATATATGACTGGACGCTTTCAAAGTTGGAGTAGTTGCGGAAGTTCAGCTCCTTCAGCTCGGTGATGTCCGAGAGGACATTGTGACAGCAGCCGCAGCTCTCGGTAAATCTGGCAGACATATTCAGTATGACATTGCGCTGCTGGGGGATGCCCTTGAAATGCTCGTTGAGCAGCTTGCAGGCAAGTCTGCCGGACATGGTAAGAGGACGCTCCACGGATGTGAGCTCCACCTGATAATTATGGCTGTTGTAGGTGTTGTCGAAGCCCGTTACAGCTACGTCCTCGGGGACTCTCAGTCCGTGAGAGCGGAGGGCGGTTATAGCTGCCGATGCCATTACATCGTTGGCACAGATTATGGCACGGGGCATATTTGGAAGATACTCGATGAAGTGCTCCACTGCCGCTTTGCCGGACGGGGCGCGGAAGTCGCCGTAATAAATGGCGTCCTCGCTTAAATCCAGTCCGTTCTCGCTCAATACGCTGCAGAAGGCTGCAAGCCTGTCGGAGCTCTCGGAATTCTCGGGAGGTCCTGAAATATAGGCAAAGTCCCTGTATCCGTGGGTGTTTATCATGTGCTCGGTTATGCTTCGCATGGCAGTCTTGTTGTCTATGCCAATATGGTAGAAGCCCGGGATGTCCTTGTCAATGCTGACTGTGGGGATATCTGCAAGCTTTATCTTGTCGATTATGTCGTTTACGACCTTCTGGCAGGAGAGGGTATTGGTAAGGAGGATGGCTCCGTCAAAGCAAGTGAAATCGGTAAGGCTGAAAATGTTCAGCTCGCCTATCTCGTGACTGGGATTGTTCATCTCGCCGCTGAATGACACGAATGCAGCTATATTGAGCCCGAATTCCGCAGCTCCCGCAGCTATTCCGCTGAGTATAGCGCTCTGGTAGCTCTGACCTATCTCCTCGATGATGACTGCTATTCTTTTTATGCCCATTTCACTTCCCCCTTTCTCCTGTTTTTGTATTTTTTATAGAAAACTCTACATATATTTTACTATATTTTTGGAGGAAAATCAATAGATTTCTATTATAATATTCATTGGATATATTTACGTTTTATTAATATTATTATCCGGAGAGTAATATGCGAGCGATTATCAACAAAAGCTCCGTAAACAGGATAAGCCGAAAAATTTCTCGGATTTTTGGATAATTTATAATAAATGCCGAAAATCATGGGGTATATTGACAAATCCCTAAAAAACTGTATAATAATTAGTAGGGGATAACGTCATTCTTAATGGCTTTATCAAAATCATTCCGTTCCTGTGCCCGACGCACAGGCGGTTATGCTGCGGAGGGAATTTATGAATATCTGGCACAAGATCAGCCCCAAAAGAATAAATCCCGAAGATTTTATCGCGGTAATCGAGATCGGTAAGGGCAGCAAGATCAAGTATGAGCTTGACAAGGAAACAGGTCTTATCGTTATGGACCGTATCCTCTATACCTCCACTCACTATCCCGCGAACTACGGATTTATCCCGAGGACTTATTCAGACGATAACGACCCCCTCGACGTTCTGGTGCTCTGCTCGGAACAGCTCATGCCGCTCACGCTGGTAAGATGCTATCCCATCGGCGTTATCAGAATGCTTGACAACGGTCACCGCGACGACAAGATCATCGCGATACCCTTTGATGATCCGAACTACAATATGTACAAGGATATCGAGGAGCTTCCGAAGCACGTTTTCGATGAAATGACGCATTTTTTCAAAGTCTACAAGGAACTTGAAAACAAAACAACAGCCGTTAACGAGGTCGATCATGCAGACATTGCAAAGGAGATAATCAGCGGAGATATCGAACGCTATATCGACAGCTTCTGCAAGTAAGCACTGCTCGTACCGAAAATGACTAAAAAGCGAAAGGAGTATCGCGCGTAAAAACGTGCGAAAACAGTTTTATGACAGCTTCAAGTGAAATTTTATTCGGCAGCGATTCAAATGTCGCACCCATCGGTATCATCGCTATGAACAGCGTTACCGAGCTCGGTAAGAAGATCGACGATTACCTCGTTGACTGGGCAGGAAAGGGTGGCATCAATGTCGATACCTTCCTCGTTGAAAGTGAATGCCCCCGTTTTTCTTCGGGTGACGGCAAGGGACTTATCAAGTCCACTATCCGCGGCAAGGATCTCTTTATCATCGTGGATGTCGGCAACTACAGCATCAAGTATGACTATTTCGGAATGAAGAATGCTATGTCTCCCGACGATCACTTCCAGGATCTCAAGAGGATCATTCAGGCTGCAAGCGGTAAGGCTCACCGCATAACTGTTATCATGCCCACTCTCTACGGCGGACGTCAGCACAGAAGAAGCTACCGCGAGTCTCTCGACTGTGCCTGCGCTCTTCAGGAGCTTGAGGCTATGGGCGTATCAAATATCGTATGCTTCGATGCTCACGACCCCAGAGTCCAGAACGCTATCCCGCTCATGGGCTTCGACAATGTAATGCCTACATATCAGGTCCTCAAGGCAATGCTCAAGGATATAAAGGACCTTGACTTCAATAAGGACAAGTTCATGGTAGTCAGCCCCGATGAAGGCGCTCTCAACAGAAATATGTACTACGCTTCTGTTCTCGGCGTTGAAATGGGTATGTTCTACAAGAGAAGAGATTACTCCACTATCGTTAACGGACGCAACCCCATCGTTGCTCACGAATACCTCGGCAACCCTGTTGAGGGCAAGGATATCTTCGTTTCCGATGATATCATCTCATCAGGTGAGTCAATGCTCGACCTTGCTTATGCTCTCAAGGAGAAGAAGGCCGGCAGGATCTTCGCTTATGCTACCTATACCATCTTCACAAACGGTCTTGAGAAGTTCGACAAGGCTTACGAGGAAGGCACTCTCGACGGCGTATTCGGTACTAACCTCACATACAGGACTCCTGAGCTCCTCAGCAGACCTTGGTTCCACGAGGTAGATGTTTCCAAGTATATCGCTTACTTCATTGAAGCTATCAATCACGACGTTTCTATCAGCAAGATCATCGATCCCCATACAAAGATCGAGAACCTGCTCAGAAAGTACGGCATGAAGTAATTTAAATGTTAAGGCACTGTTAACAAACAGTGCCTTTTTCTTTTGTGAAATTTGTGTGAAACCTTTGTTTAAAGCCTACAATAATATTGACAAATATTCGTCAAAGTGCTATAATTATACTTGCAAATTTTAATTTGCGGCAGCTGTTTACTGTCAAATGATATTATGAAGGGGAGATTAAATGCTTCAGCTGAAAGAAATCGTAAAAAAATACGGCGTCGGGGATAACGTCGTAACAGCTCTGAACGGGGTGAGCATTACGTTCCGTGAGAACGAATTTGTTGCTATTCTCGGACATTCGGGCTGTGGAAAGACCACATTGCTCAACATCATCGGAGGTCTCGATCACTATACCTCGGGAGACCTCATCATCAACGGTACATCCACTAAACAGTATAAGGACAGAGACTGGGATGCTTACAGAAACCACTCCATAGGCTTTATATTCCAGAGCTATAACCTTATTCCTCATCAGACAGTTCTCTCAAATGTTGAGCTGGCTCTGACTATCTCCGGCGTTTCAAAGTCGGAAAGACGCAAACGCGCCAAGGAAGCTCTCGAAAAAGTGGGTCTGGGAGATCAGCTCCACAAAAAGCCCAACCAGATGTCGGGCGGACAGATGCAGCGTGTGGCTATTGCCCGTGCTCTCATCAATGACCCCGATATCCTCCTTGCCGACGAGCCTACGGGCGCTCTCGACTCGGAGACCTCAATTCAGGTCATGGAGCTCCTCAAGGAGATCGCCAAGGATAAGCTGGTCATCATGGTTACTCATAACCCTGAGCTGGCTGAGCAGTACGCTACCCGTATCGTAAGGATAAAGGACGGCGAGCTCACTGCCGACAGCGATCCATTCGATCCTTCAAAGGCGGAGAGCAAGGACAAGAAGAAAAAGTCCAAGAAGTCCAAGCCGGACAAGGCTGAAAAGACAGAGAAGAGCACCGACGGCAAGAAAAAGAAGGTCTCAATGTCCTTCGCTACCGCGGTCTCACTGTCACTCAACAACCTTATGACCAAGAAGGGAAGAACGCTTCTTACCGCTTTTGCAGGCTCTATCGGTATCATCGGTATTGCTCTTATCCTCTCTCTTGCAACGGGTATCAATGAGTATATCGATAATATACAGGAGGAGACACTTTCTTCCTATCCTCTGGAGATCATGAGGGAAAATACCGATACTCAGGGTATGATCGAGGCTCTCATGAAGAGTCAGGAGGAATACAATTCCCGTACATTCGAGGATGATAAGGTCTATTCAAATACTCAGGTGTACGATATGTTCAACTCCTTCAATTCCTCTGCAAAGCAGATCAACAATATGAAGGACTTCCGCACATTCCTCGAAAACGACAGTGTTGTTGCCGATAAGGCTACCTCTATCGGCTATTCATACGATGTGAAAATGCCTGTGTTCACTGAGTCTCCCTCGGGCGAGATCGTAAAGGTGGACTTCATGGATATGTACAGCAAGGCTATGGGCATGGGCGAGTCGGACGTTATGGCTGCCTCTATGAACAACCCTATGGCAGGCATGGAAATGTCAGCCTTCGGTCTCAATGTTATGGAGGAGCTCCTTCCCGGTGAGAACGGCGAATACGTCAGCGACCTCATCAAGGAGCAGTATGAGCTCGTAAGGGGCGAATGGCCCAAGGATTACAACGAGGTAGTTCTGGTACTCAGACAGAATAACGAGCTTCCTGATATCATCACCTACGCTATGGGTCTCAAGGATCAGGAGGGCTTCAACGAAAAGCTCAAGGCTGCCATGAGCAACGAGGAGATCAAGGACTACGGTCAGATGGAATGGACTATGGACGACATCATGAACAAGAAGTTCAAGATGATCCTCCCTTGTGAGTACTACCAGAAGAACGAGGCAGGCAAGGGCTGCGTTGACCTCACTGCCAACAAGACAGGTATCGAATATCTCTATAATTCCGGAGATGTAGGCACGGATATCAGGATCGTGGGTCTTATCCATCCCAAGGAGGGTATAAAGGCACCCATGCTTCAGGGATATATGTGCTATACCAGCAAGCTTACCGAGTACGTTATCAACAAGACAAATGAAAGCTCTCTCGTAAAGGATCAGATCGCTGACAAGGATAACGACCTCATCACAGGCACAAAGTTCATGACCGATGACTATGTTGAGCCTACTCCTGAGGAGAAGGCCGAGACTGCAAAGGCTTTCATCGAAAAGGCTGATACAGACACAAAGGCTGATATTTACAGACTGGTAGTATCACAGCCCGATCCCAAGCAGCTCGACGCTCAGGTTGAGGCTGCCATGAAGGACTTCGACAGAAAGCAGTTCGTGGAGCAGATCACTTCCATGTACTCAGATGAGCTGGGCGTTGATACCTCTCAGATAACCGCCTTCGTGGATCAGATGAGCGATGAGGATATAAAGTCCTACGCTGAGGAGGCTATCCGTCAGCAGGTCACAGAGCAGTACGCTCAGATGGCTCAGGAACAGCTTGGCTCACTTACCAATGCCGAGCTTGCAAAGATGCTCGATTCAACTGCTATAAGCACAGAGAACTACGGCGTTGTATTTGAAAAGTATACTCCCGAGGAGATATCAAAGTCAACTTATGAGGATAATCTGAAGCTCTTCGGAGTTGCTGATGAGTCCGATCCCTCACGCATCCGTATCTATGTAAAGAGCTTCGAGGACAAGGACGATATCGCTGACGCTATCAAGAGCTATAACAAGGGCGTCAAGGAGGCGGATGTCATCCACTATACCGATATGGTGGCTCTGCTCATGTCTTCTATCACCGGCATCATCAGCGGTATTTCTTACCTGCTTATCGCTTTCGTAGGTATCTCTCTGGTGGTTTCTTCCATCATGATCGGTATCATCACATATATCTCCGTTCTTGAGCGTACACGAGAGATCGGTATACTCAGAGCTATCGGTGCTTCAAAGCACAATGTAAAGACTGTATTCAATGCAGAGACCCTTCTTGTGGGACTTGCGGCAGGTCTCATTGGTATCGGCGTTTCGGTACTGCTTACCATTCCGATAAATGCTATCATTCACAGTGTTACAAGTCTGGATGAACTCCGCGCTCACGTTCCTGTTGTGGGAGCTGTGGTGCTGGTGCTCATAAGCATGATACTCACGCTTATTGCAGGTCTTATCCCTGCGGGTGTTGCCGCAAGAAAGGACCCTGTGGAGGCTCTCAGGACAGAATAAAACCGAATATAATAAAAGGACTGCATGAGAGATCTTATGCAGTCCTTTTTTATTATTTGCTGTATTTGCTGTTGAATTCTTTCAGCTCCTGCGCAAGGTCGGTAATGTAATCCCTGCTCAGTACGTCCCGGAAGCCGCAGGCGCTGAGTGCTTCGCGGAACTTATACTCTCCCGAGTTGCAGGATATGGCTGATATCTTCTCATAGCGCTCAAGCGCCTTGTCGGGCGCATTGGCAACATCTCCGAAAAGGTCAAAGGCGGCAAGTGCTGAGGTTGAATAGCTGATATAGTATCCCGGGCTCTCAAAGAGGTGGGATACCATATTGAGTTTCAGGGCTCCTTCATAGTAGCTGACTGTCTCGTTGAAAAGCTCTACAAGCTTCTCGGGAGTCATGCTGTCTATGTCTTTAACTGCCCTGTACTCGAACTCGCCTACAAGATAGCCGCTTATTACTGCGTCAAGCAGGTCTATTGCCTGCATTATCCGCTCGGAGTCGCCTGATTTACCGTAGATATCATCGTAAAATCGGGTGAAGATAAGCTCTAATCCCTGAGACTGTACCTCAGCGATGTCAAGGTTGTTGCGGGCAAGATATGCGGGTGTATCGTCATGGACGGAGGCGTGGAAATGTCCGAACTCGTGTATCGCCGTGGACAGCATTTCGTCCTCGCTGACGCTGCCTATAAAGACTACAGCATCGCCTGTTGCAGGAAGCTCCTCAGTGAAGGCGCCTTCAAAAGCATCGTCGTTGCTGCATATCCTGTAAAGCTTCTTGTCGCAGATAATCTCTGCGCTCCTGCCTATGTCCTCGGAGAGCAGGGGAGCGTATTCCCGTATGGTCTCAAAGGGAGCGATGCCGTAGGAACTGTCGGTATCATCCCACACATAGTTGTCTACATATGTGTCTATAAGGTCGTCCATGACGGGGATGAGCTCATCTCTTATCGGGGCGCCGAGAGCAAGTATATCCTCGCCCGTATAGTCCCTGTCATACTGGGAGTAAAGGTTCTCTGTGTCGTAGTCCTTCAATATGTTTATGAGTATCTCTGCGCACTCAAGGTCCTTTTCGTCATCACTGAGACTGTCATCGGCTATGATGTCATAGTACTCGCCGAGGTCTTCCGTCATATCGTCAAAGCTTTCCTCTGACTCCATCCGGGCAAGCTTCAGGTCGTAGTACTCGCCTAAGTCTCCGTAGAGATCAAGATCGTCCTCGGTGACCAAGGGACGGAAAAGCTCCTGATAATCGCTGTTATAGCCGCATACAAAGGCATATCTTATCATGTCGCCTGTAACGTACAGCCTGCGGTAGAGCTCGTTGTACTCCTCCTCTGTGTCGTCATCGGAATAATTGGCGTAGAACTGAAGCTCCTTATAGGCGTATACCTCGTACATATTGTTGTACAGGCTGAGAAGGTAGGAGATGTCCTCGGAGACACTTTCCTCGTTGACACCGTTTATATCGTTGATAAGCTGAAGCACAGAGCCCTCAGCCTCATCAATGTCCGGGCAGCCTGTGGGAATATCGGTGTCGTATTCTGTGACAGCTGAGTGCCCTATTGCAAACTCGCGTTCACTGTCCCTGACCCTTGACTGTCTCGGTTCGTTGTTGTCGGTGCATGACAAAAGTGAAAAAGTCAGCGCTCCTGCGGTGAGGAGCGCGGATATGCGTGAGAGTTTCATACATACTCCTTTCGCGTCAGCTGAGGAGTTTTTCCACAGCCGATGGTATCTGACGTATGTCGTCTACGATGATATCCGCCTTGGCAAGCTCCTCTCTGCTGCCGAAGCCGTAGCCGCAGCCTATTGACGGGAGCCCGTTTACAGCGGCAGTCTCTATATCGTGGAAGCGGTCGCCTATAACGATGAAGTCGCCCTCATGCAGGGGAGCTATCTTGCGGAATATCTCGTATTTGGGTATGAAGTCAAAAGCCTCGCAGCAGTAGAAATAGTGGAAGAAACGGTCCAGACCAAAGACGCGCTTGTGGCGCTCAAGGTAGTGGAAGCGGCAGTTGCTGAGGAAAATAAGGGTGTATCCCTGATCGCGCAGCTTCGCAAGGACTTCCTCGGCTCCGTCGTATAACGCTCCCTCGCCGCCGTCTACACGGCGGGCCATGTCCTCTCCCAGCATGACACGGGCTTTCTCCCGTATCTCAGGATCAAGCTCAGGGTGGAACTGCCTCCACATATCCGTGGAATTGAAGCCCAGCCAATAGCTTATCTCCTTGTCGGTGTATTCTCTGTCTGCGATATAGCCCCTGTCGGACAGCCATTTCATGGTGGCGCGGAATGCAGGGGCATAGGTCAGCATGGAGTTGTGGATAGTGCCGTCGTAATCAAATATGAGGTTGGTCATTATGCCTCGATCTCTCTGATGAGGTTTATCATCTCAATGGCTCCCTCAGCACACTCGCTGCCCTTGTTGCCTGCCTTGGAGCCTGCGCGCTCGATAGCCTGCTCGATGTTCTCGGTGGTGATAACGCCGAACATTACCGGGATATCGCTCTGGAGAGATACCTGTGCGATGCCCTTTGCTGCTTCGTTGCAGACAAGGTCATAGTGTGAGGTGCTTCCTCTGATTATGGCGCCGAGACAGATAACTGCGTCGTACTTGCCGGACTTTGCCATCTTTGATGCAATGAGCGGTATCTCAAATGCTCCGGGTACCCATGCTACGTCAATGGCTCCGTCACTTACGTCATGACGCTTGAGAGTATCGATGGCTCCGCCGAGAAGCTTGGATGTGATGAACTCGTTGAAACGGGCTACTACTATTCCTACTCTGATGTCCTTTGATACAAGTTTTCCTTCATAAGTCTTCATGATGATTACTCCTTTTTATATAGTTCTGTTGAGCTTGTAATTGTCCTTCAGGAGCTTTGCAAGCTCTTCATGTTTTTCGATGACTGTGAATTTTTTCGGCATGATGCCGTTGTTGAACCACAGGCTCAGTGTTGAGCCCGAAAGCTGATAGCTGACGTTCTTCTTCTGTCTTGCAAGTCCGAAGTTGTCGGGGAAGTATACTCTCTGTGAGGTCACATATGCGTACTTGCCCACAGTGAAGTCAAGCACCAGTATTATCGTAAGTATTATGCCTGCGAGGAAAAGAAATCCGTAGCACTGCATATGATAGGTATCGTTCATGCGCCTTGCGCCGTTCCAGTTGAGAAAGCCCGAGACAAGCCATGCTGCCCAGCAGCATCCCCACCAGAGCAGGTCCTTCTTGCGGTCCCTTTTAAGTTTTACCGCGGTCTTTTTATTTGCGACCCTTCTGCGGAAAATGAAGAAGCCCACGATATCGAGGATCAATATCAATATCATTAAGCAGAGAATACATATCGTGATTATTTTAAACATTGCAGTCTCTCCTTACTTTGTCAGCGGGTTTTCGTAGCCGTGCTTGCCGTACCAGTCTGCAAGCATCTTTACGGCCTTCATGTTCTTTATGCCAAGATGGAATACCGCAGGCTTTTCCACGCCCTTGCGATAGAGCTTCATGCATTCGCCGCATTTGTCCCTGCCGAATTCGTAGCTGTATTCCTCTCGCGGAAGAAGCTTGCAGCCGAATGGTCCCTCATTGACGATGCCCTGTGGGGTGATGGGGACGCAAAGACTGAATACGGACAGGAGAAGTATGACTTCCATAAGAAGCCACGGAACACGGAAGCCCTTGTTGAATATGACAAGTGCTGTGGCTGCAGCAATAGCGATGATGTAGAGAAGAAGGGCGGGAAGGTTCATGACTATGACCTTGTCCTTGAATTTAAACATACCGCGGAGCAGGTTTATGGTGTTCAGCACCATAAGAAGAACTCCAACGGAAAGTACAATGGTCGCAAAATACCACCAGATACTCATAACAGATCACCTCAATAATCAAGAATGTGACCCATCTTATCGCGCTTTGTCTTGAGATAGAACAGGTCGTAGGCGGTAGCGTTTACCTGTATGGGTACGCGCTCCTTTATTTCCAGTCCGAAGCCGCTGAGTCCGTAGACCTTGTCGGGATTGTTGGTCAGCAGGCGCAGAGTCTTGCAGCCAAGATCACGGAGTATCTGTGCGCCGATGTAGTACTCGCGCATATCTCCCGGGAAGCCCAGTGCAAGGTTTGCTTCAAGGGTGTCCATGCCCTTGTCCTGAAGCTCGTAGGCGCGGAGCTTGTTGATGAGTCCTATGCCTCGTCCCTCCTGCCTCATATAGAGGAGTATGCCTCTGCCTTCCTTTTCAATCTCGGTCATTGCCGCTGCAAACTGCTGTCCGCAGTCGCATTTCAGTGAACCGAATGCATCACCGGTGAGGCACTCGGAATGTACGCGGCAGAGTATGTCCTTTCCGTCACCGATGTCGCCCTTTACAAGTGCCACATGATGCTCGCCGTTGAGCTTGTTGACATAGCCAAGTGCTCTGAATTCACCGTATTTTGTGGGGAGCTTGGTGTTGGCTACGCACTCCACCAGCTTGTCATGTACCTTTCTGTACTCCTTCAGCGCCTGTATGGTTATGAACTTCATGCCCCATTCCTGCGCCTTTTCCTGTAATTCTGCCGACCTCATCATGGTGCCGTCATCACGCATTATCTCACAGCACAGTCCGCACTCCTCAAGACCCGCTATACGCATAAGGTCCACTGTGGCTTCGGTGTGTCCCTCGCGCTCAAGGACGCCGTTTTTCTTTGCCATAAGCGGGAACATATGCCCCGGCTTGCGGAAATCATCAGGCTTTGCATCGGGCGAGACTGCCATCCTTGCAGTGTAGCCTCGCTCTGCTGCGGATATTCCCGTGGTGGTGTCAATGTGGTCGATGGAGACTGTGAACGCCGTGGAGTGGTTATCGGTGTTGAAGTCCACCATCTGATGAAGATGGAGCTTGCGGCAGAGCTCTATGCTCATGGGCATACATATCAGACCCTTTGCGTGAGCTGCCATAAAGTTGACGTTCTCCGTTGTGGCAAACTGAGCTGCACATATCATGTCGCCTTCGTTTTCGCGGTCTTCATCATCGGTGACGAGTATTATCTCGCCGCTGCGGAGAGCCTCTGCGGCTTCCTCTACTGTGTTGTAACGGAACATTTAATTACTCCTTATCTATACTGATATTGCCTGTTTTTACCGAAGCGGACACTGTGGTGTCCTTGTACTCCAGTGTGACTTCTCCGTCTTTTGCGGAGCCGTCTGTTATTTCATAGGACTTAGCGTCCCATATTTCCATATTTCCGGTATCTACTGACAGGTCGATGTCTGCTGCTGAGCCGTTGGTCGGGAGCCCGAAAAGCAGCTGGCCTGTTTCTGCTGATACTGAGGTGTCAGCCATGTATGTGCAGTCCCTCATGGTGATGTGACCTGTGCCGCATTTCATGGACGAGCTGTCCGTAAACTCGGTGTTGATGCAGGTGATGCTGCCTGTGCCGAGGCTTATATCCGCTGAGGATATATCGTCCGAAAGGTCTATGCTGACAGTTCTGCTGTCACTGAAGTAGTTTCTGTACTCAGCATTTTCAACTTTTACTATCAGGTCACTGCTGCATCCGGTGAGCAGGGCGGCTGAAAGAATTGCTGAGGTAAGTTTTATAATTGCTGTTTTCATGGCGTTTTCCCTGTTAAAATCCGTTCTTCATCAAAAAATCCATTGTTATATTGCTTGGCTTGGGAGTATCATCAGCAGGCTTCATGAGCTTTTCCACATACTTGCCGATGATGTCGTTTTCAAGATTGACCACATCTCCGACCTTTTTGCTGCCCAGAATGGTCTGTGCGGCGGTGTGGGGGATGATGGAGACACTGAATGTGCTGTCGGTTACCTTTGCCACCGTAAGGCTTATGCCGTCAATGGCGATAGAGCCCTTTTCCACGATATACCGCAGAAGTGCAGGGGAGGCGCTTATGGTGTACCATACGGCGATACCGTCATTGCTGATGTCCGAGACTGTGCCTGTGCCGTCGATGTGTCCCGAGACTATGTGTCCGCCGAAGCGTCCGCCTGCTGCCATGGCACGCTCTAAGTTTACGGGGCTTCCCGTGGTGAGAGAGCCAAGTGACGAACGGCTGAGAGTCTCGTTCATGACATCTGCCCTGAATGTTCCGCCGCCGTAGTGGGTCACCGTAAGACACACGCCGTTTACGGCGATACTGTCGCCCAAGTGTACGTCCTCAAGCACTTTTTTTGCCTGTATCTCAATGAATGAGGAACTGCCCGACCGCTGCACGCGGCTTACCGTGCCAACCTCCTCAATTATTCCCGTGAACATTTTTCACCCTGCTTTCTATGAGAATATCCTCGCCGACGGAGGTAACACTGCACTTTGCAAGCATAAAGGCTTCCGAGGGGAAGGGGACACCCGTTCCGCCTACGGGAGTTTTTCCGCTTCCGCCGAAAAGCTTTGGCGCTATGTATGCCTGCACCTTGCTGACGATGCCCTCCCTCAGCGCCGACCAGTTAAGCTCGCCGCCGCCTTCAAGGAGTATGCTGTCTATTTTCTCGCTGCCGAGGAGCTTCATAAGCGCCGACAGGTCAACGTGTCCGTCCTTGGCAGCTGTTTTTATTATTCGGCAGCCTGCTGCCTCGTATTCCGCCGCCCTTGCGCTGTTCTCGGATATGGTGGCTATTATGGTGGGCACCTGCTTTGCCGTTCTGACGATGTTGCTGTCAAGAGGAGTACGCAGGGAGCTGTCGCAAATTATGCGTATGGGATCTCTGCCGTTTTCAAGGCGGCAGGTGAGCATGGGGTCGTCCGCAAGAACTGTTCCCACTCCTGCCATTATGGCGCTGTGACGCAGCCTTTCCTGCTGGACATGAGCACGGGCAGCTTCTCCTGTTATCCACTTTGACTCGCCTGTATAGCAGGCTATCTTGCCGTCAAGTGTCATGGCATACTTCATGGTGACAAAGGGGAGTCCCGTAGTTATGAAGTGGAAGAAGATCTCGTTGAGAGCGTCACATTCCTCCTTCAGCACTCCCTCCGTTACCTCTATGCCGTGGCTGCGGAGTATCTGCGTGCCCTTTCCCGCTACAAGGGGATTGGGGTCCGAGGAGCCTACGAACACACGCTTTATGCCGTGGGCGATGACTGCTTCCGTGCAGGGGGGCTGTTTGCCGTGATGGCAGCAGGGCTCCAGCGTAACGTACATATCTGCGCCTGTACAGTCTATGCCGCGTTCGTCGCAGTATGCAAATGCAGTGCGCTCTGCGTGGAGGTCGCCGTACTTTTGGTGATAGCCTGTGCCTATTATCTCACCGTCACGGACGATGACCGCTCCCACCATAGGATTGGGAGAGGTGAAGCCCATGCCCTTTCTTGCAAGGGCAAGAGCCTTGCGCATATAGTCTTCGTGAGTCATGTTTCCTCCTCTTTGCTGTTACCGCTGCCGATGCTGCCGAAATTCTTTATGTAAAAATACAGCAGTACATATATTATTATGAATACGGGCAGCGTTACGATGAAGAGCTTTTTCAGATGTACCTCGCCGCTTGTGAAATAGGCATAGCCTACCCTGACCGCAAAGGTTATGGCGAAGCAGGCTGCGAAATGCAGCGGTATGCGGAAAATGGTCTTCAGCTCCAGTATGGAGAAGCTCATTCCGTAAAGTATTGACGCCCCAAGCCATATAAGCACCGACTTCATGGAATCATCGAGCCCGTTGTCGATTATCAGCATGGGAACGAATATGAGCGTTCCAAGTCCTATTGTGAGAAATACGTTCCGTAACTGATCCTTCATACTGCCCTCCGATGTGTGAAAATAGAAAAAGCCCCGTTTATCGGGGCGTAAATGCTTATACTGCACTTTGTGTGCGGTTTATCTTCTTTCATCCGGACTTTACCGTCGGCTTCGGAATCACACCGAATCAACCAAATGGCTCGCAGGCTATACTGCCGGTAGGGAATCACACCCTGCCCCGAAGATAATCGTTATAGTTGAGAGTTGAAAGTTTAGAGTTGAAAGTTACGGTAACTCTCAGTTTTCACTCTTAACTCTCAACTGTTATTATATCACTGTGTTATACATTTGTCAATACGCTATTGACTAAATCTTCAAAAAGGGGTATAATATTATCATTACATCATAAGGAGTGTTTTTTCTATGAGCGAATGTACACACGACTGCTCAAGCTGCGGCAGCGATTGCGGCAGCAGAACAGAGCCCCAGAGCCTTCTCGAAAAGCCCAATGCCATGAGTAATATCGGCAAGGTCATCGGCGTTGTAAGCGGTAAGGGCGGCGTCGGTAAGACCCTCGTTTCTTCTCTGCTCGCCGTTTCTCTCCAGAGACTGGGCAAGAATGTCGGTATCATGGACGCTGATATAACAGGTCCCTCTATACCAAAGGCTTTCGGTATCCATCAGAAGGCTGATGCCTGCGAATTCGGCATTATCCCCGCTAAGAGCAAGATGGGTCTCGATATCATGTCTATCAATCTTCTTCTGGAAAACGAGTCCGACCCCGTTGTATGGAGAGGCCCCGTTATCGCAGGAGTTGTAAAGCAGTTCTGGACAGACGTTATCTGGAAGGATATTGACTGTCTGGTCGTTGATATGCCCCCCGGAACAGGCGATGTTCCGCTGACTGTTTTCCAGTCTCTTCCCGTTGACGGTATCGTTATAGTTACTTCTCCTCAGGAGCTTGTCTCCATGATCGTTGAGAAGGCTGTCAAGATGGCTAAGCTCATGAATATACCTATCCTCGGTATCATCGAGAATATGAGCTATTTTGAATGTCCCGACTGCGGCAAGCGCCACAGCATCTACGGCGAGAGCCATATCGAGGAGATAGCTGCTCAGTACGATATCCCCGTGCTGGCTAAGCTCCCCATCGATCCCCAGCTTGCTAAGCTCTGCGATCAGGGTACTATCGAGCTCTTCGAGGGCGAGTGGCTCACAGAGGCTGCTGAGAAGATAGCTTCACCGGAAAAGTGATATTTTTAAAGGAACGGCGTTCGCGCCGTTCCTTTTTTTGTCTATTGAAAGAGTATAAGAAAGGGCGGAAAAATCCGCCCATACGCACTGATCTTGAATTGCGGAACGCCGAGGACGGCGTTCCCTACAAATAAAAAGTAATTATTTCGCTTTATCTGTATTTATATACCGTTGCTGCCTCGAAGCCGTCAAGGAGCGTTGTCATTCTGCCGAATGCCATGCCTGTGCCCTTGGCTACGCAGTTTATGGAGTCCTTGGCGATATTGCAGCTTATTCCCAGTGTACGCTTGATGAGCTGGGTGAGTCCGCCGAGAAGCGCTCCGCCGCCCGTAAGAAGAAGTCCGTTGTCGTAGATATCTCCCACAAGCTCGGGAGGTGCGTCCTCCAGCACCTTGCGGATAGCTTCCATAATGGCAAAGGTATCGTCCTCAATGGCTTCAAAGAGCTCTGTCTCGCTGAGAAGCACCTGCGCGGGAAGTCCCTTCAGCAGGCTCCTGCCCTTTACCAGATATGTCATCTCCTCGCTGGGGTCGTAGAGGTTGCAGAGCTCTATCTTGACCTTTTCCGCGGTTCTCTCGCCGATGAGGAGCTTGTACTTGTTCTGCATATACTTGATGATGGAGCGGTCTATGGAGTTGCCTGCCACCTTGACTGTATGAGAGGTGACAACGCCGTTCATGGACACGATGGCTACGTCTGTGGTGCCGCCGCCGATGTCTACTATCATGTGTCCCTTTGCCTTGGTGATGTTGACTCCTGCGCCTATCATGGCGGCAATGGGCTCCTGTATGAGGTAGACCTGCCTTGAGCCTGCGCTCTTTGCAGCGTCAACTACCGCACGGCTCTCGATGTCGGTTATGAATGAGGGGATACAGATAACGATGCGGGGCTTCATGAGCTGTCTGCCCGTTACCTTGAGTATGAACTCCCTTATCATGCTGTGGGTAAGGTCATCGTCGGAGATGACTCCCTCACTGATGGGGCGCTTAACAGCAATATAGTCTGGGTTCCTGCCTATCATCTCGTAGGCTTCCTTGCCGACAGCAAGCACTCGCTCAGTTCTTGTGTTGTACGCGATGACCGAGGGCTCGCTGAGCACTACGCCCTTGTTGCCCATTGTCATGACGATATTTGATGTACCGAGGTCTATTCCGATATCAGTATTTGCCATTTTTACGTTCCTTTCTTACTGCTCAAAGGGAGAGGAGCTTTTCTGCTTTGCCGCTCCTGCGAGCATATGGCGCAGACAGGTGTACCGCCTTGTGCGCTTGTTGTTGTCTACCATTTTATTTATATTCTCCTCACTGCCGATGAGTATGAGGAGCTTTTTTGCTCTTGTTACCGCTGTGTACAGCAGGTTCCTGTAACACAGCTTGTCAAAGCCGCCCATAATGGGAAGTATGACCGCTTCAAATTCGCAGCCCTGACTCTTGTGTACCGTTACTGCATAGGCAAGGTCAACCTGTGACAGCAGGTCAAAGGTATATGTTGCCTTTCGTCCGTCAAAGTCTATGACCGCAAGGGAGCTCCTGTTGTCGATGCTGATTATGCGTCCTATGTCTCCGTTGAAGATGCCTGCGCCCTGCTCGCCGTCCTTTGACCATGTTATGTCGTAGTTGTTGCGGGTCTGCATGACCTTGTCACCCTCACGGTAGGTATAGACGTAGCCCTTTTTCTCCTGCTTGTTTTTTGCAGGGGGATTGAGCTCGTCCTGTAAAAGCTTGTTAAGCTCAACTGTGCCCGTGACGCCCTTTCGCGATGGGGTGAGTATCTGTATATCCTCAGTGGGGGAGTAGTTGTATGCCTTGGGAAGTCTCGTCTTTGCAAGGTCCACTATGAGCTTCAGCGCCTGCTGATAGTCAGTGCGCTTGAAAAAGAAGAAATCGCTGTCCTTTCGCGTAAGGTCGGGATATTCTCCTGCAACTATCCTGTGGGCATTGGTTACTATACAGCTCTGCTGTGCCTGTCGGAATATCTCCTTCAGCTCGGTGACGGGGACTATGCCGCTGTCGATGATATCGCCAAGGAGGTTGCCTGCGCCTACCGAGGGGAGCTGGTCGCTGTCGCCCACCATTATGAGCCTGCATCCCAGCCGCACTGCGCGGAGCAGCTTCTCAAAAAGCACTACATCCACCATGGACATCTCGTCAATGATAAGGACGTCACAGTCCAGAGGATTGTTCTCATTGTGGGCAAAGGTCAGCCTGTCTCCCGAATCGTAGACCACCTCCAGCAGTCTGTGGATGGTCTTGGCTTCACAGCCTGCAAGGTCCGACATTCGTTTTGCCGCACGGCCTGTGGGAGCGGCAAGAAGTACCCTCATGCCCTTTTTTTCAAATATGGAGATTATAGCGTTGAGGGTGGTGGTCTTACCTGTACCCGGACCGCCGGTCAGCACCATTAGTCCCCTTGAAACAGCGGTGGTTATAGCCTGCCGCTGGAGTTTTTCGTATTTTATGTTGTGCTCTTCCTCCTCGATGTTTATGAGGAGATCGTAATTGAAGTCCTCGGGGGAGGAGAAGTCTTTCAGAATGTGTATCCTGTCGGAGATGAAGCTCTCTGCGTAAAAGTAGTCGGGCAGGTAGACGAATTCTATTTCGCCCTTTATATACTCAAACAGCTCGTTGTCTTCAAGTGCGGCATTGTATGCGCTGTAAAAATCACTCTCGGAAACTCCAAGCGTGTCCTGAGTTTTCTTTGCAAGCACTTCAAGAGGCAGGCAGGTGTGACCTATTCCGGCATTGGCGCGCAGGATGTACTGCACCCCAGCGATTATGCGCTTGCTGTCGTTGCGGGCGATGTGCATATCGTGAGCTATGGTATCAGCTTTGCTGAAATCAAGCTCGATGGC
Source organism: Ruminococcus sp. (assembly GCA_017519145.1). Taxonomy (GTDB): domain Bacteria; phylum Bacillota; class Clostridia; order Oscillospirales; family Ruminococcaceae; genus Ruminococcus. The sequence continues at coordinate 29,659 of JAFWTA010000007.1, forward strand.
GTCACCGCAGAGCAGATAGGGATTGAGCTTCAGCAGAGTCATTGCATCAGAGCCGAATTTTCTGTATGTGTTCATGGCGAAGCGCGACTTCACCTCGTACTGGGACAGAAATGACATGAGGTTGCGAAGGCAGAACAGCTTCTGCGCTTCCGCGGCTATCTCCTCACATTTTTTCGGGGATATGCCCTTTATCTCCGCCAGACGGAATGGGGCGTTCTCCATGATATCAAGGGTGCGGGCACCGAAAACGTCAACTATCTTCTTTGCAAGTCCCGGACCTATGCCCTTGACTGCTCCGGAAGCCAGATACTTCTCGATGTTGACCACAGTCTCGGGGAGCTTTCTCTCACAGTAGACTGCACTGAACTGGGTACCGAAGCGGGGGTGGCTGATATAGCTTCCCTCGAGGATGAGACCCTCGCCCTCCTCGATATCACCAAGCTCGCCCACCACCGTTATGAGTTCGCCGCCTGCATCAAGGTCCAGCACTATATATCCGTTATTTTCGTTCTTGAAAAGGACATTCTCAACGGTGCCCTCGATGTGAAGGACCTCATGCTCCAACGCTTTCACCTCTGCTCATAAACATTCAACTTATATTATACTATAAATCCTGAGATAAAGCAAGTGGGGCGGAGAAAAAGTTTTATTCCGCAAAGCTTTGACGCGAAATTGACTGTTTTACCCGTGAGAATGCTGATAGTTTTTCAGAGTCTCTTCAATTTCTCCGGGAAGTATCAGCTCCGCAGCATGATGTGAGGTGCAGAAAGTCCTGCAAAGCTCAAGCTGTTCGGCGGTTCCGCCGCAGTCTATGAGTATAAGGTGTTCGGTAAGGCTGCTTCCATCCTCAATGAGGGAGCCTATGTAGCTCAGACGTTGGGAAAGCTCGCTGTCCCAAGCAAAAACCGGTATCACAGTGTACAGGGGATAGCTCTTTCCGCGGAGCTTTGAACATACAAAAAAGCAGCATATCTCCACGGCGGCTATGAAAAATACAACGGTAAGCGCGGTTATCTCGGCAGGTTCCATATTACCACTCCTTTCCCGTTATAATATGCGGCAGAGGTGAAATGTGTGAACTCAGTCCGCTTTTCTTATAAGAGTGCAGGGGAGAGCCCTTACGAAGCCGAGTTTCTCTGCGGTGTGGGCTGAGCCCTTGTTGGACTGATGGCAGCCCCACACTGGATTCCTTTGCGGCAGGATCTCTATCATAACAGCGGCAGCTGCCGCATAGGCAAGTCCGCGGTGACGGTGGGTTTCGGCGGTCTCTATGCCGATATCAGCTTCCGTGCTGCTGACCGCGGAGGTGAACGCCCATGAAGCAGGCTCGGTGCCGTGCATTACGCAGATACCCTTGCCGTTTGCACTGAATTCTTTGCAGTCAGACCAGAACATGGAGGGCACAACTGTGCCTGTGAGCCTGTCAAAAAGCTCAGCGTCTATACTTCGCAGTGTATAGCCGTCAGGGAGTTCAGCCGCGGGAGCTTTATCATGGTGGAAGGAGTAATTATACCTCGGGAACAGGGTCACTCCGCCCATTGCGGAAAGAGCTTTGCAGAGAGAATCGTCGTCCGTAAGGAGCTTTGCTCCCTCGTTTGTTATGAGCCTGTGAAGCTCCGCCGTATCTTTACTGTCGGGGACGCCGCTCACAAATGTAAATCCGTTACGGCAGCGGAAAACAGTGCAGCTGCCGCCTTTGTATATGCGTCCCCTCTGCAGCCCCTCTGCGACAGCCGTGGGATAGACTGTGCAGAAGGCTATGCTCTGCGCTTCTGCTATATATGAGCGGTATTCTTTTGTGGGTATCTCTTTCATATCATCACCTCATCATAAGAGTGTGTAACGGAAAAGCTCCCCGAGGGGAGCTTTGTGTCATATTATTGTCTTTACATACGGAACGAATTTAAGCAGCTTTGTGATCACATAGGATACTGCCAGTGTAACTATACATACGCCGATGACTGCAATCGTGCCGCCGTGCTCAAAGGGATTGAATTTGAGGACTGCATAGATGAACTTCAGCACTGCCATATGTATGAGGTATATGCCGAAGGAGCAGCTGTCAAGCTCTGCCGCTATGCTGTCAAGAACAGGTACAGGCTTGTTCTTTGTCTTGCGGAGATAGCCGTATGCACCCACAGCTGCCGCGATATACACGGGGAAGGAATAAACTGTAAGGAGTGCATTTATCTTGCCTGCGGTCTCGGGAGACTCCGATACTGCATTGCAGCTGTATACCGTAAGCATTGCGACTATTCCGAGACTTATGAGGAACATGAGTCCCGAAGCGTTCTTGGGAAGCCTTATGACTCCCGTGTGCAGAACGTGACCGAGGAACAGGTAAAGGGGATATATGGTGAACACACAAATATAGAATGGCAGCTTTTTACCTGTTATTGTCTCTATGAAGGGGATGACCGAAAGTCCCACGCCGTATACTGCGAGGAGATACTTCAGATCCTTTGGCTCTGCATTTGCGCTTATGATCTTGTATATGGGCAGCATGAGATAAACAGCGATCATCAGGTACAGATACCACATATGCGGCCAGCCTGTTCCGAGGAAGATATCACTGAGAGTATCCTTTACAGTCTCGCCCGCAGAACGCTTGGCTGAGGTAAATGTATCGAATACCGAGAACAGCAGCGAGAATACCACAAGAGTTATGACCATTCGGAAAATGTATTTGCCGAAGAGCTTCTTTGGCGTCAGCGTTCTCTTTCTGTCGAGGAGCAGCGCTCCCGATGCCATTACAAAGCAGGGTACCGCCCACATCATGGCGTTTCTCACCGAGAGCATCACGCTCTGGGCGCCGACGGTGGGCGAGTAGTTGTTTGCTGTATAGAATGTATGCAGTATGACAACGGCGATACAAGCAAGGGCTTTTATGCGGCTCAGATAGAGCACGCGGTCCTTTACCATGTCAGAGCTCCGTCGCCAAGGCAGCCGTTGTCAGGAACAACCGGGTCAGCTGCCTGAGCCTGAGTAGGCTCGGGAGTTACAACAGGTGTCTGAGCAACGGGTGCCTGAGTAACCGGCTCCTGATTTACGGGAGGAGTATAAACGGGCTCCTCATATGCAGGCTGAGTATATACAGGCTCGTCGATATACTGTGCGTCGATATTGTTGTTAGCATCGGGGTTTACCTCGGAAACTGTCTCTGTGTCGTTCTCGGCATCATTTTCGGCAATAGCCTTTTCAGATTCCTTTGTGCTTACCTTCTGACCTGATTCCTTTGAGGTGTATTCGAGATATGCAATGTCCTTTTCAAGCTTTATCTCGCCCTCGTCTATATCTCCGAAGGGGAAGTTATGGAGCACTGCAGTCTTATTATCTGTAAATTCCATCTTTACTGTGTAGCCGACTGTTGCGATCATATCGCTGTCTCCGTATGTTACGTCGCTTACCTTGTTTGGAACGTAGTAGAGAAGTCTTCTCTCATTCTTGATGTAGGGATCCTTCTCGTCGATCATGTTTGCAGGGTATTCCTCCTCGGAATCAGCCTTGATGGTTACGCTCTTGATATCCTTGCCTGTCTTGTTGTCAAGAGTAAGGATATATACCGAGTTGCCTGCGGCTCTGTCGCCGATCAGCTTCATCATGTCTGTTGAGGTCGTGGGCTCAGTAGATACCTGTACAGTGGTGGTTGCCTCTGTTGCAGTCTGAGATACCTCAGCAGCAGGTGTAACATTTCCGCAGCCTACCAGTGCAAGTGCTGCTGCAAATGTAAGGGTTCCGATAAATTTTTTCATTTTGTTTTTCCTCCTTGAATCAGCTCATGACCGATACTCTGTTGTATACCCATGTACCTTTCTGACGGTACTGTATCATATAACCGGTCTTGCCGTTTTTCTTTTCTTCATACTCAAAATCAGGATCACACACATAAACTGTACCGTTTATTGTGATCTCTACCCATGAGTGAGGGCCATATCCGCCTGCTGCAAGGGGCACGGTTCCCGATATCTGATGTGCGTCATAGCCGAGAAGCTTTGCCATCTCGCAGAACATAGCTGCCATAACGTAGCAGTTGCCCTTTCTGTTCTTGAAGCCGTAGTCCGCATACCACTGCATAGTGGTCTTGTCGTCCTGCGGGAAATTTGGATCCTGCTTGCGTCCGTAATATGTGATGCTCGCAGAATCGTTGAATGCCTTCTTCAGATCCTTGCCGATAACATTGAGTCTTGCCTGTGCAAGGGGATACGGGCAAGCGGTCGTTGTTGTGGTTGTCGTTGTTGTGGTAGTGGTTGTAGTTGTGGATGTTACTACCTTCCACTTTGCCTCGTTGGCATAGTAGTCCTTCTTGGGAACGACTACCTGTGCTACCTCGGCAGGTACGAACTTGTCATTTGCGGAAACCACTTCCTTGGCGGTAACTGTTACTGTTCCGCCCGAATACTTTACGGAGTCGATGGCGATGGTCTGACCTGACTTGGGAGTCTGGACAACAGGCGCTGCCGATGATACCTTTGTGACGAAGTTCATATTCACATAGCCCGAAATGCCGTTGTATGTAACGTGTCCCCAGTTTGCGCTTCCATGTGTGACGTTGAACTTGGCTCCTGCGGGGATAACACCGAGTGACTGTGAATTGTAATCGTGCTCCTTGCGGATGTTAAGTCCGATATCTACGGTAGGACCTGTTGTGTACACGCCTGCATAGGACGAGTCACAGCCGCATGAGAGCTTTTCAACAGCAGCTGTGGTGCCGCCGTATTTTGCTGCGTCATAGTATACCGGCTTCAGCAGAAGAACTGAGTCCGCAAAGAATTTATCATCGTACTTTGTGAGCAGATTGTTTACTATGCTGTCTGCAAAGTACTTTGTAAGCTCGGTCTTGAGCTCGGCTGCGGAAGTAACGACCACATCGCCCTTGTCAATGGCGAGCTTCTTGATTTCGTCCTTTATCAGAGAACTGTCGACCCTGTTTATATCCTTCTTGAACTGAAGGTCTCTGTCTGTTTTGAGAATGAGCTTTCTCAGCTCGGCAACATCGTGGACGTCTACTGTTCCGTCTCCGTTTATATCTGCAAGCTTAGCCTGTTCGGAGGTGAGAGTCTTCTTTGCGAGGATGTGATCCTGTAAAAGGGTGAGATCCTCCGAAGTCAATACTCCGTTTCCGTCAAAATCACCGTTTACCGCAGCATATGCACCTGCGGGCAGCACTCCGGTCGCTGCTATAACACTTGCCATCATGAGGCTAAGTATCTTTGGATGTTTCATATATCTATCTTCCTTTCAAGTTTTATCTGACGTCATCTATAATAACATAACGAAGCGACAGAAGAAAATGTGACATGAAAATGAAAATTTTTTTAAATACTTCGTAATATATGACACCAATTCCGTGATCCCGAAAGTTGCCCCTTCATATATTTTATGCCTGTATACAGGCACTTTTGCTATCCCTGAAGCCTTGCGAGCTGTTCCTCGGTGAAGCTGAGCTCCTCACCTGCGAGGGAAATGTATTTCCCGTTTCTCTTTATGAATACCGAGCAGTAACCATCTTCGGCAGGGGAGAAGGCTCCGTCGGGAAGTCCGCTGTCATCGTCGGAAACAAAGAAGATGTAGCTTTCGCCTTCTTCCTGAGCCATCCTGCATCCTGCGCTGATATATACGGAATAGTCCTCAGCATTGTCAATATGAGCGCGGCGGTTGTACTTCATGTATTCCTCGGCTGGCATATAGCCGCCTCTGAGAAACACCGTCAGTCTGTCTCCTGTGTTGAGACTGCCGCCATAGACCGCTTCAACGGTGATATCTTCGGCGGTTACTGCTTGCCTATCAATAGAAGTATACACCATTTTGTCAACTTTTGCAAGTATTACTGCGTAGGAAATATCAAACATATGTTGAATTTTTTGGTCATTTGGCGAAATAGGAGGATCGCCATCGCCCTTTGGAGGTGCACCGATGCCGTCGCTGCCTTTTCCTGTTAGAAGCTCCTCCTCGGTTATGGTGTTGTCCCTGACGGTGTATGTCACATCGGGTGAGACTGTAAGGTCTCTGGGGGGAGCAGCTGTAACGGGAGGGTCCTGCACTATGGGCTCGGCAGTGGTTACCTCGGTCTCATGGTGCTCGGCAGTGGTGGTTCGGGACTCGCTCCTGCTCTCGGTAGTCTTTGCGGCAGTCGTGCGCTGAGATGCGGGAGCCTTTGTTGTGCCGTTTTGTGCGGTGGTAACTGCTGTTCCCGTTTTGCCGGAGGTCATTGCAGCTGTGGTCACTGTCACGCCGCCCTCCGTATCCGTGGAAGATGTGGTGTGAGGAACTATCGCTCCGTCCGCTGAGTGATCGGTAGTGGTCTCTATGACCTCTATGTCGTCATCGCCGCCAAAATCGGTCTTATGCTTAGGGAAAAGTGTCAGAGCACCTATGCAGACCGCAAGCATTGCTGCCGCCGCTGTGATACGCATTATTATGGGCTTTATTGGCTTCTTCTGCATTCCCTCAGAGCGCCTTGCAAATTCTTCCGCGAACTCTTTCTTTCTGTCGGGCTCGGGAATGCCAAGCGCCTCCGTGATCCTCTTTTTATCCTTTTCGGTCATATAAGCTCCTCCTTTCCCAGATGTTCCCTCAGGGAGCCGAGTATCCGGTTCAGCCTGCGGTTCAGAGCAAAACGCGAGATGTTGTAAAGCTTCGCAATGACGTTCACGGGAACTTCATTGACAAATCTCAGCAGAACTATCTCCCTGTCCTCATCGCTGAGGCTGTCAAGGACTTGTTTCAGCTGCACATCGGATAGTATATTGTCCTCTATGTCCTTTCCGTCAGAGGCGGTCTCGGATATCTCCGAGGGCTTTATCTTGCGGAATTCGTCGGTACACAGATTGCCTGCGATAGTGTAGAGAAGCTGGAGCGTTTTGTCTTCACTGTGGTACTGTGGGTGTTCGAGGTAACGGAGAAAGGTCTCCTGTGTCAGGTCCTCTGCGGTCTCCTTGTGGCGGACGCGCAGAAAGCAGTAGCGATATATCTTGTCGTACTGCTCGTTTATATCAAGGGACACAGAGCCACCTCCTCCGAAGTCTTATAGAAATTATTATAACATATTATTTATTAAATAGCAAGATGCGCGGAGAAAACTGTCGGTTCTTGTGATTATGCCGCGAAACAGGCGGCGGGGCTCCACGCTTGCAGCATAAATACTTTAAAAAGCAAGATGCGCGGAGAAAACTGCTGTTTTAATACGGTCCTCAGCTGCAAAAAAAGGGGGACACAGTGCAGGTCCCCCGAAATATCCCCCTTACAGGATATGTTTTATTGGATGTTTTTGAGAAAAGATGTCGTTAAGAAAGTGAATTTACTGCTCCGATAAATACGGGAACATAGGTCTGTGCATCAAAAATGCAGTATACGAAGGGACGGTCAAAGTTTACTTCCTTGATCTCTCGTGCCATAGCTTCTCCGTCTACCATTGCTACCAGTGTTGCGGCAGCTGCCTTTGTGCCGTTTTCATCAAGGTCAATGAATGTCTTGTGTATAACACGGTCTATGTGAAGCGGGTGTCTGTCCGCGATTGATGACATATTTGTGAAATCAGCATCGTCTGAGAATGCTGTGGGCATTCCCATGGATTCAAGCTCACCTGAAAGCTCGTTCTCGTAATCGTAGCTGAACTTTGGAAGCTTTATATCAGCTTTGATATCGTAGTTTTTCTGGGTGAGCAGCCCGTTCAGCTTCTCGGGAGTCAGCTCCGCGATATACCGGTCAACTGTTATGCTCTCGTCGGGAAGAAGTGCAGCAAAGGCGTATCTTCCGCCGCTGTATGCCTTCACCATGCCGTTGGTGTTCTCGTCGCCGATGTAGTTCTCCCAGCCGCAAAGCATATCAGCCTTCTGGATCTCTCCGTTATAGCTTGTGAACTCGCCCTTATTTATCTGGAATTCCATAAAGGGATCCATCCATTCAGCCTCGAAAGCTACGGCGTTCACAAGATACATAACATCACTATCGCCTATATAGTCAAGTATACTTGGTATCATCTCGTGGGTCTTGTCGTTTACCCAGCCGTTTACGTCGTCAAGCGTGGTTTTATCAAATGGAGCAATGTAGAACTCGCTGTCGTAGTAGTCAACGCAGTTCTGGATAAACTCGGGACGAACGTCGATACGGCTTTTGTCGTCTATTGCCCAGATTGAGTTGGCGGTGCTCATCTGCCACTTGTTGTAGTCTTTGTATTCGGGATTAATGGAGCGCTTGCGCTGTGAGAGGAGATACTGATTGAGCTCCTCCATAGGCATACCGCCGCCGAGGACGTTCTCCATCTCGGTGCGCGTGTCTCCTGCTGCGCCGTTGGCTGTCATGGAAAGTGCCTGCATTACCGAATAGGGCGAAATAAGAGCGTTTTCGTGATCCACGTTCTCGGCATATGCCTGCTTGAACAGCTCCACTGTGAAAGCGGTCTGGCTGTTGATGAACTTCTCATCTGCTTTTGATTCGGTGACCTTTGAGGAAGCTATGCCTGCACAGAGGTTCTGTGCCTTGGGGGCAAAGTCCGGCGTGGGAGCTGTTGTCATGCAGTCTATGAGAAGCTTCCTCATAGCGCTGAGGTCGAGGACGTCACATACTCCGTCACCGTTTACGTCACCGTTTGTATCTGCCAGCAGTTCACCTGCGCCTCTGAGCCAGCGCTGATACATAACCAAGTCGGCAAGATTGAATATAAAGTCCGAATTAACATCTCCCTTTACGGGGGCAGGGTCAAGTGCTGCTGCCTGTCCTGCGATAGCTGCGGGAACTGCGATACAGAGTGCAGCGGCTGCTGCGAGTATTTTCCTGAATTTCATAAATATACCTCCTTGAAATTAAGATAAAATTAAGCTGAGCGAAAGCACTTCTGTGCGTTTTCATAAACATTAACGAATGAGTGCTTTGAAATGTGCGGCTGAAATTGTAAATATTCTGTGAACAAAAATCGCGCTCCACAAGAAGTGAAACGCGAAAATGCCTGCGGGGGCTCCCCACCTGCGTATGTGTTACAATTTTGATACGGCTTAATGCGCGGAATAAAAATCGCGGCTCAGAAAAACTGAACCGCGAAACTGCGCGCGCCCGCTCGGCGCTGGAGCAGATAACGGGGGTCGAACCCGCCTCCTCAGTTTGGGAAACTGAAGTAATAACCGCTATACTATATCTGCATATTACTATTTTACCACATTGCAAAGAAAAATGCAAGTGTTAAAATAAAAAATCGGCAGCCGCTTTGGACTGCCGTAATATTTATTCGTATTCTGTAAACTCAATGGTCTTTGTTGCTATGGCTTCACGGAACCTTGTGTCATGCTCCACAAACAGCATTGTCGGCGTGTGCTTTTTCAGCAGAGCTTCAATCTGCATACGGGAAAAAACGTCGATGTAGTTCAGCGGCTCGTCCCAGATGTACAGGTGCGCAGGTGTCAGCAGGCTTGCCGCTATGAGCAGTTTTTTCTTCTGCCCCTCGGAAAAGTCCTCGGCTCTTTTGACAAGCTGTGTGCGCTCCGCTCCAAGCTGACGCAGGATGGTGCAGAGCATACTAAGTTCAAGCCCCCGTTCCTCGCACAGAGCCGCTATACTGCCGCGAAGCCATGAGGTATCCTGATCTATGTAGGATATTATCAGTCCCGAGGCAGTCTCACAGATGCCGCGCTCGCGGAAGCGGTCAGGCTGAACGATGCAGCCTGAGTGGCTCAGGACTGCTTTGATAAGTGTGGACTTTCCGCAGCCGTTGACGCCATGGAGCGCCACACGCTCTCCCTGCTGTATGCTGAATGTAAGTGGGGAAAACACGGGACGATTGGCATTATCGTAGCTTACGGTGAAGTCCCTGAAGTTAACAAGGGTCTTTTTGTGATGAGTAAGGGGAGTGAGCTTCAGCTCGGGTACTCGCTCTATGTCGCTGAGAAGTCCCTCCTGCTCGGCGATACTGCGGTCAATGCGCTTCTCCATCTGCTTCACGCGGCTCTGCATCTTCTTGGTCTTTGATCCGATATATGAGCGTGTACTGATACAGCGGTCGTTTTCCTTGATGGGGTCAAAGCCTATCTTGGTACGCTCGCTTTTATCTGCCCATTCCGCGGTCTGTTTTGCTGCCTGACGAAGCTTCCGTATCTCCTTGCGGTGCTTTTCGTTCTCAGCCTCAGCAAAGCTGTCGCGGCGCTGCTTGTTCTCCCACCATACGGAGAAATTGCCGCTCTGAACATCTATGGTCTTGCGGTTCAGCACCAGCACATGGTCTGTGCAGGCATCAAGCAGGTCTCTGTCGTGGGAGACAAGGATGAAGCCGCTTTTGCCCGAGAGGTACTCCCTGACCTTTTCCCTTGAGCTCTCGTCAAGATGGTTTGTGGGCTCGTCAATGAGCCTGAACTGCTCTCCGCATGAGAAAAGCAGCGCAAGAAGTATCTTTGTGCGCTCACCGTGGCTGAGGGCGTTGAACGGTCGGTAAAGTATATCCGCTGTCTCGCCAAGCTGTGACAGCTCGCATATCATGCGCCATTCCTCGCAGTCAGCGGAGAGCTCCGGCAGAAACTCCGAGGCGGTCTTCTGCGCCTGTTCATCTGTGACGGTGCAGGGAAAACAGCTGAACTCAACAGAAGATGATATCGTTCCCGTGCAGCTGTATCTGCCCATTAGCAGGCTCAGAAATGTGGTCTTGCCCTTGCCGTTCCTGCCGATAAATCCCAGCTTCCAGTTGGTGTCTATTGAGAATGACACGTTTTCAAAGACGTTGTCGGAGCTCCCTTCATAGCCGAATGTAAGGTTGTTTACAAGTATCTGTGACATATTTATTCCTCCTTTCGGTCCCGCAAAAAAACGGGGACCGTTTGCTGCCAAACAGTTCCCGTTACATTCCATGACCTCAGGGCGCACTTGCAGTTTCTGCCTGCAAAAAGTGCGCGGATAAATATATAGCACAAAAAAGAGGTTATGAGAACATAATCCACTTTTGGCAACATGATAAGACAGTATGCCTGTAAAGATACACACTGTCAGTAAAACTATTCATGTGTTCAAAAGTGAATTATCTTTTCATCCTCACACCTCTTCCATAAATATCTGTGTGCATTATAGCACAGTTTTGAGGTGTTGTCAAGGGGGAAAAACTTGACTTTCTGCGTTTTTTAATGTATAATGAGCTCTATTATATTAACGGAGGGCAGAGATATGAACGCAAAAGAGTTCCTTGATATACTTCATACGGCGGAAAAACTAAAGGATACGCCGCGGCACTGTACCACCTCTCAGCGGCGTACGGAGAGCGTTGCCGAGCACAGCTGGAGGGTGTCACTAATGGCTATGCTGCTGAAAAATGAGTTTCCCGATGCCGATATGGACAGGGTGGTGAGAATGTGCCTTATCCATGACCTCGGGGAGTGCTTTACGGGAGATATCCCCACTTTTGTAAAAACAGATGCCGACCGCGTGACCGAGGACAGTCTCCTTGAAAGGTGGTTATCGTCCCTCCCTCAGGAGGTCGGTGCAGAGTTTTCTGAGCTGTACGCGGAGATGAATGCTCAGCAGACTGTCGAGGCGAAGATATTCAAGGCTCTTGACAAGCTGGAGGCGCTGATACAGCACAATGAGTCGCCCATAGATACATGGTCGGAGAATGAGTATGAGCTGAACAAGACCTACGCCTTTGATACTGTTGCCTTCTCGGAATGGCTCACTGAGCTGAGGAAGGCAATACTCGCCGATACGCTGGAGAAGATCGGCTGAGAGTCTTGAAGGAAATGCAAAAAACATAAGCGGTGAGCTGCGCAGGCTGTTTTGCGGTAAAGCTTTACAAAAAGCGGTTTATCTTCGCGTATCTTGCTTTATTTCAAATAATATGGTATAATAATGTCGGAACTGCTGCGGCATGAACACCTATTTGACGAAAGGACGGCACTATATGAAACACAGATCATTACACGGATTTACCAAAAGGATAATTGCAGCTTCCGCTGCGGCGATTACAGCTGTATCGGCTTTATGTCTTAATTCTTTTGCAGAAGATGGAAGAAAAGGCGGTATCAAAGGAATTCAGGAGATCGGCGGAGCATTTGATGACGGAAACAACTTTCCCCCCGATGCCGGTACGGACTTTGATCCGGATAACTTTACTGTGTACTATACCAAAATTGGAATGATAAGGGAAAATGCAGAAGCGGAAGTGGCTGAATGTGTCATTGATGAGAGCTTTGCCGATGAGTCGGTCAGCAGAAGCTGTACCATCAAAGCGCTGGATCATGATCTCACTATTGATGCAGGAGATAATGACATAATCGTGCTGCTTGACGATCTGACCCTCGGCAATACCATTACCGTCAGCGCAGGCAAGGGTACGGTGAGGTTCTTTATAAGAGGCACTTTCACCTGCGGAGGCAACAGCAGGGGAATACTCTATGAGGGCATGGATGATGGTGTGATCCTGTCATATGATGACAGCTTTCCCATATGTTTTTACAGTGAAAAGGAAGCCCTGATGGTGCTGAAGGATAACTGCACCATATGTGGTATATTACGAACACCTGAAATGTTCCTTGATGCCACAAGCAGCGGCGCTTTTGATATTGAGTATATTAGTGAGTACTGCAAGGACTTCAGCGGAATTCGTAAACTTAAAGCTGGTATTTTAGGCAACGTTCTGGTCTCAGGGCTCATAAACAAAAAAAGCAGTGATGTACTGCTATGCAATACTGCTTCACATGGTTACGGCCTCAGAAATGATATCGTCAGATACGGTGATGCCAACTGTGACGGCTTCCTCGATCTCTCGGACGCTATCTTTATTATGCAGGCTCTTGCCAATCCCGATAAGTATTCCCTTACACCAAAGGGCAGGGATAATGCCGATACCAACGGTGACGGGGTCACTGCCAATGACGCACTCGCCATCCAGCAGCACCTCCTCGGACTTGACAAATAAAAAAAGCTCGTATCGGAGCAATATCCGATACGAGCTTTTTGTTTATCCGTTTATGGAAGAATGACTGTGGATGTAGAACTCCTCCTGACTCGGCTGCCAGCCCTTTTCCTTTGGCGGGAAAAGCTTGTCGTATTCCTCAACTGCTTTCTCGTCATCGCAGGGGGCGTCAACATCGCTTGGATAATAGAACCACTTTCTGCCGTCAAGAGCGTCCTCCTTCAGCACCTTCACAAGAAGTGCGGCAGGGAAGAAGTCTCCCTCAAAGCACACGTTGTACTTTTTGCAGCTCTTGTAGCCTCTTGCCACATAGTTATCGGGATTGCCGAAATTGATAACCACATCGTATCCCATTTCTGCGGCGATAGCAAAGGTGTGCTCCAGCAGCGCCTTGCCCAGCCCCTTGCGCTGATATTCGGGAAGCACGCAGAGAGGTCCCATTGTCAGGATGTCCTTCTCATTGCCCTGTTCGTCCCTGAGCTTCGCGCGGCAGTACATTATACATCCTGCTATTTTTCCGCCTGTTTCGATGACATAGTCCAGCTCGTGAACAAAGTCCTTGTGCTCCCTCATGATGTGGATGAAGTAATGCTCAAAGCAGCCGGGCTTGCTTAGATTCCAGAATGCCTCTCTTGCAAGGTTTTCAACTTCGCGGTAGTCCTTTTCTGTTTCCTTACGGATGATATAGTCATTTTTATTCATTGTTTTTTCCCTCCTGAAAATGTTGACGGGACATACGGAGGCTTGTGTGAGATAGTATTCGCAAACCTCCGTTTACGCTGCTATCTCTGTTCTGTTATTATTTTTCAAACAACTTCTCCTTAAAATAAGATATATGAAGTACATTCTGCACTTTGCCTAAAGTATAGCACACATAAAAGCCTATGTCAAGCCGTTTTTTGCGGAATTATCCCAAGAAAAAAGACCGCATCTGCCGATACGGTCTCTGATCTGTCCCACCTCAGGAGGATATGATAAAAGGAATTGTGTTTTGCGGAATGCTTTCCCTCAGCCGCAAAGAAGTGCAGAAATGCGGCTGAAGAAGGCTTCCCTTTGTCTCCCCTGTATTTATGATACATCAAAAACAGGCAGCAGTAAATGCGGTTTTATCCCATTTTATTTGCCTTTCTGCCCCTTTTTCCTGCGGTATGCAGATGGCGTCAGACCCGTTCTGCTGCTGAACTGCCTTATGAAGTGGCTGGTGTTGGAATATCCGCTCTCCTCGGCTATCCGTGCTACCGTAAGAGAGGTGTTGTCAAGGAGCCATTTCACCTTTTCAAGCCTTGATGAGATTATGTCTTCCTTGCAGCTGGTGCCGAAAAGCTCCTTGTATATCCTGTGGAAGTGGCTCTTGCTGAGCCCCATGCTGCGAGTCAGGGCTTCGATGTTCCACTCCCTTTCGGGATGCCTGAAAATATTGTCCCTCATGGCGATGAACTGATCCTTGTAGCTGAAGGTGCCGGAGCTCATGCTTATCATCTTGCCTTTCAGCTTGTCCTCCATGGCGCATATTATCTCGTCGATGCCGAATATATCCGACGGTGATACGGAGCAGGAAAGCACTGCTATGCGCTCCTGTCTTATGTCAACGGCGCCCTTGTAGGAGTCCGCTACGTTCTGCGCTATCCCGGCAGCGATGGACTGCTCGGAGGTGCTGTTCTCCGCCGGACGGGCTATGGCGATAATGTCATCGCCTATGCTGGCAAGCACTGCCTTGCCGTCGCTGAGACGCATGGCGTTGACTATGGAATTTATTGGCGGTACGCTGTATCTTACCTTGTCCTCCTTTATGTAGGAAAGGAGTGTGAGCGTAAGTGCGGCGCTGCTGTTTTCCGACATCATTCCCATGAGCTTGCTGATAAGTCCGCGTTTATTATATATGCCGAGTACGGGGGCAAATTCCGAAAGTGACTCGATGCGCTTGTTGACATAGTCCTTGTACATCCTGTTCCAGACAGTGTTGAGTCCGCTGCCTACTGCATCGCACCAGCTCATGTAGAACTCGTCAAGGACGATGTGGACTGCCTTCCTGTAGGTAAATCCAATATATCCCAGTATCTGTCCTTTGTAGTGGAGGGAGGATATCACTGTCAGACGCGGACTGTGGGGCTTGGTCAGAGAGGGGAAGATGTCCTTAGTCATGAACTCCTTCATCTGCTCGCCTCCCTCATAGCAGGCTTCTATGGCAAGGAGCATCTTGTCGGGGAGACCGCCTCTGCGGTAGACCGATGGATCAGTCATATCCCTTTGCCAGTCCTCGCACAGACAGAGCTCTGCCCTTATGCCCGTGGGTATCATATAGCAGCAGCCGAGAAATGTTCCCGTAACGTCATAGAGGTCCTTGCATTCGGACATTCGCCTGATTATCTCGCCCTGACTGCTGGTTCTGCGCTGCTCAAGTATGCTGAGTATGGTGCCTGCGTATTCCCTTGTGTCGGAAAGACTGCTGCTGCGGCGGATGGCACCCTTGTCTCCGCAGCCGCAGCTCTCGCCAATGATGAGCTCGGGGGAGACAGCCTCGCCGCTTATGCCCCTGCCCATTATCTTCAGCAGGAGGCTGACTGCAAGGAAGCCGTTTATCCTTTCCTGTCCGGCTACTGTGGTAAGCGTGACCCTTTCGGTCTGGGAGATGATGCTCCCGTCACAGCCTGTGACCTTTATGTCCTCGGGCACTTTTATGCCATTGTCTGCAAGAGTTCTGCACAGCTCCACTGCCATGATATCGCTGCCGCAGACTATGCCGTCGGGCTTTTCCAGCCTGCCCTCGGCAATATCCAGTGCAGCTCTGCGGGGAACGTCGCGCCAGTAGTTTCCGTAAAGGATACAGCTCTCATCGTAAGGGAGCCCTGCTTCGTCCATGGCTCTGCGGAAGCCGTTTATGCGCTCCTCTGAGGGAACGTGTCCCTTGGTTCCGCCAATGCAGTAAAGCTTCCTGCATCCGTGTTCGCTTATAAGATGCTTTGCTGCGAGATAAAGGAGAATAGTTTCATCTGCCGAAACAACAGGGAAGTAGGGCTGGTCGTAATTTACCGCTACGCATGGAACGTCCCGCCTGTGAAGAAGGTCAAGTATCGCCCTGCGCTGCCTTTCGCTGCAGAATATATTAGCTTCAAATATAAAGCCGTCAAAGCTGCCGTGGAGGATAAGGTCATAGATGTTGGTCTGACCCTTTGAGTACACCTCGTCAAGCTGCTGGTCAACGTAGTTTATAACTCCCGAAATGACTATGGTATCATAGCCGTATGCTGCTGCCGTTCTATGTATGACGTCGATGAACGATGTCTCGGTATTGCTGCTGATATGGGGCATTATAACGGCTATGCGTCCGATACTTTCCATAATATCACCTCCGCTTTTATTATACATTGTTCCCCGAATAACGTCAATACGCAAAAACTCCGCATGGTGGTGCGGAGTTCCTGCAAGCCGCCCGCGGGGAACGGTCGGCTGATGCCCTGAATATTTATTGGCACGATAATGGGAGTGAGGATGTCTGTAGATGTCTTACTGATTGCGGAAGAAGAATGGCAGGCAGTTGTAGATGTACTGTCTTACATAGTACCAGCTGTGCTCTCCGCCGTTTGCAAGTATGAACCAGAGATTGCCCTTGGAGAAGTCTGATGTGTACTCGAACTGGCTCAGCTTCTTCATGGACTCTATCTGAGGGCTCAGAACGGGATTTGCAAAGTCTGATGTACCTGTTGCGGACATTATGAAGTATTCGTTCTTCTTCAGCCCTGCGCGATCAACAGCTCTTGCCAGTGCGCCTGCATCGGCTGTGCCTGTGCCCCAGTGATGAGCTCCGCTCATTGGCATGAAGTATCCCACTATGTCAACGCAGTTCTCGAAAACTGCCCATGTGGAAACGCTTCCCATGGAGAAGCCGCCGTAGGCTCTGTGCATTCTTGAGGCTTTGATGTCTTCCTTGGAGTTGGAGGCTGCATATGTGGAATACTTGCCCTCCACGAAGGGAACGACGCTCTCGCGGAACTCCTTGTAGAAGTTCTCGGCATTGTAGAATGTATCGGAGCTCACCTTGTTGAAGGTGGGGGTAACTATTATCATAGGCTCGATATCGCCGTTCTGTATCATGTTGTCTATGAGACGGACTGACTCGCCGTTGTCATTGTAGAAAAGTGAATTTTCGCTGTCGCCCATGCCGTGCATGAAGTAGAATACATTGTACTTCTTGTTCTTGTCATAGCCGTAGGGGAGATAGACATTAAGTGAATTGGTGCCGTTTATGCCGTTGTAGGTCTCTTTCACTACGGTTCCGCCCTGTGAGGCGTTATTTCGGTAATTCTGACCGTACTCGGCGTACTTCTTGGCAGGGTCGAATTTATATGTGGTCTTAGGAGTCTCGGGCTGCTCGGGAGGAGGTGTTACAGCGGGTGCTGTGAGAAGCTTTCTCATTGCTATCATGTCGAATACATCCAGCACCTCGTCCTCACAGAGGTCGCCTGCCTTCCAGTCGGTGATGCTTATGTCCTTGGCTCCGAGAATGAATTTCTGAAGAAGAACTGCGTCGGCTACATTTACTTCGCCGTCGCTGTTAAGGTCGCCCTTTATACCCTTGGCAGGCTCTATCTCGAAAACAGGGTCCGTGCTCTCGTAGGAGGCTGTGCTTCCGTAGTGATAGATGTCGGGGAGCTCATCAAGCGTGAGCATATAGTCGCTGTTGTAGACCTGCCGCAGATATGATGCGGTGTTGAATTCGTTGCTGTCGATGAAGGAGGTGTGCCATGTCATGAACCACAGCCACTTTGCTCCCTCGGACTTCATCTTCTCGGGATCGGGAATGGGTCCGTTCTCGTGGAGACATACAGGCTTGTTGGCGACCTGAGCGGTCTTGTTATACATGGGTGCCAGCGAGCCTGTGTGGTTCACATAGGTGTCAGAGCCGATTATATCAACGTATTCGTCCCCCGGATACCAGCCTGCGTTTACGTCGCCGCAGTAGCCAAGGCTCCATATAAGATTATCAAGTCCCCAGTAATTCGTATATCTGTCGTACATTATCCGCCAGAGCTTCTTGAAGTTTTCGGCTCCGCCCTTGCCCCACCAGAACCACTTTCCGTCAAATTCATGGAAGGGACGCCACACTACGGGAATGCCTGCCTCCTGCAATTCCTTCAGTGCCTTTGCGCCCTTGTCCATGCCTGCGATGAGGGTATTGTACTCCCCAGTACCCTCAGTCAGGGCGGCGTTCCAGTTGAGGTCGCTGTTCATAGCTTCGGTGTGACTGCCGCGGAAGTCGCTTCCGCAGTGCCAGCAGATAGTGACTATACCGCCTTTATCGTACCATTTTTTTGCACGTCTGTTGCAGCCTGCGAAGTCGTCGCCCATGTAATCAAGTCCGCGGAGTGCAGGATACTTTCCGCTTGCATTCTTTATGATATCGAATTCATAGTCCTCGCTGCCCATCCATGTTGATTCCTGCTGTCCCGATATGACGTTGTTGCCGTAGGTATCGCACAGGAAGTTGTAAAGTGACTGCGTCTGTGTCGATGCCTTGGGATTGGAAAGCTTTCCGCCGCCTGTGTATGCGGTGAAGCTGCCCTTTTCGATGAGCAGTGCGTCAAAATAAGTCCAGCCCCATGAAGCCTCAACGGTGATGTCGTTGCTTCCTGCTTTGAGCTGTGTGCTTATGCTGACTGTGGAAAATTCGTTATCACCTGTGTATTCGCAGAATATCTCACCTGCGTCATTGCCGTTAACAAGTATTTTCTGATACTTGCCGTCCTCGTCGTAGGGCTGACAGTAACGGAATGTTATCCTGTACATTCCCTGCTCTGAGGCGTTTACTTTTACCGTGACGGTGTTGCCGCCGTCCTTCAGATCAACGGCTTTTCCGCCGCTGGCTCCTTTAAGTGTGCCTATCTCGGCACTGTTTTCGCCTGTACTTGTTATCATGCCGTCCTCGAATTCGTACTGTCCGTCCGCTGCTTCCGAGTGCAGGGGAGCTATGCCTGCTGCACTCACGGCGAGTACTGATGAAAGTATTGCCGATATGATCTTTCTCATTAATTTCACCCTCTCATTAATTTACGGATCCTTCCGTACCGTTTGCTTCTGGTCATATTATAACTCATAAAATTCGGCGAAAAAATAGTCTTTCATGCCATAAAATAACATTTTTGTACCATAATTATCATGTAATTGGTATAATTATTATGAAATCTGAGAATGATTATCAATTGTGACAGGAAGATGAAAGTTTTTGTAACGGTATTGACAACTGACGTAAACATGATATAATAAGAATATGAAAATGATAATCATTATCATATTATCGGCGTGACATCTTCATAGTGCTACAGAATGCCTTACAATAAAAGAAAATGCAGGAGTTTTTGTGCTCCTGCATTTTCTTTTATATTTACTTGGCTTTGACTGTTCATATATACATCGCATCCATTGCCGTGATATATTCCAGAGTTGGGACAAATGTGCCCTTGTGGCGGTCGCCGCGGTAGACCTCGTGCCCGTGCTTGTAGGCTATGACCTGCGCCATGGGAAACGGTATCCATATACCATCGTCAATGGGCTTGGTGGCGAACACAATGCCGTTTTCAAGACGCTTGAAGCAGAGGGTGTTCTTCAGATTTTTGTGGACGTACAGAAGGTCGCCGTCGTATATCATAAGGTTCAGCTTGTTCCTCGGAGCGTTCTCCGCTATGAAGCTGTTTATGATTTCAAATCGCTCCCTCTCGTTGGGGACTGCCCGTGAGATGTGCTCGTTCATGTGGTCTATCAGTGAAAGAAAAAACCTCTCGGAGTCGGTATCACCTGTCTGGACAGCGGAATAACGATGATTGTGCTTGCCGTTGAAGATGGTGCCATTGTGTATAAGTGTCCACTCTCTGCCTGAATTGTCTGTGCCTGAAAAAGGGTGGCAGTTGTTTTCGTTTATGGAGCCTACAGTGGCAAATCTGATATGGGCGAGCAGATTTTTCTGCGGCGCGATACTGTCTATGACATCGCCGAGAAAAGTGCTTTTATCGGCGCTTACAGCCTCCTTCAGAATGATCCTGCTGCTGTTTTCGTACATCATTCCCCAACCGTGAGGATTACTGCTGCTGTGGGAAAAGAATGTCCTCAGATAGTCCGATATGTCTGTATTCTTTTCGGAAGTGAAGCCCAGAAGCTCGCACATTCATATCACCGCCCTTCAAATTTATAATGCGTAATTCATTGATGTCTTGCTGAAACAGGCATTGCTGTTTATTTTATTCTTCTCAAATCCTATTATTTGCTGTGCCTCTTCATTGTCGGAAAAATATTCCGCCATTTCGTCGATCATGGCTGCGCCGCGTTCAAGCAGCTTTATATCGGGTTCAAGCAGTGCTGCATTTTTATGTTCCGCAGCTGCCTTTTCCTGAAGCGCGGGTGTAAGATCAAAGTCGGGCTGTGAGAGCAGATACAGTATGAGCAGATGTGCAAATTTAAGATCTCTGCTGTCAATGCCAAGAGGAGCTGAGGGATTGAGATCGAACATTCTGAGCTCGATGTGATCGACTCCGCCTGCTGCAAGGTTCTCAAGGCTGTTGACCCCCTTGGGCTTCAGCCGTATTGGCAGATAAAGCTCGCTCGCGGAATACAGTGAGCCTGTTACGATATGCTTCTTTATGCTGCCCGTAAATGTCCGCAGACTGCGGTGATCAAGTATGGGCAGGAATTTGTTCCAGTAGCCGCGTTCGCTGTTTCTCATGGAGGAGTATCGGCTGATGATCATGCCGCTCATGCCGTCCTTATCAAGTGAAGCGTCATAGCAGGGGCTTGCTGCGGTCAGCAGTACCAGCAGCCAGCTGTGGAGTATGAGCTGCTTGTACAGCCTGAGATACAGGGTATCGCGGAATGCGTGGAAGTCCTCGTTTTCTGTGTTCAGTTCGCGAAGGTATTCCTCTGCAAAAGAAAAATTAAAGTGTATGCCCGAGAAAAGCATGAGCTTTTTGCCGTATTTCCTATGAAGCACTTCACGGTAGCTGCGCTTTGAGGAGTGGTCTCCCGTGAAATCGGCTATGGGTATCTCGTCCTCACTTTCAATGTGGGGGGGATTGCTGTAAAGCCAGATGCTCTCGCCCTTTTCTGCGAGTACCTCGCGGGCTCTCCTGTCAAGCTCGGACAGGGAACAGAGTGCCTCGTCGATACTGTGACAGACGGGGGTAACGAGCTCTATCTGGTTTTCACAGAAATCTCGGGTGATGTGCTCGTCACTGCCGAAGGGATGGGGCGTCTGTGCAAGTTTGCCCTGACTGTCTACACGGAGAGTCTCACGTTCTATGCCAAACTTTCCCGAATAATAGTATTTGCTTTTTTCCATTTTTTCATCGCCTCACAGATCTGTGATCCTAACCTGTTTTACGTTCTTTATCCTTCTCAGCCTGCGCAGGACAGTGCTGTTGTCCGCAGCTGTATCGAAAAGGATATCAGCAGTAAAACGGGAAACAGGAGTGTTATTTTCGTATGCCGCTACATTTGCTGTATGGGTGATTATGTTACCGTTAAGTCGTCTTATGACCTTTGATATCTCCTGCACAAGACCTATTCTGTCAAGGGAAACAACTTCTATTCTTTTCATATATACCTCCTGTAAATAAAAAAGAGACATATCTGCCTCCGTGTCAGACTCTTATTTACAGGCGGTTTCAGCCTATTTTTCAGCTGACAGGGAGCAGTTTGCTATACTCATATCAATTTTTGATCCGTTAATACAGAATTGCATAACAAAAACCTCCGTTGATCACACTAAGTTGTTATGATCTTATTATACTATAGTTAACATACTTTGTCAATAGGAATTCTGTAGATAGAACATAAACAAATACTTTTACCTGCTATATGTTAGGTTTATAACAGGGAAAGGGATCTGTCTGCCTCAGCGGTTGGGGATATCCGTGGTCAGTGGGCAAGAATGAGACCGCCTATTATTGCCATAACGAGTCCCGTGGCGGTTACGGCTCCGCAGACAGCGACAAGGAGCGCGGCAACGGTTTTGGGTATCGGTGCGTCGCGTTCCACAAATGCGTGCTTCGGAGCGGCTGGGTCATAGAAAACATCCACGGTCTTTCCCACCGGGTATCTTGCCGCCATTGCATTCTGTGCAGCATATCTGCTGCCTTTCATTTTTACTACTGCCGGAAGCTCTCCGTCTGTGGTGATGTTGGAGCTGCTGCTGAGCAGCTGACTGTGACCGACGTTGAAGGTGACAGTTGTGCTGCCTGCAAACCTCGGACCTGCTACCTTGTAGGTCTGTCCCTCGACTGTATAGCTAACAAGAGGCACCCTGATATTATTGCTGTAGAAGTTGGACATTCTTTCTACTGTACCCGTGGTCCTTCCTGTGAAATGTTCTTTTCGGTATTCGGGACGTCTGAACCCGAACCACACCATAATGGCGGTCGATATTGCCCCCATCAGTATAATAAATATTCCCGTAAGCAGTAATACTGCACCCACTGTCATAAAGTTATCCTCCTTGATTTTAGAGTGTTAACCTATTATAACACGTTATGGTCCATAAAGCAAGATGGCATCGGTATATTGAATGTGTGGGAGCAAGATATGCTCTTATCACGGGGAGCCCCCGCAGGCTGTTTCGCGGAATAAATATCAAAGCTGGCAGTTTTTCTCCGCGCACCTTGCTATTTTCGTATTTCTGTGATATAATATTATAGAAATTCTGAATTGTTGCAGAAAGGATAATGTAATCATGAATATGAACTTCAAGTGCAAGCTGCCAATTCCTGCCGAAGTCAAAAGCGAATATCCTGTTTCGGAGGAGCTCGGCAAGGTCATCGCAGAGAGAAATGAAAAGATCGCTGAGATAATCAGAGGAGACAATGACAGGCTCCTGCTTATCATCGGTCCCTGTTCCGCTGATAATGAGGACAGCGTTATTGATTATATCTGCCGTCTCAGAGAAGTGCAGGAAAAGGTGAACGACAAAATATTCATCGTTCCCCGTATCTACACCAACAAGCCCCGCACAACAGGCAAAGGCTACAAGGGAATGCTCCACCAGCCCGATCCCAGCCAGAAGCCCGATATGTACAAGGGTATCGTTGCCATAAGAAAAATGCATCTCAGAGCTATTCAGGAAACAGGCTTTACCTGTGCTGATGAGATGCTCTATCCCGAGAACCACCGTTACCTCAATGACCTTTTAGGCTATGTAGCTGTAGGTGCCCGTTCCGTTGAGAACCAGCAGCACAGACTGACTGCCAGCGGACTCAATGTTCCTGTTGGTATGAAGAATCCCGTAAGCGGAAGCATCCCTGTGCTCATGAACTCCATAGAGGCTGCTCAGTCGGGTCATACATTCCTTTACAGAGGCTGGGAGGTAGTTACTGAGGGAAATCCTCTCGCTCACGCTATCCTCAGAGGCTATGAGAACCATCACAGCCAGAGTATGCCGAATTATCACTATGAAAATCTTCAGCTGCTCGATCAGTTCTATGAGGCAAAGGGCTTCAGCAATCCTGCTGCTATAATAGATACAAACCACTGCAACTCGGGCAAGCGTCCTTTTGAACAGCCCCGTATCGTAAATGAGGTGCTCAGCAGCCGCAGATATGATGAGAAGATCCGCAAGCTGGTTAAGGGCTTCATGATCGAGAGCTACATAGAGGACGGCAATCAGAGCGTGGACGAGCACGTTTACGGAAAGTCCATAACCGATCCGTGTATCGGCTGGGAAAAGACTGAGAAAATGATCTTTGATATTGCAGAAAAGCTCTGATAAGCGAAACAGCTGTCATACAAAAAACAAACGCTCAGGAATTTGCTCCTGAGCGTTTTTTTACTTTGAAAAGGCCTGACTCTGCCAAAGCCTGCTCAAATAACGGACTTTGCAGGCGGGATTGTTCAGTTCTGCTTGAAATAAACGTTTCTGTACCAGTCAACTGTCTCGGCAAGTCCCTTATCTACGGAATACTCTGCCTTCCAGCCAAGACGCTCAAATGCCTTGGCCGCATCGAGCTGCTGGATAAGTATCTCGGAAACCTCGCTCTGCTGAACAACAGAGGGGATGTCCTCACAATTCATTATTGATTTGATCTTGCTGACAACTGTCTCTATGTCGGTAGCGATACCTGTTCCGAAGTTGAATGCGTTGCCTACAACGTCCTCTTTCTCGATATTATAGAGCATATACATATATGCATTTACGATATCGTTGATATAGAGGAAATCTCTTTTGAATACGCCGTTTGCGGGATGCCTGATAACAGGGGATTCGCCGTTCTCCAGCTTCTGGATGGTGCCGGGAACAAGACGGTTGAAGTTGTTGTCTCCGGGGCCGTAGATGTTTCCGAATCTGCCTACTACAACGGGAAGTCCGTAGCTGTGGTAGAAGCTTCTTGCGAGCATATCCTGACAAACCTTTGAAACATCGTAGGGATTGCTTCCCTGAAGGATCATTGTCTCATTATAGGGCAGTACGTCGCTGTCGCCGTATACCTTATCGCTGGAGGCTACAAGAACGCTCTTTACAGTGTCCATGTGAAGTCTTGCGGCGTCAAGGATGTTATATGTACCGACGATGTTTACCTGAAAAGTCACCTTGGGCATCTTGTAGGCAAGATCCTGAAGGGCAACTGCTGCAAGATGGAAGATGATCTCGATCTTCTGCTCAACGATTATCTGCTCGATAAGAGCTCCGTTGCTGATATCTCCATAGTATATGTTGATTTTTTTATCAAGTCCGCATATACTGAAATAACTTGTATTGTCACATCTTTCGATAAGAGCTGTGACATTTGCACCCTGCTCGATAAGATGTTTTGTGATGTGTGCTCCTACAAAGCCTGTAGCACCGGTTATGAAAATACGCTTATCCTTTAAATTCAATTCTTACCTCACCTTTCTTATTTGCCTGTTGTGTTGGGAATTACTCATGAGGTGTCAGAATTAAGCGTTTCGTAGTATTTTTTATAACAGACCATATCGAAAGAATATTATACCATATAGGAATGCTTTTGTCAAGCGTTTTTTGGGA
The DNA here is from genome assembly GCA_017519145.1 of Ruminococcus sp. GTDB lineage: Bacteria > Bacillota > Clostridia > Oscillospirales > Ruminococcaceae > Ruminococcus. The sequence continues at coordinate 54,537 of JAFWTA010000007.1, forward strand.
GGACTCAGAAAGTTTAAAAAATTTTTCAGCGTTACCCCCTTGACGGGATATTATATTTGTGCTATAATAACATGGTTTGAGCATAAAACGCAGACAGAACATTATTTTGTAATATCATTTTCGCATTCAGGGGCGGCAATGCTTCGGAACTCTGCTATCGATCCTATGCTGCGGCAGGCTCAGATGCAGGATGAGACGTTCATCCTGCTTAAAACAATATAGGAATCAGAGAGGGCGAGGTAAAATGAATAATACTTCAGGAGAAAACAAACCGAAAAAGATCGTTGTTTTAAACGGCATCCTTCACGGCCATTTTACTGGCAGTGTTGAGGTCGTAAGAGAACTGGCTGCATTAGGCTATGATGTTACCTGTTATGTTACGGAAGAATTTGCAGACAGACTCAACGGTATACCTGTTAAAAAGATAGTGTACTCAGCTGATGTAAGTGAAGTTGCAAAGAGGCTTCCTCCTTACGCTCCGCCTTTTGCTGTCAACTCATTTATGGTGGGAAGGGCTACATACACACTCATCGAGTTATTGCAGAAGGATGAGACAGACTATGATTATTACATCTGGGACTGCTTCTTCGATATTGACGAAATGAACAAGATCCTGAAGATAGATCCTTCTAAATTCACTATCATCTATCCCTCTTTCATACTTACTGATGAAAACCAGTTCGATAATATCAGATTAGTCGGTCTTCAGTGGACAAGCCAGCATTATAACATCAATCTTCATGATTTCGTGGGACTTATCTTTACTCCCAATAAGCACAAGAAGCTTATCCTTACTTCCAAATTCTTCCATCTCAGACCCGAGGATACCGATGATACCTGCTACTTTATCGGTCCTCATATAGAAAAAAGAGCTGAGGACAAGAACTTTGACTTCAAAAAGGATGAGAACAAGAAGCTCCTGTTCATCTCGCTGGGAACCATCTTTGGCAAAGACCTTGATTTTTATCACCAGTGTATCGAGGCTTTCAGAGATTCGGACGAATATCAGGTCATAATGTCAGTAGGTAAATTCGTTGATATCGCTCAGACTTTCAGCGATATCCCTTCAAATTTCAGTATCTACAATTACGTTCCTCAGACTCAGCTCCTGCCCGAGGTAGATGTGTTCATCACTCATGCAGGCTTCAACTCAACTTCAGAGGGTCTGGCAAGCGGTGCTGCAATGGTACTGGTGCCTCAGGCTGTTGACCAGTTCGACGTTGCAAAGGTCGTTCAGCAGCTCAACGCAGGTATAGCTCTCAATAAGCATGAGATCAATATTACTGCCGATATTATCAAAAAAGCTGTTGATGATGCTTACAACAACAGAGATAATTTCAAGGCAGGCACAAAGGCTATCATGGACTCATTCAAGGAAGCCATTGATAACAGAAAAGCAATATACAAGGAAATATTCGCCTGATAATAATTGTAATAATGAAAACGGACAGCTGTTCTGAACAGCTGTCCGTTTTTTTATATCACATTTTTCCGAAATATGCTGTAATTCAAGTGCCAAGGCAGCTATTTGCTGCTCTTTCTGAACTCAGACGGTGACATACCGACCTTATCCTTGAACTGACGCATAAAATGAGTGGCATTCTGATAGCCGCAGGAAGATGCAACTTCGCTGATACGCAGATCTGTCGTCAGCAGGAGCTGCCTTGCCATTTCGATACGAGCTTCAAGGAGATCGTCGATGTAGCTGATGCCGAAATGCTCCTTGTACAGCTTCTGGACATAGCTTTTACTGATATTCAGCCGTTTGGAAAGCTCGGTGAGATTCCAGTTCAGTTCGGGAGCTTTGTGAAGCTCGCGCCTTAGCTTCTTCAGCTCGCCTATACCTGTAAAACCTTTGACTTTCGGTTTACGGGCGTTCAGAACGTCCCACAGCTCAGATACGCATTTTTCGGCAGGATAGGCTGCTTCTCCGCAGACATAGTAAGGCTCGGGCAAAAAATCCGCTGACGTTCCTTCCTGCATTTTTCTTATAAACACCTCGAGCTGTATCATCATTTCTTCTGCCATCGTTTCGGGAGTTCCATTGTCAGGCAGCGAAAAAACGATAGCAAATGTCATTTTATCAAGATGTGCTGCCGTTTTATTTCGTCCCGATATAAGTCGTATCGCGTTTGCAAGCAGAAGATCGGACTGCAGGTAGATATCTGACAGATCATTTTTTTCCTTTCTGTTCGGAGCAGCTGCTAACTGTGAGACAGTGACCAGCATGATACAGTTTCTGACATTTAACTCCTTCTGACTCTCAAGATAGAGGAGAAGTCCTTTTTTACTGAGCATATCAGTCATTTTGTCATAGTGGGAGGACTCTTCGATCTTCTTTTGCAGATATTCGGCATAGAGCTTATGCCGCAGGATGCGCATACCGTTTGCCAGTGAGGTCATATAATTGAACAGCATTAATGAAACGGTAAAATCAAGCGCACTTTCATATGTAAATCCACAGTAGCCGAACACCTGTGACGAGGCATGAAGCGACAGTACAAAAACCAGCGTCGGCTCATGTTCACCCATGAGGGCAGGAACTATATGCTTTGTCGGGAACGGACCGCCTTTCACGCCTGCGGTCCATGCGTTTTTTGACAGCGCACAAAGCATTTGTTCGGGAAATGGCTGTGTCGGACAGGCATCGGGATGTTCGGGATCGCTGTCCCAATTGGGCAGGATGCATATATGCAGGGATTTATAGCTTTTAATTATATGAGCTGTCTGGTCGACTATATCGGTCAGCTCATCAAGTGAATCTACACTTGATGTTCTTGTTATAACATTGGCATTTACGCGCATTTCAAGCATAGCGCCGATCTCGGCATCACGCTGTATCTGTTCACGCACTTTCAGGGCGGCAGTCTGATAATCGGTCATACGCTCTACACATCCGCAGCTTGCACCGTAAATAATGTGCATATCAGACCTCTGTGCATCAGCGGCTATCCCTAAAAGCTTGTTAACGCCTGCTTTGCCAAGCTCAAACATATTTCCGCTTACGGTAGTCATGGAAGGGAAGTTGGATATGGCAGATATATGCCCGTCATAGCCCGTAACTATCACGTCGTCGGGAACGGAGATCCCGCCGCTTTGCAGAGTGTCACAAAGGGCTACTGCCATAGTATCGCTGGCACACAGCACAGCATCGGGAAGCCTGCGCTTATGCTCTATGAATTCATTTCCGAGTTCGTTTGCGCGAAATTTCCAGAAGTCTCCGTAAATGATCTCATAGCTGCAATCGTGTATGTTGGCGGAACGCAGAAATCCCGAGATACGCTGCTCGGAATCAGATATCCCTTCGGGGCCTGCAAGGAATATCAGGTCGCGGCAGCCGTGTTTTTCGATTATATGGTCTGTAAGCTCGCATACCGCCTCAGCCTGAGGTATAGATACCGTTTCAAAGCCGAGTTCTGTTCCTCCGAGATCTATACAGGGAATGGCGGCTCTCCTGATCAGCTCGGAGAGAGTTTTACGGACGGTTGCCTTGACAAAATACTGCGAGACAAGCAGTATACCGTCAAGCTCGGCGCGTTCGAGAAGAAGATAGATACTTTCCTCACCGGTCATTATTTCGTTCTGGATATGGAATTCCATTCCGTTTGTAGCAGTTGTCATGACTATGACATCGCAGTCTGCGGCGGAGGCGGTTTTGAAGATCCCGTCGAGGAGTTCGACTTGCAGACCATCTGTTATTGAAGGTATTATCACGCCTATCCTTTTCATCGTATCACCGTCCTTTATTGTATTATACATCAAAGTGTGATGCTGTGTCAATAAAAATTGTGCATTATGTGAGTTCAGTTATGTAAAATGTTATTGAATTGGCATATTAATTATGCTATTATCTAAATAATAGATGATGGGAAAACAGTATGCTTTAATGCAGAGATGTATGGGATCTTTGGGAGTGTAACGGGGAGCGATGATCATTTTGGGAGGATTATTATGAAGCGCATCAAATTTATTGCAGGATTGTTATCAGCGGCAATGTGTATGTCTGTAATGACAGTGCCGCGAAGCGGCGGTATGCCTGTGAAGCTCTGTGCATCGGCTGTGACCGTGTCTGAGTTTCCCGAGGAATACAAGTACGCTGCGGACTGGATATGGACCAACCGTATCGAACGTGAAAAGTCCACAGAGCGCCGCAACACTATCTTTGACCAGATAGAAGCAGGCAGGGGAACTATCAATTATGTTGTGAAGTGGCAGTCGTACCGTACTGTTACATATGAGCAGAGACAGCAGTTCGAGAAACTGCTCTCGGACAGCATCAATGCGTGGAATGACCGCCTTGCAGGTTACGACGGCTGGAAATACGACCATATCGACGTTAAGGTAGTCGGATGGGCTGTCATTGACAAGAACTGTCTGCTTGACCTTCACGATGATGAGACAGTTTACACCGATACCAAGTATTATGACGCTCAGTATGATACCTCCAACGGCAGGGATACTATCCCGGATAAGGAGCCTTTTGCGCCGTTGGAGCTTTCACGTTTTGAGCATTTTCAGGATAAGAACTATGCTTATCCCGGCGGACTTGACAAACGCTTCGATATGTATATGTGGGCAACACAGGGCTTCCCGGATATCGGCGGCTGCGGAGGAGACTGGGGACAGCGGCTCTCTGATACCGCGTACCTGAATATGCTTGGCGGATTCGGCAGCCATGTTCTTGAACATGAGATCGGTCATGGCTTCGGTATGACAGATTTTTACGGCGGCGAAGGCGAAATGGACGGTTTTCCGCCCGGAGGCTTCCCCGGCGGCGAAAATTCTATAATGATGGCAGGCTCAGCTGCAAAGATAACGGATTTTGACGGCTGGATGCTGAGATATATCTGGTCTGAGATAAAGAATGATGAGGGCAGGTTCGACCTTTCTTCACCTGCACCTGCTGCAAGCATAAAGGGCGATGTCAATGCAGACGGAAGCTTCAATGTTGCTGACCTTGTATTGTTACAGCACTGGCTGCTGGGACGAGATGATGCAGTCCTTGCCGCATGGAAGGCTGCCGATCTCTGCGAGGACGATGTCCTTGATGTATTTGATCTGTGCCGCATGAGAAAGCTGCTTCTTGAAGGCGAAAGCCCCTATGAAGAACCGCAGGGCAGCTTCATTACGGCAAATATGGCTAAACACGGAGCCTCACTCCCGACTCAGGGAAGTGCAAAAATGGTCATTTTCTATGTGGACTTCCCTGACTGTAAATATGACTATACTCCAAGCATAGAGGAGCTCAACAACATCTCCTTCGGCGCGGCAGATGAGTCCTCTCAGTGCTATCCATTTGAGAGCTTTTCTGCTTTCTATGGCAGAGCCTCTAAGGGCGCCATGGAGCTGGATGGTCGGGTGTTCCGCTATACTACAAAGGAAAAACAGGCTGTATATGACGATAACAAGGTAAAGATCGCCGAGGAGTGCTATGAGGCTTTCAAGGATCAGGTGGACTTCTCACAGTTCGACGGAAACGGTGACGGCAGGATCGACGCGACTCTGTTCACAGTTCCCGAAAAAGCAGGAACAGACCACTGGTGGCCCTGCGCAGGTGCATTCGGCGATCCGCAGTACCGCGTTGACGGTGTCGGCGTCGGACATATCATAACAGGCAATGCGCAGATAGGCTCTGTAAATGACTATATTAATTACATAAGCTCGTACTGTCATGAGCTGGGACACTGTACAGGTCTGCCCGATTATTATCTGTTTACTGATCCCTCTGACAGCGAGGGTATGCACGGTACGGCAGGCATCGAGCTCATGGATACCGATGCAGGCTCTGACTTCGGTGCATTCTCCAAGCTTATGGAGGGCTGGTACCATGACGGACAGGTCCATGTGTTTGATCCATCAAAGGGAACACAGACATTTACTCTGAGCAATGCCCAGACCGACAGCGGAAACTGTATTATTATCCCCAACGGCAAGCTTGCTGACGACTATTTCTCGGAATACTTCATTATCGAGTACATAACAAAGGACGGCAACAACAGTGCTGTCGGTTCAAAGACAGGATGGTGGGTAAAGACGGGAGAGGGCGTCCGTATCTATCATATAGATGCGACCACTGAGTACGGCTGGAATACATATTTCCGATATGCAAGCGGCAGCGAGTTCACCAATAAGGACAAGGGCAGACGTCTTATCCGAGTGATCGATGATACGGAAAAGGATAATCTCTATCACTCCGGTGATGTGATAAACGGCAGTATTTCAGGCTTCCACTGGTATGACTCAAACGGCGGACAAACTGTTGAAACGGGTCTTACAATAACAGTTGGCGAGCTTAATGACGGAAGATATACCGTCACAATTGGCTGATAATTCCTGACTGATAATAGCTTTATGACAAGCAAAGAGCTCCTGTGGTATTTCCCATAGGAGCTCTTTGCTTCTGCCGGTATTTTTCGGCTTAACTTCGGAACCTTTATTATTATGTGAAATGTCAGAATCATTGTGTAAAATGTTATTGAATAAGTGGCTATTGTATGATAATCTATATTTGTAAAACAGAATTCTACTAAAAGGCTCCTCAGATGCAGCAATTATCATTACATTTCGTTTCAGCTCGTGAATTTGTGTGATAATATATTGCATTTTATAGAGGTGCCTTTTTTATTATGTGAAAAAGGATCGTTCCTGCGGGAACACAGAGATGATCACAATCAATTGGATCTGACATTTATTTCTTTGGTGGTGCGCAAAGGCGCAGATGTGATAAGTTTAGTAATGTATGAAACAGGCAAAGGCTCGCAAGAGACAGTATCAAATCTATTGAAAAGGGATGGGAGGACTCTTTTCCTGATAAACCTGTTCGTGCTTATAAATTTATGAAAGTGGGTAAGTATTATGAAGAATAAGATCAATGTCATTACAAACGTTATCGTTATCCTTTTTATTGTGCTCGGAGCAATAGGCTTCTCTCTTGTTATATCCGAGTATTCCGACGTTGTGGATAACGATATCGCTTCAAGGAATTATCTTCAGCAGAACTCGATAAAACTCCATGAGCTTGAAACAGATCTGTGTATAACCATAAATCTTGGCCGTAATGCAGATTCGGCAGATAATGCCGAGGCTATCGGGAGCTATGTTGAAAAGATAAATTATTCCATGAGCGATTGCAGGGAACTTATGAAAAAGTATGAGGCTATCAGGAAAACAGGCGAGGAAGAAAAACAGTATCAGCTTGTGAAAACTGCTATGAACCAGTATAACGAGATAGTTTCAAACGAGCTCCTTGCTCAGATCGACGCCGGACATTTTGAAACTGCAAACTCCATTTACTTTGAACGATTCATCAATAAAAGAAACAGTCTTGATGACAGTCTGAACCAGCTTCTGACTGTTACGAATGAATCTATCGACAAGCGCTATGACAAGGCGGAATTCAATGCGAATGTACTTCGTGTATTCTTCATCGGCTTCGGAATTATCGTTCTTGTTCTCCTCAATATGCTCGAATCACGCAGAAAGAGGATAGCAAAGAACCTCGAAACAGCCGTTGATGCCAACGAAAAGACTCAGCAGTCTCTCAATAAAGCCATGTTCACAGATAATGTCACATCTTCAAATAACAGAATATCCTTTGTTCTTGAATACGGCGGAGAGCCGGTAGAGATTTCCGCGGGCGAGGCAATGTACTTTGTGATGTTTGACATAAAGGATTTCAGCGGTATCAACTTCAGATACGGCACCTATGCAGGTGATAAGATACTCGCGATGACTGTTGAACGTATCGGCGATGTATTTGATGACGCGACGATCTATCGTACAGGTTCCGATGAATTTGTAGCTGTGGTCAAGACCGATGATTCACAGGACAGCTTCACAAAGGTGGCTAATCTTGTTGAAAGAGCCTACAGATCACTTACATCGGATTACGACGTCAATAACAGCCGCGTTTCAGTGGATTATGATATTTCCCTTGTAAGAAAAGAAAATCCCGATACAGTTGATATGAACATCCATAATCAGCTCAAACAGGCTTTCACTAACGGAAGCAGCTATACATCGGGCAACTGGCGTTATTACAAGGATTGATCGGTAAGTAAATAAGGAGGAGAAAAAATGAATATCAGGAAGATAATGGCAATGTCATGTGCGGCAGTTTGTTTCCTTACTATGGCATCCTGCGGCAAAAAGTCTATCAAGAAGCGTGAAAAGGTAACGCTTAATGTTTGGAAAATGGAGGACGAGGCTCTGCTTCAGCAGATGGCTGACAACTTCGTTGAGCACTATAAAGATGAGGCGGATATAGAGATTATCCTCGGAAACAAGCCCGAGCACTCTATGACGGAGTATATAAATGATAATCCGGACGATTCCGCTGATATACTGTACTTTGCCGACGATCAGCTGGATCAGCTCTATAATGCGGGATATCTTCTTCCTATAACAGAGAACAAGGATCAGATCATCGCTGACAACGGCGGAAGATATACCGATGTCATCTCATGTGTGGTCAGAGATCTTAAACTTTATGCCTGTCCGATCACAGCAGGTAACGGCTATTTCCTTTACTATAACGCAAAGTACCTTAACGAATCGGATGTTCAGTCACTTGATAATATCCTCGAAATTGCAGGGAAGAAGAACAAGTTCTTCGCCATGGACTGGTCTTCGGGATGGTATACATATTCATTCTTCGGCGGAGCAGGACTGAGTGCCGAAGCAAATCCCGGCGGTACCTTCAACGAATGTGACTGGAACTCTACCGAGAACAAGTATAAAGGCGTTGATGTGGCTCAGGCGATGCTGGATATAAGCAGCAGCAAGGGCTTCAGAAGTACGGAAAGCCCCATCGATGGAGCTTCGGATGACAGCGTTATAGCCTTTGTCAGCGGACAGTGGGATTACGAGAACCTTCGCGGTATATGGGGCGACGATCTCAGAGCTACAAAGCTGCCTACATTTACGGTCAGCGGCGATCAGGTACAGATGTCCGGATTTATGGGATATAAGTATGTCGGCGTATACTCGGGAACAAAAAATCCCGACTGGGCTGTAAAGTTTGCTGAATGGGTATCAAATTATGATAATCAGGTGGAACGTTTCAGGGTGACAGGTGAGTGCCCCTCAAATGTTGAGGCTATGCAGGCGGAAGAAGTTCAGTCATCACCTGCTGTTGTGGCTCTTGGTGAGCAGTCTGCTTTTTCTGTACGACAGAACGTAACGGATGCATACTGGACACCGTCATCTCTGCTGGGAAGCACTCTTGCAGCAGGCAATCCCGATAAAATAGACCTTCAGGAATTGCTTGACGATGTCACAGCAGAAATAAATGCACGATAGTACCTACCCACTTTGTAAAGACCTCCTATGGTTTATAATATGCCATAGGAGGTCTTTTTATTGCTTTAAACAGCAGTCAGATCTGCTGAATTAATTATTTCTTTAGCAGTGAACGAAATCTTTCCATGGCTTCGACGGTATTTTCTTTACTGTTGAAGGCTGTAAGACGGAACCAGTTATCGCCGCTGCTGCCGAAGCCTGCACCGGGTGTTCCTACAACGCCTGCCTTTTCAAGGAGATAGTCGAAGAAGTCCCAGCTGTTCATGCCGAATGGGCATTCAAACCATATGTAAGGAGAGTTGATGCCGCCTGTATAGCGTATGCCGAGCTCCTCCATGGTGTCGGAAATGATACGGGCGTTCTGCATATAAACATCGGTCATTGCCTTTGCTTCCTTCATTCCTTCGTCTGAGAAAACTGCTTCGGCGGCACGCTGTATCACATATGGAACACCGTTGAATTTCGTACACTGGCGGCGGTTCCACATCTTGTTGAGGCTCATCTCTCTGCCGTCAGAGGAGACCGATGTTATAGCCTTGGGTACTATTGTATATCCGCACCGTGTACCCGTGAAGCCTGCTGTTTTGGACAGGGAGCAGAACTCCACTGCACAGCTTTTAGCTCCCTCTATCTCATAGATGGAGTGGGGGAGACTGCTGTCGGATACGAAGCTCTCATAGGCGGAGTCAAAAAGGATAACTGCATCGTTTTCAAGGGCATAGTCCACCCATTCACGCAGCTGGGCTCTGTTGTAGCAGGCGCCTGTGGGATTGTTGGGAGAGCAGATATAGATCATATCCGCATGGACGCTCTTATCCGGCATAGGCAGAAAATCGTTCTCGGCAGTGCCGTTGATGTAGACGATATTTCTGCTGTTCATGGTGTTGGTGTCAACATATACGGGATATACAGGGTCGGGAATGAGTACGGTATTGTCCCTGCCGAAAAGGTCGGTGATGTTTCCTGTGTCGGATTTAGCTCCGTCGGATACGAAGATCTCATCTATGTCAAGCACCACACCGAAGCTGTTGTAATGCTTTGCAATAGCCTGACGCAGGAAGTCGTATCCCTGCTCGGGGCCGTAGCCGCGGAATGTTCCGGCATTTCCCATTTCATCGGCAGCTTTGTGCATAGCCTCTACGACTGTTCTTCCAAGAGGCAGTGTAACATCGCCTATGCCAAGGCGAATGACCGATCTTTCGGGGTGTTTCTCCTTAAATGCGCTGACTCTTTTTGCCACCTCGCTGAACAGATAGCTCTCTTTCAGTTCAAGAAAATTTTCATTGAATCTTGCCATAGCTTCCTCCGTTATATCTCGCCGTCAAATACAAATTCTGCGGGACCCGTCATATAGATATGACCGTCGGTCTCCTTCCATTCTATGATAAGCTGACCTCCAAGCAGGTCTACTGTTACAGGCTCGCGGGGGCATATGCCGTTAAGACAAGCCGCCGCAACTGTTGCGCAGGTGCCTGTGCCGCAGGCAAGTGTCTCGCCTGCGCCGCGCTCCCACACTCTCATTTTCAGGTGAGTGGGGGAGCTGACCTCTGCAAATTCGATGTTGGACCTGCGCGGAAAATGGTCGTCCACCTCGAACACCTTGCCGAACCGCTCAACATCGAAGCCCATGACATCTTTGTCAATGAAGGTGACTGCGTGAGGGTTTCCCATTGATACGCAGGTGAAGGTGAACTCTCGTCCGAAAGCAGACAGCTTCATGTTGGTCACAGGAGAGCGGTCAGCAAAAACAGGTATATCAGAGGCTTCGGTTATGGGAGCGCCCATATCCACGGTCATTGTCCGTGCCATATCATTATCGTCAGTGTTTATAGTTATGTACTTTATGCCTGCCAGAGTTTCAACGGAAAGTTCACGCTTATGTATGATGTCGCGGTCATAGACGTACTTGGCAACACAGCGTATGGCATTACCGCACATCTCCGATTCGCTGCCGTCGGAATTGAACATACGCATACGGCAGTCCGCGGTCTCGCTTGGCATTATCAGCACCAGTCCGTCGGAGCCGATGCCGAAATGCCTGTCGCTTATTGTTTTGGCGAGCTGCTGAGGAGAGGTTACGCTCTCCTCAAAGCAGTTGACGTAGATGTAATCATTGCCGCAGCCCTGCATTTTTGTAAATCTCATTTATATCACACTCCGAAAAGCAGCTTGTCGTATGCAGGGAAGGGCCAGTATGTCTCGGCTGTTATGGTCTCGGCCTTGTCTGCTGCACTGCGGAGCCTATCCATTGCAGGCAGTACAGTGTCCCTGATGAACTCGGATGCCTTTACGATAACGTCGATAGTTCTGAACTTTGCCACAGCCTTTTCAAGTGCAGCTGCTGCGGAGTCCATGTCGTCTATGAGCTCGCTGAGATCGGCAACAAGCTTTGTCTCGTACTTGCAGGCTGCCTTGGAGACCGACTTCTTGACGGCGACTGCGTTTGCGGTATCTGCTGCGAATTTAGCCACCGCAGGGATTATCTCCTTGCGAGCCATATCGATCATGGTAACAGCTTCGATGTTGACGGTCTTGATGTAGTTCTCAAGCATGATGTCGCGGCGTGAAAATATCTCAGCTTCTGTAAAGATACCGTGAGAGGTGAGCATATCCACGTTCTTCTTGTCGCAGATATGTGGCATAGCGTCGGCAGTTGTCTTCAGGTTCATGAGTCCGCGCTTCTCAGCCTCGGCTATCCATGCATCATCGTAGCCGTTGCCGTTGAAGATTATGCGCTTGTGCTCCTTGATGGTCTTGCGGATAAGGTCGTGGAGGGCTTTGTTGAAGTCCTTTGATTTTTCCAGCTTGTCGGCAAACTGTCTGAGCACCTCGGCAACTGCCGCATTGAGGTGGATGTTTGCGCAGGAGATGCTGTTTGATGAGCCAAGCATACGGAACTCAAACTTGTTGCCTGTGAATGCAAAGGGAGATGTGCGGTTGCGGTCGGTGGAGTCCTTGCTGAACTGGGGCAGCACATCTACGCCAAGCTTCATTTTCTCCTTGGCTGTGCCGCCGTAGGGCTTGTCCTTTTCGATCGCATCGAGAACTGCTGTAAGCTCATCGCCGAGGAATATGGAGATAACAGCAGGAGGAGCTTCATTTGCGCCAAGACGGTGGTCGTTTCCTGCTGTGGCTACGGAAAGTCTCAGCAGATCCTGATAGTCGTCAACAGCCTTGATAACAGCTGCGAGAAACAGCAGGAACTGCGCGTTCTCGGCAGGAGTCTCACCGGGGGAGAGCAGATTCTCGCCCTGATCCGTGGAGATGGACCAGTTGTTGTGCTTGCCCGAGCCGTTTACGCCTGCAAAGGGCTTTTCGTGAAGCAGGCAGACAAGGTTGTGGCGGAGAGCCACCTTCTGCATTACCTCCATAGTCAGCTGGTTGTGGTCGGCGGCGATATTTGTTGTATCGTAGATGGGAGCAAGCTCGTGCTGAGCGGGAGCTACCTCGTTGTGCTTGGTCTTGGCGAGGATGCCCAGCTTCCACAGCTCGCGGTCAAGATCAGCCATGTACTCGGCAACTCTTGGCTTGATTGAGCCGAAATAGTGGTCGTCCATTTCCTGTCCTTTCGGCGGCATAGCTCCGAAAAGAGTTCTTCCCGTCATGATGAGGTCCTTTCTCTGCTTCCACATATCACGGTCAACAAGGAAGTATTCCTGCTCGGGACCAACCGAGGTCTTGACGCTCTTTACCTTGGTGTTGCCGAAGAGCTTCAGTATACGCAGAGCCTGCTTGTTGATGGCTTCCATGGAGCGGAGAAGGGGCACCTTTTTGTCCAGAGCCTCACCTGTGTAGGAGCAGAAGGCAGTGGGGATATAAAGTGTGCCGTCCTTGACAAATGCGTATGATGTGGGGTCCCATGCGGTGTAGCCTCTTGCCTCGAATGTGGCGCGGAGTCCGCCCGAAGGGAAGGACGAAGCGTCAGGCTCGCCCTTTACAAGCTCTTTGCCCGAGAACTCCATGATGACTCTTCCGTCGGGAGCAGGGGAGATGAAGCTGTCGTGCTTCTCGGCAGTAACGCCTGTCATGGGCTGGAACCAGTGGGTGTAGTGTGTGGCTCCGAGGTCGATCGCCCAGTCCTTCATTGCAGCTGCAACTGCGTTGGCTACCGAGATATCAAGGGGCGTTCCTCTGTCGATTGTCCTTTTCAGTGACTTGTACACCTTTTCGGAAAGCGTTGCCTTCATTATTCTGTCGTCAAATACCATTGAACCGAAATACTCTGTTACCTTTTCCATAATCATTCTCCTTTTTTATCAAGCGATGCTTTTATAAAGTCCGCGAACAGCCTGTGAGGCTTGTTGGGACGTGATTTGAATTCGGGGTGGAACTGTACTCCCACGAACCAAGGATGGTCGGGAAGCTCCACTATCTCAACAAGCTTCTCATCGGGCGAAAGTCCTGCGATGTGAAGCCCTCCCGTCGTCAGTGCCTTGCGATAGGCGTTATTGAACTCATAACGGTGGCGATGACGCTCATAAATGAGCTCCTCACCGTATATGCTGCGGCATCTGGAGCTGTCCGAGAGTTTGCATGGATAAAGTCCCAGACGCATTGTGCCGCCTTTCTGGTCGATATTTCTCTGCTCGTCCATGATGTCTATGACGGGATAGGGAGTCTCGCCGAATTCCGCTGAGTTGGCGCCCTCAAGTCCGCAGACGTTTCTCGCGTATTCGATGACCGACATCTGCATACCGAGGCAGATACCGAAAAACGGCACTTTATTCTCACGGGCATAGCGTATGGACTCTATCATGCCCTCTACGCCCCTGTGACCAAAGCCGCCCGGTACGATGATACCGTCGCAGTCCGTAAAGACCTCTGCTGCGCTGTCGGCGGTGACTGTCTCGGAATCTATCCACTTTATGTCAACCGCGGCGTCATTGACTATACCGCCGTGACGGAGAGCTTCCGCTACGGAAAGATATGCGTCGTGGAGCTCCACATATTTTCCAACAAGTCCTATAGTTACATTTTTGTGTGCATTCTCTGCGCGGCGCACCATCTCGGTCCACTCAGTCAGGTCGGGAGCGCTGTCCGCAAGTCCCAGATGACGGCATACCGAATGTGCCAGTCCTTCATCTTCAAGCCACAGTGGCACCTCATACAGCGATGGTGCTGTAAGGTTCTGGATAACGTCCTCCTTGCGGATATTGCAGAACAGAGCTATCTTCTCAGCCATATCGTCGGGAATGCGCTTTTCTGTGCGGCAGACGATGATATCAGGCTGAATGCCAATGGAGAGAAGCTCCTTTGTGGAATGCTGGGTGGGCTTGGATTTAAGCTCTTCGGAGCCTGCGATATATGGCACCAGAGTAACGTGTATATAGCATACATTCTCGCGCCCCTGTTCTGTACCCACCTGACGTATCGCCTCGAGAAAAGGTGTGGACTCAATATCGCCTACGGTTCCGCCTATCTCTGTGATGACCACATCAGCATTGGCTTCATTGGCAGCACTGTAAACCCTGTCCTTTATCTCGTTGGTGATGTGGGGGATCACCTGTACCGTGCCGCCGAGGTAATCGCCGCGGCGCTCCTTGGTGATGACGTTCCAGTATATCTTTCCCGTGGTCACGTTGGAGTGAACCGACAGATTTTCGTCAACGAACCGTTCGTAATGACCGAGGTCAAGATCGGTCTCCGCACCGTCATCGGTCACGAATACCTCGCCGTGCTGGAAAGGTGACATGGTGCCCGGGTCAACATTGATATAGGGATCGAATTTCTGTATCGTGACCTTATATCCGCGCTGCTTGAGAAGTCTTCCCAGTGAAGCCGCTGTGATGCCCTTGCCAAGACCCGAAACGACTCCGCCTGTTACAAAAATGAACTTTGACATTTGCATATGCTCCTTGAAATACATTTATGATAAAGGCTATCTGCGGATAGAGGGGAGATTTTTCAGATATTATTTTATTATCCGCAGATGCCCTTGTCAGCTTATGAACGCTCCCATTCCTCGGAATCGTGGAGCGCGTTGTAGCCCTCCTCGCCTGTTCTTATCTTGATGACGTTTTCGATGTCGTAAATAAACATCTTGCCGTCGCCGTAATTGCCTGTATAGAGAGCTGCCTTTGCGGCGCTTACGACCTTATCAACGGGAACCGCACAGACTGCTATCTCTGCCTTTACTTTGGGAAGCAGATTCATCTCAACTGTGGTTCCTCGATAGTAGTTTCTCTGTCCGTTCTGCATACCGCAGCCCATTACGTTGGTCACTGTGATGCCCTTTACATCAATGGCTTCCATAGCCTCGATAAACTGCTGGAGCTTCTGCTGCTTGAACACAACGACTATATTTGTCATCTTGGGTCTGCCGTCGGGAGCAGGTGCGGAGTAGTTCTCTACCTTTACCGCCTCGTCAACGGGTACCTTAACAACGCTCTTGGCATCGTCCTTTGTGTAGCCCTTCATGGAGATGTCACCCATTGCAGGTGCAAAGTCGGCGTAAGAGGAGATGAGTCCGTGCTCTGTAACGTCAAGACCAATGATCTCCTCCTGCTCAGAAGCACGGAGACCGATAGTCTTTTTTATAGCGAAGAATACTATTGCCATTGAGACAGCTGTGAATGAAGCGATAGCAACGAATCCCGTGAGCTGCCTGCCGAGGAGACCGAAGCCTCCGCCGTAGAAGAGACCTGCAAGCTGTTCGCCGTTCTGGTCAGCCAGTGAATAACCGGGAACATCAGGATTTGCAAGGAGACCAACTGCGATAGTGCCCCAGATACCGTTCATCATGTGAACTGCTACTGCACCAACAGGATCGTCGATGTGGAGCTTATAATCGAGGAACCAAACGCCGAAGCATACTAAAAGTCCCGAAACGATACCGATGATAGAAGCTCCGAGGCAGTCTGTAACATCGCAGGGAGCTGTGATACCGACAAGTCCTGCCAGTGAAGCGTTAAGACACATTGAAACATCAGGTTTTCCGTATTTTAACCATGTGAATATCATACAAGTTACTGTTGCGATCGCAGGAGCAACTGTTGTTGTAAGGAATACTGAGCCGAGCTGATCAATAGAAGTGCAGGCTGCACCGTTGAAACCGTACCAGCCGAACCAGAGAATGAATACGCCAAGAGCGCCGATGGTGAGGTTATGACCGGGAATAGCATTGACCTTGACTTCTCCCTTTTTGTTCTTCTGGAATTTGCCGATTCTCGGACCAAGGATAGCAGCGCCAATGAGAGCTGCGATACCGCCGACCATATGTATATGTGCCGAGCCTGCGAAATCGTGGAATCCCCACTGACTGAGCCAGCCTCCGCCCCAGCCCCAGTGAGCTTCGATAGGATAAACAACTGCACTGATGATCGCGGAGTATACGCAGTATGATAAGAATTTTGTACGTTCAGCCATTGCACCCGATACGATAGTTGCCGTTGTTGCACAGAATACAAGGTTGAATACAAAGTTTGACCAATCGAATGAACCATAGGAAGTAAAAATGTCAAATCCGGGCTGTCCTATTACACCGATCAGATCTTCACCAAAGAGAAGACCGAAGCCTATAAGAATGAAAACAACTGTACCGATACAGAAGTCCATAAGGTTTTTCATGATTATATTGCCTGCGTTCTTTGCTCGTGTGAAGCCTGTCTCTACCATTGCAAAGCCTGCCTGCATAAAGAACACAAGTGCAGCGCCGATAAGGAACCATACACCAAAGACGACGCCGTTAGTTTCGTCCAGAGCCTGTTGTAAAATTGTCTGAGAGTCCATATAAATTACCTCCTTGATAAGTTACAGCAAAAAATATCAAAGGGGTGCAGAAGTCCTGAGACTTCATACACCCCTTTGTGTATGGAATTAGCGCTATAAACCAAAAAAGAGAGCTACGGATGTCCTATCCGCAGCTCCCTTGCTGTTTACAATGCCATTATAGTCCCTTCGAGAAGATTTGTCAAGAGCTTTTTTGAAATTTGACGTATCGCACATTTTTGTTTGCGTGTTAGCAGAAAATAACTGTAAAAATCCACGAAACTGAAAAAAAGCGCCCGCCGCCTATTGACATTTGCACTTTGACGTGCTAATATAAATGCAGAAACAAAGACGTTTGAGCAGACTATCTGTCTGCCCGGACGTCTTTTTTATTTTATCGGTGCAGATCAATGGTGCTCTGCACTTGAAAGGCAAGTGAAAGATATGGATTTATTCAGAGAGGAAGCTCCATATGAGCAGCAGGGTCTTTATGACCCGCGTTTTGAACACGATAACTGCGGCATCGGCGCGGTGGTCAATATCAGGGGAGAGCAGTCCAGATATGTTGTGGACAGCGCTCTCACCATTGTCGAAAAGCTTGAGCACCGTGCAGGCAAGGACGCCGAGGGCAAAACAGGCGACGGCGTCGGCATACTGGTGCAGATGCCCTATAATTTCTTTATAAGTGAGACCGCAGAGCTTGGATACGATATCGGCAGCAAGGGCGATTTCGGTGTTGGAATGTTCTTTTTCCCTCAGAGTGAGATGAAGCGCGGTCAGGCTATGAAGCTCTTTGAGCTTATCATAAAAAAGAACGGCATGGATCTCATTTGCTGGCGTACTGTTCCCGTATCGGCAGATATTCTCGGACAGAAAGCGCGGGAGAGTATGCCATTTATCATGCAGGCTTTCGTAAAGCGTCCCGAGGAATGTCCAAAGGGACTTGATTTCGACCGCAAGCTTTTCATTGCAAGACGAGAGTTTGAGCAGTCTGACGAGAATACATACGTCTGCTCACTGTCATCACGCACTATCGTATACAAAGGAATGTTTCTGGTGGATGAGCTCAGACGCTTCTACACCGACCTCCAGAGCGAGTATTTCACCTCCGCCATCGCTATGGTGCATTCCCGTTTTTCAACAAATACCAACCCCAGCTGGCAGAAGGCTCACCCCAATCGCTTTATAGTCCACAACGGCGAGATCAACACCATCACGGGCAATGCGGATAAGATGCTCGCCCGTGAGGAGAGCATGACCTGCGAGGCTCTGAAAAACGATATGTACAAGATACTCCCTGCCATAAATGTGAACGGCTCAGACTCCGCAAGACTGGACAACGCTCTTGAGTTCATGGTGATGTCGGGAATGCCTCTGCCGCTGGCTGTGATGATAACAATTCCCGAGCCGTGGAAGAACGACAAGACTATATCACGCTCCAAGTACGATCTTTATCAGTACTATGCAACTATGATGGAGCCTTGGGACGGTCCTGCGTCTATCATTTTCTCAGACGGTGAGGTAATGGGAGCTGTCCTCGACAGAAACGGTCTGCGTCCTTCACGTTACTGCGTCACAAGTGACGGGTATCTCATTCTTTCCTCGGAGACAGGCTGTATCGATATACCTGCGGACAAGATAGTTAAGAAAGACCGTCTCCGCCCCGGAAAAATGCTCCTTGCCGACACTGAGCAGGGACGCATCATTGAGGACGATGAGATAAAGTCCGCCTATGCACTCAGACAGCCCTACGGCGAGTGGCTGGACGCTAATCTGGTCCGTCTCCATGATCTGCATATCCCGAACAAGGGAGTGCAGACCTACTCGGGAGATGAGCTTGCAAAGCTTCAGAAAGCCTTCGGCTATGCTTACGAGGATATCCGTACTTCTATCCTTCCCATGGCTGAAAAAGGCGCAGAGCCCATCGCTTCCATGGGAAGCGATATCCCTCTGCCGCCGCTGGACAAGCAGTCTCCGCCCCTTTTCAACTATTTCCGCCAGCTCTTTGCTCAGGTAACAAATCCTCCCTTTGATGCTATCCGCGAGGAGATAGTTACAGATACAAGCGTATACATCGGCAAGGACGGAAATCTCCTTGAGGAGCGTCCCGAGAACTGCCACGTTCTCAAGATCGAGAACCCCATCCTCACGGAAACGGATATGCTGAAGATAAAGGCTCTAAGCTCAGAGGGAATGAAAAGTGCTGTTATCTCCATAACCTATTACATCGGTACACCCCTTGAAAAGGCAATAGAAAGGCTTTTCATCGAGGCTGACAAGGCTTACCGCGACGGTGCGACCATACTCATTCTCTCCGACCGCGGTGTGGACGAGTTCCACTGTCCCATACCGTCGCTCCTTGCAGTTTCTGCCCTTCAGCAGCACCTTGTCTCCACTAAAAAGCGCACGGCTGTGGCAATGATACTGGAGTCCGCAGAGCCGAGAGAGGTTCATCATTTTGCAGCACTTCTGGGCTACGGAGCCTGTGCGGTAAATCCCTATCTGGCTCATGAAACTATCCGCTCGCTCATAGATGAGGGAACTCTGGACAAGGACTTCTATGCTGCCGAAGATGACTATAACGCTGCTGTGCTCCACGGTATAGTGAAGATAGCCTCCAAGATGGGAATTTCTACTATCCAGTCCTATCAGGGCAGCAAGCTTTTTGAAGCCGTAGGCGTTTCAAAGGAGCTGATCGACAGGTATTTTTCGGGAACCGTCAGCCGTATCGGCGGTATAGGACTTGCAGATATAAGCCGCCGTACAGAAAAGCTCCACACATCTGCATTTGATCCGCTGGGACTCCCTGTGAACAACAGGATCGGCAGTGCGGGAAGCCATAAGCTTCGCAGCGGCAAGTCTGAGCATCTTTACACTCCCGAGACTATACATCTGCTTCAGCAGGCTGCAATGACAGGCAGCTATGACACATTTAAGAAATACAGCGAGTGCCTCACCCGTGAGGACAGCGAGCTGACACTGAGAAGTCTCCTCGACATCAGATTTGATGAGAATGGCGGTATCCCCATTGACGAGGTCGAGTCTGTGGAAAGCATCTGTACCCGCTTCAAGACGGGAGCTATGTCCTACGGCTCTATCTCGCAGGAAGCTCATGAATGTATGGCAGTTGCCATGAACCGCATTGGCGGAAAATCCAACAGCGGTGAGGGCGGAGAAAGCCCCGAAAGGCTGAGATCCGACCGCTGTTCGGCTATAAAGCAGGTAGCATCGGGACGCTTCGGAGTAACAAGTGAATACCTTGTTTCGGCTCAGGAGATACAGATAAAAATGGCTCAGGGCGCTAAACCCGGTGAGGGCGGACATCTGCCCTCGGGAAAGGTCTATCCGTGGATCGCCAAGACCCGCCACTCCACCGCAGGCGTGGGACTTATCTCACCGCCTCCTCATCACGATATCTACTCCATTGAAGATCTGGCACAGCTCATCTATGACCTGAAAAATGCCAATGATAAGGCGCGTATCTCCGTAAAGCTTGTCTCCGAGGCAGGCGTGGGAACTGTTGCGGCAGGTGTTGCCAAGGCAGGCGCTCAGGTAATACTCATCTCTGGCTATGACGGCGGTACAGGCGCTGCTCCCAGAAGCTCCATATATAATGCGGGCCTTCCATGGGAGCTGGGACTTGCTGAGGCTCACCAGACCCTTATGCTCAACGGTCTGCGTTCGAGGGTACGCATAGAGACCGACGGAAAACTCATGACAGGAAGAGACGTTCTTGTTGCGGCACTCCTCGGAGCTGAGGAGTTCGGATTCGCAACTGCTCCGCTTGTTACAATGGGCTGTGTAATGATGAGAGTGTGCAATCTTGATACCTGTCCCATGGGTATCGCTACACAGAACCCCGAGCTCAGAAAGCGCTTCCGCGGCAAGCCCGAATATATCGTGAACTTCATGCACTTCATCGCACAGGAGCTCCGCGAGTATATGGCAAAGCTGGGTATACGCACTGTGGACGAGCTTGTGGGACGCACTGATCTGCTTGTGCCGAAAAAGGATACTCACGGTATTGACTTCTCGGCTGTGCTGGGTGTTTCTGCTTCCGAGAGCAAGCAGCATTTCGACGCTGATGATATTTACGATTTTGCTCTTGACAGCACTATAGACCGCTGTGTTATAATGAAGAAGCTGGGAAGCTCGCTGAAAAGCGGCTCCGCAAAAACTATCTCCATAGATGTGGTCAACACAGACCGCGCTGTGGGAACTCTCACAGGTGCTGAGATCACCCGTTTACACGGCGAGAATGCTCTCTCTGACGATACGTTTACTGTAAAGTGCAGCGGCAGCGGCGGACAGTCCTTCGGCGCATTCATTCCAAAGGGACTCACTCTTGAGCTCTGCGGCGACAGTAACGATTACTTCGGCAAGGGACTCTCGGGCGGAAAGCTTGTGCTCTATCCGCCGAAAAATTCTGCGTTCAGACCCGATGAGAACATAATCGTCGGCAATGTGGCACTCTACGGCGCGACCTCTGGAAAAGCCTTTATAAACGGCATCGCAGGGGAGCGCTTCTGCGTGAGGAACTCGGGAGCAGTTGCAGTCTGCGAGGGAACAGGCGATCACGGCTGCGAGTACATGACAGGCGGACGCGCTGTTATCCTCGGCAGGACGGGCAAGAATTTCGCCGCCGGAATGTCCGGCGGTATCGCCTATGTCCTCGATGAGGAGCACGACCTTTATACCCGTCTGAACAAGGCTCTCGTCTCACTTGAAGCTGTTGCCGCTGAGGACGATATCGCCGAGCTGAAGACTATCATCACGGAACACGCAGAGGCTACGGGTTCGGAAAAAGCAAAGACTATCCTTGCTGATTTTGACAGCTATATTCCGAGGTTCAAGAAAATAATCCCCCACGATTATGCGAAGATACAAACTACTGTCAAGGCACTTGAAAAGTCGGGAGTTTCACATGAACAGGCTGAGATAGAAGCCTTTGAGCTTCTGAGAAAGGAGGCGTGAGCCATGGGAAAAGCAACAGGATTTCTTGAATATGCAAGAGTTGAAACTAATGCAAAGGAGCCTCTTGAACGCATAAAGGACTTTAATGAGTTCCATACCCCTCTCAGTGAGGAGCAGAGATGCGAACAGGCGGCAAGATGTATGGACTGCGGTGTGCCATTCTGTCAGAACGGAAAAATGCTCTGCGGAATGATCTCCGGCTGTCCGCTGAACAACCTTATTCCCGAGTGGAACGACCTGCTTTATCACGGTCAGAAAGAACAGGCGCTCAGCCGCCTTATGATGACAAATAACTTTCCCGAGTTCACATCAAGGGTCTGCCCTGCACTCTGCGAAAAAGCCTGCACCTGCGGACTGGACAGCTCTCCCGTAACTGTCAGGGAGAATGAGCGTTCCATCATTGAATACGGCTTTGAAAACGGACTTATGAAGCCTCAGATACCAAGGGTCCGCAGCGGCAAAAGGGTAGCCGTTATCGGTTCGGGTCCCTCGGGACTTGCCGCCGCAGATACTCTCAACAAGCGCGGTCACAGTGTAACGGTTTACGAGCGCTCCGACCGTGCAGGAGGACTTCTCATGTACGGTATCCCGAATATGAAGCTGGAAAAGCATATCATCGAGCGCCGCACTGAGCTTATGAGGTCTGAGGGAGTTGAGTTCATAACCAATGCCGATGTGGGAGCAGATGTGTCCGCTGATGAGATAATGAAGGACTTTGATGCTGTTGTGCTTGCCTGCGGCTCCTCAAATCCCCGTGATATAAAGGCTGAGGGCAGGGACGCAGAGGGCATTTACTTCGCTGTGGACTTTCTGAAAGCCACCACAAAGAGCCTTCTGGATTCAGGTCTTTCTGACGGAAAGTATATCTCTGCAAAGGATAAAGATGTTGTCATAATCGGCGGCGGTGATACGGGAAATGACTGCGTGGGAACAGCGATACGTCACGGCTGCAGGTCAGTGACACAGCTGGAAATGATGCCTAAGCTCCCCGATGAGAGAGCGGAAAGCAATCCGTGGCCTCAGTGGCCGAGAGTCTGCAAGACGGACTACGGTCAGGAGGAAGCAATTGCTGTGTACGGTCACGACCCGAGAATTTATACCACTACCGTAAAGGAGTTCATCAAGGACGACAAGGGCGCTCTTACCGCAGTTAAGACGGTAAAGCTTGAATTTGTCACAGATGAGAAAAGCGGAAGAAAGGTCCCTAAGGAGATAGAGGAGAGCGAGGAGATCATCCCCTGCCAGCTATGCCTTATTGCCGCAGGCTTCCTCGGCTGTCAGAGCTATGTTGCAGATGCATTCGGCGTTGAGCTTGACCGGCGTACAAACGTTATGACTGAAACAGGCAGTCATGTCACCAATATACCTAAGGTATTTACTGCAGGCGATATGCACATCGGACAGTCCCTTGTGGTCAGGGCTATCCGTGAGGGCAGAGATGCTGCCGCTGAGGCGGACAGATACCTTATGGGCTATACGAATCTTTAACGGAGGACAAAATGATATATTCGGAAAACGAAATACTACAGTATATTGATGAAAATGATGTGAAGTTCGTGAAGCTTACCTTCTGCGATCTTCACGGTAGACTGAAGAATATCTCCATACTCTCTTCCGAGCTCGCAGTTACCTTTGAAAACGGAGCAAGGATAACCGCAAAGAAGATATCAGGCTTTGAAGCCGCTGACGGAAAGGACCTCTTCCTTTTCCCCGATGCACAGACAATGACGGTGCTGCCGTGGAGACCTCAGCAGGGCAGAGTTATCAGAATGTTCTGCTATATCCGCTATAAGGACGGCTCTCCCTTTGAGGGCGACGGAAGATATTTCCTGAAAAAAGCAATGAAAGCCGCTGTTTCTGCGGGCTGCTGCTTCCGTTTCGGAACATCCTGCGAGTTCACGTTGTTCAGAAATGATGAGAACGGCTTGCCTACCAAGATCCCCCATGACAACGCAGGGTACTGCGATACTGCTCCCGACGATAAGGGGGAGAATATCCGCCGTGACGTTTGTCTGACATTGGAGCAGATGGGCATACACCCCGTATCATCCCGCCACGAGAGCGGCTGCGGTCAGCATGAGATAGACTTCAATGCCTCATCTGCCCTTAAAGCAGCGGATACTTTCCTAAGCTTCAAATCTGCGGTGAAATCCGTGGCAGAGACTCACGGCGTCCACGCAAGCTTCATGCCCAAGCCTCTCCGTACAGACTGCGGAAACGGTATGCATATCAGCTTCAATATCTTCCCCGACAGCGACTTCCTCGAGGAGCGCAGCACAGGAACAGGCGATGAGCTGAAAAGCGCAGCAGCAGGCATAATGGAGCATATCCGTGACATCACACTGTTTACGAATTCCACTGTGAATTCATACGAAAGACTGGGAGAGTTCACAGCTCCGAGAGATATACTCTGGGCTTCCGATGAAGGCTCACAGCTTATTAGAATGAACCCTGACGGTGAAGGATATCCTGTGGAGCTCAGGGCTGCTGATTGTGTATGCAATCCGTATTTTGCATTCGGACTTATGATATACGCTTCACTTGCAGGTATTGAGGCGCATTCGCAGCTTCCTGCAGAAAGTGAAAGCATCGGCAGACTTCCCGTCACTCTTGAGGAGGCAGCAGACTGTGCAGAGGGCTCTGACTTCATCAGGAAGTATATACCCGCAAATATCCTTGAAAATATTGTATCATACAGCAGGAATGAGTGGAAGGAGTATTCCACAGCATATGACAAGGAAGCATTTGAAAACCAGAAGTATTTTTACAGTTTATAACGGAGGTCGGCTTTGGAAAAGGTACTTGTAATATCAAGCAATAAAAGCGCCTCTGAAGCTCTCGTTAATTTCCTTCGCGACTCATTCCGGTGTACTCCAAAGCTGGTAGAGTCGGCTTATCAGGCTAAGACTTATCTCGATTCCGAACCGTCTGTTGAGCTGACAGTGATAAATTCGCCCCTTATGGACGAATCCGGCTTTGAGCTTGCAGAGTATATCATCGAAAAAACAGCCGCAAACTGTATCTTCATGATAAAGGAAGAGCACATTGAAAAGGTGAGCGATCGCGCAGAAAAGAGCGGTATAATCATCGTGGGCAAGCCTTTCAGCAGGACTCTTCTCTATCAGCTTGTCAAGACTCTCGATATAGCTGTGAACCGTTCACTGAAGCTGTACAGCGAAAACCTTCGCCTTGAGGAGAAGATAAGGGAGATACAGACCATCGACAAGGCAAAGTTCATGCTCATGGAATACAAGGATATGACCGAGGCTGAGGCTCACGCATATCTGGAGCAGTACGCCATGAACAAACGCAAGAAAAAAAGCATTGCGGCTCTGGAACTGATTGACAGAATGAATGAGCAGTATCTGTAAGAGGTGTAAAAATGTTTGATTCCATACATGAGGAATGCGGAGTTTTCGGCATATATGAAAACAGCTGTGCGGATCCTGCTTCCTCGGCATATTTCGGACTTTATGCGCTCCAGCACCGCGGTCAGGAGAGCTGCGGGATAGCGGTGTGCGACGACGGAGTTTTCAGACACAAAAGGGCTGACGGACTTGTATCCGAGGTGTTCAGCCGTCAGGAGCTTGACAAGCTCGGCAAGGGCAATATGGCTGTGGGACACGTTCGCTATTCTACTACGGGAGGACATAATCCCAATAATATCCAGCCCCTTGTTATCCGTCATATCAAGGGAAATATGGCTCTTGTCCATAACGGCAATCTGGTCAATGCTTCGGAGCTTCGACGCTCCTTTGAGATGTCGGGAGCCATCTTTCACGGCACTTCCGACACTGAGGCAATAGCCTATGAGATAGTGCGTGAGCGCCTTAACTGCCACTCTACCGAGGAGGCGGTGGAACGTGCAATGCCACGTCTGAGGGGAGCCTATTCCTGTATTCTTATGACGGCTACAAAGCTCATTGCTTTCCGCGATCCCGACGGCTTCCGTCCGCTGTGTATCGGCAGGACTCATGACGGAGCATATGTGGTGGCTTCCGAGTCCTGCGCTCTTGAAACTGTGGGAGCAGAGTTCATACGGGATGTGGAAGCAGGGGAGATAGTAGTTATCGGAAAGGACGGACTGCGCTCTATCCGCACGAACTGCGGCAAAAAGCAGAATATATGCATATTTGAGTATATCTATTTCGCCCGTCCCGACTCGGTCATCGAGGGCGTTTCAGTACACCATGCAAGGCTAAAAGCAGGACAGCTCCTTGCAAAACACAGTCCCGTGGATGCGGATATAGTTATCGGCGTTCCCGATTCGGGACTCGATGCGGCTCTGGGCTATGCAAATGAAAGCGGTATCCCTTACGGTATCGGCTTCATCAAGAACAAATACATCGGCAGGAGCTTTATACAGCCCCAGCAGGCTCAGCGCGAAAATGCTGTCAAGATAAAGCTCAATGCGGTCCGCGAAAGTGTAAACGGCAAGCGCGTTATAATGATCGACGACTCTATTGTAAGAGGTACCACAAGCGCAAGGATAGTGAAGCTCCTGCGCGATGCAGGGGCAAGAGAGGTCCATGTCCGCATATCATCTCCGCCGTTTCTCCATTCCTGCTATTTCGGTACGGATATAGACTCCGAAGAAAATCTTATCGCAGGCAAGTGCAGCTCCACCGAGGAGATAGCGGAGTACATAGGTGCGGATTCGCTGGCATATCTGCCAATAAACGCTCTTGGCGAGCTCATTGACGGAAAGTGCGGCTATTGCTGCGGCTGCTTTACCGGCAATTATCCCGTTGACACATCGGGAGCAGGCAGCAAGAACAAGTTTGACGAAAAAATTCACGGGTGACAGCTTTTAAGACTCGTATCAATGGCGATACGGGATCTTCATATTACAATAATTCGGAGGAATAGAAAATGTGTACGATAATGGGATACTGCGGCACAGGCGGCGGTATGCAGAAGGTTTCGGACGGGCTTACAGCTACGGTGTCGAGAGGTCCCGATGACGAGAGGATAATCGACCTCAAAGACGGCGTTCTGGGCTTTCAGCGCCTTTCCATAATGGGACTGACTCCGCAGGGAATGCAGCCCTTTGAGCTTGACGAAAACTATGCTGTGTGCAACGGCGAGATATACGGATTCAGGAAAATACGCGATGAGCTGATCAGGAAGGGCTACAGCTTCCGCAGCGACAGCGACTGCGAGATACTGCTGCCCATGTACAGGGAATACGGCACGGATATGTTTGCAATGCTGGATGCGGAGTTTGCCTGTATCATATACGACCATGTGCAGCACTCCTTTATAGCTGCCCGTGATCCCATCGGCATTCGTCCCCTGTATTACGGCTATGACGGAGATACCATCGTTTTTGCCAGCGAAGCCAAAAATCTTGTGAGAGCCTGCAAAAAAATAATGCCCTTTCCCCCGGGACATTACTACAAGGACGGTCAGTTTCATTGTTACTGTGATATAACTGCCGTTGAAAGTGTCATTCATGATGATATCGATACGGTATGCAAAAACATTCACGACAAGCTTGTGGCAGGTGTCAGGAAACGCCTTGACGCAGACGCTGAAGTGGGATTTCTTCTGTCGGGAGGACTGGATTCATCACTGGTCTGTGCCATTGCCCGGCGTGAAATGGATAAGCCGATACGCACCTTTGCTATCGGTATGGATACAGATGCAATAGACCTTAAATATGCAAAGCAGGTCGCTGATTACATAGGCAGTGATCACACAGAAGTTATTATCACCAAGGACGATGTTATAGCTGCTCTTGAGGACGTTATACATCTTCTCGGTACCTATGACATAACCACTATCCGCGCAAGCATGGGAATGTACCTGCTGTGCAGGGCTATCCATGAGCAGACTGATATCCGTGTGCTCCTTACGGGTGAGATCTCCGACGAGCTTTTTGGATATAAGTACACTGATTTTGCTCCCTCGGCAGAAGCTTTTCAGGCGGAGTCGGTGAAGCGTGTCCGCGAGCTCCATATGTACGATGTTCTCCGTGCTGACAGGTGTATCTCCGTAAACTCTCTTGAAGCAAGAGTTCCCTTCGGTGATCTGGACTTCGTGAAATATGTCATGGCAGTTGATCCCGAGATGAAGCTCAACAAGTACAACAAAGGAAAGTATCTTCTTCGTCATGCCTTTGAAGGAGACTATCTTCCCCATGATATCCTCTACCGTGAAAAGGCTGCATTTTCCGACGCAGTAGGTCATTCTATGGTGGACTATCTCAAAGAATATGCCGGAAATTATTATTCCGATGAGGAATATGAGCTTCTCTGCACAAAGTATTCCCACGCAAAGCCGTTTACAAAGGAATCGCTTTTATACCGCGAGATCTTCGAGAAGTATTACGGAGGCAACAGCGAAATGATCGTGGACTTCTGGATGCCAAACAAGGAGTGGGATGGCTGTGATGTTAATGATCCTTCTGCCCGTGTGCTGTCGAATTACGGTGAGAGCGGAACGTGAGCATACAGCAGTTCCATACGATTAAAATACCAGCATAAAAAACAGCCGCAGGGTATTTCCCTGCGGCTTGTTTTTTGTCACATGATCGGATTATCGGTCATGGTCCGTAATAATAACGCAGAAATTCATCGATACATTCAGCTTTTGACATAGGTGCTTACTGCCATACAAGGCTGCCTTAACATTCAAGGCTGAGGAAAAAGCCGTCGCACTGATCCCGACCGTATAAAAGATAGTTTTTGCCGTTATGAGTAAAATACAGTTCATTGTCAGTCATGACTGCATTTCTATATCATTTTTCATATATCTTACCTCTTTGGTTTTTATGGGTTATGAGAATATTATAGCTTTATAAAGCTACTTTGTCAATATGATTTGTATGAAATATGCATTGACATATACTTTCGCCTGATATATAATCAAATTATATCTATCGATTTGATGTGATAATAAAAAAGGAGAGCATTTATGCTGAATCAGTTTCCAAGAACACAGCTTCTTTGTGCAGTATCAGGGGAGATAGTCTTTATTTAAGTGCACAAGCCTGCTGTTCCTCATCTGCAAGTTCTGTTATTGTCGGACTATCGCCGCATATGGGACAGTGGAGATTCCTTTTCGGGAGTTTTACTTTTCGCCACTCCATTTTCAGCCCGTCGAATACGAGCATACTTCCTGTAAGCAGTTCTCCCTGACCTGTGATGTACTTCACGGCTTCAAGAGCCTGCATCGCCCCGATTATCCCTGCCATTGCACCTATTACACCCGCTTCACGGCAGCTTGGTACAGCGTCTTTTGGAGGAGGAGCTTCAAATACACAGCGATAGCATGGGGATACATCCGGAACATAAGTCATAAGCTGTCCCTCAAAGCGCAGTATTCCTGCATGACAAAACGGCTTGTGACCAAGTACACAGGCATCGTTTATGAGAAATTTGGTCGGGAAGTTATCGGCACCGTCAATGACGAAGTCGTATCCTGCTATCATGGCTGCGATGTTTTTACTGTTTACATATTCGTGATATGTGATAACTTCAACATCGGGATTGAGGGATCTTATAGTTTCGGCAGCGGACTCCACTTTAGGCTTGCCTATATCATGGGTAGTGTGGATTATCTGCCTTTGCAGATTTGAGAGTTCCACGCTGTCGCAGTCGGCAATACCTATGGTCCCCACACCTGCGGCGGCGAGGTACATTGCGGCAGGTGCTCCGAGACCTCCTGCACCGATAATAAGTACTTTTGCGGCAAGGAGTTTTTTCTGTCCTTTTACCCCTATTTCTTTTAAAGTTATATGCCTCGAATACCGTTCGAGCTGCTTGTCTGTTAAAGCCATTTTTGCCTCCTGAAAGGAATTTGATATGAAAAGAATAAATGCATCGGAACTTGACAGTCTTGACCTCGGAAAAGTGCTTCTTCTCGATATACGAAGCAGAAAAGAATTTGAAAGCGATAGTATCAGAGGATCGGTAAATGTGCCATTTGACGAGATATCCTCGGGCCTTTCAAAGCTTCCGAAGGATAAGCCTGTTTACGTCCTGTGCAGAACAGGTGACCTCAGCGAAGAAGTTGCCGAGATACTTGAAGACCGTGGATATGACGTTTACAATATTGATGGCGGTCATGCTGCATATATCGTAAGTCTGGTAAGTTCAAAGCTGTAAAAGTAATTCCTACTTATTTAATAAGTATATCATATATGAATCTGCTTTTCAAGGATACCGGATATAACATTTTTCTATAGTCTGCAATGTTTTTTTGCATTGGACGGATCTGTATCTCCGCGATATAATAGTGTCACATCAAACGAAAGGAGCGGTGAAAATATAAAAAGAATATCCTTTATGCTTCGTATCGCTGATAGTTTTTCCATCATTTGTTTTCTGAAAAAGGGCTCGATTCCAGTGTTTTCACATTTCATGAAAACCACTAAAATCGAGTCCGAAACCTTGTATACTGTTTTTTCGGCAAAATCGAGATTTATCTGTATTTCGACCTTTGATGAGCTCATAAACCGATTTTGTGAGAGCAGCTCCCTAAAAACACCTAAATGTCATTCCTCATTTTTTAGAGAAATGTTCAGAGATTTGGATAGCAAAAAATCTCGAATAATCGGGCTTTTTGACCATGTCATCTATTTAGTCATGGTAAGATGGTGCGGATAACAGGACTTGAACCTGCACGGATTGCTCCGCCGGAACCTAATGGCAGTATAACGTTGTTGGAATAATTTTATAGTTAAATAGCAGAACGCCTTATATACATACTCATGAGATGTTCTTTATTTGTCTTGTATCATTCTCTTGGAATTGTGCAGTGTGGTAACGTTTCTCGGTATTTCTAATCGTTTTTAATAATTATATAGTGATTATATTTTTAATAATATATATCGAATTATTCAAGCCGAAAAATCTGATATTATAAATATATATGATTAGAAAATAATAGTAATGAGGGTATAATACATACATTGACAAATAATGAATGATATACTATAATAAAAGGAAATGTGACATTTGAGTAACTGATGTTATTTATAATTAACGTAATAATAGTTTTTTGTTATAGCAATTAGAAGGTATGAAGTAAATAACCTCGATTGTTAAATGAAGTTTTAACCGGTTTCTCTAGCTGCGATGCTGCACAGATTTTGTCAATTATCTGAGGAGAAAAGTTCTGTCAAAGCAGATGTTTTTAATTGATAACTATCTCAATCGAGAGAGAAAGAACTTTGATGAAGGCGGAGCTTCATTTTATTGGAATGTACAGCTGATGAAAGAAATATATAATTTCAATAACGATAGAATTTGCCATCAATATTCAGTCATCGTGAATGTTTTTGATCAAGCAGGAAATGTATTCAAAGAGGTTTTTACTGACAGGTCAGGCAAAAAGAACTTTTTTGATAATAAAATAGGCATTTCTTACATATATGACGTTAATAAGGAAAAACAGTACTTAGGGAACGTGAATAATATAAAGTTGAAAGGGTGATAAAATGTTTACATACGCAAAGACAAAGTTGAAAAACAGAATTTATTTA
Organism: Ruminococcus sp.; assembly: GCA_017519145.1. Lineage (GTDB taxonomy): Bacteria > Bacillota > Clostridia > Oscillospirales > Ruminococcaceae > Ruminococcus. The sequence continues at coordinate 86,008 of JAFWTA010000007.1, forward strand.
TGATAGGTTTCATAAACACATAGATAAATTATTTAGATTAATTTTGCACTGATATTTTTTTATAAGAAAGGATTTGAAAATGGCTTTTATTTATGAAGTTGTACCTGAAAAAGATTATGATTTTTTCATATCAATGGGATTGAAAAACTGCTGGGGAAATGACACTTTAACTCTTTCTAAAGGCTCAACAATGTGGTGTGCTGATCGCAAAAGGAATGCCTATATAGTTTACATAGGCGGTGGACATGATGAAATGCCCTTTTTTCACGACTTTTGGTGGAATGGAAATGTTATCAGAATGGAAACAGTTTGCGGAGGGAAAGGAAACTATAAAACAGGAGTAGACATCGTTTGGTATATAAATAAGATACCTGTTCCCAAAAAAATATGGAATTTCAAAGATGAAATTGTAGACATGATAAAAGAGGCATTTAAGGTTAATAGTGACTGGTGTATGAAAGAATGCTTAAAATCAATAACAGTTAATATACAATGTGAACCAACTATTTCGGAGGACTAATTATGGGATTATCAACAGATCAGATTGCAATAAAAGAGCATTTAAAGAACTTTGTTTCAAATTGGAAAGCAAATCATGGTATTGATCCAACAGATGTTCTTGAAGGTGATATATTAGCGTCTTTTGTAGGAGATCTTCAAACGGAAATTAGAAACACAACGTCATTTATACCAACAAAAAGTAATACGTTGATATTATATTCGGGAGAAGCTCCGTCTGGAAAATACCTTTGGCAAGAAATGGGTGATTTCTGCACTAATAACCCTGATTTTTATTATATTTCAGGAACTGATGCAGGAGCTATTTTATGGGAACCAGACTTTGAACTGGAAGTAAAAAAAGCAATTGGTGATCCTGATTTATCAACAAGAGTATTATCAGGAAAAGCTTATGATCCAATCACAGATAGAGGTACACACAGAGTATCACAGTATGCGGTTGAAGGTCATGACCTTTTGGCAATGGATGACTATATATCAAGAACTTTAACAGAAGAAGCCCTTGCTTCAGGTCGAAAAGTAGTTTATGTAGCCGGAAAAGGTGTAAATGCAGCTGATAAAAAGGTGGGTATTTTAACCGAATTACCATGCACTGTTACAGAAAAATGGATGGGTAAGACAGTGGATGAAGCGATTGCCAGCAAATTTGTAGCTGTTGACGATCTTGACAAGCTTTTGGCTGCAGATTTAGATGAATACAGTGATGTGTTTATCAGAAACACTCAGTTCTATTTAGACAGTAGCGGAAAAATCTGCGGTGTTGAGCTAAAAATGGATAGTTTTCCGGAAATAGTAGTAGGAAATACAACATCAGCAAGTACCAGTGTATTTTTAGGCGAACATCTTGGTATTCTCGATGATGCGGATTTACATGTAAAATATGGACTTTCACTTTCTTCGGATATTACAACACTGAATAGGTACAGAGAATGTGATTACATAGTAAAGAACGCCGGAGGTTCAGTAGATGATGCTGCAAAGATTGTAAAAGCTACAAATGGCAGTGTTAAAGACTCTATGGAAATACTTAGTAAGACAGGCAATAACACTTCCAATGCAGCAACTATTATTACTCAGGTAAAAGGTGATGTAAAGGCTGCTTCTGATGTGATCGATGCTGCTAAAGGCAATGTTGATGATGCTATCGACATTCTTGACAGATCAGGCAACAATGCAAACAAGGCAGTAAATATTCTTGATCGTGTTGACGGAAGCGCAAACGATGCAAGAAGAGTCATAACCGCCGCACAGGATAATATTGATGATGCTATCGACATTCTTGACAGATCAGGCAACAATGCAAACAAGGCAGTAAATATTCTTGATCGTGTTGACGGAAGTGCCAACGATGCAAGAAGAGTAATCACCGCCGCACAGGATAATATTGATGATGCTATCGACATTCTTAACAGATCAGGCAACAACGCAAACAAGGCGGTAAATATTCTTGATCGTGTTGACGGAAGCGCCAACGATGCAAGAAGAGTCATCTCCGCCGCACAGGATAATATTGATGATGCTATCGACATTCTTAACAGATCAGGCAACAATGCAAACAAGGCAGTAAATATTCTTGATCGTGTTGACGGAAGCGCCAACGATGCAAGAAGAGTCATCACCGCCGCACAGGATAATATTGATGATGCTATCGACATTCTTGACAGATCAGGCAACAACGCTAATAAGGCTGTGACTATACTTGATCAGGTAGACGGAAGTGCCAACGATGCAAGAAGAGTAATCTCCGCAGCACAGGGTAATGTTGATGATGCTATCGACATTCTTGGAAGAACACGAA
>JAFWTA010000056.1 GCA_017519145.1 Ruminococcus sp.
AACGCTGCAGAGCTTCCTTGGGGCGAGATCGGCGTTGACGTAGTTCTCGAGTGCACAGGTTTCTACTGCTCAAAGGAGAAGTCACAGGCTCATATCGATGCAGGTGCTAAGAAGGTAGTTATCTCTGCTCCCGCAGGCAGCGATCTTCCTACTATCGTTTACAGCGTTAACGAGAAGACTCTCACAAAGGATGACAAGATCATCTCTGCTGCTTCATGCACAACAAACTGCCTCGCTCCCATGGCTAAGGCTCTCAACGACTATGCTCCTATCCAGAGCGGTATCATGAGCACTATCCACGCTTACACAGGCGATCAGATGATCCTTGACGGTCCTCACAGAAAGGGCGACTTCAGAAGAGCAAGAGCAGGCGCTGCTAACATCGTTCCCAACAGCACAGGTGCTGCAAAGGCTATCGGCCTTGTTATCCCTGAGCTCAACGGCAAGCTCATCGGCTCTGCACAGAGAGTTCCTGTTCCCACAGGTTCTACAACAATCCTCACAGCTGTTGTTAAGGGCAGCAACGTAACTAAGGAAGGCATCAACGCTGCTATGAAGGCTGCTGCTTCCGAGTCATTCGGCTACAACGAGGATCAGATCGTTTCTTCTGACGTTATCGGCATGAGATTCGGTTCACTCTTCGATGCTACACAGACAATGGTATCTGAGATCGGTGACGGTCTCTACGAGGTACAGGTTGTTTCATGGTATGACAACGAGAATTCTTACACATCACAGATGGTAAGAACAATCAAGTACTTTGCAGAGCTCGGCTAATAGCTGAAACTAATGCAATATCAAAGGGCGTTCAATGCGAACGCCCTTTTTTTTGCCGAGGCTTTTGCGATTGACAATCCGCCGCCGCAGTTGTATAATTAGTTTAGACAACAGACGGACGAAAGCGCCGTTATACAGAAAGGGGCTACACTATGTACAACAAATGGAAAAATACAGTCTACATCCTCCACGCTCTTACGGAAAAATACAGCGAGAAGAAGCAGCTTCCCCCGTCACAGATACATCAGGATATCCTGCTCCGCTCCATGAAGCTCCTTGCGGACACCGAGCCGGAGGCAGCCGACCTCCTCCGTCCCATGATAAAGGTCATGCTCCCCTACACTGTGCTCCCCGATGACAAGGACGACCGCGAAAACGGCGCAGGCAGGCATTATTACTGCGCCTGCAACACCGACGGCAGAACTCTCTCGCCTGTGGGAGGATATTTCCGCAACGGCAAGGACCTGTTCGCACGAAGCGCCCGTACAATGTTCGAGGAGGACTACACCATGGCGCTCACCATGTATCACGCAGGCTTCACAGGTCAGAGCGCAGCCTATCTCGGCAGAGCCGTGCATATGATGTCGGATATGTGCTGTCTCCCCCACGCAGTCAAGTGGACCTATTTCTCCAAGAAGCGAGCCCTCCATATCTCATATGAGGAGCTCGCCGCCGCAATGTATCCCGAGTTCGTACCGGAGCAGACCATCAGCTATGACCACCTCCGCCGCTTCGCAATGCGCAGCAGCTTTACCACCGTACTGAACACAAACGCTCAGAAGATAGCTCAGGAGATACCCGAAGTCTTATCCTCTCCCGAGGCTGAGATAAAAAAGCGTCTTTACGACACCGAACAGGCAGTCGCCGCTCTGCTGTATCGTTTTTACCGCGACACCAAGGTAACGCCTCTCCGCGGACACTACGCCGCAGACGGCATGGTGTGCCACCCCTTTGCGGATATGCCTGCCCTTGATATAAAGATAACCGAACGGGGCATAACCTTTGAGCTGGCAGGCCTTTCGGTGAACTCACGGCTTGGAAGCGTGTTCCGCGCCGCACACAGACGGTGCGGAAAGTTCTCACTGACTCCCGTGGGCTGCAACAGCGGACTTGTACTCTCGCGCAGCAGCCGGAAGCTGGTGCCCTTTGATCCCCGCGATGAAAAGCAGCTTTACGGAATAATATGAAAAAAGCTCCCGTTTCGGGAGCTTTCTTCGTATATGGGAATTATTTATTCAGGAGTCTGTTCTGGATCTCAAGGGCGTCGTTTGCAGTGATACCGTGGCCTGTTTCATATACGTCGCCGTTAAATCTTCCGTGCTCTGTAAGTGAATACTTATCGGGGTTAGCCATTGACTGCATGATGAAGATAGCGTCTGCAAGGTCTGTCTCGCCGTCGCAGTTAGCGTCGCCGCTGCGGTCGATATTCATACTGCTCATCATTGCAGCGTTGCTTGCGTATGCATATGAGATATTCTGTCTTGCGCCTGTCTTTGCAGCCTTGAGCTGTTCAACGTACTCGTCGTAGTGCTCATGGACTTCGTTGGGGAACTTATCAAGATAGAGCATGAGGTAGATATTAGAAATGCTCATATCGTAAATATCACCGCTGACGCCGTCATCGTTGAAGTCGCAGTTTGTCTCGATATTCGTGAGAACTCTCTCGGGGAGTATGCTGTCCTCTCTTGCCACGCTGTTGCTCTTCTCGCGGAGGAATACATTTATATCGTAAATATCATTGATATCGACCACGCCGTCGCCGTTGATCTCGGGAACTGACTTTGTGCCGTTGTCGATTGCTTCAACAAGTTCGTTATAGTAGCGCTCATAGAGAGTGTAGTTCTTCTCGGTATACCCGTTCTTGTCAAGTGACTTGAAGTAACCGCCGATGCCGAATCTTGAGAAGCCTTCTCTTACAGTATCAAAGAAAGCATCGTCCTTGTACTCGGGTAGGATGGGATTATACTTTGTATAGAAGCGCAGCAGGTCAAGTGTGAAAGCCATATCATATTTATAGAAGCCGAAAAGTGTGATCTTTGTTGCTTCAATAGCTCTGTCAAAGGTTCCGTCAGCCTTCATAGCGATATAGAGAGCCTCATCTTCGGAATCCGGAGTAAAGATCTCCTCCTTCATGAAATCGGGACCCAGTGCAGCCTTTGTCTCCTCGTCGAGACTGTTGTACAGAGCCCATTCCTCCTCGGAATGTCTCAGCTCGCGGGGACGTTTCATAATGCTGTCGAGATTCTGAGCTGCAAAGATATATGCGATATCTTCATGGTCAAATCTTCCGTCGAGATTGATATCGAGCTCATCTATCTTCTCGTCCATAGCCTTTTCAAAGAATTCATAGGACCTTTCCATAGCGTTTGCGCGATCCATGAGAAGTCTCGAGAACAGATAAGCATTATCCAGCAGGAGCTGCTCTGACTCAGCCTTTCTGTCATACAAAAACGCCCAGTCCCTTGATGTCTCCACGGCATATTCCTCGCCCTCGTTCTTGTTCACCAGCATAACAGGACCATACTTCTCAGCCTGCTCTTTTGAGAGTTGTTTAATCAGCTCGTCCAAGTCTATATCATCGTGATTTATACCGTGTAAGGAGTCAATATCTACCATCCACATCTCCTTGCTGTTGTAAAGAGGGACACTGGAGAGCTGATGCTGATATATAGTATCACTCCATTCATTATAATCCCTGCCGAGCTCCTGAAGATATGCGGTATAATCTGTTATACGCTCATCTCCCGAGTAGACCTCATCGACCAGATCATAATAGCTGTCGGGGCAGTTGCTGCGGAAGTACATGGGGTCGAACCACTGAGTGTCTATTTCGTTGTAGAGGAGGTAGTAATCCACAAGGAACTGAGTATCATAGTTGTCGATATAGCCGTCGTGGTTGTAGTCACCGTTGAGGCGTACTCTCTCTCTCATTTCCTTGAAGGCTCCTGCATTGAATACCGAGCGGTAATGTGCATAGACATCGAAGATATCGAATGTGCCGTCCTGATTGAGGTCGAGGTCAAAGTCGCCGTTTGCCATCTTGATTATGCACTTAGCGTCGTAGGAATGCTCCTCATAATATACATTTGAAAAATACGGAGGTCTCGGGATACCGTCCGAAGCGGAAGCACTTGCACTTACAGCAGTAGCAGCTGTCATGAGTGCAGATGCGAATGCAGCCATTTTTTTCATTTCAAAACTCCTTTCGTCGATAATTGCGGTGGTGGTAGTGACGACAGGCTGTGTATCCGTGGTCAGGAATGTCTGCGGAACCGCCGATGTAGTTCTCACGGGCTGAGCCGCTGTTGTAGTTCTCACGGACTGAGCCGCCGATGTAGTTCTCATGGGCTGAGCCGCCGATGTAGTTCTTATCGCCGCCGCAGTTGTCACAGCGTTAGCAGTGCCTGCTGCCGAAGTTGCAGCAGAGTTACTGTTGTTGGTATTTGAGTTATTGCCTGCTGCCGAAGGAGAGGTAACGGCCGGAGCCTTTGCTGCGGAAGCAGTTGTCTCCGTTTTGTCCGCCGTCTGCGTGATAGCTTCTGCGGAAGTGACCGCCGTATGAGTTACAGCGGCCTCCCCGCCTGTGACCGTTGTGGCAGTCACAGTCTCATTTTTATCCGCAGATGTTGTCTCCTGTATGATGGTACTGTCGTGATAGTCGCCATGTCTGTCGGGTCTGAGACCGCTTCCCATAGCAGCCCACGCGCAGATGACCGCAACAGCAGCAGCCGCAGCAAAGAACAGTATGATACCGCGTCTGCGTTTTTTATCCGCATTGCCGTCCTGTTCACTGATAAGCCTTGCCATTTTATCCTCGAAGCCGTCGGAGAAATCGTAATCGGGGATATCCTGACCGGTCAGTTCTTCATAAGACTCTGTAAGCGCTTTTTCCAGTGCCTCATTAAGCATATCCTTATTCATACGTTCTCCCCTCCATTCTCAAGAATTTTACCGAGCTCCGTTTTAGCGCGCTGTATACGTTTGTATGCATTGTCTGCCGAGATGTTCAGTATCTCGGTGATCTCCTTTACCGAATAACCGTAGACGAATCTGAGAGTCAGAACATCGCGGTACTCGTCTTTAAGCTGAGCGATGGCACTCTGAACGGAGTCGAAGGAATAGCTGTCAGTGCAGAAGGTCCCCGTTTCCTCATCGGGAGCCTCGACAGCCACTACCCTTTTGTTAGCTCTGTACTTATCCAGTGCTGCGTTTCTGACTATTATAACGAGCAGGGAGGTCAGTTTTGGACACTCCATGCGGGAAATTTTTGGAAAAATTTTTGCGGCTCTGAAAAACGCCTCTGATACGCAGTCTTCGGCATCTGCAAAGTTATTCAGTATTTTCATTGCCGTGAACATCATGAGATTTCTGTTCTTCATGTACATTTCTTCAAATGTTATACCGTCGTTATTGTTCTTATGTGCCGACACTGACTCATCTCCCTTCATATAATATCCCATTTTATATGTATAACGAACCGCACCTGCATTATTGGACAGTATAATTATGAATATTTTGTAAACAAAATATCTTCCTGTAAAAAGGCACAAAAAACCGCAGACGACAAAGTCTGCGGCACATATCAGAGCTCCTGCATTTCGTGAGCGTTATGCTTGTTCATATCTTCCATTTTCTGTGCATAGGAGTCCTTTATATTGCGCTGTGCCCTGTCCATATCGTACTCCTTGAGACGGGGCTCGAAATTCGGGAAGCCGTCCTGCTGCTCAAGCCATCTGTACTTCTTTATGTTCAGGACGTTCGTAACAACAAAGTACCCGAATACACCGACCTCTACAAATCCCAGAACAGAGATGCCGTCAAAAAAGAACATGATACCTATCTCCGCTATAATTATCACTGCCGCAGCAATGGCAAGGGCGGAATCCCTTTTGCGCACGCTCAGTATGCCCAGCACGGAGCCTGCCGCTCCGAGAATGGCAGCTGTCAGGAACCAGATATTCCATGCGATAAGAGCTGCTATCATCATCCATATGGTAAAAGCGATATTCGCGGCAAATATTATGAATATATAAGTCTCTGTTTTTTTGCACTTTTTCATTGCAGTCCTGTTCTGTTTGTATTCTTCCTCAAAATCCACGGTTTCTCCCTCCTCGAGGCATTATTCTGAAACAATGATAGCATATCCGCCTCAAAAAGTCAATACGCCGTGCGGGAACGGGAGTTATCACTCCAAGGGCTTTTTTCAAAAAAACTGTTGACTATTTTGCCATTTTAGTTTATTATATATTTGTATGACTTTTTGAAGAAATCGTTATCGGCTCTGAAACTGACAGAACGGAGCCTTAGGAGTTGTTTCCGTAAATGAACAGAATAAAACGCAGGATTATCTGCGCAGTTACAGGAGTGGCTTTCATGGCAGCTGCGGCGGCAGGAGCCTTCTTTTTCTCCACCGCAAAGGTAAATAAGGCAAAGTACCCCGTCTTCGGTGTGGATGTCTCAAACTATCAGGGAGATATCGACTGGAAGGAGCTCGAGAGCCAGAATGTCTCTTTCGCCTTTATCAAGGCTACCGAGGGAAGCGGCCACACAGACGAGTCCGTCCGCCGCAACCTTGACAGAGCCGCGGATACGGGAATAAGAGTGTCGGCTTACCACTTTTTCAGCTTCGACAGCGCAGGCGAGACTCAGGCGGATAACTTCATTGCCGCCGTGGGCAGGGATGAGATAGATATGCCTCCTGTTATTGATATTGAATACTACGCCGACAAGCGCTCACACAAGCCCTCTCTTGAGGAGACCGAGGCTATACTGAAGCCTCTCCTTGAACGGCTTGAGGCTTACTACGGCGTAAAGCCCATAATATACAGCACCCTCCCCGTCTATTTCAGGTATATCAGGAAGGATTTCTCCGACTATCCCCTGTGGATAAGGAGCGTCAGCTGTGAGCCCGACCTGCTTGACTGGACCTTCTGGCAGTACAGCGACAAGGGCACCCTTACAGGCTATAACGGCGATGAGGAGCATATCGACCTAAACGTATATAACGGCTCTGCAGAGGACTTCGACAGACAGTTCGCAAAGGTATCAAGCAAGGCAGAGCTCAGCAGCAACACCGATACCTAAGGAAAGGATAAAAAGTGAGACCATTTTATTTAAAAGCACCCGTTAAGGACTATATATGGGGAGGAACAAAGCTCAGAGAGCTTTTCGGCAAGGAGGGCGGCGACCGCCTCGCAGAGAGCTGGGAGCTGAGCTGTCACCCCGACGGTGAGTGTTATATCGATGGCGGCGAATTCGACGGCATGAAGCTCAGCGACTTCGTGAATGAGCACCCAGAGGCTGTGGGCTCGGGCTTTAAGAGCGGAGACAGCTTCCCCGTGCTGGTAAAGCTCATCGACGCAAAGAACGACCTGTCCGTACAGGTACACCCCAACGATGAATACGCCCACAAATACGAAAACGACAACGGCAAGACCGAGATGTGGTACGTCATCGATGCCGCTCCCGGCTCGGAGCTCATCTACGGCTTCAGTGAGGAGCTCAGCAAGGATGAGTTCCGCAAGGCTATCGAGGACAACACCCTCATGGAAAAGCTCCGCCGCGTTCCCGTTAAGCAGGGGGACGTTTTCTTCATCGAGCCCGGTACTCTCCATGCCATCGGCAAGGGCATTCTCATTGCGGAGATACAGCAGAGCTCCAACGTCACCTACCGCGTTTACGACTACGGAAGGCTTGGCGCGGACGGAAAGCCCCGTCCCCTCCACATAGAAAAGGCTCTGGAGGTCACCAATACCAAGCCCCTTGACCCGGAAAGACCCGTTTACGGTCTGGAGCTGGACGGCGTGGTGACTCAGCTTCTCGCGGACTGTCAGTACTTCAACGTCAACCGCCACAGGCTCATAAAGGAGCTGGAGCTTTACGCGGATAAGAACTCTTTCGCCCATGTGCTCATGATAGGCGGAAGCGGCGGTGAGCTTGTCGCCGATAACTACAGGCTGGAACTTACTATGGGCTCAAGCGTTTTCGTTCCGGCAGGAACAGGCGCATTTGCTATAAAAGGAAATTGTGATGTCATCGTCACGACTATCCAATAAGGAGGATATAAAATGAAATATTATGTAGGAATCGACCTCGGAGGAACCAACATCGTTGCAGGTGTTGTTGACGAGGAATACAACATCATCGCTAAGGCAAGCACCAAGACAAACTGTCCCAGACCCGAAAAGGAAATTGCCGACGATATGGCAAGAATGGCAATAGAGGCTGTCAAGAACGCAAAGCTCTCCATGGATCAGATAGAGTGGATCGGCGTGGGTACTCCCGGTATCGCAAACAGCGAGACAGGCATCATCGAGTACTCCAACAACCTCGGCTTCAAGAACACTCCCATGGTGAAGTACATACAGGAGACCATCGACAAGCCCGTTTTCATCGAGAATGACGCCAATGCAGCTGCTTACGGCGAGTTCGTGGCAGGTGCTGCAAAGGGCGCAAAGAATGCTGTATGCATCACTCTCGGCACAGGCGTTGGCGGCGGTATCATCATCGACGGCAGGATCTACTCAGGCTCAAACTTTGCAGGCGCTGAGATCGGTCATACCGTTATCGAAGTGGACGGCGCACAGTGCTCCTGCGGCAGAAAGGGATGCTTCGAGGCTTATTCCTCAGCTACGGGTCTTATCCGCATGACAAAGGAAGCTATCGCAGAGCACCCCGACTGCATCATGGCTCAGTCCGAGAAGGAAAAGGGCAAGGTTACTGCACGCACCTCATTTGACTGCATGAGAGCAGGCGACAAGTACGCAAAGGCTGTTGTTGACAAGTACATCAAGTACCTTGCAGCAGGTATCACCAATACCATCAACATCTTCCAGCCCGATATACTCTGCATCGGCGGCGGCGTCTGCAACGAGGGCGATCCCCTCCTCCTGCCTATGAAGGAGCTTGTTGCAAAGGAAGTCTACACACGCAACTCCGAGAAGAACACCGAGATAGTTATTGCCAAGCTGGGCAACGACGCAGGTATCATCGGTGCAGCATTCCTCGGACGCGCTAATCAGTAATTAGTGAGTAGCTATTAGTGCATAGTGCTTAGTGGGGCGCCTTTCAGGCGCCCTTGCTGATTATTACAGAAAGCTGCCCATCCCTGCATGGGGGACTGACTTTCTCCCTTTCTTTCTTACACTGTTACTTTGAGTATAAAATCACAGACAACACTTTACAGAGAGTAAGGGTGTAAGAAAGAAAGAGTGAAACATTGTCACTGTTGCTTTATCGGAAAAGCGCATGGGCTCTCCAAGCAAGGGGGAAAGGGAGAAGGAGGGATCATTTTTCCCTGTGCACAGAAAAGAGGCGCCCCTGAGGACGCCCCTTACATTCATATTATCGTCGCGGACGGCGAAACACCGTCCCTACAAGCTAACGGCTCACTTCGCCATATTGCGGTACTGGTTGGGTGTTACGCCGACTGTTGCAAGGAACTGGCGCAGGAAGTACTTGCTGTCCACATAGCCGCACTGCTCCGCTATCTCCGCCATACTCAGCGGTGTTACGGTCAGGCAGTAGGTAGCCTTTGCCATTCGCGCGTTTATGCAGTCCTTATGTATGCTGACCCCGAAGCACTTCTTGTATACCTCGCGGAGATGACCTGCGCTGTATGGATAGAGCTTCTGGAGCTTCTCCGACTCAAAGCTGTCCTGCGGATTGCTGTATATATAGCTTCGTATATGGAGCATATCGTCGTAGTGGGGACGCATACGCATCTCCATCTTTTCGCGCTGGCGCTCCGCAAGAATATCCGAGCACATTCCCGTAAGCTTGGTGTATGACTTCTCATTGCACTTCACAGCAGCGCAGACAAATGAGTCTATGCCGTACTGCTCCGTATAGACGGTGTGCTGGAGCATTATGGACTCAAGCCTGCTCTCGAGGAGAGACAGGTCGGTATCGCCCTGAATTATGCAGGCAAAGGTATTGTCGTTTACTCTGCCGCAGATGTCGCTGCTTCCGCAGAACTGTGTAACGGCTTCCGCGGCGTCCATGATAGCAGGTATCTTGCCGCTGAGCTCATAGAAGCCTGCATTGGAAATACCTATCCTCATCATCACAAGGCTGTTCTCCTGATCGTCGATATCAATGGAGTGATATGCCTTTCTCATGCCCGTGTCGTTGTACATTCCCGTGAGGGTATCGCGGAGGTCGGAAAGATTCTGGCACTGGGTAAGGTACTGTATATCGTTCTTCATTCGCAGGAACTCAAGACCGTTTGACACCGACTTCAGCCAGTTGCGGTAGATGTCGTCATAGGTGTCGGGGTCGTGGTACTTCAGTACAAGATGACCGAAGAGCCTGTCGTTGAAGAACAGCGGATTGAAATAGTACACCGCAGGTTCAAAATTCTTGGCGAGCAGTGCGGAGAAGTTATACTTCTGCATATCAAATGGAGTTCTGTCCTCCCAGCTCACCATGCTCTGGCACGAGAGGATATCCGTAAGCTCTGCGTCGCTGTCGTACCAGTTCTTGTAAAGGCAGAGATAAAAGCTCTGAATGCCTCTTACCTGCCAGTGGAAGGTGCCGCATATATCCACGAATTCGTTGAGGGTCCTGCACTCAGTAAGCTTCTGGTCGAGAGGGTTGAACAGGTTCCAGTTGTCGTACTCTTTCTTGACTCTGGCGCTTTTCAGCTCCTGTGTATAGAGGTCGCGGTCGATGCCGCAGGAGCAGCTTGTACCGCATATCATCTCGCCCCTTGGCGGAGAGAACAGGAACTCCCGCTTTTTAAGGCGGCTGTATACCATGTTTGCCGCATCCTCGCCTATTGCCTCACGGTTCCTCTTATAAGTAGTAAGGAGGGGCTGGTGCATGAAGCGGTCGCCCACAAACTCATAGCCCACAACGGTAACGTCATCGGGCACCTTTATGCCCAGTTCGTCAAATCTGTCGATAAGACCGTAAGCCATATAGTCATTGGCGCAGACCACAGCCTGAGGCAGCTTCAGCTCCCCCTTGTGGTAGCGTTCGGCAAGCTCCTCGCCGGAGTTCATCCAGAAGTTTCCGAAGTGTACACGCTTTTCGTCGTACTCAATGCCGTGCTTTTCCAGTGACTTTCGGTATCCGCTGACACGGAGGTTTGACGCCTCTATGAAGTCATAGCCCGTTATCATGTCGATCTCGGTAAAGCCATGCTTCTCTACAAGGTGATCCGTAATGTCCTCGATATCGTTCTCATCGCTGGTATTGATGAATGTACAGTGCGGAAGGTCCATTTCGGGTAGATAAGTCCCCACCACAACGATAGGGATATTCTTTCGTGAAAGATGGTCTGCTATCATCTTTCTCAGTTCCTCATTGACAAATGATTCCGAAATAACTATAAGCCCGTCAAGCTCATCTGAGAGGATAAGGTCGTATATCCTGTTTTCGCAGAACAGCTCCTTTTCCTTGACATTGGGGTTGTAGTTATTGGAAAAAATAATGGTGTCTATACCTACGCACTGATCAAATCTTGCAATTCCCTTTATGATCTGGCGCTGTTCGATGCTGTTTGCCTCCGCAGCAACTACGCCGAAGATCATTCTCTTTTTCTTGATCAAGTTTTCCACCCCTGTAAAATTTGCAGCGGCTGACTTTTGGCGAAATTTATCCTGCTTTGCCCGTAAATGCAGAATATCCGGAAGTCAACCTATAAACGATAGAAATCAACTTTATTATACATGATTTATTCAAAATTGTCAATGAACTTTTCTGCGTTTTTTCCACCAAAACTGCATTTTTGACAGTTTAATATTTTTATACCGTTATAGCGTACAATCAGCGGCGCTGTTCTTTGTAGAATTTGCTGATTTTTTGTGCTATTTGCAGCAATCTTTGCTCTTGACGACACTTATGTTATGAATTCGAATTCAAAGGAGGGATTCGCATGAACGACTACTCAGCAGACGTCAGACTCGCCCGAGAAGGTGACACGGAGGCTTTCGCAAGACTTTACTCGACTGTATACGAGGATCTTTACCATATCGCGCTTTACAGTCTGCGATCTCCCGATGACGCTGCGGACACCGTCAGCGACACCGTACTGGACGCGTTCTGCTCAATAAAGAAGCTCAGGGACCCCAAGAAGTTCCGGAGCTGGATAATGACAATACTCGCTGCAAAGATAAAAAGGAAACAGCTCACTTATTACGTCCCTGCCGAAGAGCTTAGCAGCGACTCTCCCCTTGCCGACGGCTTTGACTTTGAGTCCGTCGAGCTGAGAGATGCCGTTGGGAAACTGGACGATGAATCAAAACTTATGCTGTCAATGTCAGTTCTCGGCGGCTACACCAGCGAGGAGATCTCCACGGTCTGCGGTATCAAGGCAGGCACCGTAAGATCAAAGCTGGCAAGGATCAAGGAAAGGCTCAGGCTTGAGCTTACTCCGGAAATATGAAAGGAGAATGTTTATGAACAATGACGATAAGCTCAGAGAACAGCTGAAGTCAGAGCCCGTCCCCGACAGGCTCAGACCCGAAAACATAAAGAAAATGCTGGACGAACAGGCTCCAAAGAAAAAGAGAAGCGGTATCTCCGTTGCAGGAAGGATAACCGCAGCAGCGGCTGCCTGCGCCGTTATAGGCGGAACTGCCGCATACACCATGAACAACGGAAAGATAAATAGAAAGAGCGCTGACTCTCTCATCAAGGAGGGAAGCTCTGTTACCAACCCCGACGGCACAACCACGGCTCCCGAGCAGGAGCTGAAAAAGCTGGAAAGCTATATGAGCGGCGCAAAGGACTATGAGCAGGTATACACCATGTTCAGGGACGCTGCCGACAGAGCCGAAAAGGAACGCAAACTCCAAGAAAAAAAGAACCGCTACAGAAATGATGTGGTCTATGAAGCTGAGGTGGAAGAAGATGCTGACTTCGCCCCCAGTGACAAAAAGTTTTTCACCGCAGACACAGGATCAGGCGCCATCGAAAGCGGATTGGATTCCCCTGACGCTTCCGCTCCCGACTTTGAGATAGCTCCCAATGTTGAGCTCAGTACCGAGCTTGCAACTGAACCAAATGCGGAACCCGACACTGAACCTGTTACAGAACCCGACACTGAACCTGCGACTGAGCCTGATACAGAACCAGCCACAGAGCCCGATGAGGAGACTCCCGAGCACTCAGACACCTACCATCAGGAGCAGAACGTCCTTGAGGCTGACATCGTAAAGACAGACGGCAAGCATATCTATTATATATGCTCTCCCAATGACGAGGAATATATAAGCCACCCCACACTGAGAGTTGCCGATGTCAAGGACGGCGAGTTCACAGGAAACTATTCCGTTGATATCAAGAATGACATAGCTCCCGATGCACAGCCATATACCATAAGCATCACGGATATGTATGTCTACAACGATATGATAGTTGTCATCGGAACCAACGACGACTCTGCATATCTCAATTCCAATTTCGCAACAAGAAAGGCTCAGCGCTGCGGAACCACCTTCGCGGCATTCTACACCACAGGTGACGAGCCTCAGCTCATAGACGTATACTCTCAGGACGGCTATTACAATGCCGTCAGGATATCTCCCGACGGCTATATGCTCCTTATCACCAATTACTCAACCTGCAGCTTCAATGAGCTTGAGGAGAACAACGAGCCCGTCAATTATATCCCCTGCTGCGGCATGGGCGATGATTGTGACATTCTTCCTCCCGAGGATATACTCCTTCCCGAGGGCGGCTTCGGCACAAGCGACTGGCTGTCATACTCTGTTGTGGGCAGCATAGACCTTAACGAGAGCGGCGCTCCCTCAGTACACGACACAAAGACACTGGCAGGCTATTCGGGCAGCATATACTGCTCGGCAGACAACCTCTATACCGCGTCAGACCGCTGGGATACAAGCAACGTCACCGACATCACCCGTATCTCTGTAAGCGGCGGAGACATTGTCCCCATGGCAAGCGGCGTTATCAACGGCTCAGTCAAGGACCAGTTCTCAATGAGCGAGTATGACGGCTACTTCCGCGTGGCTGCTACCTACACCGAGTTCAAGGAGACCTTCCACAGATTTGATACGGACGACGGCTTCTTTGAGGGAATAGTAGACTACTTCACAAGCAGCGACGAGGGCTATTACAGCTATGAAAGAGTAAATCAGGACAGCAGGGTCTATGTAATGGATATGGACCTCAATATAGTGGGAAGCGTTGACGGTCTGGGCAAGGACGAGGAGATAAAGTCCGCAAGCTTCAGCGGCAATATGGCTTATGTAGTCACATTCCGCCAGACTGACCCCCTCTATGCAGTTGACCTCAGTGACCCCACGGCTCCTGTTGTGCTGGACGAGTTCAAGATAAACGGCTTCAGCACCTATATGCAGAGCTGGGGCGAGGGGCTCCTCTTCGGCTTCGGTCAGGACGCCAATGAATCAGGCAGGATAACAGGCGTAAGAATGACCATGTTCGACAACTCCGACCCCAACGACCTGAAGGCGGCTGACGTCTATACATGGAACAACATCTACGATGATGAATACTACTCAGGCACCGACTTCTCATCAGCAGCCGTATGGGACAGAAAGGCTCTCCTGATAGCTCCCGAAAAGAACCTCATAGGCGTGCCCATAAATATCCTGAATTACAGCGATGACTGGTATGACAGGGAAAATACCACAAAGTACGAGTTCTTCAGCTTTGAGGACGGCAGCTTCGTACACAAGGGCGAGATCTCCGAAACATTCAGCGATGTTGCCACCACAGGTTTCTCTGACTACAACAGGGCCCTCTATATAGGAGACTATGTTTACGTCCTCTCCGGCAGTAAGTTCGTATCTGCTGACATTGAGACCTTGGAGATAACCGACGAGCTCACATTTGATACGCCGCAGCCCTATTGGTCATATTAAGCATATAAGCGGCGATCACAGCACTTTCCCCATAACATGATATAGTCTGACATAAAAACAAGCCATAGTACTTCCAGCAGATACAGAGGAAGTACTATGGCTTTTGCTTTGCCATGTTAAATTACTGCGCGAAACCTAAAAATGCAAATGTCATAGGTATAATGCCCATAAAGCAAGGTAAAACAAATACACCTGCCAGTCCGAGGATAAGGTATACCTTTCCGCTTTTCTGGTGACCGCCTCCGAGACTTATGGCACCGTAAATAATGCCGAATATAGGTATCAGGAGAGAAACTACCACCAGCGCCGCATTCACCTGATCGGGTCCGTTCATGGTGAACTGCCCCGGACCTGAAACAGGATGTCTTGTATTGGCGGCGTTTCTGTTCCTGTTTTCGAGGAAGGAATCACAGTACGGACACTTTACATCATTTTCGTATACAGATGCTCCACAGTGAGGACAAGTCATATTCCGATAACCCCTTTCAAGTTTATCTGTTTGAGGCTGACATTACGCCTATAAGACCAGCAATAAGTACCAAAAGCAACGAAACTCCCAGAGACAGTCCTGCTGCCAGCAGGTAAGCCTTGCCTGCGCGCTTCTCGCCGCCGCTCAGGCTGGCAGCTCCGTATATAAATCCTGCCAGTGGGATAAGCACCGAAAGTATTACTATACCGACATCCGGCGGTTCGTTGGCAGGGTCAAAGGGCTGTCGTCGGTACATATAAGGCGGAGGATAACTCCCCTGCTGAGGCGGAGGAGGATAGCTTCCCTGCGGCGGCGGAGGATAATTCATCCTCGGCGGCTGATATCCCCCCTGCGGCGGATACAGTCCGTATCGCCTCATGTACGCAGGGTCGGGAGTTCCGCAGAACTGACAGGTCGGCATCATTCCGCTGAGCTCAGAGCCACAGGTCTCACATTTCATAGTCTTTCCCCCTTATCTTACGAAGATATAAGCTGTATAGCCTGCGTATACCGCAAGCATGAGAGCTCCGTGCCAGCGGAGCATTTTCTTTTTAGGCATACACAGCAGCAGTACCATTATTGTCATTGCGATGAGGACTGCCGCGTCTATGGTGTTCTGCATGGTATATGCCATCGGTGAAATAGTGGCTGCTATACCGAGAACGAACAGTATATTGAATATGTTGGAGCCAACAACATTGCCCAGCGCCATGTCTATCTCGCCCTTTCTTGCGGCGACCACAGAGGTCACAAGCTCGGGTAGACTGGTTCCCAGCGCTACGATGGTCATGCCGATGATGTTGTCGGAGATGCCGAAGGAACGGGCTATATCAGAAGCGCCGTCAACTACCATCTTTCCGCCCACGGCTATGGCAGCGCCGCCGCCCACTATGCACAGCAGACATTTCCACACGGGCATTATCTTGTACTCGTCCTCCTCCGCGGCTTCACCCGCAGCACGGGCTTTCTTTGCGGAGCTTATCATCATATACAGGAAAACCGCGAAAAGTGCAAGGAGAATGATACCGCCCCAGCGCTGAACTATCCCCGTAAAGGCACCGAGCACAAGGAGAACTCCTGCCGCAAGCACCGAGAAAGGGATGTCCTTTTTCAGCGTGTCTTTGCTGACAGCCATGGGACACAGCACCGCACAGA
Organism: Ruminococcus sp.; assembly: GCA_017519145.1. Lineage (GTDB taxonomy): Bacteria > Bacillota > Clostridia > Oscillospirales > Ruminococcaceae > Ruminococcus. The sequence goes on from JAFWTA010000056.1 coordinate 16,255, forward strand.
CTCCGCAGACCACCATGAGGTTGAAAATGTTTGAGCCCACTGCGTTGCTTATGGCGAGGTCGTTCTTGCCCAGCAGCGAGGCACTGACGCTGACCGAGGTCTCGGGCAGGCTTGTACCCATTGCAACTATGGTCATTCCTATGATGAGCGAGGGCACCTTCAGCCGCTTGGCAACAGCCGAGCTTCCGTCAACAAAGAAATCAGCGCCCTTGATAAGCAGGACAAAGCCCACTATCAGAAGTAAGTATTTAACCATTATCCTTTTGATCCGTCCTTTAATATAGAGTTCTTCTGAACTCATTACAAGTTCTTTTGTCTTATCGCTTATATTATTATATCACATTTCCTGATCTTTTGCAATACCCCTCGACAGTCTTACCAAAAAATTAATTCTTTTTTGACAAATGAGCGCAATTTTCCCTAAAATTCATCTTTGACGGAAAAATATCAATTTTTGCCTTGAATTACATCTCCGTTTGTGCTATAATTCGATTTAGTGCGTTTTTTCCTATTTAATAGGGAAGCAAATATTGCGGCATCGCCGCACTTTTTCGGAGGTATATATGACAGCAGCACAGATCTTTGCCATCGTTATCTTCGTCGGGATGTTCATTATGATAGTCCTTGACAAGATCGAGAGGCACTATGTCACCCTCGGCAGCGGTCTCCTGACCCTGATCGTGGTATTCGGTATTTGTATGCGCAGCGGAAGCGCTGTTATGGACACCCTCGCCCTCAAGGGCTTTATTACCAAGGACTTCTGGTATCAGGTCACCGAGAGCGAAAGCAAGGGCATCAACTGGGCGACTATCATCTTCATCGCAGGCATGATGGTAATGGTGGAAGGCATGGCTAAGGCAGGCTTCTTCCGCTGGCTCTGTATGAAGATCGCCTACCTTGTAAAATGTAAGACAGTCCCCATATTCATTACATTCATGGTAATGTCCGCGGTTCTCTCCATGTTCATCGACAGCATCACCGTTATCATGTTTTTGGCGGCTGTGACCATCGAGCTGGCTTCACTGCTGAAGTTCAATCCCGTCCCCATGATACTCTCGGAGATATTCTGCGCCAACCTCGGCGGCTCAGCCACCATGTGCGGAGATCCCCCGAACATCATCATCGGTACATCGCTGGGCTTCTCATTCTTCGACTTCCTTACAAATACAGGACTCTGTGCCGCTGTCTCACTTATAGTATCCGTAGTGTTCCTCTACTTCGCCTTCCGCAAGGAGATCGCAGGCGGCAAGGGCGAGCCCGTGGATATGAGCAAGTTCCCCAAGCCCTCTGAGGCTATCACCAACAAAAAGGACTTCATCATCAGCAGCATCATTTTCGCTCTGGCAGTTCTCCTCCTCATCACACACGCTACAACTCACCTCACTGTTGCTACCATAGGTCTGTTTATCGCAGCCATAACCCTTATCGCCTTCGGCAGGCACGCTCTTGAGCTTATCAAGAAGGTGGACTACAAGACCCTGCTGTTCTTCGTGGGACTCTTCGTCGTGGTAAGCGGTCTCGAGGAGACAGGCATACTCAAGCTCATCGCAAACTTCATCGGCGATATCAGCGGCGGCAACGTAATGCTCATGATAGCCATTATTCTCTGGGTATCCGCTATCGCCAGCGCCTTCGTGGACAATATCCCCTTTGCAGCCACTATGGTGCCGATCATCCAGAGCCTTGCCGAGACCTCGGGCGTTCCCATCTCAACTCTGGCATGGGCACTGGCTATGGGTACCGATATCGGCGGAAGCGCTACTCCCATCGGAGCCTCCGCAAATGTTGTGGGCACCTCCGTTGCACAGAAAAACGGCTATCCCATCGGCTGGGGCAGATACTGCAAGAAGATCGCTCCCGCAACAGTCATCGTACTGGCTATATCCACCGTTTACCTCTTTGTAAGGTACCTTTGATATAACATAAAGCGTTGATTTTTCAGTAAAAATGTGATACAATGTATTTCAGATATATATATTGTAAAAGGAGGATCACTTATGCCACAGGTCATCATCTCAATAGGTCGTGAATTCGGAAGCGGCGGCAAGGCGATCGCCGAGCAGCTGGCAAAGCGCTTCAACATCCCGATCTATGACCGTCACCTCATTACAGAGATCGCAGACAAAACAGGTCTCACTCCCGAGGAGATAGAGAAATACAACGAAAAGCCCAAGAACCACCTTCTCTCGCGCAGAGTAAACGGTTACAGCAACTCCATCGAGGACAACATCGCCGAGATGCAGTTCAGCTTCCTTAGAGAAAAGGCGGCAAGCGGTGAGTCCTTCGTAGTCGTAGGACGCTGCTCAGAGACAAAGCTCCGCGACTTCAAGTGTCTTGTATCCCTGTTCGTTCTGGGCGATATGAGCGAGAAGATCAAGCGCGTCATGAACGTGTACGACCTCTCAGAGGACAAGGCAAAGGCTTTCATCGACAAAAAGGACCGCAAGAGAAAGCGCTATCACAACTACCACTGCGAGGGTCACTGGGGCGACTCCAGACTTTATGACCTGAGCATAAACAGCTCCCGTCTGGGACTGGACAAGACAGTTGATCTGCTTGAGAAGTACATAAAGTCAAGAATGGGCGAATGAGCTCACAGCTAAGAAACACAAGCCATAGTATTTCCGATAGAAGGAGGTACTATGGCTTTTTTGTAAATCATAATTTCGAGCTGAGCCAGCTCGACCGCTTGCCACGTTGTCGCTCGTAAACTCGCTTAATAATATCAAAAATGGTATTTGTACATCGCTTACAGCGCAATAAGTACGCCGAGCCTATGTAAGGGATTCCAAA
>JAFWTA010000057.1 GCA_017519145.1 Ruminococcus sp.
ACAAAGCGCTCCGCAAGGGTGAATTTCAAAAACAGTCCGGTGGACTGTTTTTGAAAGAGGGACGCCCTGCAAGTGAGGGCGTCCCTTGATTGAGCGGATGATAGTCACCACTATAATACGAATTTTTCGGGACGCCGAGGGTGACTCCCTATAGTATAGGGAGATGTCCGAAGGACAGAGGGTCGCGGCTCCTGTTGGGAGGCGTCCCCTACACATATAAATTTTGATTTACATAAACAACAAGCCCGAAAGATCAATTCTTTCGGGCTTGTTTGTTGTATTCGTATTTGCGGGCGGATATTATCCGCTCCTGCAAGCTAATGGCTAAAGGCTAACAGCTTCAGGCTCTTAATTCTGCTCCGATAGCGCTGAGAGCCTTCAGGACGCGCTTCATAGCGCCGTCTGCCTGCTCGTCAGTGAGAGTACCCTCATGTGAACGCATAGAGATGGAGTAAGCGATGCTCTTCTTGCCGTTCTTCTTCATGTCGTCGCTGCGGTAAACATCGAAGAGCGATACCTTTTCGAGTATCTTGCCCACAGCGCCCTTGATAGCCTTTTCAAGCTCTGCAACAGGCATATCCTCGTCAACAAGGAGACTGAGGTCACGGGTAGTTGCAGGGAACTTGGGCAGAGGCTGATAGGTTATCTTGTCTGCGGCAGCTTCCATGAGCTCGGGGATATTGAGCTTTGCGACATAGGTCTTGACGCCTATCTCATAGGTCTCCTGAACATCGGGGTGAACCTCGCCCATGATGCCGAGGTGCTTGCCGTCCTTGATGATAACAGCACTTCTGCCGGGGTGGAGAGCGTACTTCTCGTCGAATACATCGCAGTCGCCTGCACGGAGATACTCAACGTCCTCAATTTTCAGCTCTGCAAGTATCTGCTCCACCATGCCCTTGAGGGTGTAGAAGTCAGCGTCGCCGCCGTACATACCGATGGTAAGTCTCTGGGGCTCATCGGGGAGAGAGTACTTGTACATATGCTTCTGCTTGCCGCTGTTAGCGAGGGTATCGCCGTTGATGAAGGGCTTTTCCTCCTCAGCAGGCAGGTACTCCTTGGAAATTTCATAGAGACAAGCCTTGTCGTTGCGGTTGTTGTAGTTGAAGGAAAGAACGTCCAGCATAGAGGGGATAGTAGATGTTCTCATAACGCTGGTGTCCTCGCCGAGAGGATTTACTATCCTTACCACCTTGCGGAGCTTGCTGTCAGCAGGCAGCTTTATCTTGTCGAAGTACTTGGGAGAAACGAATGAGTAGGTAGCTATTTCGTAGCCGCCCAGTGCGGATGCAGCATTTCTCAGTGTGCGCACGAACTTCTGCTCCTCTGTGAACTCTGCTCTTGCAACGCCGCGGAAGTCAGTTGATGGAATGTTGTTGTAGCCGTAGATACGGGCAACTTCCTCTGCGATATCAGCCTTGCAGCCGATGTCTATACGGAATGAGGGAGCGATGACCTTGCCGTTCTCCACCTTGAATTCAAGGCGCTCAAGGTACTTTATCATGTCAGCCTCGGAGATATCGGTGCCGAGGAAATTGTTTATCCAGTCTGCGCTGAAATCAACTGCTGCGGGAGTCTTGTCTGTGTAGTCGCAGTCGATAACGGTATTGAGGACCTCGCCTGCGCCAAGCTCCTCTACCAGCTCAAAGGCACGCTTTAAGCAGGTCATGGAGATGAGTCTGTCAACGCCCTTTTCATAGCGTGAGGAAGCGTCGGACTTCAGCTTGAGAGCCTTGGATGTGCGTCTTACCTGAGTGGGCTCGAAGTAAGCTGACTCGAATACAACAGTTGTGGTATCGTCCATGATACCGCTGTATTCGCCGCCCATGATACCTGCAACGGCAACGGGCTTCTTCTCGTCAGCGATCACCAGCATATCCTCAGTGAGCTCGCGCTCAACGCCGTCGAGAGTCATTATCTTCTCGCCGTTCTTGGCATTGCGGACGTTGATGTGAGCGCCCTCAACGTAGCGGAGGTCAAAAGCGTGCATAGGCTGACCGTATTCCAGCATAACGTAGTTTGTGATATCAACGAAGTTGTTGATGGGACGAACGCCGCTTGCACGAAGACGCTCTCTCATCCATCTGGGTGAGGGACCTATCTTTACGTTCTTTACGATACCTGCGCAGTATCTCTGGCACTTCTCTGTGTTGTGGATATCCACCTTGAGCATGGAGTTGATATCGCCGTCAACGCCCTTGAATTCGGGAGCCTTTACATTGAGCTCTGTGCCGTAGGTAGCGGCAGTCTCTCTTGCGAGACCGATAACGCTGAGACAGTCGGGACGGTTTGAGGTTATCTCGAACTCAACTGATGTATCGTCCAGACCGATAGCGGTGTGTATATCATCGCCCGGCTTGCAGTCCTCCTCAATGACGAAAATGCCCTCGGGGTCAGCATAGGGGAAATCGTGAGCGGTGAGACCGAGAGTGTCAAGACCGCAGAACATACCGAAGCTCTCAACTCCGCGCATCTTGCACTTCTTTATCTTGCCCTCGGGGAGCACAGCTCCGTCAAGAGCAACGGGGACGAGGTCGCCCTCCTTGACGTTCTTGGCGTTGGTAACTATCTGTATGGGAGCCTCTGCGCCGATGTCCACCTGACAAACGAACAGGGCGTCGGCATTTTCGTGAGGTCCCTTTGAGAGTATCTTTCCAACTACCACGTTGGAGATACTGCTTCCCTCTTTTTCATAGCATTCTACCTTAGAGCCGCTCATTGTGAGGGCATGGCAGAAATCCTTTATAGGCATATCGGCTTTTACATAGTCGCCGAGCCATTTCATAGATAAATTCATATCATTGATTTCCTTTCGTATAATTTACTCCGTTGACGCAGTATCAGCGTCCTCTGTAGCGCTCCTTCACCTCTGAAAGGAACTGTTCCATTTCGGCGTGGAGCCTGTCGCGCTTGAATTTGTCGGACATTATCACATAGGCGTGATCGCCGTTAACATGGGTAAAGTCTATATTATAGTTAAAGCCTGCTGTTCTTCTCTGACCTGTGTAGTCCCTCATGGACATTATATCGTTGGTTCTCCACACAGTGCCTTTCTGCATGAACAGCGTGTATTCCTCATTGGCATAAATTCCGCCCTCATATTTTATACGGCAGCTGTTCTTCCATGCGGCGAGCTCGCTTTTATTTTTCAGTCCCAGCTTTTTGCACATGGAGGAGCTCCCTGTCGCCAGCTTCACAGCATAGAACACTGCAGCGACTGCGGCGACGATGCATAATATGATGATAAATGCGCCCATCTTTTCGCCGTTTTCCATAGGCCACAACATTTTTATCACACCGCCGACGGTCAGGAGGATCAATATAGAATACTGACCTATCTGTTTTTTGTCCATATCAGAACTGGCTGAGGAACCTCACATCGTTCTCATAGAGGAGACGCAGGTCGTTGATATCATAGCGTCCCATGACCATTCTCTCAAGACCGAGACCGAAGGCAAAGCCCGAATACTCCTCGGGGTCAATGCCGCAGTTCTCCAGCACCTTGGGGTGTACCATGCCTGCGCCGAGGAGCTCGATATAGCCCTCGTCCTTACACATGGAGCAGCCCTTTCCGCCGCAGTTGAAGCAGCTGATATCTACCTCACAGCTGGGCTCGGTGAAGGGGAAGTGGTGGGGACGGAAGCGGAGCTTGCAGTCGTTGCCGTAGAGCTTCTTCATGAGCATTTCGAGAGTGCCCTTGAGGTCGCTCATTGTGATGCCCTTGTCAACTACGAGACCCTCTATCTGGTGGAACAGGGGGGAGTGAGTAGCGTCAACGGCGTCGGAACGGAAAACTCGTCCGGGAGAGATTATACGGATAGGGGGCTTCTGGTTCTCCATAACGTGTACCTGAACGGAAGAGGTCTGGGTACGGAGGAGAACGGACTCGTCAGTGCCCTCGATATAGAATGTATCCTGAGTATCTCTTGCGGGATGGTCGGGAGGGAGATTCAGAGCCTCGAAAACGTGGTAATCGTCATCGATCTCGGGACCGTCAGCGATATTGAATCCCATGCCGATGAAGATCTCTCTGATCTCGTTCTCCACCTTGGTAAGGGGGTGGAGCTTTCCGAAGGGAGCCTGCCTGCCGGGGAGGGTTATGTCGATCTTCTCCTCAGCCAGCTTTGCAGCCTGAGCGTCTGCCTTCAGTGAAGCGAGCTTGCTGCCGAGGGCTTCTTCGATATCAGCTCTGACCTTGTTAGCCAGCTGACCGATAACGGGTCTTTCTTCTGCGGAGAGCTTACCCATCTGCTTGAGGATAGCTGTAAGCTCGCCCTTTTTGCCGAGGAATTTGATCCTCAGGTCGTCCAGCGCCTTGATCTCAGTGCAGGAAGCGAGTTCCTGCTTAGCCAGCGCTTCGATTTTTTCAAGCTGTTCTTTCATTCTTTTCACCTCATAAAATTAATGCGTAATTCTTAATGCATAATGCATAATTGCGGTGTCCGCTGCGCGGACGATCATAAGGAAGGTATTCCGTGACCGTCAGTGCTGAATGCTTTTGAATATCTCATAATATCAGAACAGTCCATATAATTATGAATTATGAATTCTGCATTATGAATTAAAAAAAGCCCTGTCCAACAGGACAAGACTGCTCTTGCTTTTATACCACCCATTGTCAGGAGAGCCGACACTCTCTTGTCTCTAACGCAGACCTACGTCGGCAGCCTACCACGCACCGCAGAGAATGCAGGCGCTTCCGCTCCGCCCCTCGTGAGTGAACTTCGGGATGTATCATAACAGGGCGCTTGCACCTATCCGCCCCTCTCTGAAGAAACTCCGCATCCTTACTCTCTCAGTCATCGGGTTATAAACCTATTATATACGCGAAAAACGAAAAAATCAAGCCTTTTTCGGAAAAAATTTTCAAGTCTTTCACTCTGTTGTGAAATAATACGACGGTCATTAATTTTTTGCCGCGATTTATTGCAATCTGACGAAAATTGTGTTATTATATATGTATCTGATACTAAAGAATGAAACGGAGAAAAAACAATGGATAATTTTGCAGAACAGCTTGTAAAGAAGAATGAGACCTCTGCGGACAAGACAAGGCGAGTCCTCATGGTCATAGTGGGCATACTCTTTTCCCTTGCCCTTGCGGCACTGGCAGTGCTCCAGCTCAGGACGCCAATAATCGCCCTTCTCGGCTTTGCTCTTGCAGTCGCCGCAGGCTACGGCACATTCCACATCGTGCAGAACACCTTTGTGGAGTACGAGTACACCTTCACCAACGGCGACCTTGATGTGGACAAGATAATCGCAAAGAAGAAGCGCCGCGAGATGATTTCCACCAGCGCAAGGGAGTTCACCGCCTTCGGAAAGTACGAGGACGGCATGGAGGAGAGCGAGGACATGACAGTTATAATGGCGACTGACAATATAGCTTCCCACGAATACTACGCCGACTTCAACGACGAGACCGTGGGCAGCGCAAGACTCATCTTCGCACCAAATGAGCGTATGCTTGAGAATATACAGAAATTCCTTCCCGCAAAGCTGAGACACAAGTCGTAACAGCAGCTCTGCCGCAGGGAGGATATTGCTCGGATAATACTGTAAGGAGGTATATATATGCAGATAGTTACACCAAAGCAGATGGGAAAGCTGGAGGATATTTCCGAGAAGCTGGGAGTATCAAAGAGGCAGCTCATGGAAAACGCAGGCAGGAAGCTTGCGGAGCTTATAGACGGCTACTGCCGTAATGAAGCGAAGCTCCGCCCCGAGGACTCCTCGGTGGTATTCCTTGCAGGTACGGGCAACAACGGCGGCGACTGCTATGCGGCTGCGGATATACTGCTCTACAAGGGATACAGGATAACCGTCATCCACATAGGCGGACTGCCGAAAACTCCCCTTGCGCAGGAGATGCTCAGCATCCTGCCCCGTGACAGGATAACCTTTATAGAGGGCTTCCGCAGCGGCAATGTTGAAGCGGCGATAGAGGCTGCGGAGCTGGACTATATGACAATACAGCCCCGAAGCACGGATGCTGCCGACGAGGAACACGGCAGAAATCCTCTTGACGACCTGCTCCACGCCGAGAAAAAGCGCATGGGGCTCATCAAGGGCGCGGTAGTAGGCGCACAGGTGCTTGTGGACGGCGTTTTCGGAACAGGCTTCCACGGCGAGCTTGACAAGGACACTATGGGCATATTCGGCATAGGCTCGGGAGCCTACCGTATAGCAGTTGATATCCCCAGCGGCGGAAACAGCTCCGAGGGAACGGTGTCCGCAGGCATATTCAAGGCAGACGAGACCCTCACATTCGGCTATATAAAGACGGGAATGTCACAGTTCCCGCTGAAGAAGTACTGCGGCAGGATAACCGTTGCGGATATAGGCATACCCAAGGGAGCACTTGATCAGCTCTTTGAAGGCGGCGAGCGTGAATACCACCGTATCGAGCGCAATTTCCTTGCGGCATATCCTCCCAAGCGGGAGAGGGACTCTCACAAGGGCGACTTCGGAACGGTCCTCGTCATCGCAGGCAGCTCCTCCATGCGGGGCGCGGCAGCCTTTGCCACACTGGGCGCTCTTCGCAGCGGAGCAGGACTTGTCCGTCTTGCCACGGTGGAAAAGTGCATCGACACAGCTTCCATCCACGCACCCGAGGCGACGTTCATAGAGCTTGACAGCGACGACTACGGATATATGCTCTACGACAGCAGCCGTGAGCCCCTTGCGGCAGCAATGGAGAAGGCTGATGCCGTGGTCATAGGCTGCGGCATGGGAGTTACTCCCGACACCATAGAGCTTACGAAGTTCGTGACCGAAACGGCAAAATGTCCCGTTATCATTGACGCAGATGGAATAAACTGCATAGCAAAGGACATAGATATTTTATTGAAGAAGAATTCGGACATCATCATCACTCCCCACATGGGAGAAATGGCGCGGCTCCTTCGCTGCGACGTTAAGATGATAGCCGATAACAGGCTTATCGCCGCCGAGAAGTACGCCGAGCAGTACGGCATAACCGTAGTGCTCAAGGGTGCAGGAACAGTTATCGCCTCGGGCAGGTCAACTGCCGTGAACCATACGGGAAACGCAGGTATGAGCGTAGGCGGCAGCGGCGATGTGCTTGCAGGCATGATCGGAGCGGCTGTGGCACAGGGCTGCGGTATCTTCGACGGAGCCTGCGCAGGAGTGTATATGCACGGTCTTGCAGGCGATACGGCTGCAAGAAAGCTGGGCATGGAGGCAATGCTGCCGAGAGATATCATCTCTGCCCTGCCCGAAGCCTTCAGGCTGTTAAAGGAAAAGAAGCAGAATATGACCGTATGAGCAGGTCGGATGTGAAAATTTACTTTCATTACTATGATCGGAGCTGGTAACATGAAAAGGATCTTCACATTCGTTATCACAATTGCAGCGGCTGTATGTCTGACAGCCTGTGCAGTAACAAAGGGCGGCAGTATCTCACGGAGGAACTGCCTTGGGCTGCCATTTTCCGCGGAGGTCAGCATTACCATCGACCGCCTTGAAGCGGAGGGAAAGCTGGTGCGCTACGGCGAGGGAGTATGGGAGATAGAATTTTCCGAGCCCAACACTCTCAGCGGAGTCAAGCTGGAATTCAGCGAGGGAAATGTCATGGCGTCCTATAAGGGACTTAGCTTTTCGGTGCCTCAGTCGGCTATACCTGTAAAGGCGATGATGCTTAACCTCATGAGTGCGGTGGACAGCAATGCGGCGGCAGAGGAACTCAGCGGCGAGGAAAAGGACGGACTTCTCAGTATCAGCGGCAGCCTTGACGGCGGCGACTACACCCTTACCGTAGACGGCAGCGGACTTCTCAGCGGCTTTGAGATGCCAAACAACAAGCTGACCATGAAGTTTACCGAGGTAAAGACAGCGGAGATATCGGTGGAGCAGTCCACAGCGGAGACCACATCAGAGGCGGCTTCCGGGACAGGGGCTGCCGAGACGGTCACAACGGCTGCACCTGCGGAATAATACAGAGGTTTTGCCCCTGAGCGCTACGAAGCGCTCAGGGGCATTGTGTTTATTCGTTTAATAAGATAAATCAGAATTTATCATAATAACTTTGCTGAACGCCTGTAAGGGATTCCAAAGGGACTGTGTTCCTTTGGCGGAGTCCAGAGGCAGCGCCACTGGTCGTCGCTTTCAGCTTTTAAGGCGACGAAATAAAACAAAGCGCTCCGCAAGGGGTGAATCAAAA
>JAFWTA010000058.1 GCA_017519145.1 Ruminococcus sp.
AAACAAAGCGCTCCGCAAGGGGTGAATCAAAAAACAGTCCGGTGGACTGTTTTTTGAGAGGGGACGCCCTGCAAGTGAGGGCGTCCCTTAATGGGCGGATGATATCCTCCCCTACAGTATGCTTTTTCGGAACGCCGAGGGTGACTCCCTACAGTGTAGGGAGATGTCCGAAGGACAGAGGGTCGCGGCTCCTGTTGGGAGGCGTTCCCTACAAATATAAATTATGATTTATCTTACACTCGAATAAAACACAATGCCCCGAAGCATATGCTTCGGGGCTGCTTTATTTCACTATTACTTTGTACCAAAGATACGGTCACCTGCGTCGCCTACACCGGGAACGATGTATTTGTCCTCATTAAGCTTCTCGTCCATAACACCTGCGTAGATATCTACATCGGGGTGAGCCTTCTGGATAGCCTCAACGCCCTCGGGAGAGCAGATGATGCACATGAACTTGATGTGCTTTGCGCCGAGATTTTTCAGCTCTGTGATAGCTGCAACTGCGGAATTACCTGTTGCCAGCATAGGGTCAACGATGATAGCGTCACGCTCGTTGATGTCGTCGGGCATCTTTGCGTAATACTTCACAGGCTCCTTTGTAACAGGGTCACGGAAAAGTCCGATATGACCTATCTTTGCAGCAGGGACCAGTGTTGTTACGCCCTCTACCATTCCCAGACCTGCACGGAGGATAGGAATGAATGCAAGCTTTCTGCCTGAGATTATCTTGGTCTTCGCAACTGCAAGAGGCGTCTCAAGCTCGATCTCCTTCAGCGGGAGATCTCTTGTAGCCTCGTAGCAGATGAACATAGCGATCTCGGATACCAGCTCGCGGAACTCCTTTGTACCTGTGTTCTTGTCTCTCAGCAGCGAGATCTTGTGCTGTACGAGAGGATGATCTATAATGTGTAATTCAGCCATAGTAATTTACTCCCTTCACTGTTTTTCTTCTATTGCTGTTATAAGGTCGATACGTCTCTGGTGACGTCCTCCCTCAAATTCAGTCGTCAGGAATATCTCAGCCAGCTCACAGGCAAGTCCGCAGCCGAGAGTTCTTGCGCCCATGCACATAACATTTGAGTTGTTATGCATACGGGTAAAGCGTGTGGAGAAAGAGTCCGCACAAAGAGCTGCTCTGATGCCCTTGAACTTGTTAGCGGCAATGGACATTCCGATGCCCGTACCGCAGATAAGTATGCCCTTTTCACAGTTTCCCGCAAGCACCTCATGACAGAGCTTTTCAGCAACGTCAGGGTAATCACAGGGCTCTCCGTCGGTACCCAGATCCATAAACTCAAAGCCCTGAACCGACAGAGCCTCGATTATAGCCTTTTTCATTTCCACTCCTGCGTGGTCGCATCCGATAGCTATCATATCAACATCTCCGATCTGTTAATTACGCTAAATTCTTGTTTTTTTCCTCTAAGTCCTTTTCAGCCTTTACCTTCTGGAGGTATGAGACCTCAAGGCTGTCGGGGTCGGTCAGCTTTCTTGAAACCCCTGCAAGGCACACGCCCACAGCGCTCTGGAGCCTTCCCTGAGGGGGAGCTATAACGAAAGCAGGTGAGCTGTAGGTGTTGTAGAAATCAGCAGCACCGTCGCCGCAAAGCATTGCCTCGCCTACATTCAGCGCCAGATACTCCGCAAGCTCATCACGGGATATCATCTGCTCCTCTGTAACCTGCTCGACGCAGAAGCCGTCGCTCTTGTAGGTGCAGGTGTAGACCAGCTCTCCCCTCGCCTTCATGATGGAGCAGATATGCCCCTTATAGGCGAGATTGTTGCAGGCAAGTCCCAGAAGTGTGGAAACACCGCAGCATTTCACGCCAAGTCCGAAGCTGAGCGCCTTTACTGCCGCAACTCCGATACGCAGACCCGTATATGAGCCGGGACCGTTGGCAACGGCAATGCCACCAAGGTCTGAGAGCTCTTTCCCAGCCTGCGCCGTAATGTCCTTGACCATAGGCATGATGACCTGCGAGTGGGTCTTCTGGGTATAAACTGTGCTCTGAGCAAGAAACAGCTCTGTCTCAGAATCAAAAAGCGCTGCGGAAGCTGTCTTTCCCGATGTATCAATCCCAAGCAGCAGCAAATCTTCCACCGTCCTCGATAATAATTTCTCTGTCGTTCTCACTGATGCTGTTTATAGTGATATAAATTGTGTCCTTCGGCAGGAACTCCGCGATATTCTCAGACCACTCAACAGCCGCCACATTATCCTCAAAGGGGTAATCATAAAATCCTGTGGACTCCAGATCCTCCTCGGAGCTTATGCGGTACATATCAAAGTGGTAAAGAGTGATTTTCTCACCGCGGTACTCATTGACCAGTGCAAAGGTGGGAGAGGTAACGCTGTCTCCCAGCCCCATTCCAAGGGCAAGACCTCTGGTGAAGGTGGTCTTTCCCGCACCGAGTCCGCCTTTATATGCTATCATGTCCCCTGCTCTGAGCATAGCGCCAAGCTTTTCAGCGGCAGCTATGGTCTCCTGAGGAGAATGAGTGATGATCTTCATAAATGCTCAGTCCTATCAGAAAAGTCCTGTGATAGTGCCGTCCTTATCGCAGTCTATATTGAGTGCGGCAGGAGCCTTGGGAAGTCCCGGCATTGTCAGGATATCGCCTGTGTAGATAACAACGAAACCTGCACCCGAGGACAGTCTTGCGTCACGGACCGTTATCTTGAAGTTCTTGGGCTTACCGAGAAGATTGGGATTATCGGAAAGCGAGTACTGAGTCTTTGCAACACAGATAGGCAGATCCCAGAAGCCGATGCTCTCGATCTCCTTGATCGCCTTTTCAGCCTGAGGAGTGAAGATGACTCCGTCAGCACGGTAGATCTCCTTAGCGATCTTTTCCACCTTATCCTTGATGGTAGCCTCTGTATCGTAAACGGGCTTGAAGTCGTTTCCGCTGACAAGGTCGATAGTCTCGCATACCTTCTGAGCCAGATCCTTGCCGCCTTCGCCGCCCTTTGCGAATACCTCGCACATTGATACCTCAACGCCCATATCAGCGCAGAAGTCCTGTACGAACTTTACTTCCTCGTCCGTATCTGTTGCAAATCTGTTGATGGCAACAACTACGGGAACGTGGAACTTATGCATATTCTCGATGTGAGTTCTCAGGTTCTCGATACCCTTCTCAAGAGCCCACATATTCTCCTTTGCCAGATCCTGCTTCTGAACTCCGCCGTTGTACTTCAGAGCCTTGATGGTAGCTACGAGGACAACGCATGAGGGAGCAAGTCCGCCGATACGGCACTTGATGTCCATGAACTTCTCGGCACCGAGGTCAGAACCGAAGCCAGCCTCGGTGACTGTATAGTCGCCAAGCTTGAGAGCAAGCTTTGTAGCTCTCAGCGAGTTGCAGCCGTGAGCGATATTGGCAAAGGGACCGCCGTGGATGAACGCGGGAGTATTCTCAAGAGTCTGCACAAGATTGGGCTTGAGAGCGTCCTTGAGGAGGGCTGTCATAGCGCCTGTGCAGCCGAGGTCCTTAGCGTATATAGGCTCGCCGCTGAGATTATATGCAACGAGGATATTTCCAAGTCTCTCCTTCAGGTCGGCAACATCGGAAGCAAGGCAGAGTATAGCCATTACCTCGGATGCGACGGTGATGTTGAAGCCGTCCTCACGGGGGATGCCGTTGGCTCTTCCGCCAAGACCGATGAGGATGTTTCTGAGAGCGCGGTCATTCATGTCCATGCAGCGCTTGAACATTATCCTGCGCTGATCTATCCTGAGCTCATTCCCCTGCTGGAGATGATTGTCTATCATTGCGCAGAGAAGATTGTTTGCAGCGGTAATAGCGTGCATATCGCCTGTGAAGTGGAGATTGATGTCCTCCATTGGAACTACCTGTGCGTATCCGCCGCCTGCTGCGCCGCCCTTCATACCGAAGACGGGTCCAAGTGAAGGCTCACGGAGCGCGAGAACGGTGTTCTTGCCGATCCTGCGCATAGCATCTGCAAGGCCTACACTGATGGTAGTCTTGCCCTCACCTGCGGGAGTAGGATTTATAGCGGTAACGAGAATGAGCTTGCCGTCCTCCTTATCTTCCAGCTTTGTAAAAAGCTCCTCGGAAAGCTTTGCCTTATAGTGACCGTATGGCTCGATGTCTTCCTCGGCGATACCGAGCTGTGCAGCGATCTCGGTGATGCGCTTCATATCGGCAGCCTGAGCGATTTCGATATCAGATAACATAAAAAATATCCTCCGTGTCGTTGTAATAGTAATTTTATTATACCACGTTTTTTCATTAATTGCAAGGTCTGAGAGAATATTATAGCAGGCTCCGGAAAAAATCCTAAGCCTGCTATTTTTACCATATAACTCAAAGAGGACTGTACCCGAAGGTACAGTCCCCAAAGATTTAAGAAAGAAAAATGTGATAACATTAAGAAAACATCAGCCCTTGACGCCGCCCAGTGCAACACCTTCGATGATGTACTTAGACAACAGGAAGTATGCAATGAGGATCGGTATTACTGTCAAAAGCAGTCCCAGATAAACGGAACCGTACTCGGTCTTGTACGCGTCACCGTTGAGGAGGCTTACCATCATAGGCATTGTTCGCAGCTCAGGCCTTGTGATAAGGATCTGAGGCATAAACAGCTGGTTCCAGCTGGTTACGAAGGAGAAAATTGCCTGTGTAGCCATAGCAGGCTTCATCATGGGAAGCACTATCTGGTTAAAGATCCTGAATTCGCCTGCACCATCGATTCTCGCTGACTGGAGTATCTCCATAGGAAGCGAAGGTATCATATACTGCCTCATGAAGAAAACAGTAGTAGGTGCTGCGATCGAAGGAAGAATAAGAGGAAGGAAACTGTTTACCCATCCGATCTTGTACATGAGTGAATAGAAACCGATACTGGTTACCTGAGCAGGTATCATAAGAACTGCCATGATAACGGTGAAGAACGGTTTTCTCAGTTTCCAGTCATACGCAACGAGTGCGAATGCAGTCATTGTTGAGAAATAAACATTGCAGGCTGTTGAACCTACTGATACGATCAGTGAGTTCTTAAAGCCGTCCAGAGGATTGAATCCTCGTCCCATAAGGATATTCCAGTTTGTTCTGAAGTTATTTCCGGGGATGAAAGATACAGCGTGGCTCTGGATCTCAGCAGTATTTCTTGTAGCATTAACGATCATGATAACGAACGGGAAAATACTGAGTACGGTAAGGAGTATACAAAAAGCATAAGCAAATATCTTAAATGCATAGCTTGATGCCTTTTTGTTTACAACTGCCATTGATTGACTCCTCCCTTCGCTGCTCTTTTAGCCTCTTTCTTGGCTCTCTTGATCTCCTTGTCGATCTTGATCTGATCCTTATCACGCATGATATAGAACAGGATAGCCGAGAAGAACGCTATTAACAGCCACATGATCATACTTGCTGCAGCCGCTCTGTTGTAAATGTAGTTGCCCGAGAAGGCAAGATTGTAGATAAATACGCTTGTTGTAAGCGTAGCTCTGTCGGGTCCTCCTGAAAGGAAGAGGAAAGGAATATCGAACATATTCAGTCCGCCGACAAGGCTGGTAATAAGTGTATACAGTAAAACTGTCTTTAGATTAGGTATCGTAATACGGAAGAAGGTCTGAACACCGTTCGCTCCGTCGATCTCTGCCGCTTCATAGATATCAGGGCTGATTCCGAGTACACCCGAAATAAGCACTATCATTGTATTTCCGTACCATGTCCAGAACTGGATAAACGCAACGATAAGCCGTGACGCCATTTTATTGGTAAAGAAATAATAGGATGAATCCCTGAGTCCTGAGGAAACGAGGATGTCGTTCACAGGGCCTACAGGATAGTTAAACAGTGAATGGAAGAGGATCGCAACTGTTGCAGCCGTAATGATGTTAGGCATATAGAAAACGACTTTGAAGAAACCTTTTCCTCTGATCTCGTTGGAATGCGAGGTAAACCAAGCAGTCAGAAGAAGAGCAATTGATATCTGAGGAATAAAGTTCGCTATCCAGATACCTATAGTATTCTTCAGAGATACACGGAATGAGTCATTCTTTAAGATCTCCTTGAAGTTTTCAAAGGGATGTTCAAGGAAATGGTAATTGTCGTTAAGTACACCTCTACAATCGGTAAAACCGAGGGTTGCTGTATAAATAGTTGGATACAGCGTGAATATCAAAAATGCAACAACAAAAGGAATACTAAAGAGATATCCGTATTTTGAATAACTAATACCCTTGAGCTTCGTTTTCAAAGCCTAAAGCCTCCTTTTTATTTAGAGGGCTGTACCGCAGAAGCCTGCAGTACAGCGCTCAAGTTACTTAGTGAATATCGAGCTCGTCTGCAACTTCCTGCTTGAAGTCCTTGATAGCATCTTCTCTGGACTTGTTGCCTGCAGTGTACTGACGAACCTGACCACGCCACTTCTGGTTGATCTTCTCATCGTGCTGAGTGAGGTTCTTACCGTTTGCGTACTGGTTAGCGGGAACGAATACGTCGAACATATTCTGGCCGCCGAGGAAGTCCAGTGAACCGTCAGACATAGCCATAACTGTGCCTGAAGCTACTGAGTCCTTAGTACCGCCTTCACCGTTGAGAGTACCGTTAGCCCACATATACTGGAGACCGTCCTTAGTGCAGTCGAGTGTGATCCAGTCGATGATCTGTCCAACAGCTTCCTTCTTTGTTGAATCCTTGTTAGCGATAAGCCATGTACCGCCCCAGAAGAATCCGATAGGAGGCTCACAAACAGCCCAGTCGCCCCATGTACCGATAGAAGTATCGAGCTCCTGGATAGCTTCGCCGTTCTCATCCTTCTTGCCTGTATCTACCCAAGAACCGCAGTTCTTAGCGATTGTGTAGTTGATGAGCCAAGCAGGACCGAAGAATCCGAGAACTTCCTTATCGCCCTCGCCCTTCATATCAGCAAACCAAGCATCCTGCCAGTCCTCTGTGTCGTTGTGGTAGTTGTTGTCCTTGAGCTTCTTGGACAGGTCGAGGAATTCCTCACGCTTAGGATCGATGTAGAGTTTATCATCGACGATCCAGCCCTTGTCTGAGCTGTTCTCAACAGCGTGCCAGATATCACCGTCGCCTGATACGATTCCGTAGCCCTTCTTCTTGAGCTCTTCAGCTGCCTCGAAGAACTTATCCCAGCTGCCTGAGCCGCCGCCGATCTTAGCGGAAACTGTAGCAGGATCGTCGCTGCCGAAAGCAGCCTTAGCTACTGAACGTCTGTAGATGAAGGCACCGCCTGTAGCCTGGTATCCGAGACCAACTACATCACCGCTGGGGTTAGTACCGATATCTACTGAGTACTGAGCAATGTCAGCAGCCTTGATCTCGTTGTCAATGTCGATTCCGAGATCCTTGTAAGGAGCAGCATAGCTTGACATATCGCCCTGTGTATACTTCAGAACGAAAGCAGCCTCTGCGCAGTAGAAGTCAGGAGCGTCCTTGCCGCCGGCCTGAAGAGCCTTGTTAAGAGCAGGCTGATAGTTACCGTCAGTTGTAGGAATGATTGTTTCCTTTACTTCGTACTTAGCAGCGAAGTCAGGGTGTGTGCTCATGAACTTCTTGACCATGCCGGGAACTTCGTCTGTGAATGTCCACAGATTGATAATGGTCTTGCCGTCCTTGGTAGTTGCTTCATCCTTCTTGCTGCAGCCTGTAGCAGCTACAGAAGATGCCAGAAGTGCGATTGCTGAGATGACCGATAATGCTTTTTTCATTTTTCTTGACCTCCAATTAAAAAATTGATATTATTTCAATCAGCCTTTACAGACTGAAAAGAACATTATTTAAGATAGACTCCAGCATTTCCTGTCTGCCGCTTGAGAGTGAATCTGTAACCTCACCCTTTTCAAGAGCATACTTCTCGAGAGATGCGAAATCTGCCTTGCCTGCAATGATGTCAGCACCGATGCCTGTCTTCCATGAAGCGTATCTGTCCTCTACGAACTTGTCGATACGTCCGTCCTCGATGAGCTTGAGAGCAGCTCTGAAGCCGAGTGCGAATGCATCCATACCTGCGATGTAGCTGTAGAAGATATCCTCGGGAGTGAAGCTTCCTCTGCGAGCCTTAGCGTCGAAGTTGAGACCGCCGTTTGTGAAGCCGCCTGCCTTGATAACCTCGTACATACACATTGTTGTGTCGTAGATGTTTGTGGGGAACTGATCTGTATCCCATCCGAGAAGAACATCGCCCTGGTTAGCGTCGATAGAACCGAACACACCGTTGTCTCTTGCAACACGGAGCTCATGCTGGAATGTGTGCTGAGCAAGTGTAGCGTGGTTAGCTTCGATGTTCATCTTGAAGTCCTTGTCGAGACCGTACTTTCTGAGGAATCCCAGAACAGTAGCGGTATCGAAGTCGTACTGGTGCTTTGTGGGCTCCTTGGGCTTGGGCTCGATGTAGAAATCGCCTGTGAAGCCGATAGAACGTCCGTACTCAACAGCCATCTTCATAAGACGAGCCATGTTGTCAAGCTCAAGACCCATGTCTGTGTTGAGGAGAGTCTCATAACCCTCACGGCCGCCCCAGAATACATAGCCGTTACCGCCGAGCTTTACAGTAGACTCAAGAGCCTTCTTGATCTGAGCTGCTGAGAAAGCGAAAACGTCAGCGGAAGGAGATGTACCTGCACCGTGCATGAATCTGGGATGATCGAAGCACTTAGCTGTACCCCAGAGGCACTTCTTGTCGCCCATAACAGACTTCATATAGTCTGTAACGATATCGAGCTGGTCGTTGGTAGCCTTGAGGCTGCCATACTCGGGAGAAAGGTCACGGTCGTGGAAGCAGTAGTAATCGATGGAAAGCTTATCCATGATCTCCTTAGCTGCATCTACCTTAGCCTTAGCTCTTGCAGCGGGATCTGACTGACCCCATGTCTTGTCTGCTGTTCCGCAGCCGAACATATCTGTTCCGTCGCCGCCCATTGTGTGCCACCATGAAAGAGCGAACTTCAAGTGCTCGCGCATTTTCTTTCCGTTGATGACCTCATCGGGATTGTAGTACTTGAATGAGAGAGGATCAGTACTATCCTTGCCCTTATACTGAATTTTACCAATATTGCTGAAAAATTCCATTTTATCCTCCATTAAGAATTTATTTTCAGAGATGTGCATTGTTTTCCTGTCAGCTTTGTGCTGAGTGAGTCGGGCTGAGAGGTGCCTGCGTAGAGGGTGAACTCACTGCCTTCCTTTACCCATTCGCCCTTTTCATTGACAGCCATGAAGGCTCTTTCGGGAAGAGTGATCTGTACGACCTTGCTCTCACCGGGGTCAAGTGCGACTCTGCTGAAGCCGCAAAGGCTATGGTTGGGAACTGCGTTCTCCGAATGACCTTTGATATAGAACTGGACTACGTCCTCAACAGCGCGGCTGCCTGTGTTGGTGATCTTCACCGAAGCCTTGCCGTCCGCATAGGACAGCTCCGAACACTCTGTTTCGGAGTAAGTAAGTCCGAAGCCGAAGGGATAAAGAATATTTCCCTCAGCGTATCTGTAAGTACGGTTCTTCATGCTGTAATCCGAGAAATCGGGCAGCTTTGAAGCGTCCTCATAGAATGTAACGGGAAGCTTTCCCGAGGGAGAAGTCTTGCCGAACAGGATGTTTGCAAGAGCTCTTCCGCCGAACTGACCGGGATACCACGCGTGTATGAGTGCATCGCAGTCTGCTTCTACATTTATTGCACTGCCTGCCGCAGTGACTATGATGACGGGCTTACCTTTAGCCATTACCGTCTTGACAAGCTTTCTCTGTGACTCAGGGAGCCTGAGATCGTTTTTGTCTCCCGAGGAGAACTCGTTGCCTGTATCTCCCTCTTCGCCCTCGATAGTTGCATCAAGGCCTACGCACAGTACCACTATATCGGAGTGTTCTGTGATTATCTCAGCCTCAGCAAGTCTGTCGTCGGGAAGAGCAAGACCCATGCATCTGTCCTTATACAGGTGACATCCCTCGGAGTAGATGACTCTGCCTTCAAACGCCTCGCGGATACCGCTGAGGAAGGTCACATACTCATCAGCCTTGCCGTTGTAGTTGCCTTCCAGAGCAGGAACGCTGTCGGCATTGGGACCGATGACTCCGATGGTCTTGTATTTGCTGCCGTCCAGCGGCAGGATACCGTTGTTCTTCAGGAGCACCATGGAGCGCTCTGAACATTCAAGTGCGAACCTCTTGTGGTCGTCACATGAAACGATATCGTAATCAAGTCCGTCGTATTCGGTGGACTTGTCGAACATTCCAAGTCTTATCCTTGTTCTCATCAGCTTTACGCATGACTTTCTGAGGTCCTCATCTGTGATGAGCTTCTCGCCGTATGCAGCAAGCAGATGAAGGTATGTATTTCCGCAGTTCAAGTCGCAGCCCTTCTTGAGAGCAAGTGCTGCCGACTCGGGAGCGGTCTTGGTAACACCGTGATTGGTGTGGAAATCTCTTATTGCCCAGCAGTCTGAAACGAAATGACCGTCGAACCCCCATTCCTCAAGCTTTTTCATGAGGAAGGTATTTGCACAGGCGGGTTCGCCGTTGACTCTGTTGTATGCACCCATAACGCTTTCAACATGGGCTTCCTTTACGAGAGCCTCAAATGCAGCGATATAGGTCTCTGTCATGTCCTTCATGTTTGCCTTTGCATCAAACTCATGTCTGGTAGCCTCGGGACCGCTGTGAACTGCGAAATGCTTTGCACAGGCAGCAACTCTCAGAACCTTTCCATCGCCCTGAAGTCCCTTGGTGTAAGCAACACCCAGACGAGTTGTCAGGAACGGGTCTTCGCCGTATGTCTCCTGACCTCTGCCCCATCTCGGATCGCGGAATATATTGATATTCGGTGACCAGAGCGTAAGGCCTTTATAAATGTCACGATCATCGTGAGCGGAATATTCATTGTATTTAGCTCTTGCTTCTGTCGATGTGACTTCGCCTGCCCTGAAGACAGCCTCCTCATCGAACATTGCAGCCATTCCTATTGCCTGCGGGAACATTGTAGCTGTTCCTGCTCTTGCAACTCCGTGCAATCCCTCGCTCCACCAATTGTAAGCGGATATCCCCAAGCGCTCCACAGCAGGAGCGTCATACTTGAGCTGTTCTGCCATTTCCTGAACGGAAAGCCTGTCCGTCAGGTCCTCAGCTCTCTCGATTGCGGATAATGCTTCGTCCATGTACTTCTCCATCAGCATTTTCCTTTCTCTTTATATTTTGCTTATAAACTCATCTATGACCTTTTCGGGTGACCATTCCGTAGTGGAAAGCTCCCATCTTTCCTTAATGCAGGCTGTCTCATTGGGCTGATAGCTTTTCAGCTCTCCGAGGAGCTCGCACTCGAGGAACAGGTCATTGGTGTAAGTTTCGTAATTACAGCAGAAATCAGGATAATTCACTTTTTCATATTCATCGAAGCACATTCTGAAAATGTTTCTTCCATTTATATATAGTACCTGTTTTCCTGTTACATTGAAGCCTGCCTTGAAAGCTTTCTTCTCCTTGGGATCCTGTCTCAGGAGAGCGTACTTGTCAGCAAGCACAAAGCGATGGTCATTTATTGCGGAGTAGCTCCACAGTGCCATCGTTCTGTTTGGAAGGAAGCCCTTGTCATCTCTGCAAAGAGGGATTATTTCGGTGCCGCCCGCTGCCAGTCCCGTAACGGACCACGGAGCAAATTCCGAGGGCTTATCAGAGCAGTTGGTGATCCTGTTCTCGATGGTGACCGAGTTTTTGTCGTCCATAGAGATGACCATTTCAAACTGCTTTTCAAATTTTGTCATAGCAGGCGTAAGAGTGAGTACTCCGCCGTCAAAATGTGCCTCGACCTTTGCGTTGTCGGGAAGATAGGTTTCGGGCATCACCTCAGGGGCGCTCCAGATCCTGTGGCCGCCGTAGGCGTACCAGACTCCGTACCCGTTGTTTATCTCATAGAAGTTTCTGTCGATGTCTTCAAAAAGAACATTATCACCATCAGTAAAGCCGAAGAAAACTATCCTCGGTCCCACATCTATAGTAGCGATGAGCTTGATAATACCATTATCGAGGCAAAGACATTTTCCGTAGTTTTTGTAGTCGGTCTCATAGCACTTAACAGACATCACACATCACCTTTCGTAAGCTCTAATGCTATTATATACTACTTCGGCAATTTATACTAATCAAATATTGCGGCTGTTTATTCAAGAATTGCTAACATTGCACAAATTCTTCAAACCCACTTTACAAATACTATGATAATAGTGTATAATATATCCAGATATTACGGTGAATTATGAATATTGACATAAATTTCACAACAATTTTTGGTTAAGGAGGCTAATCATGATTAAAAATCTATCGGGCGATTACGAGACCGTCGAGTACGAAAACCAAAGATTTGTCATGCTTTACGACAACGACCAGGTCGAAGAATATCCGACACACTGGCATAATGCGGTCGAAGTCATCATCCCCCTGCACAACGGTTTTACAGTAACTTCGGGCGGTGTGGACTACCACCTGAATGAAAAAGAAATAATAATCATCCCCCCGGGAGAGCTCCATTCAATGCCTGCTCAGGAGGGCAGACGCATCATTTTCCAGTGCGACAACAGTATAATCAGCGATGTTCCGGCTCTTGAAGCCTTGGTACCTGTATTTTCCGAAGCCTTTCACATCACCCCTGCGGTCAGCAAGGAGCTGTATATACTTTCCAGAAAGAGCATTCTTGATATATATTCCGAGTACTACTCAAAATCTGCGCTTGCAGACGTCAGGATCTATCTTTGCCTTATAAAAATGCTCACTGCCGTCAGGGAATACCAGCTCACTCAGGCAGCCGACGCATTTACGGGCGATCCCTCAGGCAGGGACGATACCCGAAAGTTCAGCATGGTCATGAAGTACATCAACCAGAACTATATGTACGAGATACCGCTGGAGAAGATCGCCTCCATCGCAGGCTACAGCAAGTACCATTTTTCGCGTATTTTCAAGAAGTACAACAATGTTTCCTACATACAGTATATAAATAGTAAGAGAATAAAGGCGGCAGAAAGGCTTCTTATCGACCCGAACCTGTCTGTGACAGAGGTAGCCATGAGGGCAGGATTTGCCAGTCTCACTACCTTTAACCGTGCCTTCAAGAAAGCCAAGAACTGCACCCCCACAGAGTTCAAGACTCTTTATAAAATATCAGATCAGACATAAAAATGGATCCCGAAAACAGTTATTACTACTGACTTCGGGATCTTTTTATCGCAATTTTTGGCACATCGGATCAACCACTTCACCTTCTGCGCAATAAATGAACAAGGGCAGTACTCATGTACTGCCCTGCTCATTTTTAATGGAAGAAAACTATATAACACTGCAATTACTGCTTGTTGTATGTTACCCACTGATAGTGTGCCTTGAGAGGTGTTCTGCCGTTGAATGCCTTCAGCCAGTCATCAACAGTTCTTCCGGGCCATGCGTTCATCATGATCTTTCCGGGAGTCTTGGGGATTTCCTGGTAAGCAGTGTAAACAGCCTTGCCGTCAACATACCATGTGATATGATCGGGCTGCCAGTCAAAGCCGTAGGTGTGGAATGCCTCAGATGAGTCAAATCCGAGATCATACATATACTCATGTTTGCCTACGCCGTTTGTGTAGTAGTTGAGCTGTACCTTTGTTGTGTCCTTGCCGAGGATCTCGATATCGATCTCATCCCATGGATTATCGTCAGAGGGACCTGTGTAGGTGAAGAAGGACGATACTACGCCGTCGTTCTTGATAGCCTGCATAGATGTCTCATAGTAACCGTAGTGATAGAAGTTGTTTGTACGGAACTCGCCGCCTGAGTACTGGGGATTCCAGTCGGGATTGCTGTCGTTTGTCCACTTCTGGTCAACGCTGAGCTCAAGAGCTCCGCCGCCGATAACAGCATTGCGCTTGTACCACCAGCAGTCAAAGGGCTTGCCGTTCGTCCATCCGTCAGAAGCAAAGAAGTCGCCTGCATTGCCCGTACGGAAGTCAGATACCATAGTGGCATTCTTGTTCATGGGTGTGCCCTTGTCCTGCATTCCGCCGTAAACGGTAGGAGGAGCAGTTGTAGTTGTGGTCACGATAGTTGTTGTAGTTGTGGTTGTGGTAGTTGTTGTGCTTGTAGTTGTAGTTGTAGCGGGCTTTGTAGTTGTAGTCGTTGCAGCAGGCTGATGACCCTGTGCATAGGACTCGGGAAGGCTGGGAATAAGATTCAGCAGCTTCTTCTGGATAGCCAGTGCATCATTTGCAGTAAGTCCTTCGCCGCTCTCATAAACGTCGCCGTTGAGAGCACCCTGCTCTGTCATATGCTTGGACTCAGAACCTGTATAGCCGTACTTATTGGGGTTTGCAAGGAACTGCATGATAAGTATAGCATCGCTGAGCTCAACTGTATTATCGAGGTTTGCATCGCCCCACATAGTTACGCCTGAAGGCTTGTAAGGATTGGGCTGTGTAGTAGTTGTTGTTATAACAGCGGGCTGCTGTGTAGTTGTAGTAATCACAACAGGCTCTGCATTCTTCACGCTGATAAGGGGACCGGTTCCCTTTACAGCAGCATATGCTCCGTCAACATAGAAATCAGTGAGGCTCTTGGGAGCTTCAACATAGAGCACAAGGTTTGTAGCACCATCGGGGATAGTGTAAGCAGAGTTTGAAAGGTCTACCCACTGACCCTTTGCAGCGGTTGCTGTCTTTACCTCTGCATAAGTCTCTGTGCCGGAAGCATCTGAATACTGGAGTGTGAGCTTGAACTCAACAGAATCCTCGGTATCCTGCATTACAGCAGCACCGAATGCGAAAGTCTCGCCGCCCTTGAAAGGATTGCTCGGGAGACTTATGGAAGCACCGTTCCAGTTGTCTGCACGGTCGGAAACATAGAGTCCCTTTGATCCGTCATAGCCTGACGAAGACTTTACCTTTGCGCTTCCGCGTCCTGTCCAGTCGCCTTCACCGGACTCGAAGCTCTCTGTAAGGTAATAGCCGTTTGCATCGGGCTCTACGGGCTTCTCGGGCTCAGGCTCCTTGCCGAGAGTGATAGTATTCTTCTTTACGTTAGCTTCACCGTTGCTCTCCCATCCTTCTACGTTGAAAGCAACCTCGTACATATTGCCCATCTGGAGTCCCTTGGACTCCCAAGCCTCGAAGTGCTTTGAAACGCTGATGGTACCGTTTGTTCTGCCGCTGCTGCGAACGCTGAAGTACTGTACGAAGGGCTTATTACCCTCGATGGTATAGGAGTTGCGGTTTTCTTTATAGATGTAGTACTTTGCACCGTCAAGGTCAACCGAACCTAAAGGACTGCCTGCTCCGGGGGATCCGTTAGGAGGACACCAGTTCTTCCAGTCCTCAACGATGTAGTACTCTACCAGAGGATTCTGTGTCCAGCCGTAGATGCAAAGACGGGAGTTACCCTGACTGCTTGCAGACCAGTTTACATCGAAATCACAAGTGATTCCGCCGTAATCCTGAAACTTCTTTGTGCTGCCCATACCGATACCGCGGCGAGCGAGGAAGTTTCCGTTGGGTCCTGCACAGTTCCACTTTGTAGTGAAAGTACCGTTATCGCCCAGCGTCATTGATGACGGCTGGTTTGTGTCAGCAGCCCAGATCTCGTAGCTGTAGCCGTCGGGACCTGTACCCTTATGCTGTCCTGCACCGTTCAGAGTATAAGTCTGACCGGCTGCAACTGCTGTTACGCCTGCAAATGCGGAAGATGCAGCACAGATCATGCTTGCTGCCAGTCCCAGTGCAGTGATTTTCATGCCTTTCAGTTTCATAATATATCAGCCCTCTCATTCCGTGACCTTAGTCACTGTTTTTATTTACATTTAAGCAACACAGACCGCGGTCACCGAAGGATGATGAGGTCATGTTGCATTTTGTGCTTTTTTGCGGTATTCAGAGGGAGTAAATCCCGTCTGTTCCTTGAACTGTCTTGCAAAATGGACATAGCTGTGATATCCGCTGCTTGCGGAGATATCATTGATGTTCATATTGGTGGTGGAGAGCAGCATTTTCGCATAGCTGACTCTGCTTCTCACCAGATCCTCGATAAAAGTCATACCGAAGTGCTTCTTGTAGGCGTGCTGAAAAGCCGAGCGGCTCATGCGCACCTCATGGGCGGTACTGTCAACATTGCGCTGCTCATAAGGGCGGCTGTAGATCTTGTTGCGCACCGTAGAAATAAGCTCGAACTGAGTGCTCCTTCTGCCCGAAACGCTGTTGAGGGAGCTCTCTCTTATTTTAATGAACATAAGCCTCATGAAGAGTTCAGCCGACTCTGCCTTGCACGGGTTGTCGGAATACTTCTCATAGGCGATGGATTTCACGCAGTAGCTGAGGAACTCAAGAGGCATTTCCATAGGGGTCTCCAGCGGTATGCCCATTCTGAGGAACTCCTCTTCTTCTCCCCTGTCGTCGAAATCAAAATGTACCCAGTCGTTCTCAAAAACGCTGCCGGCAGTACAGCGATATCGCTGAGCCCTGCCCTTGGGGTATATGAAAACAGTTCCCGCGGAGGTCACTGTTTCCCTGCCGCCGATGTCGAAGACAGCAGGAGTTCTAACCAGAAGCAGGAGGTAGTCTCCGCTCCCGTCGGGTCTGTCAATAAAAAAGTCTGCATCGTGGCAGTGATCGAAGCCAACATTATTAATTATCATTGTTAACTCTCCATTTTCTGAAAAAATCGTTTTTGACAAATCCCTGATCCGAATATCTTTTCCATGTTATTTTCTATCCTGATTATACCACTTTCAAACCTATAAATATATTATTTTATTGTCAAAATTGGTAAATTTATGATATCTGCATAAAATGTTATCCCCTGCAGAAGCAGGGGATAATCTCAGATCATTGATTTTCTTTACTGAAATCAGGGAATTTGTACCGTTTCTTGTATTCCTTCGGCGTAACACCAAGATATTTCTTGAATATCTTGATAAAATAGCTCTGAGAGCTGAAGCCGAGAAGATTACTTATTTCCGAATCGGTGTACTCCGAGAATGTGAGCAGATTAGCAGCTTCCTCAGCCTTTGTCTTACTGACATAGTTGCTGAAAGCGATGCCTGTTTCCGCCTTGAAAAGTCTCGAGAGATAAGCTGGGCTGATCTTCAGATAAGCCGCTGCATCCTCGATCATGATCTTTCCGTGAAGATGATCGCTGATATAATCCAGAGCGCGAACGATCTGCTTTGAGTAGATACCGCTGTTGCGGACTCTTCTCATATGCCTCGTATAGCCCTCGATCATTTCCTGATGGACCGCGTGGACTTCTGCTTCCGTGCGGCACTCGTCCGATTTCATTATATATATGTCGCTGAGGTTGTAAGCCTCCTCCAGAGTCATACCGCTGTTGATACAAAATCTTGCGATAAGAGCCGCGGAAATGGCAAAGTGGTATTTCAGGTTCCTGAGGGGATCCTTGCTGAGGATACCGTAGCCCTCGCTGCACAGCGGAGTCGCAAACACCTTTACCAGCTCGATATTGCCCGAGCATATACTCTCATAGCAAGCTATCTCGCGGTCAAAGGGAGCGTGCTCAAAGCCTTCCTCACGCTTGAGGAAAAGATGGGAAGAAATATATTTCTCTGTATAGTCACTCATGTCTAAACACCTCTCTGATATGATATGTACACCCTCGCACAAGGCTGAGCAAAGCCTGTGAGGGATAGTTTTCCCCTGTATACATATTATACCATATAAATATGAACTAATCTACCATTTCATATGACAGCTCACCGCAATATTTCGCGGTGAGCTGTTCATCATCAGTTATCACTGACCCGATTCATGGAAGAAGTAAGGAAGTGCGTTGTATACATAGTGTCTGACATGAGCCCACCAGTGATCGTTGCCCTGAGCCTCGAAGTAGTAGAAGTTGCCCTTTGAGAAATCAGATGTGAACCGGAACTCATCAAGCTTCTTCATTGCCTCTATCTGAGGGCCGATATTTGGCTGTGCCATATCCTTTGTACCTGTTGCTGCAAAGATGAAATACTGCCTCGGGGTAAATCCGAACTCATGAACAGCATTAGCCAGATCCTGTGCCTTGCCGTCAGCGCTGTTGGGACCCCAGTGGTCGCCGCTGAGAGGCATGAAATAACCAACGATATCAAGGTCATTCTTGAACACAGCCCATGTGGAAACTGCGCCCATGGAGAAGCCGCCGTATGCTCTGTGCATTCTCGAAGCCTTCATACCCTCTGCTGTCGTGTTCTCCGCATAAGTGGAGTACTTGCTCTCCACAAAGGGGATAACGCTCTGGCGGAGCTCCTCATAGAAGTTCTGAGCCGAGCTTCCATTGCCGTTGAAGGTTGGAGTTACCACGATAAGGGGCTCCAGCTCTCCGTTCATTATCATGTGGTCAAGCATATTCTGTATCATAGTATCGTTATCGAAGAACAGCTTATTCTCGTTCTCGTTTCCGCCGTGCATGAGATAGAATATGTTGTACTTCTTGCTGGGATCGTAATTATAAGGAGTATAGACATACAGTGACTTGTTGCCTCTTATTCCGTTATATGTCTCCTTCGTTACCTTGCCCTGCTGTGAGCATGAGTCAAAATAACTATTCCCGGGAGAGTCAGGAGCCGGAACATATCTCTTGTTCTCTTCATAATTGAAATTGCTCGGAGGCGGCTCGGGAGTATTATCGGGGAACTCCTGTATCTTGCCAAGGATATACTGCTGGAGGAGCACAAGGTCGTTGACCTCATATTCCGTGCTTCTGTCAACGTCAGCCAGCTTCACAAGGTCTGCGGACTTATTTGACGAAAGGATAAGCTTTCTTGCAGCTATCATATCCATGGAGTTTATAATGCCGTCGGAATTTACGTCGCCGAGTATGAACTGACCGCCCACAGCGCCCTCTATCTCGGTGCCTGCCGCAGCTATCTTAACATCGTCAACGTAGAAGCTTGTTGAGCCCTTGTCTGTCTCAACATATATGTATACATTCTCCGCGCCTGAGGGTATCCTGAAGCTTGTATTTGCAAGCTGAGTCCATTTGCCCTTCATTGGAGAAGCACTTGCTATTTTTTCGTACTTTGTAGTACCGTCAAGGTCGTACTGCATGGTGAAGTGGAACAGCTGACTGTCCGCGCCGCCCTCATCATACATTACGTTTGCGCTGAAGCTGTAGCTCTCGCCTGCCCTGAAGCTGCTTCCCAGCTTGTAGGAAGCGCCCTGCCATTCATTGCTTCTGTCCGAGCAGCAGAGGGATTTGCTGCCCGTAAGAGAAGCCTTGGACGAAACCGCTACACTTGCGCCGGCTCTGCCCTCCCAGCCTTCAGCGCCGCTCTCAAAGGAGCAGCTGAGGAGGTAGTCTCCATCTGTTGTCACGGGAGGATCGGTAACTGCGGGAGTTCCCTCATCATCGCCGAATGTCCACCAGTCAACATTGAACAGATATCCGCTGCCGCCTGTGTATTTGAAGTAAAGGTCATGCTCGCCGCTTGCACCGCTGACGCTGCACGATACCTTCTCCCAATCCTGCCAGCCGCCTGTTGAGGGCACCTGACAGGTACCTATCTTCTTGCCCGAAAGGCTGTCAAGATAGATCTCTATATCACCGCCGTCTGTTGCAGAGGCGATGTTAGCAGTAAATTTCTCCGCACCGCCGCCGAAGTCCACACCGCTGACCTTTACATAGTCGCCGTTTTCGATATTGGCAAGGTCAAGACCTCCGCTGCTGCAGCTCTCGGTCTTAACACCCTTAGAGAAACACATGGTCTCGCCCTCTACCCTCTTGAACGGATCAACGCTCTTCAGCTGCTGAGGACCTGTCTTGCTCGGAGATATAGTCGGTATGGAACCGTCCGCACCGTAGCTGAACTCCTCAACGCAGACGCTTCTGTCGAAGCTGCCGCCTCCGGGGAGACTGGCGTCATGGTAGAACAGATAGGAGTGTCCCTTGAAGTCAATGACTCCGGGGTGGTTTGTGAAGCAGTTGTGGGTCTTCATTACCTGACCGCGGTACGTCCACGGACCTGTGGGTGACGGAGCTGTGGAGTAGCCGAGGCTCTCTCCTCCGTCATTGCCGTAAAAGGCAGCAAACACCAGATAATAAAGGTCTCCGCGCTTGTAGAACCACGGTCCTTCGCCGTATGAGCTCTGCTTGCTTGATGGACCGAATGTATCCTTGTTCATGTCAAAATGCTTGATCTCGCCGTCAAGAGTGACCATGTCCTCCTTGAGCTTGACATAGTAGCAGGTTGGATTTCCGAACATGAGCCAAGCCTGACCGTCGTCGTCAATGAAAACAGTCGGGTCGATGTAAGCCCAGTCGGGACCGCAGAGCGGTTTGCCCAGAGCGTCCTTGAAAGGACCTGTGGGAGAGTCTGCAACAGCAACGCCTATACCGCGTCCACCTCCCGATTTGTTTTCGAGAGTCACATAGTAATAGAATTTACCGTTGCGTTCGATGCACTGAGCCGCCCAAGCGGAGTCCTTTTTGCCCCATGAGAAGCTGTCCCAAGAGAGGATCATGCCGTGGTCGGTCCAGTTCTGCATATCCTGTGAGGAATAGCAGTGCCAGTCGGGCATATGGTAATTGTCGGAATTGTCCTCATCTCTGCCAGTGTACAGGTAGACCGTATCGCCGTAGACCATAGGCGCGGGATCGGTGCTGTAAATGGTCTGGATGCAGGGATTGTCCGCACTAACATATGCAGACGGTGTGACAACTGCGGCAGGTATAGCCAGAGCTGCGGCAGTCACCATTGAGAGGAATTTTTTCATAAGT
The DNA here is from genome assembly GCA_017519145.1 of Ruminococcus sp. GTDB lineage: Bacteria > Bacillota > Clostridia > Oscillospirales > Ruminococcaceae > Ruminococcus. The sequence continues at coordinate 20,725 of JAFWTA010000058.1, forward strand.
CTGCCCCCGTTTTTTAATATTTAATTACCCTTCTTGCTGTGTTTTGTAAAAGATATACAAAATACACAGTTCTTTATTTATTACCTCAATTATAATGGTGGAACATGACACGTTATATCATTATTATGATAAAAATAGCAATATTCCTACTTTAAATAGCATTTTTGCGCTATGAATATCATGATTTTATCTTTAAACCAATTAATTTCAAAACTTTCATCATTTTGTCCACCTTTTCCCCAGAAAGTGGGTTGTCAAGTAAAGCTAAAAGAAGTATTATATATAGTTACACTTTCGCTTTATTGCTATTAAACCGATATTTTCAATCTATCCGCAATTTTTAGTAACTTTTTACCAATACCACAAATTTTGACTTGTTATTTCACAGTTTATTAATATATAATAGTATCGAGATATAAAAAGAGGAGTTTGGGCACTCCTCAGGGGATTACTAAAATCATGACATTGCTTAATTAAACAAAGGAGTGATTTAAGTGAAAGCAAACAAAATCATCAGCGGGATAGTCTCAGCTTTACTCATCGCTGCAAATATTCCCGCAGCCCTTCCTACAAATGCAGCAGGTCAGACATACAGTCTGAACGGTGCAGGACAGCATAAGGGCACAGGTCCCGACGGATACAGCTACGAGATCTGGGCAGCCGACACAAACCAGCCGTCATCAATGACTCTGGGTGACAACGGCACATTCACCACAAAGTGGAACTGCTCAGGTCAAAACGGAAACTTCCTCGCTCGCCGCGGTATCGACATGGGCAGTACCAAGACATTCCAGCAGTACGGCGCTATCTCTTGTGACTTTGACGTAAGCTGGTCAGCAAGCAGCTCAGGAAATTCCCGTCTTTGTATCTACGGCTGGACACAGAACCCTCTCGTAGAGTACTACATTGTTGAGGACTGGAAAAACTGGTGCCCCCCCAACGGACAGCCCGGAGCCGGAAGTCCTTTAGGTACAGTTGATCTTGACGGAGCAAAGTACTACATCTACAAGGAAAACCGCAATTCCTACACTATCGAAGGAAACAAGCCCTTCGTACAGTACTTCAGTGTCCGCAGCAGCGGCAGAACAAAGGGTACCATCAGCGTTTCCAAGCACTTCGAGGCTTGGGAGTCCAAGGGACTCCAGATGGGAAAGATGTATGAGGTCGCTTTCAACGTTGAGGGCTGGGAGAGCTCAGGAGAAGCCAACGTAAAGAAGAACACCATTTCCCTCGGAATGGCTCATGATGATCCTACACCTACTCCTTCTGTTTCCGTTGAGCCCGATGCAAACGGATATTACTTCAACACCGATTTTGAGTCAGGCAAGAACAACTGGACAGGACGCGGAAATGCCAGTGTCTCTGCTTCAACAGGCTACGACGGCTCAAAGGGCATCGTCGCTTCCGACAGAACCGAAAAGTGGCACGGTGCAGCTATCGAGCTCGATGAAAACGCTTTCAAAGCAGGCGAGACTTACAGCTTCGGAGTAATGGCAATGCAGAATACAGATTCTTCTGCCACAATGAAGCTCTCTCTCCAGTACTCGGGCAGCTCGGGCGAAAGCTACGATGAAATTGCTACAGCCAAGGCTTCCAAGGGGCAGTGGGTATCAGTGTCAAATCCCACCTACACCATTCCCGCAGGCGCTTCCGATCTCCTTCTTTACATCGAGACAACAGACAGCCTTGCAGACATATATGTGGACAACGCTTTCGGTGCTGTAAGCGGCACAAAGCCCAGCGTTACACCTTCAACATCCACTCCCGTCACCGTTGATCCCACTCCTGTCACATCCAAGACCGACAAGATAAAGATCATGCCCGCAGGCGACTCCATCACCTTCGGTATGGGCGATGACGGCGGATACAGAAAGTTCCTGGACTACTTCCTCAAGGAAAAGGGCTACACCAATGTGGATTTCGTAGGTCCCGAGGGTTCTAACAGCGCAACTTTCTCATACAACGGAAAGACCGTTACTTATGACGACAACCACGCAGGCTACAGCGGCTACACCATCAAGCAGCACGCAGGCGGCTGGAGCAATAACAGCGGTCTTTATGAAACGCTCAAGAATAAAAACGCAGTCAAGAGTGCTGATCCCGATATCATCCTTCTCATCATCGGTACAAACGATATGACTGCTAACCGCTCAATGAGCGAGTGTGAGGACGACCTCCACACCCTCCTCGACTATATGCTGGGAGATATGTCCTCAGACGGCATGATCTTCCTCTCCACCATTCCGGAGCTCAGCGCTTTCGGCGGCGGAGACAACACCCAGAAGATAGCTAACTACAACAGCCTCGTGAAGAAGGTCGCTCAGGAGTACAGCAGCAGCGGCAAGCACGTTACATTTGCCGATATCCACGGCTGCCTCAACGGCACAGCCGATCTCGGCGACGGTATCCACCCCAGCAAGACAGGCTACGAGAAGATGGGCAAGTACTGGGCAGGCGTCATCGACGAATACATCTCAGCTTCACAGCCCTCAACTCCCGTGGTACAGCCCTCAACAGGTGTCCGCGGCGATACAAATTCCGACGGCGTAGTTGACTCATTCGACCTTATCCCTCTCAGAAAGAGCATTCTGGCAGTAATGGCAGGAAGCGGCAAGGCTGCTCCCAACTCAGATGTAAACGGCGACGGTGACGTTTCGGTTGCTGACCTTGTAACCCTCAAGCAGTTCCTCCTCGGCAAGATCAGCAAGTTCCCCGATGTTGTTACAACATCCACAACAACAGCTCCCAGAATAACCACTACCACCACAACTTCAAAGCCAATTTCGCAGGGACAGAACCTCAATGCACAGATCCGTCAGGATATGCCTACTTCAGTTCCCAGCGGCAATGAGCAGAGCAACAAGTGCAAGGTCGAGAAGAAAACTTATAACTGTAAATTCACAGGCGGACAGAAGAGCTGTAACGTCGTTCTTCCTCCCAACTATGATCCGAACAAGCAGTACCCCGTAATGTACGTTCTTCACGGTATCGGCGGCAACGAAGATTCCATGGTAAGCGGCATGGGCGTTCAGGAGCTTCTTGCAGGACTTATCAGCAACGGCAAGGCAGAAGAAATGATCATTGTTCTTCCCAGCCAGTATACAAGCAAGAACGGCGCACAGGGCGGCTTCGGCATCAATCAGGAGGTATGCGAAGCTTATGATAACTTCCTCTATGACATCTCAGACAGCCTTATCCCCTTCATCGAGGCTAACTACCCCGTAAAGACAGGCAGAGAGAACAGAGCTATCACAGGCTTCTCAATGGGCGGCCGTGAGGCTATCTACATCGGACTCATGCGTCCCGACCTTTTCGCTTATGTAGGCGGTGCGTGCCCTGCTCCCGGAATTACACCCGGCAGCGATATGTTCATGGATCACCCCGGCTGTATGAGCGAGAGCGAGATGAAGTTCAGAGACGTAGGTCCCGAGCCTAACGTATTCTTCATCACAGGCGGAACAAACGATTCTGTTGTCGGCACATTCCCCAAGCAGTACAGTGACATTCTCACAAGAAACGGTGTTGACCATGTTTACCAGTCCATCCCCGGCGGCGGACACGGCGACAACTCAGTTAAACCCCACCTCTATACATTCTTCAGATACGCTTTCAAATAAGTGTAGAGGACATGATATAGTAACATAAAAACAGCGCTCAGAGCAATTCTGAGCGCTGTTTGTTTTGTTTACAGTACCGTATCAGCCTTTTCGGCAGGGCTGTACTTCCCGGCGTAGAACCTCTCCGCAGGGAAATACCTGTTCTCATACTTCTCACGGATAGCCCTTTCATCACCGATATAGCCGTCGCGGAGAAGAACTCTCCTGAGCCTCTCCTCCTCGGGAACGTCGAAATATATCATGTAATCAAAGGCGCCCTCAAGCTCCTCACGCTGGAGGAAAATGCCCTCTGTAAGAACCACGCTTCCCACAGGTATCTGTATGCTTTTCACTACATAAGTGTCATTGTCCTTGTCGTAAAGCTCCACGGGCGGGAGCTCTCTCCCCTGTCTTACGGGGCCTGCCACAGCCTCAAGGAAGTGGTCGTACCTCCACTGGAGGTAATAATACTGCTCCCACTGAGGGTAATCGTCATTGTACCTGACAGCCTTGGGGTGTATAAAGTCATCGATGTGGAATATCTCGGCATTGACGCCTTTTTCCGCCAGAAGCTTCCTTACCTCCTCTGCAACAGTGCTCTTACCTGCGCCGCCAAGTCCGTCAAGTCCAACCATAAATGTCTTGTCGGTGCTCCGTCTTTTCATTATCTCATCTGTGATCTTTGCTGCGTTCATATTGTTCTCCTTATAAAAAATTAAAAGGCAGTACCACCGCAGTGATACTGCCTTTTTTTGCGTTATGAAGTTGCCTTTACGACAGCCTGCTTCAGCTCGATGAGATCGAATACATCGACCGAGCCGTCATCATTCATGTCGGAAGCCTTGTACTGCTCCTCCGAGAATTCCTCTGAGCTCTTGAGCAGGTAGCTCTGGAGCACTACCGCATCCGAAACATTGAGGGAACCGTCACCGTTAAGGTCGCCCTTGGGCTTGTCCTCAGGGGGATCGTCCACGGGGGGATCAGTTGTCGGAGGCTCGGAAGGCTTTACCTCACCGATAGTGAACTCTGTGTTCACCAGCTCATAGGACTTGCCGCTGTTATCCTCGGCAACGATCTTATATGTGTACTCTCCGTCATAGAGAGCGTTGAAGATTATGTTCTTGTCGAAATATGCTGCAAGGTCATACTTTGTAGCATTGGGAGCTGCCTCAGCCACCTGACTTGTAGCCTCTCCCTCACGGAAGTAAACGCCGCCGTATACCTTGGTTATAGGCAGATTTGAAGTGATAACGCCCTTGAGGGAGAAAGCCTTGCCCTTGGGTATTGAGCCCTCGGGAGCAGCCACGTTCTCGATCTTCATATCGGACTCTATGGGCTCGTTTGCCTTTTTGAGCTGCATATAGTCCATGGATGCGTAGCCCTTGACACCGTTGTACTCAACGTGCGCCCACTTGCCGTCACCCTTGGTAACGGTAAACTCCGCATTTGCGGGTATTGAGCCCACAATGGAAGAATTAGTGCTGTGATCCGATCTTATATTGAGGTAGGTAACAACATTCTTGGTAGTGTAAAGACCTGCACAGTCCTCTGAACATGAGCACTCAGGCTCAGTTGAAGCAGGGGGCGTGGTAACGGTGGTACCGTCGTTGTCGGAATAAACGAAATAGGTAAGCGGATCGTAGTATGTACGGGCGGGATAAGCCCCCAGCAGGGTATTGCATATACCGAAGTGGAGGTGGTTTCCGTAGGACTCGCCTGTACTTCCTACCTTGGCGATGATATCGCCCTGATTGACCTTTGCTCCCGCGCTGGTATTCAGCTGTGAAGCGTGTGCATAGAAGGTATAAACGCCCAGATCAGCATGGTAGATGATGACCATATTACCGTAAGCGCCCTTCCAGTCTGCGGAGATGACCTCTCCGCTGTAAGCGGCATAGATGTTGCTTCCTCCTGCCGCCTCGATATCAATGGCATTGTGATAGCCTGAAACGTCGTTGATATTTCTCTGTGGATCAAAATATGTTGTAATGTTCTTGTACTTAGGCTCTGTAGGCCATACCGCATATGGTGCAGCGTGGACTTTTCCGATGGGAGTACATATCTGTACTGTGAAGAGGACCGCAAATGTCAGAAGGATCGCAGCCGCTCTTTTGATCACATTCTTCATAATATTTTCTCCTTACATAGTAAAAAGTAACTGAACAATATATATATTACCATATTTTTGGCAAAAAGTCAATGCAAAACCGTAATTTCTGACAAAGGGAGCAATTTTTGCCTGTACTTGGATTTATTCTGTGACCATTTCATAAGGCGGCTCAGCATTGGCACTTCCACTTGACATTTTGAGAAAAAAGGTTTAGAATTATAGTGTCAGCATATACTAACCCAAAGGAGTGTATAATATGGTAAAAACAATAATGAAGATCGACGGCATGATGTGCGGTATGTGCGAAGCACACGTTAACGACGCTATCCGCGCAGCAGTTTCACCTAAAAAGGTAAACTCCTCACACAGCAAGGGAATTACCGAAATAATCTCCGAGAGCGAGCTTGACAGCGCAGTTCTCCGGGAAGCAGTTGAGAAGGACGGCTACAAGGTGCTGGATATCACCTCCGAGCCTTACGAGAAAAAGGGACTTTTCGGCAGAAAGTGAGCCATATCAGCGAAGCTCTGATAAAAGTTTAACGCCATAGTGCTTCTGACCTAACATCAGAAATACTATGGCGTTTATGTTTGCAGCGGTGCTAAGGGTCAAAGCCCGGATTCAGCGGACAATTTCCACACCGACCCGTGCCTTTATGTTGATTTATCGGCTTATGGCAAACGGCTTTAATCTGCCTTTTTAAGGAATTCATCCATAGTCATTATCTCCTCCTCTGCTGTGGAAACATAGGCGTAGTATGACAGGATAGATGAAGCGTCAACAGCATTGACCGAGCCGTCATGATCCACGTCTGCCGCAAGCTTCTGACGCGGTGAAAATCCGCCGTCATGATCGGTGGAGATAAGGGCATAATAGGACAGCACCGCCGATGCATCGACTGCGTCTACTGCTCCGCTGCCGTCTGTATCTCCTTTTGTTACGGCAAATCCTTCAGGCGATCGGAAGTTGTAGATGTACAGTTCCGCGTATGCCTGTGCAGTGGATCCTTCATAACCGTATATGGTGCCGCTGAAATCTATATTTCCATTATCGTAGTCAACGATATTGCATATAGTATCATAACTGTCATATATCTCGCAGAACGGATTATTTATCGTGATCGATCTTAACGACTCACAGCCGAAAAAAGCCTCATAGTCGATCTGAGTTATATTCTCGGGCAGATCTACTTCTTCCAGTGAGCTGCATGAGCTGAAAACTGATGCTTCTATTGCCGTCAGCGATGTGGGGATATGGATGCTTTTAAGACTTGTACAGCAAGTAAAAGCACTGTTGGCCAACCTGTTGACAGAATCAGGGAGATTTATCTCCGTCAGATTCCGGCAGTCAAAGAATGCCTCCTGTCCGATATACTCAAGACCCTCGGGAAGCACCACCTTTACAAGATTCTTGTCTCCGCCTACGCCGTATCCGTATTTGTTCTCCTCAGTGCAGAAGGCATACTCGCCTATGCCCTTTGTGCCCTCTTTTACAACTATTGTCGAATTTGAAGGCAGCTTTCCCTTTATCTTGTAAAGGTAATTGCCGCAGTAAACGGGTCCGTCCTTCTGACCGTCCCACCATGGTGTTCCATAGAATACGTTTCCGCCGTATTCTCTTGTATTATCGCTGAATGTTATATCCGAAAGGGATGAGCAGTTTTCAAAGGCATAGCTCTCCACTCTCACGATATTATCGGGGATAACCACATGGTCCAGCTTGTCACAGCCTTCAAAGGTGCTGTAATTTATACTCTCTGCCATCTTGGAAAGCTGAATCGTTTCAAGATTGTCACAGTTCTGGAAAGCATAGTCCCGCACAACTTCAACAGTATCGGGGATTATGAAGCTCTTATCGCCCCTGCCGGCAGGATATCTGCACAGCACATTCTTCTGAGCATTGTACAGGATGCCGTCTATGTCGGAATACTCTTTATTCCCCTCAGCCACATTTATGCTTTTGAGTGAACCGCAGTTGTTGAACAGGTCTGAAGCAATCCACTCAACAGATGCCGGGATAGTGACCGAAGTCAGCTCCTGACAGTTGTCGAACGCACCGCTTACAATGAAGTCCACTGTATCGGGAACGATGACATCTCCCTTTGTGCGGGAAGGCAGACACCTTACAAGGTCTGTCCTGTCGGCGGTATAAACAGCTCCGTCTTCGTATACATAGTTTTTATTTGCCGGATCTATCTCAACAGTGTCCAGCGCACGGCAATAGCTCAGTGCCATACCGATATCCGTGACTGCGGCAGGTATACGCACATATTCAACGGGATCATCGACCCAAAAGAAAGTCTCATCAGTGACTGCTGTCACGGGAAGTTCTTCGATGGTATCGGGGATCTCCACTCTCGTCTTATCGCCGTGATACTCATTGATGACGATGTGGTCTCCGAAATTGAGCCATCTCCACGCTTCATCGGCGCACTCGGTATGCTCACCGCTGAAATCAAATACCGACTTAGCGCCTGCATTCAGACTTACGCTCAATGACGCGCTGTATGTCACTCCCATAGCTAAAGATACAGCGGCAGAAATTACCCTTTTTTTCATATCATACACCCCTTTATTATGTTTGTCTGGCCTCAGGCTGACAATCTTAACATTATTATTTTAACACCTTCGTCGGCAGGACTTCAAGATTATGCCTGATTGTTAATTTTTTGGTAATAAAAACCGTCATTCATCACAAATAGCAGCAAAGCCGACTGTACATAATATATAAATAACAGGCATTGTACTATGCCGAAGCGTTTTCATCGGCATTTTCTTCCTTATCTGTCCGAAATTCAGGGCAAGACCATTCTCCCTGCATTTTTTGCTGTCTGTATGAACAAACTATTACCTTTTGCATGATATTGTTGACTTATTCTGCAATATATGGTATACTGATTGGTAGGAACTGCGTCCGCAGTCACTTTGTAACAGGTTAAACTGCCTTACATGACAGGCAGATATAAAAAGCATCATATTAACAGGAGGGGTTAATAATGAAGTCAAAGAGAATAGCACTGAAGGCTGCATCCTTTATTGCAGCTGCAACACTGTCTGCTGCAATGCCGCTTTCCACTATCGGAAGCACATTCATGCAGTCTGCACTTACCGCATACGCTGCGGAAACTTCCGGCAGTCTCACATATGAGAAGTACGATGACCATGTTGAGATCGTAGGAAGCGATTACAAGGCAACATCCATCGAGATACCGTCTTCTATCTCAGGACTGCCGGTTACTGCCATCGGTGATTACGCATTCAACGGCTGCTCACTTTCAAGCGTGACCATCCCGGATACAGTCAAGACCATCGGCAAATACGCATTCGCCATGAGTTCAAATCTTAAATCCGTAACCATCCCCGAAAGCGTTGAGTTCATTGATCTCCGCGCATTCGATCTGTGTAAGCAGCTTTCCGAGGTGAACTTGCCCGATAAGATGATCGAGATGTCCGCAAGGGTATTTGACAATACTCCTTGGATCGACGCTCAGCGCCAGAAGAATGATCTCGTCATCATCAACGGCAACCTCATCGACGGTGAAAAAGCCAAGGGCGATGTGGTGATCCCTTCGGACGTAAAGTACGTTTCGGCAGGCGCTTTTGAGAGAAACGAGGATATCACCTCCGTTGTATTCCCCTCAAGCGTTACCAAGATCAACGACAACGTATTCTTCTACTGCTCAAATCTGAAGTCAGTTGACGCAAAAAGCTGTACATTCATCGACAGCATGGCTTTTGCTTACTGCAATAAGCTCACCGATCTCAAGGTATCCGGCAAGATGACAAAGATCGACTATATGGCATTCTCAGACGTTACTGCTCAGGCTACCATCACTGTATACGGCACTAAGGCAGACTGGGATCAGGCTGACAAGCCCACAGACGACAAGTTCCTTAACAATGCAAAATATATCTTCGATGAGAGCTATGTAGCTCCTCCCGAGGAGATCGAGGGCGACCTCAATGCAGACGGCTCATTCAACACAGCCGATCTGATACTCATGAACAAGTGGCTCCTCAATGTTCCCGGCACTGAGCTCGCAAACTGGAAGGCAGGCGACTTCATCAAGGACGAGCAGCTTGACGTTTACGATCTCGTTCTCATGAGAAAGGCTCTTATCGCAAAGGGTCAATAATATCATAACTATCCGAAACAGCTGCTTTTAGTCAGCTTCCTTAACGAAAAATGTGGATTACCGAGCCTGAAATTCCGGGCTCGGTAATTTTATGCCACGTTCCGCCGGAGGTGGGCTCCCCTCAGCGGCTGTTTTTTGTCCCTGCTGATTGTTTCGCGCCTGCTGTTGCACTTACATTCTCTCCTGCGTATGTGTATAATGAAAGCAGATCTGCCGAAGAAGGAGGAGCACAATGAACGACTCGGAAATACTTGAACTGCTGCATCAGTCACCGCAAAAAGGACACCGCGCCCTGTTCGATGAATACTACAGCTATGTCTACGCAATATCCGTGAATATCCTCAGGGACTTCGGCTCTCGCGAGGACATCGAGGAGTGCGTCATCGACACCTTTACTTCCGTCATAAACAAGCTTGACGAAAGCGCTGTGGGCTCTGTTAAGCCCTTTGTAGGCACAGTTGCCAAGCATAAGGCAATAAGTATGCGTAGGTCTCTTATGTCAAGGGCAGGAAAATGCATATCCATGGACAGCGATGAGCTGGACGAGCTCCGCTCTGAGGAACGTGTGGACAGGAACGCCGAAAGATCCGACATGACAAGGCAGCTGCTTCAGAAGATAAAAGAGCTGGGCGAGCCTGACTCCGCCATCATCATACAGAAATATTTCTACGGACAAAACGCAAATGAGATAGGCAGAATGCTGGACATGAAGCCCGCAACAGTGCGTATGCGCTGTACAAGGGCGATAAAAAAGCTCCGCAGCCTGCTCAGTGACTTCTTTTAAAGGAGAGATAGTTATGAAAAAGGATACAGATAAGCTTTTCGGCAATATCAGCGATGAGGAAGCCGAGAGGATAGCCGCCGATTATCCCACGGGAGATAAGGAACAGCGTGACCGCATTTTCAATGAGATAGAACGCCGCGTTGAAGGCAGAACGACCTCAGATGACATGGACGTCAGCGGTGTTGAGACCTACCGTCCCAGAATATATATGAAGGTCATATCCGCTGCGGCAGCCTTGGTGCTCGCAGCAGGTGCGGCAGTGGGCGGAAGTTACCTGCTCCGCGGCAGAGACAAAAATCTGACAGTGGAGCCATCCTCAGATGTAATTGAGGAGACTGCCGAGACAACAGCTGCTCCCACTACCGAGGAGCAGACCACAGAGCCAGAGGTACCTACAGAGGAACAGCTCCTTGAACTGCTGAACAGCCGCTCCTACGACGATTATCCGCAGCTCAATATAGGCTACACTATGGTCAGCGACAATGGAGTATCAACAGAACGAGGCCTCGCCAAGAGGGATATGGTCACAGGAAACGAGTCCATGGTGAAGAAATGGAGCCATAATGCCGAATATTACAAGAACTTCAGCGATGAAGATCTCGCTGACTGGGGAATAGACCTTGACAACGTCGAGAGCATCTATACCTCAAACGAAATGTTCATGTACAAGGATCTGTATATCTGTGTATACGGAAGCAGCGACAAAAACTTTATAGAACAGTATGAGGTAACAGACCGTAAGGACAGCGTGTTCGATACGCCCAATGTTTTCGCAAGCCCCTGCAATTTTTATTCCGAGGTCGTTCTCGAGGAGATAAACACGGGCAAATATGAGATACAGGAGATAAGCGGAGAAGCCACCTTTCTCGGCAGAGACTGCACCTCAGCACGCCTTTTCTGCCCCAGTGTGACAGAATATGAGCAAAAAATGGGACGAGGCGGAGTACGCATTTTTGACGAGGAGTATGTTGATGAGGTACAGCTGGACATTCTCGTGGATAACGAGACAGGCTTAATTCTCTGGTTCAAGGATACTCAGGGAGAATACACCGAGGAATACTCAGTGGATACTCTCCTGTTCAACGAGGACGCAGAGCTTCCCGAGGACGGCGCTGACATCAAAGAGCGTCTGTCGGGCTGTGCTCCCAACACTGAAGAGACTGCTTCTTACGACCTCAGCATACTTGATGAAACTCCCGACAGCGAAAATATAGGATAAAGCATTATACAGCAAAAAGCACCTCCACATTAAGGACGGTGCTCTTACGGAAGTTTTACGCGTGATATTGAGGGAAGCCCTTTTGTAAAAGTGCTTCCTTCAATTCTTTTTTCGCAGGCTCTGTTTTAGTTTTTCTATGGACAAGGCGATTGATAATATATGCCTTTTTATTATATTTAAGGCGCCCTGTCCTGATAAAAACCAGCCAAAAGTCTTTGGAAAAGGGGGTATGGGGTGACTCCCCACAGTGTGGGGAGATGTCACGCAGTGACAGAGGGGACCGCCTCCGTCAGAGGAAGAACCTTTCCTCAGAAAGGTTTTTCCACCATGATTTCGTGTAAACTTCTATAAGAGTATCGCTCTTATTCTGCGGAGGTGCTGTATTTATATCAGCTCAGCCTTCATTGAAAGCTGTGAGGTACTTTTCAAATGAAACAGCCTGTGTCTTTACTGTCGAATTGTAAGCGTAGTAGGAAAGTACGCAGGAAGCGTCAACGGAATTTACTGCGCCGTCGCCGTTTACGTCTGCTGACTTTATCTGTGCCTCGGTGAAGCTGCCGCCCTTGCTGGTGGAGCTCATAGCATAGTGGGAAAGGATATTAGAAGCGTCGATAGCGTTGATAACATTGTCGTTGTTCACATCGCCCAGTGAGTATGCTGTTGTCTCAGTTTCCTTTACAAAGCGAGCCAGACCGCCGTTGCCAAGGCTGAGCACGTCTGTTCCTGCGAGGCTGTATGCTGTGTACTTCAGTGCCGAGCCCTCATAGAAGCTGAGAACTGTAAATTCTGTTTCTTCGATCTTGTCGGTACCGAGCTTTACTGTGCCTGCGGAGGTCTTGCCCTCTGCGTCTGTGTACTTGTATGTAAAATCTGCATTTATCTCAACAGTGCCTACATTCTTTGCACTCTTATCTACTGTGTTATTTCCCTCTGATACCTGATGTGTCCACTTGCCTGCGAAGCTGGTGATGCTTGCTGTTGTCTCAGCTTCCTTTACGAAGCGAGCCAGACCGCCGTTGCCAAGGCTGAGCACGTCTGTTCCTGCGAGGCTGTATGCTGTGTACTTCAGTGCCGAGCCCTCATAGAAGCTGAGAACTGTAAATTCTGTTCCTTCGATCTTGTCGGTACCGAGCTTTATTGTGCCTGCGGAGGTCTTGCCCTCTGCGTCTGTGTACTTGTATGTGGAATCTGCATTTATCTCAACAGTGCCTACATTCTTTGCACTCTTATCTACTGTGTTATTTCCCTCTGATACCTGATGTATCCACTCGCCTGTGAAAGCCTTGATATCTGTAACGCTGTTGTCAGCAGCTGCTGATACTGAAGCAGAAGCTGTATCTGCTGCGCAAAGTGCATTTACGGGAGCTGCCGAGAACATAAGGCTGAGAGCCGCAATAAAAGTAACCATATTTTTCATAATAAATTCCTCCTGGATCATCTTTGTTTTTTTAATCTTTAAGATCGACCTTTCATAAACAGTAATCGGAGTTCCCACAGGAGGTGTTACAAAAATTCAAAAAAAATTTCAGAATTATTTTGAAAAGCAAAAACCACCCGTTTTCAGGGTGGTTTTCAGTGTTTATTCAGTTCAGCTGAGGGGAGAAAAGTCACCAAAGGTATACTGTCTGCCGACCTCTGTCCAGTTTTTGGAATTGAAGTTGTTTGCTGCGGCGTTATATTCTTCTTCACTGACATAGTTATTGTCAACGTCATAGTAGTATAACTGCGGATCCTCGGGATAAGAGAATTTACTCATTATTTTTCTCTGCTGTACAGAATTATCCCGGAATTCACCTATAAACGCAGAATAATAATCTGCAAAGTACTCCCCTTCATCGTCATCAGCAAAGCCAACAAGATTTTCATCATTGCAGAGCAAGAACGTTCCGTATCTGCCGAGTTCAAAAATTACTATCTGACCGACTATTTTTGCAGAGCCGTTCTCATAATAGTATATCCTGCAGCCTGAATTATGGTCTGAGCCCATTGATATAAGGAGCTCGGGAACACCGTCGTTATCGATGTCCCTGACATCCCACATTGACTCGGAAGAGTATTCCGATGTATTCATAAAGTCTGTAAGCACCTGCTTATAAGCTGTTTTCCAGCTTGCGGTCACGCTTGGAGCAGAAGCTTCAGCGCTGCCCGCGCGGACAAGTCTCTCAAGACCGCCGTTGCCAATGCCGAGCTGGTCCAGTCCCTCATTATAAGTTGCAGCGAACTTTATCGCAGTGCCATCGTAGAACACGAGTGTTACTAACTGAGTACCTGCTATTTCATCGACTGTTCTCTCTACCCTGTCTGTGGTAACATTTCCGCTGTTTTCGGTATATGTGTATGTGCCGTCGCCGCGTATCTCAACAGTACCTATATTGTTTGCGCCCTGATCAACGGTATAGTTTCCGCTTGACGCCTGATATACCCATGTGCCTGCAAAGGGCTTCAGAAGTGCATTCTCGGCTGTTTCCTCCGCAGTATCCCCGCTGCCCAGCACCAATGATGTTACTGCCGAAGCATTTGCCGTGGTGGTAGTAGTCCCTGTGACAGACCCCTTCGGACCTGTTGATGAGGGTGTAGTACCTGTTCCCGAAGTTGTTGTTACTGTTACGGCAGGAGTCACTACTCCTCCGCCGCCTCCGGGCTTGTGGTTCCTGTTCAGCATAGCTGTACTGCCGATAGCGATGCCTGCGATGAGCACTATTGAAGCAGCTGTGGCAAGAGGTGTCAGCCATGCAGGTCTCTTTGCGACCTCAACACCGCTTACATCATCGTTTTTAGTCATTTTGATAGCAGATCCTCTTTCTGTTCCTTCAGCCTGTGCCATCTGCTTTCTGAATTTCTTCTCACTCATGGCAAGTATCCTGTCAAGCTCTTCGTCTGAGATCTCGGGGCACTTATCTATAAGTCTCTCCATTGAATCATTCTCCGCATTTTCAAGAATGTCGAATAAATCCTTTTCTCTCATTTCTGCTCCCCCCTTATCTTTCTATTCCGACTTCAACAAGCTTCGCGCGCAGCTTGTCCATAGCCCTTGAGCATCTCTGCCTTACCGCTACCGCAGTCATGGAGAGATACGATGCAATTTCACTTGAATTTTTGTTATAATAGAATTTCTGTATAAGTATAGTCGAATCAGGTTCACCCAGCTCGTCTATCTTATCAAGGAGCACGCGGCGGAGTTCTGTTCGGTCAACGTGCTCGTCAACACTGAAGTCCGAGGCAAGCTCTGTCATATCATCGTCATCCGTGTCTGTTATATGCTTTGATTTTGCGCACAGGCTTCGGAAACGATCTATAGACTTTCTCTGAGCGATGGTGCCTATAAGGCTCTTGATATCATTTTCCGATGACAGGTCAAACTGACACTTCATAAAAAGGTCTGCAAAGACGTCACTGACGCACTCTTCGATATCCTCTTTTGTGCCGCATCCTCTGAGCCTGTTGAAAACGATAGCATATACATATCTGCCGTATTCCCTGACCAGCGCTTTGTGGCAGTCCGCAGGTGATCTCTGCATCATTTCTGCCAGTTCTCTGCTTGTCATTTTCATTCCTCCTCGCGATCTGTAAATAATAAGGTCGGCCTTTCAATAAGAACAATCGGGTCACGAGCCGCAGGTGTTACATTTAAGCCGATCTGTTATAAAAAAAGCACAAAAGTCAGAGTATTATCGTAGTTTATAAAGCGAAGCGCAAAGGGCTTATCGCTGATTTTCCGAAAAAGCAGCACCCTTTCCCCGACTTATCCGTTTTTCACATTATAACTCTTACATCAACCGTTGTCAATATCAGAACAACGCAGATACGGGAAAAAGTCCCGTGGGAGCTCAGCCTCCTGCACGGGACACATTCATGATATTTCTGCGGAAAAACCGCTTTTTGATCTGCCCTTCTATTATGATGTATATGCCACACAGCCGCCGCCCTTACGGTACTGCTTCATTTGCTTTCCCATACCGAACCTGTGACTTTGGCAGGGTCTCCCACCGCTATCATGCCCTCGGGTACGTCCTTGGTCACCACCGAGCCTGCTCCGATAACAGCGTTGTCCCCGATAGTAACTCCGGGGAGGATAATGCTTCCAGAGCCTATCCACACGCCGTTTCCGATATGAACGGGCTTGGGGATGAGGTCGCCGCGCTCCTCCGGGAGCATACCGTGGTTAAGGGTAGCAATGACC
Source organism: Ruminococcus sp. (assembly GCA_017519145.1). Classification (GTDB taxonomy): domain Bacteria; phylum Bacillota; class Clostridia; order Oscillospirales; family Ruminococcaceae; genus Ruminococcus. The sequence goes on from JAFWTA010000058.1 coordinate 36,747, forward strand.
GTATTATGTCCGATGAGGCAGTTGTCGCCGATATATATGCCGCCCTGATCCTGAAACTTGCAGCCTGCATTGATGAAAACTCCCCTGCCAATGTGAGTATTTATGCCACAGTCGGTGTAAAAAGGCGGAAACAGCCCGAAGCTCTCATCGAGCTCCTGACCGATAAGCTGCCCCATGAGCCTTCTCAGCTCCGCAGGCTCATGATAGCTGCCGTTTATCTCCGCTGTAAGACGCAGAGCTCTCTGGCTGAGCTCATGCATTTTCAGATGTACCTCTCCGCCGCACTTAGTCTGAGCGGAAGTATTCATAGCCTCAATAAATCCCCTGTCTGTCATAATATTACCTCCTGTGCCGTTTTCTATATTATACCATTATCCGCGGCATATAACAAATACCTTTTTTGTATCGTATGATATTCATTCTGCGCATATCACTTACTGCCCTATAAGCCATCAACTTATCCAATGTTCGTCACCGATTTTTGTACAGTATTCGGAAATGAACTGAAAAGCAGTACTTTAATTTGACAAATATGAACATATATTGTATAATATATAATGATTAGTTATACAATTCTTTCTGATAAAGGAACCGTGATACTTATGAAAAAAGTAATGTGCGTTTTTGGCACACGACCCGAAGCTATCAAAATGTCGCTGCTCGTTTTTGCTCTGAAAAAATACAGCGATATTGAGACAGTCACCTGTGTCAGCGGACAGCATCGTGAGCTTCTCACAAATACCCTCGCAAGCTTTGGTCTGCACCCCGAATATAACCTGAATATTATGAAGGAACATCAGGACCTTTTTGACATAACTATAAATATCCTCAAAGAGATAAAAGCCGTCCTTGAAAAGGAAAAGCCCGATATCGTACTTGTTCACGGCGATACCTCAACGGCTTTTATAACCTCTCTCGCCTGCTTCTATCTCCGCATACCCGTAGGTCACGTTGAAGCGGGACTCCGCACCTATGACCTCCATGCGCCTTTTCCCGAGGAGATGAACCGTCAGGGAATCGACATCATTGCTGACTATTACTACGCTCCCACTGAGATAGCCCGTCAGAATCTTATCTCCGAGGGCAAGAAGTCTGATAATATAATCATTACGGGAAATACTGCCATAGATGTACTGGGCACCACTGTCTCTGATTCATTCACTCACCCCATACTTGAATGGGCAGGAAAAGACACACGGCTCATAGTTCTGACAGTTCACCGCAGAGAAAATCTCGGCGGTCCCATGAGGGAGATATTCGAGGGTATCCGTATGCTGGCTGAGGCTTATCCCGATGTAAGGATAGTTTATCCCATGCACCCCAATGTAAGGGCTGTGGCACAGGAATGCCTCGGTGAATGCAGTCAGGTATACCTCAGCGATCCGCTGGACGTTATCCCTTTCCATAATATCATGTCCCGAAGCTATTTCATACTCACCGACAGCGGCGGAATACAAGAGGAGGCTTCATTCCTCGAAAAGCCCGTTCTGGTGCTCCGCGATGCGACAGAGCGTCCCGAGAATCTGAAATACGGCGTTTCAAAGCTTGTGGGCACCGACAAGACCTCTCTCCTCAGAGAAAGCGGAAAGCTTCTTGACGATCCCGAGGCTTACAAAGCCATGACAGGTCATCCGCACATATACGGGGACGGTCACGCCTCAGAACGTATTGCCGCTCATATCCACGATGTTTTCTATGGCAAAGAATGATAACATGGAAAAGCTGATACAAAAATTCCTGCCGCTGATCAAGTACATACTGTTCTCGGTAATGACAGCGGTGATCGAAAGCATCATCGGTCTTATACTTATAAACCTGTGCGGTCTCGGAGAGGTCACAGCAAATACCATAGGAATAATCATAGGTGCAGGCGTCCATTACCTGTGCGTGACAAGAAAGGTGTTCAACAGCAGCGTCAACTGGAAGACTGTTACGGTATACGTCACCACATTCCTCATGGGAATGCTTCTCCAGAACTTCGTGGTATGGGCTGCGGTGCATATCATCGGAGATATGCTCAGCGAGAGCATACGCTATCTGGCAGCGAAGTTCTGCTCTCTCGTAATATCATTCTTTATAATGTATTTTATAAGGAAGCTGGGATACCGTCTCGCAGGCGAAAACAAAGAGGTGTAAATATATGAAAAAAATATTCGTATTCCTGCCCTGTTACAATGAATCGGGCAATATAGGAGCACTCATGGACGAGTGGCTCGCTCTTGAAGACAAGCTGAAGGAAAGAGGCTATCTCCTCAATATCTGCGGCATCGACGACAAGAGCACCGACAATACCAAGGAGATAATCGGCAGCTATGCTGCAAAATACAGGAATGTTAGACTTCTCGCTCACAAGCGGAACATGAATCTTGGCGGCGGTCTCAGGACAGCTTTCTGCTGGTTCGACGCAAAGGGCTGCAGCGATGATCTCTGCGTCATCATGGACGGCGACAACACTCAGGATCCCGTATATATTACAGATATGCTGGACCGCATCGAAAACGGCGCAGACTGCGTTATCGCATCACGCTACCGCAGCGGTGCAGAGGTACACGGAGTTCCTGCTCACCGCCGCCTGCTCAGCGACGGAGCAAGATTATTCTATACCCTGCTGCTCCATGTGCCAAATGTACGCGATTATACCTGCGGCTACAGAGTATACCGCTATGATATCATACACAGAGCCCGTCAGCACTACGGCAGACGTTTTGTTGAAATGAAGACCTTCTCGTGTATGCTTGAAGTTCTCTACAAGCTCTATCTCAACGGAGCCACATTCGACGAGGTGCCTTTCTCGCTGAGATACGACAACAAGCAGGGCGCAAGCAAGATGCGTGTTTTCAAGACAATTTACGACAGCTTCAAAACTGCATTCAGACTGAGGTGCAGTAAATGAAAGAAAAGAAAAAGAAGCTTCGCAGTGAGCATATAATACTTGCTGTTATCATCCTGCTTCAGCTGGTAACGCTGGTATATCTGTTCACTGCAAAAAAGAATATTTACGACTGCGATGAATACTATTCATACGGTCTTTCCAACAGCTACAAGCGCCCCTTCATCTCTCCGTTCTCATACGAGCGAGGAGTAGAAGGACAACTGACATTCAACTACACAGGGGATGATTTCAAGTACTATCTGCGCACATCTCCCGACACCAGATTCAGGTATGATTCGGTATATTACAATCAGGCGCATGATACCATTCCGCCGCTGTATTACGCCATAATCCATACAATCTGTTCTGTCAGGACAGGACATTTCTCATGGTATTACGCATTCGTGATCAATCTTCTCTGCTTTATACCGACGCAGATATTCATATATCTTATCGGTCTCAAGGTCACCAGAAGCAAGTTCCTTTCACTGCTTACGGTAGCATTCTGGGGCTTTACATTGGGCGGTATCAGCTGCTTTATCTTCCTGAGGATGTATGCGATGCTCACCATGTTCGGAGCAATGTTCACCTACTACTCCATCAACGCCCAGACCGAGAAAAAGCTTTCAAAAAAGACCTGCATAATGCTGGCGCTCTCAGCCTTCCTCGGAGCTCTTACCCATCATAATTTCCTTATATTCGCATTTTTCCTCACACTGTTCTCATGCTTGTTCATACTCATACAGAAGTCGTTCAAAAAGATGTTCATCTACGGTCTTTCCGTACTTATCGGAACCGCCCTTTCATTTGCAGCATTCCCCGCAACCGTAAAGCATCTGACAATGAAGATGCCGTGGGCAGATAAGCTTGACCTATTCACATCACTGAGATTTTACACTGTCTCTCTGAAAGACAATCTTACCGGATCCAAGACTCTGTACACCGGCTGGCTTCTGTATGTAAGAGTGGCGCTCGTTTTCATTGTTGCATTTTCTATCCCCATTATTTTCCTTTTCAGAAAGAGCGCATTTATACAGAAAGCCTTCAAGGCAACAAAAACCGGTCTCAAAGCCATAAAGCGCAAGCTCTCCGATCCAAATGAGATGAACCCGGGAGGTATCATCCTGCTGCTGACAATTATCAGCTTCATGGCAGTAATAGCTCACATGACATACTTCCTTGAGCTTCTTGAAAAATCTATCAGATACCTGTACATAATCCTTCCGTATACAGTAATGCTGATAACCGGCTTGATCGGACTTTTCTTCAGAAAGGCTAAAAAGCCCGTTAAAATAGGGACCTCTGCTGTATGCTCACTGCTGCTCGCAGGTCTGCTCATTTATCAGAACAGCGTTAATTCCCCTGCATACCTTACAATGGAGCCCTCCAACAAAACTCCTGTAAGCGACTTTACCAAGGATACAGACTGTATACTGATGATCGATGATATGCGTGCTGTTATCAATACATCTCTTATGCTGAGCGATGCAAATGATATTCTTCTGACACGCACAAATCATAAAGTTATTGAGAAAGACGTCGTCAAAGACGAGATGCAGAAGGTCTTCGACAAAAACAAACCATTCATACTGCTCATAGATAATATATCCTTTTACAGCGAAGCAGATAAGGAAGAGTATTATCGCAACAAAGAAGCCATTGATGCTGCTATAAAAGAAAAAATAGACGATGATTCCTTCACTCTGGAGGGAAGCGCTGATTTGGAAAGCTACGCTGTCAAATACAGACAGTACAACGATCTCAGAACAGAGTCCGGAGTTGTGGAATACTTTGAAAAGCTCTCGGGCTACAGCAGTGAATACTGCACAGAAGAAACATCCACAAACTGCTGCATAGCAGCATACAGATTTACTCCCCCTGAGAAATAATACCATAAGGACAGTGTATACCACTGTCCTTTTTCTTTTTGTGCTGTTATTGACTTTGCGGCTGTAATATGTTACAATATAGCAGATGAATCGAGCTTTAATTGCATAAAGCTTTTAACAATTTTGCTTCAGGCGCCTTTTTATAGCCTGAAGACGGCGATAAGGAAATGATATTATGGGAATGTTGGATTTTTTCAAAGTCAGCAACGGTATCGCTAACAATATCCGCTTTGAAAGCGATAACCTCGGCACAGGTCTGTATTCGGGCCATGTAGGAGCTTCGAGACTGCCGGAAGGACACGGTGTCTTCATCAACAGCCTCGAGATCGAATACGACGGCGAATGGCAGCGCGGCAAGCTCTGCGGCTTCGGCAGAAAATACGCCAAGGGCTACTACGACATCACTCAGGGGGAAGATGATGACGCAAGCAAGTCTCTGGTATATGCGGGAGAATTCAAGGACAACAGATTTAACGGCAAGGGAAAGCAGTACCGCCAGACAGGCAAGATAGCCTATGACGGCGACTGGCTGGACGGCTGGAAATGCGGTGAGGGTACCGAGTACTATGAAAACGGCAGAGTAAAGTATATAGGCACATGGAACAGGGACAGATACCACGGCAAGGGTGTCTATACAGCTGAGAACGGCGATGTCATCGAAGGGGAATGGACAGATGGTCTTCTCAACGGCGAGGCAGTCCTGAAGACCCGTGACGACTGCGTATACAACAGAGTGTATAAGGACGGCGAGGTGGTAAGCGAAAAGCTTATCAGCGGAACTCCCAAGCCATCACACGACGCAGGCAGAGTCATTGTATTCGACAACGGTACCTATAAGGGCGATGTCGACTTCAACGGAAAAATGAGCGGTAAGGGAGTCTATACCTATACCAACGGAAATGTTTACGAGGGCCGCTTCAAGGACGGCGTAAAGCAGGGCGAGGGCGTCTTCACATGGGCTGACGGAAATGTTTACGACGGTCAGTGGGAAGACGATATGCGCAATGGCAAGGGCGAGTACCGCTACAAAAACGGCAACAGATATGTCGGCGACTGGAAGGATAATGTCAAGAATGGCGTCGGCGAGTTCTTCTACAGCAGCGGCGAAAAGTACGAGGGCAGCTTTGAGAACAGTCTCAGACACGGTCACGGAGTTTTCTATTACAGGAACGGAGCCGTTTTTGAGGGCGAATGGCAGAACGATATGCTCAGCGGCGAGGGCATCCTTACCGCTAAGGACGGCAGCCGCAAGCGCCAGAAATGGGAGAACAACAAGCTTGTCAGCGAAGAAGCTCTCTGAGCCCTGACAGACGGATCTCATAACAGAATATTCACAAAAGGCAGTCTCAGGGCTGCCTTTTTCATATGTGGGAGCAAATAATGCAGAGGGCTGTTTTTCGGCAAAATCGCAATAAAAGTATTGACATTTAATAAATAATATGATAAAATATACATCCAGTAGTGCAATGATATAACATCTTATCTTAATGTTTTAATTGATAGGACAACCTTGCACTTTTCCTGTCCCTAAGCCGCAGTGACGGGATATTATCTGAAGCGGCAGAAAAGGAGTGTTTAACATGGATACCAGACACATCAGAAGAGCAGCGGCAGCCATTCTTGCTGTTGCGCTCATAGGCGGTGCGCTGCCATATAACGGCGGTTATCCCCTGTTCGGAACAGCTGTTGTTGCCCACGCCGAAAGCAATGTCACATTTGACGAGGAAACAGGCTTGCTCACACTCAGCGGAACCATCACCAAGGACGACCTCAAAAGCTACAAGTACAGCAGCAAGGTCAAGAAGATAGTCGCCCTGGAAGGCACTGTTCTCCCCGATGATTGCAGTGATCTTTTCTCATTCTTCAAAGCAGAAAGCATTGACCTTTCAATAGCTTACACCGGCAGAGTACACAATATGCGCCGTATGTTTTACAGCTGTGAGCAGCTTACCGAGCTTGATATAAGCGGTTTTGATACATCTCATGTAATTGATATGAGCTCTATGTTCCAGTATTGCAGCAAGCTCACTTCGCTGGACGTAAGCAGCTTTGATACAAATAATGTAACCACTATGGAATGGATGTTTAATAGCTGCCGTTTACTCACTGAGCTTGACGTTTCAAGCTTCGATACAGTTCACGTCACATCATTTGAACATATGTTCAGCGGCTGTTCAGGACTCACTTCTCTCGATGTAACAGAATTCCAGACCCGTGATGCAAAGACCTTTGCCCATATGTTTGATTCCTGTTCAGGGCTTACCTCTATTGATGTCAACAGATTTGACACATCATCTGCCACAAATTTGTACGGTATGTTCCATAACTGCACAAAGCTCGAATCATTGGATATATCCAATTTCAATACCTCAAAGGTAACAAATATGACCCATTTGTTCTCTGGCTCCAAAAATCTCAAGTGGATCGAATTCGGAGAATTTGACACCTCAGCTGTCACCTCCATGGCTTATATGTTCAACAATTGCAGCAGCCTTGAGCGTCTTGACCTGCGCTTCAATACATCGAACGTTACAAACATGGGAGATATGTTCAGCGAATGCAGCGATCTGAAGCAGCTTTACCTCCACTCATTCGATACCTCAAATGTTACGGATATGGGCTATATGTTCAGCGGCTGTTCTGGTCTTCATGAACTTGATCTGAATAATTTCAATACCGAAAAGGTCGTGGATATGGATCGTATGTTCAACGGATGCTCACAGCTCTTTAAGCTTGATCTCAGCGGATTCAGCACTGGATCAGTTACATTAATGGACTATATGTTCAACGACTGCACTAATCTTGAAGAACTTGATATAAGCAGCTTTGACACTTCCAATGTCAAAAGCACGAATTCCATGTTCAAAAACTGTAAGAAACTGGGATATACAGATTTTTCAGGATTTGACCTGAGCAATGTTACCAACAATAAGGAAATGTTTACAGGCTGTGATGCTATGAAGCCTTACATCGTTACTGCCGCGGCAAATAATGCCACACTGAACAGCAGTATCGGACTCAACTTCTACATAACACGCCCCGAACGCCTTGACAAGATAGTCATCAGCGGTCCCAACGGAGATATGGAAACTGATCTCAGTGACTGCGAGATGATAAATAACTATTACAAGATCACCTATCCCCTTAATGCTTCACAGGGCAACTCGGATGTTACTATGAAGGCATACGATTACGATGGCAACAGACTTATCGTGGCAAACACATCCAACGGTCTCCTTGACCATTCTCAGTCCACAACGACACTTGATAATTATCTCGCAGCTGTTTTTTCAAATGAAACCCTTTCAGAGGAAGTCCGCAATCTTACAAAACATCTCAGACACCTCTGCACTGCTGCTGACGGATACTTCAACGGCACAGCTGCTTTCTATCCTCCTGCCCAGTTATCCGAAGCGGATAAGGACTTCATAAACAGCAAAAAGCTGAAGAACGGTGCAGAAAAATACAAGATATCAGTAGTGCTCAACTCCGATACCGCTATAAGATTCTACTATGACGGCGAGGAGAATACCGCTGATTTCGGCGGCAAGACTATCACCGCAAAGACAGGCAAATACGGCAAGTACTTCGAGATACCCGATATTGCCGCACATCAGCTCTTTAACGACTACACCATACGCATAGGCAACAAGGATTATGTATTGAATACCCTGTCCTATGTTCAGCGCGTTTTTGAAAACGGAGATCTCGGAAGCAAGCTCTACGGAGTATGCGAAATGTTCTACGCTTACGGCAAGGCTGCTTATGACTACAACAATTCTTTAAAGGAGACCACATGATGAAGGAAAAATACACTGCTCCCGATATGGAGCTCATAGAGTTTGAGAGCGAAGACGTTATCACTACCAGTGATCCCGAGCTTCCTCCTCAGTAAGTACCACAGACAGGCAGTCCTTATGGGCTGCCTGTTTTTTACGCTTTCCCTGTTTTATTATAAATTGGGAGCTGCGCAGAAGATTTCGCGGCAAAGTGTATAAAAAATGAACTTTAACGCTGCGCCACTTGCCTTTTTAAAGCTTTCATGCTATAATTGATTTGTCTGCAATAACCGCCTGAACGCAGTTATTGTAACGAAATGAATTATAATATCAATTTCAAGGAGTTCATTATGAAAAAGATATTACCGATATTACTTGTCTCAGCTCTCGTGCTGTCAGGCTGTAACGGCGGAAAGGGCGGAAGCTCCGCAAAAAGCTCTTCATCGGAAGCTTCCTCAACTGCTGCTGCCGCAGATACAACTGCCGAAAACACCACCTCCGCAGGTGCAGATACCACAACAACAGCCGCAGAGACCACATCGGCAGTCACAGCTGCCACTGCCGCAGCCGCCGAAAACAGCACTGCCGCTCTGTCCACTGACCCCGACACAGCAGCTCTCCTCGAGGCAGGGATAGTTCCGCCCGAGGCTGATGAGCCGGCACAGACCGATATCGCTCCGACTCCGGATAGTCCCGATGATAACGGTCCCATTGAGCTGCCTATCATACCCATTACCTGACCTAAAGGAGAATATATCATGAAACTTAACTCCGGATTTCTCACCCATGTCTCAAAGGGTGAACACATAACCGTATCAACAGGCGGTACCGACTGGAACGGACTCATCCGCAGCAACCCCACAGCCGCTTTCATTATCGAGTGCCTCAAGACCGACACCACAGAAAGCGCCATCGTTGACAAGCTTCTGGAGAAATACGACGTTGAGCGCTCTGTCGCTGAAAAAGACACAGCCGCTGCCATCGCAAAGCTCCGCTCCATCGGCGCAATAGACGAATGAACGATACAAAAAAGGATCTGATATACCTGCTTGCCTGTGCTGCAAACAGCTTGCCTGCCGATGCTGCTAAGGTCAGTGCTATGGATACAGACAGCCTCTACGCCCTCGCGAAGAGCCAGTCTCTCAGGGCTGCTGTATATTTTCCCCTTGAACAGGCAGGAGCAGCCGATGAGCGTTTTGTGCAGGCGTACAACAAGTCGGTCAGGAAGATCATTATCCTCGACAGCGAGCGCAAAGCCATCTCCGCAGAGCTCGAAGCCCGCGGCATATGGCATATGCCGCTGAAAGGCGCTATACTGAAGGAGCTCTACCCCTCCATGGGTATGCGCGAAATGGCGGATAACGATATCATCTACGATCCCACACGGCAGGATGAGGTCAGGGAGATCATGCTCTCGCGGGGCTATAAAGCCCAGAGCGTGGGAGAGTCCCATCAGGACGTTTATCTGAAGCCTCCCGTGCTGAACTTCGAGATGCACACCTCACTGTTTGAATACGGTCCCGAGCAGAAGCTGTACACCTACTACGAGGACGTCAGAAGGCTGATGAAGCCCGATGAGGACAGCTCCTTCGGATTTCACCTTTCCGACGAGGACTTCTACGTCTATATGACTGCCCATGAGTACAAGCACTACAACGAGGGCGGAACAGGTATACGCTCTCTGCTGGACTGCTACATCTTCATGAAGGAAAAGGAACATAGCCTCGACCTCGGATATGTGTCGGATCAGCTTGAACAGCTGGGCATAGCAGATTTTGAACAGGCAAGGCTCCGACTTGCAAAGAAGCTGTTTTCCTCGCAGGAAACTGCCGATATGACAGATACCGAGGCTGAGATGCTGGAGGTGTATCTGGACAACGGCACCTACGGCACAGCACAGAAGGCTGCCGAGAACAAGATGAAAAAGTATCTTGAGTCCTCGGAAACAGGCTCAAAGTCGGGATTTCTGCTGAAAAGGCTGTTCCCCGACACGGATTTCATGAAGCATCACTACCCCATACTTCAAAAGCACATCATACTGCTCCCTGCGGTCCATGTATGGCGCTGGATAAGAGGCGTGAAGAAGAACCGAAAAAAGCTTGGAGCAGAGGTAAAGGCGCTGAAAGAACATGATAACAAAAAATTATAGGATAGCTGACAGAGTAGTTTCTGTCAGCTCCATATATGACGAGGTACATAGCTATTGCAGCGAATACCTCACCGATGAGGAGGCGGAATACGCCGTAGTCACCTCTCGGGAGGATATAGACTATGAGCGCAGAAAGTCTGCCCGTGAAAATGAGCTGGAGGGTCTCCCCGTCCGCGAATACAGGGACAGCTATCTCGAAGAGCTGGCTGTATACCGCAAGATAGCCGAGAAAATGCCGGACTATGACACCGTGCTCTTCCACGGCTCGGTCATTGCTGTTGACGGTGAGGGCTATCTTTTTACCGCAAAATCGGGCACAGGCAAGTCCACCCACACACAACTGTGGAGGGAGTATTTCGGCAGCCGCGCCGTTATGGTCAATGACGACAAGCCCCTGCTGAGGATAGGCAGCGGCGGAGTCACCGCCTACGGAACTCCATATAACGGAAAGCACAGACTTGGCAGCAATATTTCCGTGCCGCTGAAAGCCATATGCATACTCACAAGGGCTGAGGAGAACCGTATCGTTCCCATATCGCGCGAACAGGCTTACACCATGCTGATAAAGCAGATATACCGTCCCACCGACGCGGTGAAGATGCAGAAAACTCTCGCTCTGGCAGATGAACTTGCAGACAGCGTGAAGCTTTTCCGCCTCGGCTGCAATATGGACATATCCGCTGCAAGAACCGCTTACGAGGGAATGAACGCTCTCACAAAAACCAATTTCAAGGCTGAATAAATAATGAAGAATAACGCGACAAAATGGCTTTATTCCGTACCAAAAGGAAAAAAGCTCTATATACTTGCCCTGATGATAATACAGGGGCTCCACGGTGCCAGCGGTGTTCTGTACGCTCTGCTGCTGCGGAATATCGTGGACTGCGCCGCCGCACATAACAGGGACGGCTTCCTGCGGTATGTGATATCCACCATCATACTCGTGGCTGTGCAGATAGGTCTGCGAGCCATGGTGCGATGGCTGACGGAGCTTTCAAAGGCGACCTTCGAGAACCTGTTCAAAGCCCGTCTTATGCGGAATATACTGCGGAAGGACTTCGCCAGCGTCAACGCCGTGCATTCGGGAGAATGGCTCAACCGCCTCACCAGCGACACCGTGGTGGTGGCTGACAGCTACGTTGAGATACTTCCGGGGCTTGCTGGCATGATAGTGAAAATGGTCAGCGCCGTTATCATGATGGTGGTGCTGGACCGACGGTTCGCCTGCATACTTCTCCCCTGCGCCATAGTAATGCTGCTGCTCACCTACGGCTTCCGTAAGGTGCTGAAGCGGCTCCACAAACAGGTACAGGAGCGCGACGGCAGACTGAGAGTATTCCTTCAGGAACGCATAGGCAGCATGATGATGATACGCTCATTCGCTGCCGAAGAGCAGACCGAGCAGGAAGCCGCGAACAGGATGAATGCTCACAAGTCCGCAAGGATGAAGAAGAACTGCTTCTCCAACCTGTGCAATGTGGGATTTCAGGCAGCTATGAACGGTATGTACCTCTTCGGTATCTGCTACTGCGGCTACGGTATACTCATAGGCACTATCAGCTACGGAACCCTTACTGCAATGACTCAGCTCATTACGCAGATACAGGCTCCCTTTGCAAATATCACGGGATATCTGCCGAAATACTATGCCATGACCGCAAGTGCGGAAAGACTTATGGAGATCGAGGAGTTCACCGATGACAGTGACACTGCTCCCCTCAGCATCGGCGAGATCAGCAGGTACTACTCTGAGGAGCTGAGCTCCTTCGGCATACGAAATGCCTGCTTTACATATTATCCTGCCGCTGACAGCATCAGAAAGCTGTCCAAGGCGGATATGCCCGAGGTGATAAAGAACGTCAGCGTTGACATCAGAAAGGGCGAATATGTAGCATTTACAGGACACAGCGGCTGCGGCAAGTCCACGGTGCTGAAGCTCCTTATGAGCATATACAGGCTGGACAGCGGAGAGCGGTATCTCATCAGCAGCGACGGCATAGAAACTCCGCTGACTCCGCAGTGGCACAGGCTTTTCGCCTATGTGCCTCAGGGCAACCAGCTCATGAGCGGTACTATCCGCGAGGTGGTCTCCTTTGCAGGGCGCTCAGAGGACAGTGCCGAACGCGTGGAAAGAGCGCTGAAAATAGCCTGTGCCGAGGAATTCGTATCCGCACTTGAAAACGGTGCAGATACGCTTCTGGGTGAGCGCGGAACCGGTCTCTCCGAGGGACAGATGCAGAGGATAGCCATTGCAAGGGCGATATATTCCGACAGTCCCGTACTGCTTCTGGACGAAGCTACAAGCGCACTGGACGAGAGAACGGAAAAGCAGCTCCTTGAAAACCTCCGCAGCATGACCGACAAGACCGTGGTCATAGTAACACACAGACCTGCGGCTCTGGAGATATGCGACAGAACAATAGATTTTACGGATAATAAAGGCGGCTCACAGTGATACTGTGAGCCGCTTTTCAGTTATATGCCCTTTCGGAAAGGCTATGGTTCCTGTGCGCCTGTACTGCCATGACAGCGATGCATCCCGCCGCCGCTGCCGCACAGAGCAGCTGATTGGAGGATATCACCTTTCCCGTATGTGAGACCCTGAGGAAGTCCAGCGCGAATTTGGCTGCCGCTGACATGAGAAATACCATGATCTCAGCGTTTTTTCTGCCCCTCGCGTACAATATCATACCGATGATGAATATGACGAGAAATGCTGCGGACTCCGCTATCTGTACGGGAAATGCACTGAGATTTCCCATGCGCTCGCCGCTGTACTCAACGCACATAACGCCGCTGTAATCCACACCGCGGCAGCAGCCTCCAAGCAGGCAGCCTATCTTGGATATGCTGTACATGATGGGGAGCGAAAGTGTGCAGCTGCGGAGCATTATCCCGAAGCTCTCCCGTCTGCGGGAGATGGCAGCCATTGTAAGTGCGCTTGCGTACATACCCACCGCTCCGCCGATGGAGGATAAACCCAGAGCCTTGCCCCCTGAAGCTATCTGAGTGTGCAGAAGTGCGAAAAAGCCTGTCATGGCAGGTGCAAGGAGTATACCGTAGGCAGCGATATTCCGCTTGATGCCCTCCCTGCGATTGAGCACGAACTGCACTCCCAGTCCTGACGCAAGGGAAAGCATGAGCATTACCGCATAGGGTGGTATGAGCCCGTGGTCTGTACAGATATGTATATTCATAGTCATCCTCCTCTCATCAAAGGTTAGAGCACTGCCTCATTATATCATAACAGGCTGCCATGACCAACAGAGCACTGATAAGAATAACTGCAACAGCTACGATATGAAGTATCATCAGCACCAGACCGAATACGTTCTTCGGATATGTAGCTCTGACGATTATCATAAGCACCAGTGAGGCTATCCAGCCCAGCATTCCCAGTGTAGGCAGCTCGAATAACAGAAACGGACTTACCACCAGCAGTATCAGGCTGATGATGCACATTACAGTCCCGCCGTTTGAACGGTTCACAAACGGTGTCGGCGCATACTGCGACCGGTAATACTGCACTATCTTATCATGGGTGCTCTGATCGAACACAACTATCCCCGCACTTTCATTGGAAACTATATGATAGTACTCCTGCTGGTCGAGGAAATGGATATATCTTCCGTCGGGAAGCAGTGTGAAGCCGTATGCCGCCAGCATAGCCATATCTGTGCCCTCGGGAGAAAACAGCGCAGGTCTGCCGAAGTACATCTCATAGGTACAATCGGGCATATCGTAATAATCAACTCTCATAGTGATCCCCCTTCCGTGTTTCTATGCTCTGATTATACAGTAAGATGCGCCGAAATACAAGATGACAGAAATAACTTCCGCAGTGACATTTGTAACAAAAAACGGAGAAGGCTCACTCATTGCCTTCTCCGTACGGTATACTTATTTTTTATCGGCTTCTCTTTTCAGTCTGAAGTCCACCGAGCGCTTGAGGTACTCAAGGTACTCCTCATCGCGGCACATTGCCTTGCCCGCAGCGTCGGACAGCTTCGCAACGGGTCTGTCGTTTACATACTGGAGCTTGATAACGATGTTGAGAGCCTCCTCCTCGGTATCGTTGGAGCAGAATGTTCCGATGCCGAAGGAAACCTTTGTCTTGCCGCAGAAGTGATCGTAGAGCTTCTGTGCGCGGTCAAAATCAAGGCTGTCGCTGAACAGCAGCAGCTTAGTCTTGGGATCAACGCCGTACTTTTTGTAGTGAGCGATCATCTTCTCGCCCCACTCATAGGGATCGCCGCTGTCGTGGCGGACGCCTGTGTAGTTGTTTACCATTGAGCGGTTGAAGTCCAGCAGGAACAGGTCCGTGGTGATAGTATCCGTAAGTGCAGTACCGTTATCGCCGTCGTACTCGTCATACCAGTCCTTCATGGCGTAGTGGTTCGTGTATGCAAGTGGAATGGAGTCTATTCCCTGATACATCTGCACGAACTCATGAGCGTAAGTGCCTATGGGAGTAACATTGTACTTCATGGCAAGGTAAACATTTGAAGTACCCACGCACTTGTCTGTCTCGGTGCAGAGGCGCCTTACAACAACGTCCTCCCACTCACGGGAAAGCCTTCTGCGGCAGCCGAACTCTGCGAACTTAAATGTATAAGTGCCGTCGTTCAACGCCTTTATCTTGGCGTCAAGGCGCTCCTCCGCAGACTTCCTCAGCCTGTCGTAGTCGTACTTCATGCGGAAGTATACCTCGTTGACTATCTCAAGGAGATATATCTCGAACTGCATTGCCGAGAACAGAGGACCGTCCACAACTATCTCCAGCTCACCGTCAGCATTGAGCCCTGCGGTAACGTAGTCCCTGATGGGGTGCCAGAGTCTGAGGAACTCAACATAGTCGTCCTTGATGAAGCGGATGGAACGGAGATAATCCAGCTCATCCTTCTTAAAGCTCAGTGAGCAGAGGTGGTCGATCTGGTCGTTTATCTCCTGCACCATTTCGGCAGTGAATACAATGCCCTTATTGCGGCACTTGAAGTAGTATTTTCCACAGAGGTCTGTGTGCTTGTGGAAAATGACCTGATCCATATTGAACTTGTACAGGTCAGTATCAAGGAGGGAAACAACGATGGGGTCAAGCTTCATAATATCATATCCTTTCTGTTAAATTACGTCTATCTGGCAGCTTCTCATGGTCTCAAGAGCTGCATCATGCTTAACGGGTGTAACTCCTGCACAGCAGGCAGCATCAACTGCAATGGGAGCCTCAGGGAAGTTTGCCTTTATGAGCAGAGCATTGCTGACAACACATATATCGGTGCAGAGACCGATGAGCTCAACGGTAAATTTCTCATTGCCCACTGCCTTTTTTATAAGCTTTGGAAGATCAACAGAGCCGAAAGTATTCTTTTCCACAGGAGTATACTTCTTTCCCTTGAGGGCCTCAGCTATGTCCTTGTTCAGCTCCCAGCCCTCTGTGCCCTTTATGCAGTGAGGAACGGGAAGCTTCTTTCCCTCGGCGGTGTCCATATAATTCTCAAAGTGGGTGTCATAGGTAACGAAAATGTCACCCTCAAATGCGGCTATCTTCCTTGCAGCCGCAGGAACGATCGCGCAGGCCTCCGCAGAGCCGAGAGCTCCGTCCACGAAGTCCTTCTGCATATCAACAACTACCAGAATATTTTTCATGATGATCACTCCTTAATCAATGATTTTGCGTCTGTACAGCTTGGCGGGACGATGTCCCTCACCTCTTACTACCTCCCCTGTCTCCTCCACATACTTGCTGACCATTCGTCTGAAGTTTGCAGGCAGGAAGGAAACATTGAGTATGGTCTCCTGAACCTTCTGAAAGGCTGTAAGAGTGAATTTCTCAGGAAGGAAATCGAAGATAGTGTCATAGCTTTTTGCCGCTCTCCTGAGAGCCGAGACAGCTGAAGCTATCATGGCGGCGTGGTCAAATGCCAGTGAACCGCTGTCCTTTATGGCGAAAGATGTGCGCCCGAAGCCCGAACTCTCCTCGGTGAGGACTGCCTTCAGCACCACATCTCCGTAGCTGAGGGTCAGACGGTATTCGCCGCCTGAGTCCCTGACAAAGTCCACATCGAACCACTGTGCATCGGAGGCGTCGTCCATAGCCGCCTGCTTCACCGACTCGTCCCCTATGATGGAAACATAGGCGTGTGAGATTATCCATCCTCTGGGATCGCGTCCGGGAGCACTGAAAACTCCCACAGGCATGATGGAAACGGGCAGAACGTCAGTCTCCTCCTTTATCTCCCTGAGGGCACACTCCTCAACAGTCTCGTTGGAGTTGAGAAATCCGCCGGGCAGCGCCCACATACCCTTATAGGGATGACCGCCCCTCTTTATCAGCAGCAGCGAGAGTCTGTTCTCGGGATTGCGGCGGTAGCTGGTCTTTTCCTCGGACCTTATCATGAACGCTGCCACATCGGCTGTGACAGAAGGTCTCTCATAATCACTGAGCCTGTATTCCGACAAAAACTCCTTTTCTGTTGCCATTGACATCGCCTCCTCTGTTATTTCTATTATGATAATATCACAAAAATAATAAGATGTCAAGTAGTTTTCCCAAAAATTTTTTCATTATACAAATATTTCTTGATTTTCTGCATTTTTCACAAGCAAAGCTCACTCTGTTTGTACGTTATTACAAATAGTTGCCTGAATTGTTAATAATTCACAGAATATTATCAATTCAAACACCGATATATGTTATCATATATATAAAGATAAAGCAACTCCGCAAACTATGCGGTGATGCCGCACTATGTTATTACAGCTTAGGGGGGCTGAAAGTGAATACCGACAACATCAACGATATAACTCTTGAAGACGTAATGAGTTATGCGAGGGAAAATACCGACGCCATTATCGTAGCTGACGGAAGAACAGACACATACAAAGCGCTTGCAAGGCGCGGAATGTTCGCAGAGTTTCTTGACAAGACAGGAAGCTACCACGACCTTATAGAAAAGCTCTGGTACCACTTCAACAACAGCTCTGACACCGTGATCGAGGACTACCGCGTATTTATCCCTACTGCGGGAAAATTTTCGGGCAAGTACAGCCGAAGGATAAACGTGAGCTTTGAGGGCGTCACTCATGTAGTTCAGATGACCGTTTACCCCATGGTAAGCGAGGAGGTCTATATCCTTGTGCTGGACGAGCTGGACGGCAGCCAGTATGTGGACGAGACCCTGACATCCAAAAAGGTAACCACCATCCAGAACACCTACCTTTTCTCAATGTATGTGGATCTCATAAAGGATACGACCAACAGCATCAGTATCACGGAGCTGTCCGAGGATGTCCAGAATCAGAAGCTGAAATACTCGGAATGGCGCATGATGATAGTGAATATGATAGGTCCCGACGATCAGGATATCTTCCTCGAAAGAACAGACCCCGAGTACCTGAAAAAGAACCTCGCTGTCGGACGCACCTCCTCCTACGACTGCCTTATGATGAATCTTGAGGGAAAATACATATGGGTCAAGCTCATTTTCAGACGCGCCGAGACCAACAATCCCGACGACTTCCGATTTGTGTTCATGGTGCAGGATATACACGAAAGCGCCGAGGAGCTTATGACGGCTCTCAAAACCTATGAATATCTGGCGCTGAAGGATCCTCTCACGGGTATATACAACCACAGACAGCTTGAGACCGAAATGGAAAATGCCATTAAGGGCATCATAAGCGATCAGCTCATCGCTTCCATGATGATACTGGATATCGACTACTTCAAGCGCGTAAATGACGTCTACGGCCACGCCGCAGGCGACGATGCTCTCAAACATTTTGCAGAGGTCATCACCGCATTCATCGCCGGCAAGAATGCTGTTGCGGGACGCTGGGGCGGCGAGGAATTCGTGGTAATATGCTACGATACCGACAAGGACGCCGCCATAAGCACCGCAGACGCTCTCCGCCGGCGCATAGAGGACGAGCCCTTTGACAAGATCGGTCATATAACCTGCAGTATCGGCGTTACCCTTATTACTGCGGAGGATCAGATCAATACAGCCTTTGAACGTATGGACAAGGCGGTCTATGAAGCAAAATCCGCGGGAAGGAACTGTGTTAGGGCAGTATTTCGCTGAAATATGATATTTTGTGTTGCTTTTGTAAAGCCTCTCTTGATAAAGCCGCTCCCGAAAATTCGTCGGGAGCGGCTTTTTTACCTTGACTAATTCTGCATAATAGTATATAATGGATATATATTCGCGGCAGTCAACAAATAAGTTTGTTATTATTTACAACCAAATCGCCGCGATTATGATTAATGAGATTGCCGCAAAAGCGGCAAAACATCAGGGAGGGAACAATCATGAAACACAGGTCAACCACAAAATTCATCCAGAGACTAATGGCAGCTTCTGTAGCTGCGGTAAGCACTGCCGCATTCGCACCTATTACAGCTAATGCCGATTGTCTCGGACAGAACAACTTCGACAACGGGATAGTACTGCCATGGACTGTATTTGCCAATAATCCGGCGGAGCAGAGCTTCAATACCGATGGCGGCAGCTTTAACATCACTATCCTCAATCCCGGCGGAAAGAAACGCGGCGGCGAGTCCAGATGGGATCTGGGAATACGCCACAGAAATCTCCATATTGAGCAGGGCCACAAGTACAAGGTACACTGGGAGTTAGAGTCCTCTGCCAACGGAGAGCTGCACACTCATATCGCAGGTACTGACGATAACGGCGTAGGCGTATGGCAGAACAATTCCGGCAGCTGGGATCAGGGCTGGAACAATGTCATAATAGAAAAGGGCAAGAACAGCTTCGACAGTGAATTTACCGCAACCAAAACTATCGAGGTCGCATCATGGGTATTTCACTACGGCGGCGAAGGCTCTTATCAGCCTCAGGACTGCTTCCCCGAGGGAACAGTGCTGAAGTTCGACAATCTCAAACTTGAGTGTACGGACTGCGGCGAAGAATACAAGAATGCAAAATCCACCCCATGCCTCTGGGATCCTTCAAATGAAATGGGTATCATTACTCCAAGAAGTGATGTAAGAGTTAACCAGATGGGCTATTATACCTTGCTTGACAAGAAGGCTACATACGCCACAAGCAAGGAGATCACCGAGCCCGTCAGCTTCACCGTCAAGAAGAACGGCGAGCCCGTATTCACAGGCAAGGGTACTCCCATAGGATATGACGAGGCAGCAGGCGATTACTGCCAGATACTTGATTTCTCAACTGTGACCGATCCGGGTACATACACCATTGAGGTGGATGACAAGGATAACGTATTTACAAATCCCATCACAGGCGAGGTCTATAATAAGTATATCAGCCATGAGTTCCGTATAGGCAATGACGTATACAGGGGCATCCTCACCGACGCCATGAACTACTACTACCAGAGCCGTTCGGACGAGGACATCACAGAAGATAAGATAACTTCATTCAACCCCAAGGACGATAAAGCCAAGCTTGCTCATGCTGCACAGCACAAGAGATACACCGCATTTATCCAGTCACAGTGGATAAAAACCTACGGTAACGAATTTGACGGTGACAAGAGGAACTCCATCGACGCAGCAGGCGGCTGGTACACAGGCTCAGACAATACAAAGAACGTGATCGTCGGCGCAAACTCAGTGTGGCTCCTCCAGAATATGTATGAAATGGAGAAGTCAAAGGGCGATGCCTCTGAGGAAGCTCTCAGAGAAGCAAGGTATGAGCTTGAGTGGATGTTCAAGATGATCGTTGATCCGGAGAATGACCCTGTATGGGGCAAGGACTGCGCAAACTTTGTATATCATCAGGCAAATGACCACAAACAACTCTCTTTTGAAGGAAAAACCTACATATACGACGAAGCCTATATGCCTACCCATATCGTCAGACCTCCAACGTATGCAGCTACATTCAACATGATAGCCTGCGCGGCTCAGGCTGCACGTCTCTGGGAGGGCATAGATGATGAGTTCGCCCATGAATGCCTCCAACACGCAGAGGATTCATGGAAGGCTGTAATGGCATACAAGGAAAAATGGGATACCGACCTCGGACAATATGAGAGGGATCCTCAGTTCGCTCCCGAAAGCTCATTTGTGGGTACAGGCATATACGAGGACCGCAGCGTCAAGGACGAAGCATACTGGGCTGCCTGCGAGCTCTTCGCTACCACAGGTGCTGAAGAGTATTATAACGAGCTGAAGGGCTATGAGAACGAGCACAGCGCGTCAGGTATCGCAAAGGCATTTGAAATAGCTCTGCCCGAGAGTGACGATCTCACCTACTCCGCCTTCAATAACAGCGATACTACCACTATGGGAACACTTTCACTTTACCTCAGTGATATGACAGCTGCAAAGGACAAGGAGACAATCGGGAAAAGCATCTTACAGGCCGCAGATTCTATGCTTGAAATGGAAAACAGCGCCTCAAACGGAATGGGTATACCTTACAGAGAAGCCAAGGATACCGATTGGATCGGTATCCCCGGGGATGATTATCATGCAGGATATGAACCTGCTTCAAATGCTTGTATAACTCGTAACGCTATGATCATGGCATATGCTTATGACGCATCAAACAGCAATAGTAAGTATCTCAACGGCATGACTCAGGCTATGGACTATATCTTCGGCAGAAACGGTCTCGGCATATCCTACGTCACAGGCTACGGCACATACCACTCAAATAATCCCTCACACAGATTCTGGATATATGAGCTGGACAGCAGTTTCCCCATGGCTCCGAGCGGAATAATGGTCAGCGGCCCCTGCTCAGGTCTTATGGATGAATATGTAAAGAGTATGGGAATGAAGCGCGGCAAGGTACCTGCTCAGAAGTGTTACGCCGATTCCGTAGCCTCATGGAGCACCAACGATATAGCTCCCGACTTTCAGGCTTCCTTTGCATGGAACATCAGCTTTGTCGAGAGCGCACTCAATACACCCGGACCGCTGCCTCCGATCACTACAACATCAACTTCAACAAATACTACTACCACTACAACTACTACCACAACATCCGCAGTACCGCCCGTAACGACCTCCACACAGGATATAGTTCCCACAAAGAAAGGCGATACAAACTGTGACGACACAGTAGAGCTGGCAGACGCTATACTCATTATGCAATCACTGGCTAATCCCAACAAATACGGTGTAGGCGGCTCCGACGCCCACGCTCTCACCGAGCAGGGCAGAGCAAATGCCGATGTTGACAAGTCCGTAAAGGGTCTCACATCAGGTGACGCTCTCCGCATACAGGAGTATCTCCTTCACCTTGCAGATTCACTGGACTGATAACTGACAACCCTAATCAAAAGCCCCCGAGTGCTTTGCAGCACTCAGGGGCTTAACTTGTTTATGGGTATCTGTCTTGCCTAAGGAAGCTTTTTATACGCTGTCCTTCATAAAGAAGTCCTGAACCTTTTTGGTTATGAGAGTCATATATCTCAGACAGGGCTCTGCGATGATAGAGAAGTTCACGCAGAGGAGGATACAGCGGTTTGACATCGAGGTGATAGCGAACAGGTTGCTGACGAATATCATACAGCAGGCAAGTCCAACACCGCAGAATATCCATATACCAAGCTTGTACACATCAAGGGGCTTGGAGATCTGGTAAACGATCATCATGCCGACGATACTCATGAGTATGGTGGAAGCCGTAGCTATATCCGTGGGCGCAACACTGAAAATGTTGCCGAAGTATATCATGGCACCTACCACCAGAACATCGGTCAGCGCCGCAGGCAGAGCCTTCAGCAGGATATTGGTGATAAATCTTCCGCGGATAAGGTCACGGTTTGGCATGAATGACAGGAAAAACGCAGGGAGTCCGATAGTGAAAACGCTTATGAGTGATATCTGTGAGGGCATGAGAGGATACTTCATGCCGAAGCAGATTGACAGTATAGCGATTATCAGCGAGAATATGTTCTTTACGATGAAAAGGCTTCCCGAGCGTTCAAGGTTGTTTACCACCTTGCGTCCCTCGGCAACAACGTCGGGCATCTTGGAGAAGTCTGACTCAAGGAGCACCAGCTGTGCAGCCTGAGCGGCAACATCGCTTCCCGAAGCCATAGCTACGGAGCAGTCCGCGTCCTTGAGGGCGAGAACATCATTTACACCGTCACCTGTCATGGCAACGGTCTTGCCTGCCTTTTTGAGAGCTCTTACGAACTTTCGCTTCTGTTCGGGAGTAACTCGTCCGAAGACGGTATATTTTCTCACGGCATCCTTTATTGCGTCATCGGTGGTGAGGGTAGTAGCATCAACGTACTCACCTGCATTCCTGATGCCTGCCTGCTTGGCGACTTCAGAAACGGTCACAGGATTATCGCCCGAGATGACCTTTATCTCCACGCCCTGCTCGGCGAAGTATTTGAAGGTCTCTGGAGCATTCTCACGGATGGGATTGGACATCATCACGAAGCACACAGGCTCAACGGGAGCGGTGAGCGCCTTTCCGTCGGGTATGCCTCTGTATCTGCCGAAAACAAGGACACGGTAGCCCTTGCGGCTGTAGCTGTCGATAACGCTCTTGAACTCCCTGATATCTTCTTTGAGGACAAACTCGGGAGCGCCGAGAACGAAAGCATCGCGCTCGAATGTCACACTGCTGTATTTGAACTCGGAGGAGAAGCCTGTAGTAGATATGGCAGTTCTTCCCGCGGGACGGTGGAAATGTCCCTTCATGGCAGTCATGGTCTGGTTATCGGACTCCTGTGCGGCGGCAAAGTCGCTGAGCAGTCCCTGTATCATATCGTCCGCATACTCATCGGAAGCCGAAACAACGTCCGCAACAGTCATCTCGTTCTGTGTAATGGTACCGGTCTTGTCCACGCAAAGCACATCTACACGTGCAAGAGTCTCGATACATTTCATGTCGTGAACGAGTACCTTGTTTATAGCAAGCTTCATTGCGCTTATAACAAGTGAAACGCTGGCGAGAAGGAAGAGTCCCTCGGGTATCATGCCTATGACAGCCGCAACCATTGACTGTACACTTTCTTTGACGTTATAGTGATTCACATAGTAAGCCTGATAGAAAAGGATTATACCGATGGGGATTATAGCCACGCCTGCGAACTTGACTATCTTGTTGAGTGAGCGTATCATCTCGGACTGCTCGCCCTTCTTGGACTTCTTTGCCTGAAGTGTCAGTCTTGAGATATAGGAGTGTCTGCCCACCTTTTCAAGCCTTGCGCGGCAGCTTCCTGAAACTATATAGCTTCCCGACATGAGAGTGTCGCCCGGTTTCTTTGATATTTCGTCGGACTCACCTGTAAGCAGCGATTCGTTTACGGAAACATTTCCGTCCACCACGATGGCATCGGCGCATATCTGATTGCCCGCCTTGAAGATGACGATATCGTCCAGCACAAGTTCTTTTGAGGGAACGCTTATGACCTGTCCGTCGCGGACCGCTGTACTTACGGGAGCATTGAGCACCGTGATCTTGTCCAGAACGGATTTTGAGCGAAGCTCCTGAATGATACCAATGAGAGCATTAGCAATGATAACAGGCATGAATGTCAGGTCTCTGTACGAGCCCACCACAATGAGGAGTACAGAGAGGATAACGAATATAAGGTTGAAGTAGGTAAAGATATTGTCAGCGAGAATTTCCTTCACCGTTTTAGAGGGCGACTCAACAGGCTTGTTGTCGAGTCCCTCAGCGATACGCTGTCTGACCTGAGAGGCGGAAAGTCCCTCATCGGGATCAGCCTTGAAGCGTTCGGGGTCGGACACCTCGCGGAATTCACTGGTTTTCATTACGTCGATAAACACCTCACAAAATATACTTTTTTAATTATAACACATTATTAAAAATAAAGCAACACTTGAAAAGAAAAATATTGCGCCTATCAATAATTCATGAAACGGAGTTTCAATTCTGTCACCTCCGGTCAGGAAAGTGGTTGACAAAGTGGTTATCCCGTGCTATAATAAGACATATCCCGAAAGGAGCTATGAACTATGAACAGCACTGTTTCCGTAAAGGAACCCCATAGACCATTCACCACAAAGGAGCTTGTACTCACTGCCATGTTTACGGCACTTATCGCTGTATGCTCCATAATCTCCATACCCATTGGTGAGATATCCTTTACTCTCCAGACCTTCGCGGTATTCTGTGCGCTGAACATTATCGGCGGCAGAAACGGGCTTTTCTCCGTACTGGTGTACATACTTCTGGGCTGTATCGGACTTCCCGTATTCTCTAAAATGCAAAGCGGCGTGGGAGTCATTACAGGTCCCACAGGCGGCTATATACTTGGATTTGTCCTGATGGCGCTGGTATACTGGGGCGGCACCAAGCTTCTCGGCAGGAGCCTTCCCGTAAGGGTAGCCCTCATGGTCGTTGGACTTATCCTTTGCTACACATTCGGCACTATCTGGTTCGTATTCGGCTATACCAAGTCGGGCAGTAACATGACATTCATCCACGCCATGGAGCTGTGTGTACTTCCCTATATCCCGGGAGATGTAGTGAAGCTGATACTTGCGCTTGTCATCACCGAGCGCATAAAGAAACACGCGGATATATAAAAGGATCCCCGAAGCTTAAATGCTTCGGGGACTTT
Organism: Ruminococcus sp.; assembly: GCA_017519145.1. Taxonomy (GTDB): domain Bacteria; phylum Bacillota; class Clostridia; order Oscillospirales; family Ruminococcaceae; genus Ruminococcus. The sequence continues at coordinate 61,986 of JAFWTA010000058.1, forward strand.
TTCATTGCTGTATTAAATCAAAATTTATCATAATAACTTTGCTGAACGCCTGTAAGGGATTCCAAAGGGACTGTGTTCCTTTGGCGGAGTCCAGAGGCAGCGCCTCTGGTCGTCGCTTTCAGCTTTTAAGGCGACGAAATAAAACAAAGCGCTCCGCAAGGGGTGAATCAA
>JAFWTA010000059.1 GCA_017519145.1 Ruminococcus sp.
CCTTTGGAATCCCTTACATAGGCTCGGCGTACTTATTGCGCTGTAAGCGATGTACAAATATCATTTTTGATATTATTAAGCGAGTTTACGAGCGACAACGTGGCAAGCGGTCGAGCTGGCTCAGCTCGAAATTATGATTTATTTATCATTATAATCTAAGGAAAAAACAAATCCCGAAGCGGTCATATCGCTTCGGGATGCGCTTATTTATTACTTTTCCACTTGTAATAGTACCTGCGGCAGGTGTAATAGACCTTCGAGAACATATCCTTTCCGAAGAAAAGTATCAGATTTGCCAGTGACAGTAGAATGAATATCCTCGTCCGGAAATCTCCGATTATAAATACTGCCACAAGACCCGCTGCCGTAAACAGTCCCAGCCATTTTATCTTTACGGGAATAAAGAAGAACAGCATTATCTCCACATTTGGGAACAGTATCGCAAAGGCAAGGAAAAGGCTGACATACAGGTAATAATTAGTCGCATAGCCAAGTATGAAGCCTGCTATGATACAGCCTATGACTCCCGTAAAGTAAAAGATATTGAACTTGAAGCTCCCCCATTGGTGCTCCAGCGACGTTCCCATCATCCAGTAGAAATACAGCGCAAAGGCAAGGAATATCATGTTGAATTCGGGAGGCACCAGCACAAAGGAGATAACTCTCCACACCTCGCCCTGCATTATCTTCGCACGGTCAAAGGTTATCATGTCGATGAGAAATACCCTGTTGTCGGGATTTGTCATGAGTATAACGTCCGCTATGGCAAATACCGCCATACCCAGAACGATATACAGCATAAGGTTTGATATTGAAAAGCGGCGGAACTTCCGCTCAAGCTTGTCAAGCAGCTGATTGAGCATCACATTACCTCGTTTCTTTTTTCAGATGAGTTCAGTATATCACGGGAAATACCATTTGTCAAGAAGCTGTCTCTCATACAGTCTCACCGCGCCCGATGCGCTCCGCAAGGTCATTGAGATACACCCAGCGCTCCATTTTCTCGTCCAACTCCTTTGAAAGAGCCTCTTTTTGGTCGGACAGCTCCTGAAGCCTTACATAATCGGAGGTATTGGCGGTCATTTCTTTCTCCGTGTCGGCAATAGCCTGCTCCAGAGCGGCGATATCATCGTCTATGGTGTCATACTCCCTCTGCTCCTTAAAGGAGAAGCGCAGCTTTGTCCTGCCCGTGTAGACTCTCTCCTTCTTCTCGCCCTTCTTTTTAGGCTTTTCGGTGTCGGCGGAGGTGAGTGCCTTTTCCGCATAGTCGGTGTAGTTCCCGTTGAAGCGATTGCACTGACCGTCCTTGAACTCGAATATCTCGTCAGCCATCTTGTCGAGGAAGTACCTGTCGTGGGACACCGCAATAACGGCTCCGCTGAAGCTCTCAAGATAGTCCTCGAGAATGGTGAGGGTAGTTATGTCAAGGTCGTTGGTAGGCTCGTCGAGGAGGAGTATATTGGGCGCAGTCATAAGTATTTTCAGCAGGTACAGCCTTTTGCGCTCGCCGCCCGAAAGCTTCTCTATCCTGTTCCACTGGAGCTCGGAAGTGAACAGAAAGCGCTCCAGCATCTGAGAAGCCGTTACCGTTCCGTCGGGAGTCTGCACTCTGTCGGCGGTCTCCCTGATATAGTCGATAACGCGGAGGGTGGGGTCCATGGACTCGCACTCCTGCGAGAAATAGCTTATGTTAACGGTATCGCCGAGAACTATCCTGCCCTTGTCGGGAGAGACCTCTCCCGTCAGCATTTTCAGGAAAGTGCTCTTGCCTGCACCGTTGCGTCCAACAATACCTATCCTTGCGTCACGGGATACGATGTAGGAAAAATCGGTGATGAGAGGCTTGCCGTCAACGGTCTTGCTGATATTCTCTATCTCGATGGTCTTTTTGCCCAGACGGGAGGACACGGACTGAAGCTTCAGCTTCTCGGCTTCCACGGGTATCTCACGGTTTTTAAGGGCTTCAAAGCGCTCTATCCTGTCACGGGACTTGGTGCCCCTTGCGCGGGCTCCCCTGCTTATCCATTCAAGCTCTCTGCGGTAAAGGCTCCTGTTCTTGCGCTCGGCAGCAGCCTCGTCAGCCTCTCTCTGTGCCTTTTTCGTAAGATAGTCGCTGTAATTACCGTCGCTGACGTAAAGGCTTCCCTTGTCCACCTCGGCTATCCTGCCGCATATCTTGTTGAGGAAGTATCTGTCGTGGGTGACCATGACGATCGCACCGCGGTACTTCATGAGCAGATCCTCAAGAAGCTGTGCGGTCTCATTGTCGATGTGGTTGGTAGGCTCGTCCAGAAGCAGTACGTCACTGGGCTGCACCAGTGCGGCAGCTATGCCTGCGCGGCGCTTTTCTCCACCCGAAAGAGTGCTTATATCGCGGCCGTAGTCGGTTATGCCAAGCTTCGCCAGCACCGACTTCGCCTCGTACTCCTTTGCTTCTTTAAGGTCATCGGGCAGGTGCGCGAGCACCTGCGAAAGAATGCTTCCTCTGTCGTCAAATTCGGGTATCTGGGGCAGGTAAGATATCCTTATGCCGCCTGTTCTGATGACCTCTCCGCCGTCAGGCTCCTCTGCCCCTGCCAGTATCCTCAGCAGGGTGGACTTGCCCGTGCCGTTTATTCCTATGATGCCCACCTTGTCTCCCTCATTGAGGAAAAAAGACACGTTGTCGAGCACCTTTCTCTCCATGTATGTCTTGGATATATTCTGAGCCGTAAGCAGTATCACTTGCGTTCACTCCTTGATAAAAAAATAACTGTTATAAGTATATCACATATCCGCCCAAAAGGCAAACCCCTCCGCGGACTGCTTTGACGCAGGATAGTCACGCAAAGAAAATTGTTGATTTTTTGCCGATTTAGTGATATAATTGATATATGTGCACAAATTAGTTCAACATAAGCTGTAAATTATCTCCCTGACCGCATGAACTCACTCTCCGACTCCCTCATAAGCGGCTCAGGCATATACATATTTCCGAAAAGGGGGAATTCCAATGGGTAATATCTCTGTCGTCAGATCGGATATAACTCTGCTTGAAACAGACGCAATAGTAAACGCTGCAAATAACCATCTCTCAGCAGGTGGAGGAGTCTGCGGTGCCATATTCTCGGCAGCAGGATACTCTGAACTGAAGGCTGCCTGCGATGAGATCGGCTTCTGCAATACGGGCTCTGCTGTGGTAACGCCTGCATTCTCGCTTAACGCAAAGTATATCGTCCATGCCGTGGGGCCTATCTGGCGCGGCGGCGATCAGGACGAGGACAAACTGCTGTACAGCGCGTATTACAGCTCGCTTACCGCAGCCGCCGAAAAGGGCTGCCGCTCCATCGCATTTCCTCTTGTCTCCGCAGGCATATACGGCTACCCCAGCGAGGAGGCATGGAGGATAGCTCTCACCGCCTGCCGCGACTTTACGGAAAAAACGGACATGGATATCAGATTTGCCGTACTCTCCGATGAGCAGTTCAACATGGGAAATTCCATCCTCAGCGAGCTTCTCCCTCATAAGAACAGCAGCACACAGGCTGCTGCTGAAATGGACAGGCTCCGCATAGGAAATACCGAGACCGATGCCATTTTCTTTTACAGAGTGGGCGACGCTTACGGCGCTTTCAGCAACTGGGCTCCCACACCGTTCACCGTTGACGGTGTGAGCTTCAGCACCGCCGAGCAGTATATAATGTACCGCAAGTGCCTGACATTCGGCGACAATGTCACCGCAGAAAAGCTGCTGAGCTCCGACTCTCCCAAGGAGCAGAAGGCTCTGGGCAGAGAGGCAGCAGGCTACATCGACAGCGTATGGGCAGGCATAAGACAGACTGTCGCTATAAGAGGTCTTTACGCCAAATTCTCGCAGGACGCCGAACTGAAAAGGCTCCTCCTCGGCACAGGTGACGCCGTACTGGTGGAATGCACCTCCAACGATCGTATATGGGCGTGCGGTCTTGACAAGGACGACGACGACAGGCTCTCCGCGGACAGGTGGAAGGGACAGAACATTCTGGGCTTTTCGCTTATGGAGGTCCGCAATATGCTGAGAGCAGAGGTCTGACTTCCGTAAAATAACAGCAAAACAGCCGCAGAGAGCAGATGCTCCCTGCGGCTTTTCTTATGTACGGACTATTTCGGTATCCTCACATAGTAATTCTCCCCGTCCTCGTGATGGATATATCCGCCGTTGTTTTCCATCACCTTCAGCGATGCGGGATTGCTCTTTTTAACGCGCAGGTATATCTCCTCCTCGGCGACTGCGCCCCTTATCTCATCAAGTAGCAGCTTCAGCCCCTGTGTGCCGTATCCTTTGCCGCGGTATCCGGGAGCGATGTAGTAGCCGATATGTCCCGAGCCCTCGGCAAGAGCTTCGTTAAGACAGTGCCGGAAGTGGAATGTGCCCACGATAGTTTCATCATCACGGAGATAGTACACGGTCTGGGGCACATAGCCCTCGGGAAGCTGCTCTCCCCGCGACTGTGCGATAATAGTGTCAAGAGCGCCGCCGAAGTCCTCACGGCTTATACCGTGATAGTCGTTGATGAAGCCGTTCTCGTCCTCGGGGATACTGCGCTGGAACAGCCATTCACTTTCGGCGTCCTCGAAATTTGCAGCTATAAGATAAAGCATACTGTCACTCCTTTGCGTTATTTCCGGAAGCTTCGCGGAAGAACAGTCCCTCTGCGGCAGTAAGCTGCGAAAGGAGCTCCCTTGCCTCGCCGCTTATATTGTACACCGTCATGTACAGGTCGCCGCCGTAAAATGTGATAAGCGCGTCGCACTCGGGCAGGTATATATTCACAAAGCCCCTGTCCTCGCGGAATACCTTCTCCAGCAGAGCCGCCAGCTGCTCTGCCTGCGGCTGCTCCGCGGTGCCCTCCTCTGTGACCGCTGTCATGTCATAGTAGCAGTACAGCCTGAGAATGATACGGGTCAGCCTGCGGTCAAGGTCGGATCTGTGGCTGCGGAAGTATTCCTCCACGCTGAAATAGCGTCCTCCTGCATCCTGAGGAACAGACTTTGGCAGTATATCTATCAGATACGCCTCTTTCTCAAAAAGCTCCTCTATCCTTGTGTTTACGTCCATATTACCCTCCTATCAGTGCCAGCCTCATGGCGCACAGGTCGAAAACGTCCAGTATGCCGTCCGCACAGAGGTCTGCGGCTGCGGTACTTTTCAGGCTTGCGTCAGGAACTGCAAGGAGCCATTTCTGGAACAGCACCAGATCGGCAGTATTAAAGCCGCCGTCACCGTTAACATCTCCCGCAGCCGCGCTGCCGCAGGGAAAGAAGTCCGCGCCGAGGTCGCTTTTATCCGAGCTCAGCTCCCTCAGTCGGGTGACTCTTTCACCGTCATAGCAGTACAGATCATAGCCGCCGTCCATAGTGCTGCTGAATATCATGCCGCCCTCAAAGGGACAGGGGTCGGAGCAGTCATAGTCCGCGGAATCAAAAGGCATAGCCTCTATGCCGCTTCCGTCATACCGCATGATCTGATCGCTGTGATCCTCTGCCGAGAACCACTTGGTAAAGTAAAGCTCATCGCCGCAAACTACGGGATAATAGGCGGTCACGCCCTCCTCGGCAAATATGGTCTCGGTACTGCGAGAGGCAATATCGTAACGGCAGATCTCCCCGATACCTCCATTGTAGCCAGCGTAGTAAATGCTGCTCCCGTCGGAAGAAAAGCAGGGCATAGCCTCCTCTGTTAAGTCCTCCGTCAGCATGGTGATCTCTCTTGTGGCAATGTCAATGAGGGCAAGGTCATATACAAAGCCGTCGGCAGCCCTGTCCCAGTGACCGCGCTTGAAAACTATGCTTCTGCCGTCGGGGGAGAACTTGGGATCCTCGCTGCGGAAGCCGCTGTTCTCGGTGAGGTTGATGATATTGCCGCTTTCGCGGAGAAATATATCCCACTCGTCCGCGCTCTCGTCTATTGCCATGAAAGTGATCTGCTGAGGAGATGTGCCGAAGCTGCCGTTCATAGCATGAACGAAATCTCCCCTTATGGTCTCGACAGTTCCGTCGGGACTGCGCAGATAAAGGCTGCTGTCAAGAGCGGAGTAGTCGCTGTAGCTGTGCCACAGCAGCCAGCCCTCGGGAAGCTGCGCTGTACCGCCCTCTGCCGAGACTGTACTTACAGGCAGCTGCACAAGGCAGGCGGCTGCCGCAGATGTTATGATGTGTTCCAGTGTTCCTTTCAGCTTCATTTGGCTGCCTCCGTTCCGCATTACTCTGATATTCCTCTTTTCCCCGTCCTTATAAAGTCTATGAGCTGCTCAAGGTCATCGAAATCATCATAGTCTCCCATAATACCCGTGCGGTGGTACACTATCCCTGCCTGCTCGTTGCGCTCAAGGCAGTCCAGAAGAGCTTCCACGCCGTAACGCCGCGCATACTCCGCAAAAGCCCTCGCCTTTATCTTCTCCTTGAAAAGCCCCTTGCGGCAGTCTGCGGGACTGCACTCATAGCAGCCTGCGATATTCTTTCCCAGAACGCATTTTCTGTTCTCGCACCACTCTGCATCCTTGCACCATGAAAGGTCAAGAAAGCCGTCCTGCCTGCACCCTCTGCATTCCACATTCTCGCTGCACAGACAGCAGGCAAGTCCGCACCGTGCTATGCTTAGTTCTCGTTTCATAATGCACCTCCGTTCATACCGTTATTTCGATGACATTGCCCTCTATTACCGCAATACAGCTCTCATAATAGCCGTCCCCCGTTGTACGCGGACCGCTTCTCACTTCATAGCCTGCTCCGCGGAGCACTTCTGTCAGCTCGTCCACTTTCTCCTCACTTCCCACGCTGAAAGCGATATGAGCGTAGCCTGCGTGCTCGTGGGAGCTGTCCGCATCCGCCACCCCGGGCTTGTTCATGAGCTCCAGCCTTGCTCCGTCATCAAAGCTTATAAAGTAAGACCTGAACCCTGTGTTCTTATTATGGTACCCGGCGTTTGAAGTTCCGCCAAGATACTTCACAAAGAAGTCCCTTGCAGCTTCCAAGTCACCAACGTACATTGCAATGTGTTCTATACGCATACTTATCTCCGTTCCGGCAGTTGTCCGCCCTTTTTACATATTATATACATACAATGAAACAACATATATGTCAGGTTCGTCCCACGATGCTATCGTCTGCATTATCACTTCTTTAAGCTGTTCTTTCATATGCTCACTCCATTATCTATCATTCGCTTGTGACTACCTCTCCGGTCAAGTCGATAATTCCTGATAACTACATTCTAACATTTTATCTGCAATAAAGCAATGGTTAGGTGCAGAAATAATTGCTGATCCGGTGTTATAAATAAAGGCTCCCCGTAAAAGGTCACTTTGGAAAATTACCTATTGTTTGCGTTGACAAAATAAAAAGTCAGAGTAAAGCCCTTAACGCTGCTCTGACTTCTCTTAACTTTTATTTAGACACAGCTATCCGCGGCTATGCATTTTGATCCAAATCCAAAACCGCATTTCATTTACAAAAAGCACAGTTAACCATTGAAATGCCGACTATCAGACCGATATTCCTGTACCCCCGCAGAAGCGCCTTATCATGGCACCTGTCATGACATTTTCCTCATTTAAACGAAACGGCAAAGCAACGCTTTCAGATGCTTTTTATTTCTCAGGGCAGATACAGTCTTCTATACTTTCCTGCTCAGTCAGGACGCCTGCGAACAATGCTCTTGCATTGTCATAGTCTGAGGCACAGGTAGAGAATGCGATAAGCTTGTCCGTGATCGCCGCATCTCTCTTGAATTCCGCTGCTTCCAGAAGTCCGTCATACCACTGCGACAGGTCGCAGGGAACGTCGTACAGCGCATCAAATCCGCTGACTACTGAGAGGGCAAAAAATTCTATAAGATACACCTTGTCGGGAGTAAAAAACCAGCCGTAACGGTGTGCCTCGAACGCCGCGGGATCACGGTATGAGCGTATATCTCCGAACATTCCGCTCTGCATATTATGGCCGAATATGATATTAGTGCCGTCTGAAAGGTCTCTGCTGCATCGCCAGTCAAGAAAGAGGGTACCGCTGCGGTAATAGCTGCCGTTGAGGGCGTGTGAGAGGTAGTACTCGTTGTCGGTGCCCTGCACCACAGGATAATCTATATCCGAGTCTGCCATATAGAGCCAGCCGATGAAGTCAGGGAAACTGCTGTGCAGTTCCTGCACTTTTGCCGTTATCTCTTCTGCCTTTGAACGGGACAGCAGCGGCTCAGAGGCGGAGGGTCGGTACTCCTCAGCGGCTTCCGCGGGAGCTGCGGCGGCTTTCTCAGTCGTCGCGGTCACAGCCGCAGTTGCTTCAGCCCCGGTATTTACGGCAGCAGACGATGTGCTCTCGCTGTAATTCAGCGGCGGCAGCTCATTCTGCTCTTTTGCAGTGCAGCTCCTCCATATAAGGCAGCAGGACAGTATCGCCAGCAGCAAAACAGCGATCCACAGCCTTACACTTCGTACCATTTCTCTCACCTCCAAAAAAGTCTCCTCCCTGCTCTCCGTGTGCAGCATTATTATACCACACAGCGAGGCTTTATGTAAGGAGGAGACTATGACCTCAGCGGTCAAATGCTTTTATTTGTGTCAGATCACGCTATCGTTCTCATTTCTCTTTCTGTTCTTCATGAACATACCGAAGAAGAATGCGCCTGCTAACAGCATGAGAGCGAAAGGTGCTGCTGCAAATGCTACACCTGTTACGGAGATGTCCTTCAGTGTATTCTTGAATGTGATAGTATCGAGTTTAGCTTCATTATCTACAGCAAACTCTGCATTCATTGCAGCTGTCTTGGAAGGTGCTACTGCGAGAGAATTGCCTGTTTTGGCGTCGCACTTGAGAGTAATGGCAGCATCATCTGTATCCTTTGCAGAAACGGTGTATGTATCGGGAGCGTTGTTGTACTCGGTAACTTTGATCTTTGTGCCGGTAGGAAGTCCTGTGATAAGTATAGAATCGCCGTCTTTGAGGTTGAGGGCAGATGTTGCGCCTGCTGTACCGAATGTCCAGCTGCCATTTTCCGCAAGAGTTCCCTTACCCTCAGCGATGTCGGTCTGTACATAATAGAACTCATCCTGTGAAGTTACTGCTGCATTGGTCAGGTCTATCTGGAAGGGGAACTCGCGCTTAGGATCGGCAAGTGAGCCTTCTACTACCTTCTTGATCTCAACATTAAATGTGTGGTACTCATCGGAGATAGGTGTTCCGGCGTTATACTCACCTGAAGCGCCTGTCTCAGACTCTGTATCAAAGCCTGTTACCTTAGTGGTCTCATCAGCTGTTGTATCATACTCAAGGCTTGTATTAGCGCCGCTGGAGCCCTTTAACAGAACGTAGCCGTATACCTGAAGCTTACCGTCATCGCCGTACTTGGTATATACATCAAGATATCTTGCTTTATCATAGCTTGCATTTCTATCGATTCCTGCTGCTGTCAGAGCAGCCTCATCGGTAGTATCGGTGATAACATAACGGTAGATACCGGCAGGAGAATCAGCAGGGAACTTGGTAGCATCGATGTTTACAGTGAGAGCCCTCGAAGCTGTTTTATCGTTGCCTGCGCTGATGGTATCGGTCTCCTTGTTAGTTGCTTTGGTATGAGCTGTATCATCGCCGAATACAAGGGTTGCGGTCGTACCTGCGTCACCTGCTGCACCTGAGCCGTTGGCGCCCTGTATAGTAACAACATCGGGAGCTGAACTGCCGCTGCGGACTGCAACAGTTACGGTCTCGTCTGCGGGATCGGTGATCTCAATAGTAAGACCCTTTACAGTTGTACCGTCGCTGACAGTTGCACCTGCAACACTGTATGTGTAATTTACATTAGGCTCATAGATAGTGGAACCGTCTACATTGAACAGGATAATGTCCTTATTCAGTTTGAAGCTTGCGGAATTTGCAGGGGTAACAGAGTGGATGACAGCTGCGTCATTGCCGCTGTTGGGTGTAGAAGCTGCGGAAGCACTGAAAGCCGATACAGCTATAACGGATGTCATAATAACTGATGATGCTGCGGAAAGCATTCTTTTTATCATAGTTTTTTTCATAATCTCATTTCCTTTCATAAATAAAAGTGTTTGTATTCATTATTCAGAGCCATTCATGGAGGCTCACCCCTTGAATGGTTAGGATCGGTACGACGGTCAGAGCGGATTTGTTCCATTTTCCATCCCCTCCTTCCTTTTTCGTATGAGCAGCAGGATCGCTCCTGCGATCAATATCACTGCCGTTATCATCAGATATGGGGCAGTATTATCTTTTACTCCCGTAGGTGCCGGCATTGGCTCTTCTTCATGGTAGATTATGTACACTGTGGGATCTCCTGAGAAGACCTGCCACTCACCGTCTGCGGTAAGTCTGTACATGATCTGATGATCGTTCACTCCAAGTCTGAGTTCAAGATCGTCAGATACCATGTTGAGCTCAGAGCTGTTTTCTGCTCCTGCTGCTCCTGCACCTATCTTTACATATTCCAGTGAATTCTGAGACTTTCCATCGAGATCGGGCGGAACACGGTAAAGACCGTTTCCTGTGCCGTTGCTTATCACAAAATCACTGTCATAAGTTACATCCAGCAAAGCATTCTGTGCCAGCGGTCTGCCGTTCAGAGTCTCGAGCGCTGCTCCTCCTCTGTAAAACGGCTCGTTGATCTCGGTAAGAGTTCCGTCAGCAGCCTCTTTCACATAGACTATCTCCGGCTTTCTGAAGTAGAGGAAATATATCTCGTTATCCTCCAGTAACTTTTCAACGTCGTCATCGAGGAAGAAATCGTAGATATTGTCAGCATCACCTGTAACATTGTAACAGAGCTTTTCGATGCCGTCGAAGTTCAGATCTATATTTCCGTTTTCGTCGGGTCTGCCTGCGACGATGCCTGCAAACACATATTTGTCTCTTGCGTCCGCAGTAAGCATATCCGCTGCGGATACACCTGTCAGGTCCCATGTCTCTCCGAGATCCATACCATTAGCATATACTCTGTCATCGCCGGTCCTGATATTATCTGCGGCGGTGAATATGCCTGCCTGAGCGATGGCTGTATGCAGCTCCCTGAGATAGGGCTCACGCTTGTTGGTGTATGTAACTTCCACTTTTTTGACAACACCATCAGTGGTATATGTGTAGGTCAGCCCGCTGTGTGAGCCGTTATCCTCAGACACTATCGTATTGTATTTCGGATCATATTCCTGTACTATTGTTATAGTCTGGGAGGTGGTGGTTATAACATCGTCCGTATAATATCTCCTATTCCAAAATGAACCACTTTGTTGATTGGTTCCTCTAACTCTGTTTTCAGAGTTAAATAATGTTATAGATTCAGACATACCATCAGAAAGACTGCAATACAAATCACTATTTACAACAATCTTTTCCGGACTTTCAGTTATTGAAATTTCATCATAGTCTGCATATTCTTTATAGTTACTATTAGTGTAATATTGACGTACTGTCTTAGTAATAGTTTTCTCTGTTATTTTGACTGAATACTTAAACTCCCTGTCCATATCCTCGGGAAGACCTATGGTCTTCTCACTGAGTGTCAGGATAGTCGGCTGTGAGGGATAGTAAACAACGTAGAGCTGTATATCATAGCCTGCATCGTTCCATGTTTCGCCTCCGTCAAGTGAATACTTATAGCCTCGCCATGTATTCTTGACTCGCAGATCAGGGCGTGAACCGTCAGAGCTTACCGCCTGAGTTATTATGTGCAGAGCCGAAGCATCTGCGGCATTCCGCTCACCTATGGCAAATGAGTAATAGTAACCCGAGTCCTTATCCGCCCATTCAAGCGGTTTTGTGACATTGTCTGCCATCCGGTACTCTGTCTGGTTTATTCTTGCTTTATCGGGAGCCTGACTGCTGACATCTTCTGCATCTGTCAGAGCGCCTGAAGAAGCCATATCCTTATAGCCAATGGGGACCGTTTCGGGATCCCTGTAATATATCAGATAGACCTCCTCGTCCTCTTTCAGAGGCTTTTCCTCACCGTTGCTGTAATGCACCCATATGCTCATTTCCGCAACATTGTAATAGAGATAATCTATCTTCTTATCCTCGGTGATATTGTCCAGTTTTCCATTCTTGTCATATACACAGGCAAATGCAAAACTATAATCTCTGTCATCACCGTTGTGTGCATCAACATACACATCCGCGTCGGCTTTGTCTCTGAAAGGCACCTGTTAGTTTCCGACAGCTGCTACCTCCCTGCCTTCTCTCAGCCATTCGGTGTCTCGTTTAACAAGCTCGCTTTCGGAAGCATCAACTGCGTGTACCGGAACTTCAAGCTCGCCTGTCCAGAAACCGTACAGCGTCATTTCACCGGTTACCGGCTGTCCGAAATCATAGGGTGGAGCGTTGCTTTCGTTGTCAGTGTATCGTCCAAGACTCCAATAACGGAAGGTGTTGGCTTCACCCTGTTCTAATTGATCGGGGTCGGCTATGTAAGGAACACCCTCAGGAGCTTCCAGCTTTGAATTGAGCAGGATCTCGATATAATACTGCTTCTTAGCATTATCATAATTATACTTGGAACTATTCCACCCGCTTCCCCAAGCCGCAGCATCCTTGTTCTTGTCGAAGTATACTCTTATCTTCCACATCGCATAAAGCGTAACGGGCTCTTCGGAATCAACGTACGGCTGAAGGTCAGGATCTGCGCTTATGGCATCAGGATCGAATGATCTGCCGCTTCCGTCGGGCTCGGTGTTCCAGCCGCAGAATACATAGTCCCCATAGCTGAAACCAGCACCGCTGCTGAGTCTTATGGGAGAATTGTCGTAAAGGCTCGATATGATCGCCTGAGAACCGTCGCAGTTTGTCTTCGGCTGCATATCCTCGGGATCAAGGTCCAAAAGCGACTCGCCGTAATCAACAGTGTCCTTATCTATCTCGCCGCCGTTGGCATCATAGATGATGGAAGCTGTCTCTATCTTGCGATATAACGCATCAAGGAATACCGTGTATTTTTTGTTGTCGTTATTATCCGTGACTTCATTGGTGTAAACAGAGTTGAACTCAAACGCCTGTCCCGGATAGTATACCCTTCCTGTCGGGTCGTTCCTTATCGTCCAGCCTATAAAGTTATAGCCCTCAGGCGGAATTGCCGTTCTGGTCACTACTACACTGGAGTGATCGGCATAATCCGAATCGTCAAGGGTCCTGAAGGTATCCTCGTTATTGTCGTTATTATCGAGAGCACCTTCGTGCGGGTCGTAGTTGATGTAGTATGTTCCGACCTGCTTCCAGTGGAGCCTCAGCTTCAGATCTCCTGTAACAAGAGTTCCGAACTTGAACAGTGTTTCCTCACCTGTCACGGGATCCACCTCATACCAGCCTGCATATCTGTATGCACCCGGCATATATTTGTATCTTGTATAGTTTACAGCGTTATCGAGGTCGGAGGAGTAGTATGTCGATCTGTCGCTGATATCGTCCTCTCTCGACTCCCACTCATCGCCCAGTCCGTAGGCAGCTCTGTCGAGTACATGGTAGAAATATGTACCTTTTGGATCCTCGATATAGTTTCTGGTGACCGTAGAATACTCACGGACTTCATCGCTCTGGTATATCTTCCAGAACCATGTTGACTGACCGTCAGCAAGAACGCCTCCGTTGGGGTCGATCTCGATACGATACCATTTTGGTTCCCAGCCGGCGTAAACTTTCATGTTATTTGACGGCATAGTCATGCCTTCAAAATCCACAGGTATCTGGCATGCTTTATCGTAGAACCAGCCTTTAAAGCTATAACCATTATGTTTGCTGCCCGGTTCCGGATCAGATGGAAGATAGGATTCAACATTGTCTCCAAATGGAATCATCGGAGCAGCAAAAAGCGATTCATCTGTATCCACGAAATCTATTCTGTAATTAATTCTTGAATAATAGAAATACAATTTGTCTCCCCATGATGTCTGCCAAGTTCCACTATTACCGGCTCTATAAACCGTATTGGTAACATCTGTATCACTATCAGTGGCTATATACTGTCTTGTAAAACCATCTAATTTCCAAAAATCATCATTGTATCCTACTACACCATAATTATGAGTCAGATCAGTATAAAGGGAGTACTCTTTTCCTCTAAACGAACGTGTATCACTTGCATTATCCAATGCTTCAACGTAATAGTAATAATACCGGGTGCCATTTGTAGAAGTGGTGTGTGTAAATGTAAGATTCTCATCCGGCATGGTCATCATTTTGATAATTCGCAGCGTATAAGTCGATGAATTAGTCGGCTGCCAAGAGGTAAGCGGTCTAGACTGAGGATACTGCACCCTGTTGCTTCCTACGAATGACCATTTCTGGCTTATATCCGATCCATACAAAGCTCTGAAATTGTGTATTTCACTATTATTTACTCTAAACCTAAAAGTATGGATATTTCTGTTGTAGTAAACATTGACAACTGATGTACCGTCACCTTTAATTGTTACATCAGTATCGCAGTGTGAATAATGGAATCCTTCATATCCGGTGTCTCCGGCTTTATTCCTGTACTCGGCGGCAGGCTGACTAATGACTGAACCTGTGGTAGACTTTACAGTGAAGCTCTCTGCAAAGTCATAATCTTCCGATCCGTTCTCTTCAGCATCAACATCATCTGTGACCTTCTGGCGCCATATAACTACGGTATAAGAAGCATCCGACTCGCGCCATTGTCCGTAGATAGTAGTGTCCTCTTTCACGATCAGCTTCTTGTGACCGCTTTCTTCGGTGACTTCAAGATCAGTGCCTGCGGGAGCAACTATATTTCCGTTTTCGTCGGTTATCCTTGTACCGCCTTCTTCGGCTGTGAACCAGCCGTCGAATACATAACCTGTTCTCTTGACAGTATCCTTTCCGGGAAGGTCTGATGCTCCCTCGTCCACATAATAGTACTTAGGCGAAACGTAAGTAGCACCTGTACCTGTTTTTCCTGACACGAAGGTCAGCCAGCGGATGTTGGAGAATACAGGATAAAGATCCGTGTTGCTTGAGATAGATATAGGATCGGACTCAAGAACGATAGGATCACCGTTGTCATCAGTCGTTCTTCCGGGCTCTGTCACCTTTTGCTTTGACCAGCCGCGGAATATCATCTGCGGAGATTTATTCTGCTGTTCCTCGCCCTCGGCTGAACTGTCATCATAAGTGACTGTGACATCATCTATATTTATCTCCGTACTGCCTCCCGACAGCTCGCCTCGTCTTGTGGCGGCTATGGGCCATGAGTTATTCGCTCCGTTGAACTGTTCGTGGAAGATAACGTATGCACACTGTGCGAATACCGCTCTCAGCTGAACTGTTTTTGTCTCGGTCACGGGAGGGAGGTTCTCAAAATCCAGTGGTTCGGATGAAAGAGAGCCGTTTTCATATACATACCAGCCCATGAATGTAGAGGTAGAGCTTTCTGCTATGGATGGCAGCTGAGGGATCGAGAGTTTATCTCCGTTCTGTACGGTCTGACGCCATATTTTTTCTCCGTTGCTTGAGGAGAAGTAGTATTTCTGAGGCATCCCATTCCTATTAAGCATATAGAATTCGTAGGTGCAGAGTGCCGGTTCGCCGTCGGATGAAACGATGTATACCGAAAATCCCGAAGCATTGAAGCAGATGGTATTTCCGCTGACAGTGAAATCCTTGATCTCCGTAACAGAGCCGTCACCTCCGATATGCCAAAGACCGATAGCTCTGTCGGCAGCACTTGCTTCTCCGATAGCGTTATTTGTTATGGACACTGTTATGGGATTGTCCGTATCGGGCTGAAACTCCTTGCCATTGTTCACAATGGATATATCATAGGAACAAAGTGTCTCATCCGAGACCGTATCACCTGTCCGGCTGACCACAAGATCCGACTCTGCGGGCATCACACCGTCGAGAGCAACCTTTTCTGTATGGTCCTCACTTCCGCTGCGGTTATCGCAAAGGATGAAGTATTCGCCTTCCCCCAGCTTTACAGGGTATTCCACAAAGCCCTCATATTTGGGAGTAATGGTATACACATTGGACTCGATCATTGAATTGCCGTTTATGACCAAATCCTCGGCATCAGAGATATCCACTGTATCTCCGGGACCCGCAACGATCCTTCCGATGTAAGTGGTCTTGTTCTTTGAGACCACCACTACATCCTGAGCCTGAAAATCACGGCTGAGACGATAGTATAACAGCAGATCGTTAGCCTTGATATTAGGAGACATATCGGAATTCGGCGCCTGTGCCAGTCCCAGAACGAAGCCGAACATAAGCCATACCACTGTAACTATAATAAGGCAGTTCAGCAGAAACAGCTGCACGGGAGCCATGGGAGATCTTTGTTTCTTTTTTCAGCTTTCTCAGCCTTCTCCGGCTTATCTGCCGCCACTTCTTCCTGAGCAGCACTGTTATCATTGCTTTCAGTCATTTCCTGCAATTTTTCCTCCTTACGGCTGCTGCCGGGATCTTATTTCTGTACTCTTTGTATTGTCATATCATTACTATATATAATCAAGCCGCTAATCGATAAAATCTACCAAAATTTTTTTGCAATTCTTTTGTTCACTGTGCGCAACGCAATATACGTTAAGTAATTTTACAAGCGATAACTACTTTTAGTCAAAGAAAGTTCTCCTATGGCAATGGAACTCAGATCGCAGCGACCGTCAGGCTGCACAAAAACAGCCGCAGGAATTTTCTCCTGCGGCTTGATTTTTATGATAGTCACCTGCATCACGTTCAAGGCCCTTCCATCCTGAAATGACAAGGGATACAAGTATCGAAAACAGAGATACAATTTTCTGTTTGATGTCATAATACATCGGAGCGCCGCAGGACGGACATTTATAGTCATTTACTTCTGACATTTTATCACCCCTTTTTTATTTGCGGCTGCGCACTTGCCGATAATATATAAGCCTATGACATCATGATACAGCCCTATGACAATTCTGTTTGCGTACTACAATGACATCTTTGACGAGCCGTTCTATGAGGACTCGGAGTTTGAAGTCGATGACTACAACGAACACTTTGTCAACGCAGAGAGTACTCCTGTGTCCTATGAGGAAATGTATATCACGGAAGATTTGAATGAACTGCGAGCGTTATCTGATTACGAATTTGACAGCAAGAAAGTTTTCAGCAACTACGAGAACAGAAAAGATGCTGCAGACTTCACAACTTGTATCGAACAGATGACGAATAAATTCTCAACTTGACAAAGTGATGATATCTGTGCTATAGTAAAGCAAAAGCAATGGAATTATTACTATCAATCTGTTAAGGAGCATTTCTTATGGATAGGAAAAACGTATTAGATCTAATTGATGAGTTTAAAAGTGGACTATTAAGCCAAGCGACTGACGGAAATTTATCTGAACCTGATTATAAACGTAGTTAAAATCGTATAAGTAAAAGCTCCGCATACGCGGAGCTTTTACTGCTATTGGCTTGGAATAGTTTGCGTTTACTCTCAAATAAACATGACTCCGATTGATCTCAGGATGTGAGTTTCTTTCTAATCAATACCATATCAAACGCATCTACTACGCCGTCTTCATCAATATCGCCGTAATAAGCTCCCGTACCAACATATTTCCCAAGCAGGAACCGCTGAAGTGCAACCGCATCTGCAACAGTTATCTCTCCGTCAAGATTTAAATCTCCTGCTTCTGCTTCAAGAGCTTCAAACTTCAGTCCCCATTCGTTTGCATAACGCTCGGCTTCTGTTCCCTTGTAGCCTTTGATGACGCATTCGCTGTCAAATACACATTCCTGTTCATCGGTAAGAGGATGAATTGCCTTTACTTCAATTCCCGTTGTAGCGCCTGCGCCTTTTGCCCTCGGAAGTGCGCCGATTATCTCTACCGTTGGCGGTATAATGATCGTTCTCAGACCGCACGGATCATTACTTACAGTGCCTAACTTATAATCGCCAAAAGCTCTCGTACCGACAGACTTTACGGAGCTGCCAAGACTGACATTTTCAAGTGAAGTGCACCCCATGAAAGCATCGGGACCAATTGCACTGACATCATTTCCGAAAGTTGCTTTTTTAAGCGATGTACAGAACGTAAAGTCCTTTACACCAATTATATCTGAATTAATATAGATCTCTTCCAATTTTCTGTTCCCCTCAAAAGCACTCGGATAGATTATCAGTTCAGGAATATCTATGTACAAGTGTGTCAGGCCACAGTACTGGAATGCTCTTGCTCCGATATATTCAAGTGAACCGGGAAAATTAATATCAGTAAGATTAAAACAACCATAAAAAGCCTGTGCTTCGATCCGTTCAATTGTATCAGGAATCTGAATATCTGTTATCAATGAATTAATAAATGCACCAGCCCCGATGGAAGTTACAGTATAGCCGTTGACCTCAGAGGGAATAACTACCTGTTCGGTTATGGCAGGGGCTTCGTAATTACGAA
>JAFWTA010000060.1 GCA_017519145.1 Ruminococcus sp.
AGCAGTAAGAGTTGTCTTACCGTGGTCAACGTGTCCGATTGTACCAATGTTTACATGGGGTTTGGTTCTTTCAAATTTAGCCTTAGCCATTGGGAAATTCCTCCTTAGAATAGATTTCAGAAATCTGTATATATTATTATACCAGATTATTTTGGTAAATTCAAGTGTTTCAGTAAAAAAATTATAGCTGAATCACATGATTTTGTAAATTATGCCCGTTTCACACAGTTTTCCGCATAAAACGGGCGGAAATTGCAATTAGTTCTTAGCTCTGTTAGCCATGATCTTCTCAGCGATGCTCTTAGGAACTTCCTCATAGCTGTGGGGCTCCATTGTATACTGTCCACGACCCTGAGTATTTGAACGGAGGTCGCTTGTGTAACCGAACATTTCTGAAAGCGGAACGAGAGCGTCTACCTGGATAGAACCGGATCTGGATTCCTGACCCTGTATCTGTCCGCGGCGTGAGCTGAGGTCACCGATAACTGTTCCGAGATACTCATCGGGAACGATAACTGCGACCTTCATAACAGGCTCCATGAGAACTGCGTTAGCCTGCTTGAGAGCTTCCTTGAACGCGATAGAACCGGCGATCTTGAATGCCATTTCAGAAGAGTCAACTTCGTGATATGATCCATCGTAAAGCTCTACCTTAACGTCAACTACTTCGTAGCCTGCAAGGATACCTGCCTTCATAGCGCCCTGGATACCTGCATCAACAGCAGGGATGTACTCCTTGGGGATAGAACCGCCGACAACAGCGTTAGTGAACTCATAGCCCTTACCTGACTCGTTAGGAGCCACACGGATCTTAACGTGACCGTACTGACCTGAACCACCGGACTGCTTCTTGTACTTGTAGTCGATGTCTGCGCTGCCCTTGATAGTTTCCTTATATGCAACCTGAGGAGCACCAACATTAGCCTCGACCTTGAACTCACGGAGGAGACGGTCAACGATAATGTCAAGGTGGAGCTCACCCATACCTGCGATGATAGTCTGACCTGTTTCCTCGTCAGTCCATGTCTTGAAGGTAGGATCCTCTTCAGCAAGCTTTGCGAGAGCGATACCCATCTTCTCCTGACCAGCCTTTGTCTTAGGCTCGATAGCGAGCTGGATAACAGGCTCGGGGAATTCCATGGATTCGAGGATAATGGGGTGCTTTTCATCACAGAGTGTATCACCTGTAGTGGTGTTCTTGAGACCAACAGCAGCAGCGATATCGCCTGAGTAAACTGTTGTCAGGTCCTTTCTGTGGTTAGCGTGCATCTGAACGATACGGCCGAAACGCTCACGGGTGTCCTTAGTAGCGTTGAGGACTGTGTCGCCCTGATTTACGACGCCTGAATATACACGGAAGAACGCAAGCTTACCAACGAAGGGATCTGTTGCGATCTTGAATGCGAGAGCTGAGAAGGGCTCGTCGTCTGAGGAAGGTCTTTCTTCCTCTGCCTCTGTATCGGGGTTAACGCCCTTAATAGCAGGAACATCGAGCGGAGAAGGCATATAGTCGATGATAGCATCGAGGAGCTTCTGAACGCCCTTGTTCTTATATGAAGTACCGCAGGTAACAGGTACCATGTGGTTAGCAATTGTAGCCTTTCTGATGCAGGTCTTGATCTCTTCCTGTGTGAGCTCGCCCTCTTCAAAGTACTTCTCCATGAGAGCCTCGTCCTGCTCAGCAACGTGCTCAACCATCTCGTCGTGGTATTTCTGAGCAAGTTCCTTCATATCCTCGGGGATATCCTCAACCTTGATATCTGTACCGAGGTCGTTAGTGTAAATGTAAGCCTTCATCTCAACGAGGTCGATGATGCCTCTGAACTCGTCCTCAGCGCCGATGGGGAGCTGGATCGGAACAGCATTACACTTGAGTCTGTCCTTCATCATGTCGATAACACGATAGAAGTTGGCACCCATAATGTCCATCTTATTTACATAAGCCATACGGGGTACCTTGTAGTTATCAGCCTGTCTCCAAACGGTTTCAGACTGAGGCTCAACGCCGCCCTTAGCACAGAGAACTGTTACAGAGCCGTCGAGTACACGGAGTGAACGCTCAACCTCAACTGTAAAGTCAACGTGGCCGGGGGTGTCGATGATGTTAAGTCTGTGGCCTGCCCAGTAGCAAGTAGTAGCAGCTGAGGTGATAGTGATACCTCTCTCCTGCTCCTGCTCCATCCAGTCCATAGTAGCGGAACCTTCGTGTGTTTCACCGATCTTGTGGTTAACACCTGTGTAGAAAAGGATACGCTCTGTGGTAGTGGTCTTACCTGCGTCAATGTGGGCCATTATGCCGATATTTCTTGTATTTTCAAGTGAACAATCTCTTGACATAATTTACTCCTTTTACAATGACGCTTACCAGCGGTAGTGAGCAAACGCCTTGTTTGCCTCTGCCATCTTGTGTGTATCGTCGCGCTTCTTGCAGGCACCGCCTGTTCCGTTAAGAGCGTCGAGGATCTCACCTGCGAGTCTTTCCTTCATTGTCTTCTCATTTCTCTCTCTGGAGTACTTAGTGATCCAGCGGAGTCCGAGAGTCTGACGTCTTTCGGGTCTTACCTCCATAGGTACCTGGTAAGTAGCACCGCCGAGACGGCGAGCCTTTACCTCGAGCTCAGGCATGATATTTTCCATAGCCTGCTCGAACACCTCAAGAGCGTCCTTGCCTGTCTTTTCAGCTACGATCTCAAATGCACCGTAAACTATTTTCTGCGCTACGCCCTTCTTACCGTCTAACATGATATTGTTGATGAGACGTGTAACGAGCTTTGAATTGTATACAGGATCCTGTAATACATCACGCTTTGCGATTTTACCTCTTCTTGGCATTTTCGCTTCCCTCCTTCATATAGATTGATGAATTCATAGGTACTCAAACCATATCGGTTACTGCCTTTATATCGGCACTGCTTCGCCGATAGGTGTGTCAGGAGCCAATGCAGAGGATCAATCGAACCGAATCTATATGATCTCCGCATTACCCTGCGGTAGTAGTTATCCTATTGATAATGAATGTACGGCTTTGAAAGTCAGTCAGCCGCCGACTGATGTGAAGCTGCTCTTACTTCTGCTTAGGCTTCTTAGCACCGTACTTGGAACGAGCCTGGTTACGGTTAGCAACGCCCTGAGCATCGAGAGTACCTCTGATGATGTGGTAACGCACACCGGGGAGATCCTTTACACGTCCGCCTCTGATGAGAACAACGCTGTGCTCCTGAAGGTTGTGACCGATACCGGGGATGTAAGAAGTAACTTCGTAACCGTTTGTGAGCTTAACTCTTGCGATCTTTCTCATAGCTGAGTTAGGCTTCTTAGGTGTAGCAGTTCTTACAGCTGTGCAAACGCCTCTCTTCTGAGGTGAGCTGAGGTTGATCTGTACCTTCTTCTTTGCGTTGTAGCCCTTCTGGAGAGCAGGAGCTGTAGACTTTGTCTCGAGGTCCTTTCTACCCTTACGAACGAGCTGGTTAAATGTAGGCATATTTTTCCTCCTTTTCATATAATATAGTACGCGCTTACCCGCAAAAGGGTATAAAAACTGCGTACCGATATATTATAACCAAAAAAGCGCGGCTTGTCAAGGGGGAACCCTCAAAAGCCGCACTTTTTACTGATTTTTTGTTATTTTTCCCATTATTAACGGCATTTCCGCCGTGGAGACTTAGCTATTATTTCAGCCAGTCCCTCATATCGGTGATATCGCCGTCTGCTGAGAGGTAAGCATAGAACGCCAGTACCTTTGATGCGTCAACGGAGTCTATCCTGCCGTTTTCGTCCACATCAGCAGCAATTGCCTGCTTCTCGTCGAAGGCGGCGGGCTTGTTTGAGGACAGTCTTGCGTACTCGGCAAGTATCCTGCTGGCGTCAACTGAATCCACCATGCCGTCGAAGTCCACATCGCCCAGCTTCACATTGGTCCCCGCAGGCACCTGTTCGCCCTGAGTGGTGGTGGTCACAGCGGTGGTAGTCGCGGCTGAAGTCGTAGTGGTGGTAGTAGTTGTTGTGGTAGTTGTGGTCTGCACATCAACAGTAAATCCTGCCCGTGCGTATACCCACTGTCCCACAGCCTCATTGAAGGACTTGTACACAAGCTCCACATTCTGCTGACCGCCCACAGAGCTATCAAAGCCCTGTATCTCGTACCTTTCCGGGTGCATAGCCGCCTCATCCAGACCGTGAACGAGAGTTCTGCCGTCTGCGTCCGTATGGTATACATTGACTGTCAAACCCGACAGGACTAACGCCTCACCGATAGCATAGGACAGCTTATAGGGCAGCCTTACTATCTCCACCTCCGCCGAATAATAAGGCGAAGCCGTAGTGGTAACGGTAGTCGTTGAAGTCGAGGTGGTGGTAGTGGTAGTTGTTGTTGTCGTAGTAGTAGTGGTAGTTGTAGTAGTTGTGGTGGTGGTCGTTGTGGTCGTCGATGTTGTAGTTGCAGCCGCTCCCACAGTCATATTGAACTGCGTCGTGACAGTCACACCGTTCTCGGTGTAGCTGAGCCACATGGTATAGGTACCGTTCCTCCAGCTCTGATAATTGTCCGAGCGGGATATCCTCGGATCGGTCATCGGAACAGTCTCTGAGACCTCCGAGCCGTCGCTGCTGATATGACCTATCTCCACCGTACCGCCCTTCAGGTCGTAATAATTGTACCTGTTGTAATTGGTCTTATCGGGAAGCGAAGCTATCCTGATAAAGGGCCGTCCCGCCTCGGTAGTGGTGACGGTGGTGGTAGTCTCCGAGGCAGTGACAGTTGTAGTAGTTGTTGTCTCGGAGGTCGTTGTAGTGGTGGTCGTTGTTGTTGTCGTGGTGGTGGTAGTCGTGCTGGTCGTCGTAGTAGTTACGGGAGCCTTTACCTCCACCTCAAAGGAATCATAGGATACCGAGCCCGAATAGGTATAACCGATGGTAATAGTGTATGTTCCCTCGCGGCTGCTGTCGAACTCCGTATTATTCACATATACGCCGTCGCGCCAGTATGAGATATCGGTCATGTCGAGGGGCTCAAGGACAGTGTCCTTATATGTGCCGTCGCTCATGAACTCTCTGTACGAGCGCATTACAGTACCGCCCGTCAGGTCAAGCGACTCACCCACTGTATAGGTGGTCTTGTAGGGCGGACGTCCCACCGACACGTTTGCGAACACGCTCTGCACCACAACAGTCGTTGTCGTAGTTACAGTGGTGGTGGACGTCGTGGTTGTCGTTGTCGTCGTAGTTGTGGTCGTTGTTGTCGTGGTGGTGGTAGTTGTGCTGGTCGTCGCAGTAGTTACGGGAGCCTTTACCTCCACCTCAAAGGAATCATAGGATACCGAGCCCGAATAGGTATAGCCGATGGTGATCTTGTAGGTTCCCTCACGGCTGCTGTCGAACTCCGTATTATTCACATATACGCCGTCGCGCCAGTACGAGATATCGGTCATGTCGAGGGGCTCAAGGACAGTGTCCTTATATGTACCATCGCTCATGAACTCTCTGTACGAGCGCATTACAGTACCGCCCGTCAGGTCAAGCGGCTCACCCACTGTATAGGTGGTCTTGTAGGGCGGACGTCCCACCGACACGTTTGCGAACACGCTCTGCACCACAACAGTCGTTGTCGTAGTAACAGTGGTGGTGGACGTCGTGGTAGTCGTTGTCGTCGTAGTTGTGGTCGTTGTTGTTGTGGTGGTGGTCGTGCTGGTCGTCGTAGTTGTTACGGGAGCCTTTACCTCCACCTCAAAGGAAACATACGACACCGAGCCGGAATAGGTATAGCCGATAGTGATGTTGTACTTTCCTGCGCGGCTGCTGTCGAACTCAGACTTGTTGATGTAAACTCCGTCGCGCCAGTATGAGACATCGTTCATATCCAGAGGTTCAAGGACAGTGTCCTTATATGTACCGTCGCTCATGAACTCTCTGTAAGAGCGTTCAACAGTACCGCCTGTCAGGTCAAGCTCCTCCCCTACTGTATAGGTGGTCTTGTAGGGCTGACGTCCCACAGCCACCTTAGCGGAAACGCTCTGAACCACGGTAGTTGTTGTAGTTGTGGTGGTAGTAGCCGGAGCCCTTACCTCCACCTCCAGCTCCGCATAAGCGGTAGAGCCTGACTTTGTATAGCCGAAAACTATCTTATAGAAGCCGGCCTTTGAGTTGTCGAAATCGTCCTTATTGGTATAAACGCCGTCCTGCCAGAAGGACATTTCCGTCATTTCGATCTCTTCCAGCTCTCTTTCGATAGTGGCGCCGTTGCTGAGATATTCCGTATAGAAGCGCTTTATGGTGCCGCCTGCCAGATCAAGGGGCTCTCCGACGCTGTAAGTAGTCTTATACGGCGGTCTGCCCACTGAGATATCCGCAGACACGCTGACCACATAGACCTCCGTGGCAGTGACTGTTGTAGTCGATGTGGTAGTGGTCGTTGTAGTAGTGGTCGTTGTAGTAGTGGTGGTGGTAGTAGTCGTGGTTGTAGTAGTTGTTGTTGTTGTGGTGGTGGTCGTAGTTGTCGTTGTAGTGGTAGTAGGCTTTGCGGTAGTCGAGGTAGTGATGGGCGTCGGCGGCTGACCGCTGAGCTTTTCAAACCTGTATCCCGACGTTGATGCGTACTTTTCAGCCGTAGAGCCGCTGTAACCGCGGATGACTCCGCCGTAAGAGCCTGCATTGCCCGACTCACTGTTGCAGACAGTGAGGGAGCCGCCGACTATCTTGCAGGATGTATTGTAAATAGTCAGTGAGCTGAGTGACGAGCAGTCTCTCAGCGCGTCTCTGCCGAGACTTGTAACATTGGCAGACAGCTCCAGCGAACCGAGTGCCGAACAGCGCATGAAAGCGCCTCTGTTGACAACTGTCACCGAATTTGGTATGCTTATGGATCTGAGATTTGAGCATTCCGCAAAGGCACTTGCACCGATATTGGTGACGCCGTTCGCAATAGTTACCGATGAAATCTGATTTCTCAGATTATACCACGGAACATCGCTGCTCTTATCCCAGTTGATCATGCTTCCGCTTCCCGTAATAGAGAGCCTTCCGCCCTCAAGAGTCCATTTGGTATCACTTCCGCATACGCCCGATTCGCCGACATTGCTGCCATTGCTTTCGATTAGCTGCACAGCAGCCTCACCTGCGAGCCGCGGACAAGTAAATCCCGTAAATATCGCCATTATCGCCGCCATGAACGCGGCTATCAGTTTATTCATGCATATTTCTCCATTCCAAGAGAAGTGATCGCATCCCTCTCTTTAGTTTCCCCTATGCATTCCCCTAACACTGAGTCTCAGTTGCCGCGTAAAAACTCCGATAATGATTTCGTATTTTCTTTCGATGCAGAAAGATAAGCATAATACGACAGGATGTTTGAAGCGTCAACTGCGTCTGTCATTTCGTTCAGATCAACGTCAGCCGCTTTGAATTCTCTGTCGTCAAAGGATCTCGGGCGGTTTGCGGAGACCTGCGCGTACTCGGCAAGCACCTTGCTTGCGTCAACTGCGTCTACCATTCCGTCGTCATTGACGTCGCCGAGAGTATAATCTGTGGTCTGGGGCGGAGTAGTGGTCGTTGTAGTAACGGGTGCAGTAGTTGTTGCAGAAGTAGTTGTTGCAGATGTGGTAGTTGAAGTAGAAGATGTAGATGTAGTTGTTGTTGAAGTTGTTGTTGTCGTCGTAGTTGTTGATGTTGTAGTGGTAGTTGATGTGGTCGAAGTAGTAGCAGAAGTCGTCGTAGTTGTTGTCGGCACGGGCTCGCTGCTCATAAGAGCGAAGTTATATCCCGAATTTTTGGCGAACTTCTCTGCCTCCGAGCCGCTCTGACCGTAGATAGTACCGCTGAATGAGCCCTTGTCACCTGCATCGCTGTTGCAGATAGTGGTACCGCCGCCGACGATCCTGCAGCTCTTGTTGGGTATCTTGATGGTACTCAATGATGAACACCCTCTGAAAGCATCTCTGCCTATGGATGTGACAGCCGCGGAAAGCTCAATGTACGAAAGTGACGTACACTTGATAAAAGCGCCTCTCTTGATGCTGGTAACAGTATCGGCAATGCTCACCTTTCTGAGGTTAGAACACTCACCGAATGCACCGGGACCGATGGTGGTAATACCTGATGCGACCTCTGCCTCGGTGATGGAATCCTTATAGGGATACCACGGAGTATCGCTGCTCATGTTCCACGAAGCCATTTCACCTGAACCGCTTATTACGAGCTTGCCGCCGCTGAGTGTCCATGTGGCGTTTGTGCCGCAGACGCCCGACTGACCCTCTGTTACCTTGTCCTCGGTAACGATGCCCGCAGCGAGTTCAGTTCCCACAGCACCTGCGGGCAGAGCCGATGAAGCCGTGATGCACATAGCTGCCGAAAGAGCAGCTGCCAATAGCTTTTTCATGTTTTATTCCTCCCATTTTAATATTTTTCCGGCAGGCGCCGTTATATCGGAGCCGCCGTTATTTAAAGTCCCGTACAGCACCCCACGCATATGCGGGACTCAAAAGCTTATCTTCTCCTCGGCACGAACAGCATTATAAGGGGGTATATCTCAAGACGTCCCAGCAGCATATCAAAGCACAGGACCACCTTTGAAAAGGCATTGAGACCGCCCAGATTACCCGCAGGACCGAATCGTCCCACACCGAAGCCTATGTTGTTCATACAGGTGATAACAGCAGAAGCCGATTCCTCAATGGTAAAGCCGTTGAGGGTGACCAGCAGCACGGAAATGCACATGAGCATGATAAATAGTATAAGATAGTTGCTGACGCCGCGGACGACGTCCTTTTCCACGGGCTTTCCGTCCATTTTAACTGTTGCCACCGCACGGGGATTGGTGATATATTTCAGTTCCTTGATACCCGTCTTTATGAGTATCATGATACGGGATACCTTCATACCGCCGCCTGTGGAGCCTGCGCATGAGCCCACGAACATGAGCATGAGCAGCAGGGTCTGGGAGAATACGGGCCATTTTGCCGTATCCGTAGTGGAGAAGCCTGCGGAGGTTATGGTGGAAGCCACCATGAAGAAGGTATGCCTGAGAGTATCGCCCACGCCGTCGTACAGCTTGTGTACGTTTATGGCGATTATAGCCGTAGCTGCGATGATAACGCCGAAATAGGTCCTTACCTCCTCATTCTTTGTAGCCAGCGAGAACTTCTTTATTATAAGGTAGTAGTAAAGGTTGAAGTTGACACCGAAGAGGATGATGAATATAGCTATGACCATTTCGATATAAACGCTGTCATAGTGACCGATGCTGTCGCCCCAGATGGAGAAGCCTCCCGTACCTGCGGATGAGCAGGCATGGATGACCGCGTCATACAGGGGCATACCGCCGCAGAGCAGCAGCACAGCCTCGGAGACTGTCAGCGTGATGTATATTCCGTAGAGGATACGCGCCGAAAATCTTGATTTCGACACAAGACGTCCCACCTTGGGACCTGCGCACTCAGCCCTCATCATGTGCATAGTACGGGAATCGTTGCTTGACATGATGGCGAGCACGAACATGAGGACTCCCATACCGCCCAGCCAGTGGGTAAATGCTCGCCAGAAAAGGCAGGAGCGCGACATGGCTTCAACATCCTCAAGGATAGTAGCGCCCGTAGTAGTGAAGCCGGAAACGGTCTCAAAGAGAGCGCTGGGATAATCGGGTATCTCCCCCGATATAACGAAGGGCAGGGCGCCGATGCAGGACATGGTTATCCATGAGGCAGCAACGCTGACGAAGCCCTCCATTGAGAATACTGAATTGTTTTTCGGCTTTTTGATAGTGAATATGATGGCGATAGCCATTGTGATGAGAAACGGTATGCCGAATGAAGCGACCACATGGTCTTCCCCGTAAATAAACCCTACTAATATGGGAAGAAGCATAAAGAGTCCCACGACCTTCAGTATCTGTCCCATAATATATGATATCATTCTGTAATTCATAGTCTAAGCTGTGCACTCCTCAGTCGAAAATATTGCTAAGGTCGTGCATACCCTTGGTGGTGGTAACGACCACAACGCTGTCGTTCACCTTCAGGCAGTCATCTCCCTTGGGGATAATAAGCTCATTGCCTCTGACGATACTTGCGATAAGGATACCGCTGCGGAGCTTGAGCTTTTTCAGCGGAACTCCCACATAGTCCTTTTCATCGCGGACAACGAACTCGATAGCCTCCAGTCTGTCATTGACCAGTCTGTACAGAGTGGTGACGCTGTTGCCCATTGAGTTCTGTCTTGCGCGTACATACTGGAGTATCTGGTTCACGGTGATAGTCTTGGGTGATATGATACTGTCGAGGTCAAGGGTATCGGAAAGCTGCATGAGCGACATTCTGTTTACCTTGGTGACCACCTTTTCCACGCCGTTGTTCTTGGCGAGGAGCGAGAGGAGGATATTCTCCTCATCTATGCCTGTGAGGGTGACCACAGCGTCCGCGTCGTAAACGCGCTCCTCCTCGAGGATATCGTGGTCGGTGCCGTCAGCGCAGGAGATATCCACCTTGTTGAGCCTGTCTGAGAGCTCAAGACAGCGCTCGTGGTCTATCTCGATTATCTTGACCTTGACGCCCATTTCTATGAGCTGCTGAGCGAGGTGATAGGCAACTCGTCCGCCGCCGATGAGAACTGCGGACTTTACGCGCTTTTCGCGGTAAGCAGCGCTTATGCTCTTGAAGAACTTGACCATATTGCTGTGAGAAGCGGTCATGTGTATCTTGTCGCCTGCGCGGAGCACGAAGTTTCCGTTGGGGATAGTGAGCTCATCGCCGCGCTGAACGGCACAGATGAGCACATCCAGTCTCATACGTCTTGAGAGCTGGCTGAGAGCCACACCGTCGAGTATGCTTCCGCTGGTAATGCGAATCTCGGTGAGGTCCACCCTGCCCTTTGCGAAGGACTCTATATTGATAGCCTCGGGATAGCGGAGCACCTTAGCTATCTCGTTAGCGGCGTTGTAGTCGGGATTTACCATCATACTGATACCCAGCTCTTCACGCATAAATACCAGCTGCTTGTCAAATTCGGGGCTGCGCACACGGGCGATACAGTGGCGGGCGCCCATTTTCTTGGCGATAAGGCAGGAGAGGATGTTCACCTCATCCGAAGCTGTGACTGCAATGAAGATATTGCACTTGTCCACATTAGCCTCTGTCAGTATCTCGGTCTGAAGGCAGTTGCCGACAATCCCCATTACGTCATAGTCGTTGGTAGCCGCATCAACGAGGCTTTCCTTTTTATCAATTATGGTCACATTGTGTTCGTCGTTAAGCACATCGGCGAGGGCGGTACCCACCTTGCCGCAGCCTACAATAATAATATCCATAATCCCTCCGTAGTTTATATAGATGAAGCTGCTGAGCGTTTGGAAAACAGCGCAGAGCGAGCTTTTTGAGAGTATGTGCGGGGCACTTGAAGGGCACTCACCTTTCAGCTCCCGACATTGCGGGAAACAGCGGCTGTAAATACCCATAATAATTATAATCTTACAGTAAGCTTTTGTCAACTGTCTAAATCAGAATTTAGCGCGTATGCGCTAAGTTGATAGTTGAAAGTTGAGAGTTGAGAGTTAATGTGTTCGCTTCGCTCACAGTATTTAAATATTGTCGCCGCAGGCGACTCCACAACTTTCAACTCTAAACTCTCAACTCTAAACTCA
This sequence comes from Ruminococcus sp., assembly GCA_017519145.1. Taxonomy (GTDB): domain Bacteria; phylum Bacillota; class Clostridia; order Oscillospirales; family Ruminococcaceae; genus Ruminococcus. Next base: position 11,624 of record JAFWTA010000060.1, read on the forward strand.
AATCATAATTTAGCTCCGCAAAATTATGATTTGTACATCTCCTCCAGCCATTTTATCAGCTGGTCGAAGCCCTCCTGTGTGTGTTCAAACTCCGCCTCATGCTCTATCTCCGCCTTCATGGAGCAGAGCCTGCCATGCCATGTCATGCATTTCAGCTTCTCGCCGTTGGCTATTTTATAGGCGAAATCGCCCTTGCTGCCCGAGAAGTCGTTGCCGCTCTCGAAGTAGTAGAACTTAGGTATCTCGAATATTTCCGAAACGCTCATTGCATTTCTCTCCTTTCAAAGAAGTCCACAGCCATATCAAGGCTGTCGTAAACTGCCGAGAGCAGGGGCTTTATCTCCTCATCGGGCTGTGTCATATCTGGTATCATCACCGCAAAGCAGCCTGCCGCATGGGCAGCCTTTATGCCGTTGGGAGAGTCCTCGAAGGCAGCGCACTGCTGAGGGGGAAGTCCCAGTTCTCTTGCGGCGGTGAGGTATATATCGGGTGCAGGCTTTCCTGTTTCTATCATGTCACCGCAGATGACCGCCGAGAAGTAGTCCGCCGCGCCTATCCTGTCAAGGTACTCGAGAGTCCTCTCGCGTGGAGTAGCCGTAGCCACAGCCATTTTTATGCCCTTTCCGCAGAGGTAGTCCAGAAGAGTGAACAGTCCCTTTTTGACCTCGATGCCGTGCTCTCTTATGTATTCGTTCATGAGCTCGGTGCGGTGAGCTCTTATGTCCTCGGTGGGACAGTCCTCGCCGAAAATGTCTTTAAGCAGCGGGATGGAGAACTTCCTTGCCATACTCCGCATAGAGTAAACGTGCTCGGGAGTCATATCATAGCCGAAGTCCTTTGCTGCCAGTATCCAGAATTTCAGATAGAGCTTTTCGGTGTCTATCATGAGACCGTCCATATCGAAAATAGCGCCTTTAATATTATCCATTCAAATTATCCTTTTTAGTTGTTAGTGCTTAGTGATTAGTGCTTGGCAGGGGTGAAAAATGTCCGCCGCCGTAATAATTACGCATTACGAATTACGAATTACGCATTATCTTATAAAGTGTGTGGGCTGCCACGGTTCTCTCTCGGGGATGCCGTATTTCTCCCTGCCGAGGGCTATGGACTTCATAAGGAAGCTCATATTCCTTGCAAGTGTCCTCATGGTCTGGAGTCCCTCTGCGTCCTGAGCCGCCTCGCCCTTTTCCCTGCCGTGGAGGATATTCCAGTACTGGCTGGAAGCCACGGGCATACCGCTTATGGTGAAGTACTTGTTGAGCTCATCGAAAGTAGCGCTGCAGCCTCCGCGTCTTGCCACGGCAACAGCCGCCCCCACCTTCATGGTCTTGTCGAAGTGGGTGCTGAAGAAGAGCCTGTCCAGACAGGCAACGAGAGTAGCGTTCGCAGAGGCATAGTACACGGGAGAAGCGGCGATGAGACCGTCTGCCTCCTCGAACTTGGGAGCCAGCTCATTTACCACATCATCGAACACGCACTTTCCTTTTTCAGCGCAGCTTCCGCAGGCAACGCAGCCTCTTACAGCCTTGTTTCCCACCTGACAGACCTCTGTCTCAATGCCCTCCTGAGCGAAGATCTTTACCATTTCATCTATTGCGAGGGAAGTATTCCCGTTTACTCTGGGACTTCCGTTAAGTATCAGAACTTTCATTGTAATTCTCCTTTATACAGAACGCACTTGGCGTTCCGAAAATACGCATTTATCACGAAGGATAGAGGGCGGAAAGAAATCCGCCCCCGCTCCCTTATGTTTCAGATCAATTACCATTCTATCATCCAGCTGTACATACCCTCATACTGACGAGCTGAGCTGTTCCATGAGAAGTCCTGCTCCATAGCGCGCCGGACCATTTTATCCCACTGCTTGCGGTGGTTGTAGTAGATGTGCTTTGAGTAGTTGATGACACCCAGCATCTCGTCGCCGTTGTAGTTGGCGAATGAGAAGCCGTTGCCGGTCCCGTCGAACTCATTATAGGGAGTAACGGTATCCTTGAGACCGCCTGTTTCGCGGACGATGGGAAGAGTTCCGTAGCGGAGGGCTATGAGCTGAGTAAGTCCGCAGGGCTCGAACAGCGAAGGCATGAGCATAGTATCGGCAGCTGCATAGAGCTTATGAGCCAGATCATCGGAATAGAGTATATTCGCGGACACTCTCTCGGGATACTTCCACTGATAGTGCTTGAACATATTCTCATATCTCGGGTCGCCTGTACCTATAATGACGAACTGAGTATTCTCGTCGCATATGCGCTCGATAGCGTAGTTCACGAGGTCCAGACCCTTCTGGTCGGTGAGGCGTGAGATTATAGCTATCATATACTTGTTCTCATCAACGGGGAGCCCCAGCTGCTCCTGAAGCTTTTTCTTGTTCTCAGCCTTTTTAGCCTTGACGTTTTTGGGAGTGAACTCCGCAAAGATCTTCTTATCGTTGGCAGGGTCAAAGACCTTATAGTCTATGCCGTTGAGGATACCTCTGAGGGAAGCCGACCTTGCGCGGAGGAGTCCGTCAAGCTGCTCGCCGTAGAACGGGTACTTTATCTCCTCGGCATAGGTCTCGGACACGGTGGTGATATAGTCCGCATAGACCAGACCGCCCTTGAGCATATTAGCGTTATTGTGGAACTCCAGCTTATCCGATGTGAACATATAATCGGGAAGAGCAGTGTTGAACTTGAATGTATCTATATCCCATACACCTTGGAATTTCAGGTTATGGATAGTCATTATCGACTTCGTGGAGCTGAAGAACGGGTTAGTAGCAAAGGCAGAGTGCAGGAAAACAGGTATCATGGAAGCCTGCCAGTCGTGACAGTGTATGATATCGGGGCGGAAGCCTATAACAGGCAGTATCGCCAGCACAGCCTTGCAGAAGAAGGTAAACCTCTCTATATCCCATTTCAGGTCGGGAGAATAGGGACTGTCGCATTTGAAGTAATACTCGTTATCCACGAAATAGAAGGTGATACCGTTGTATTCATACTCCATGATGCCGACATGGACCCCCTCGCTCCTCATGCCGTAGTCCATATAGAAGTGATGAACGTACTTGAATTCATTCCTGTACTTATCGGGTATGCAGGTGTAATAAGGCATTATGACTCTGACGTCGAACTTTTTCTTGTCGATGTACTGCGGAAGTGCGCCTACAACGTCGGCAAGACCGCCCGTTTTAATAAAGGGAACGCACTCGGAAGCGGCGAATAGAATATTGTTCATAGCATATCTCCTTACCATTGTATTTGTTACAGCGTACACCTGTAACCTTACTAATATTATATACTAATTTCTGCTAATAGTCAACACGAAAATATGAACATTGCACAGCGGGCGGAAACACTGTGAATATCAACAATAGTATTAGCAATAATTTGTTTACTAAGTCGAATTTCAAAAATTTTTTTCAGTTATACAACGTTTTTCCATTGTTTCCGCCCCCTTTTCGGATCACTTATGAAGGGGGATGATAAAAAAAGGCGTCCGAAATGTCCGCCTAAAAAAACAAGCTAAGGGCTAACGGCTGAAAAAAGGACAGCCGAAGCTGTCCTTTTGCTCTTATGTGAAATACTTTACACCGCTCTCGAATATCTTCTGATCCTTTTCGCCCTGAACGTTCTTGCAGATGTAGCTGCCCTTACGCTCGGAGTGACCCATCTTACCGAATACTCGTCCGTCGGGAGAAGTGATACCCTCGATAGCCTCGATGGAGGTATTTGGGTTGTAGCGAATATCCATTGTGGGGTTGCCGTCAAGGTCAACGTACTGTGTAGCGATCTGACCGTTCTTTGCAAGCTGCTGGATAAGGCTTGCGGGAGCTACGAAGCGTCCCTCGCCGTGTGAGATCGGAACTGTGTGGATATCGCCCACCTCGCAGCCGTAGAGCCAAGGGCTCTTGTTGGAAGCGATACGGGTATTTACCATCATGGACTGATGGCGGTTGATGGTATTGAATGTCAGTGTGGGAGCATCGTCTGCCATGTCGATTATCTCGCCGTAGGGCACAAGTCCCAGCTTGATAAGTGCCTGGAAGCCGTTGCAGATACCCAGCATAAGACCGTCACGGTTCCTGAGGAGGTCGTGAACAGCGTCCTTTATCTTGGGGTTGCGGAAGAATGCAGTGATGAACTTTCCGCTTCCCTCGGGCTCGTCACCGCCGCTGAAGCCGCCGGGGATCATAATGATCTCGGAACGTCTTACTGCTCTCTCGAAGTAGCCAACGCTCTCCTCGATATCGCCTGCGGACAGATTGCGGATAACGACTACCTCGGGCTTAGCGCCTGCCTTCTCAAAGGCACGGGCAGTATCGTACTCGCAGTTTGTTCCGGGGAATACGGGAATGAGGACTCTGGGCTTTGCGATCTTTGTGGAAGCCGAGAGCTGTATGCGGTTTGGTGATGAATATGTCTGAGGAGTTGTATCCGTTGTCTTTATGCGGCATGGGAATACGGGCTCCAGCTTGCCTTCCCATATTCTCTGAAGGTTGTCGAGGCTGAGTGTATAGTCGCGGCAGATGACCTTGTAGTCCTTGATGGTCTTGCCGAGAACTTCCTCGCCGCTCTTGGCGTCGCCATTGAGCTCGATGATGAATGCACCGTAGCAGGGCTTGAACAGCTTGTCTGCTGAGGGCTGTGATGTGAACTCGAAGCCGATCTTGTTACCGAAGCACATCTTGGCGATGCCCTCGGCATATCCGCCGTAGCCGTTTGTCCAGATGGCATTTGCTCTGCCGTCTGCGATTATCTTCTCCACCTTGTCGAAGCAATCTCTGATGCTGTCGAACTTGGGCAGACCGTGCTCGTCATACTCGGGAACGATGGTGATGACTGTGCTTCCTGCCTCCTTGAACTCTGTGGAGACTACCTTGTCAGCCATAGCAGTTGAAACTGCGAAGGAAACAAGTGTGGGAGGAACGTCGATGTTCTCGAATGTACCGGACATTGAGTCCTTACCGCCGATAGAGCCGCACTCCAGCTCCAGCTGAGCCTTGAATGCGCCGAGGAGAGCAGCCATAGGCTTGCCCCAGCGGGTGGGATCGTTCTGTGTTCTCTCGAAGTACTCCTGGAATGTGAGCCAGCACTTCTTATATGAGCCGCCTGCTGCAACTACCTTTGCGATGGACTCGATAACAGCCAGCATTGCGCCGTGGTAGGGCGACTTCTCGGATATATCGGGATTGTAGCCCCAGCCCATGAGCGAGCAGGTGTTGGTCTCGCCTTTGAGGACGGGTATCTTTGCTGCCATAGCCTGTGAGGGAGTCATCTGGTAAACTCCGCCGAAGGGCATGAGGACTGTGCCTGCGCCGATAGTGGAGTCAAACTTCTCGATAAGGCCCTTCTGTGAGCATACATTGAGGTTAGCCATGAGCTGTGACCATGTCTCGGCGCTGTCAGCAGGAACTGTCTCAGAGCTGAATGCAGGTCTCTCGATCTCGATGTCTGTATACTTGGGTGCGCCGTTTGAGTTGAGGAACTCGCGTGAAAGGTCAACGATGGTATTGCCGTTCCAGTTCATCTTCAGTCTGGGTTCTTCAACAACGTCGGCAACGAGGGTAGCTTCAAGGTTCTCCTTGGCAGCCTCCTCCATGAATTTATCAAGGTCCTCGGGAGCGATGACAACTGCCATTCTCTCCTGTGACTCGGAAATAGCTATCTCGGTACCGTCAAGACCGTCATACTTCTTGGGCACTGCATTGAGGTTGATAACGAGACCGTCTGTCAGCTCGCCGATAGCAACGGAAACGCCGCCTGCACCGAAGTCGTTGCAGCGCTTTATCATCTTTGTTACCTCGGGATTGCGGAACAGTCTCTGGAGCTTTCTCTCCTCGGGAGGATTACCCTTCTGTACCTCTGCGCCGCAGCTCTCAAGTGACTCGAGAGTGTGTGACTTTGATGAGCCTGTTGCACCGCCGCAGCCGTCGCGTCCTGTCTTGCCGCCGAGGAGGATAACGATATCTCCCGGAACGGGTCTCTCTCTGCGGATATTCTCAGCAGGAGCCGCACCGAGAACTGCGCCTATCTCCATACGCTTTGCAACATAGCCGGGGTGGTATACCTCAGCAACATGGCCTGTTGCCAGACCGATCTGGTTGCCGTATGAGCTGTAGCCGTTGGCTGCACCAACTGTGATCTTTCTCTGGGGGAGCTTGCCTGCGATGGTGTCCTCAACGGGTACGAGAGGATTGGCTGCACCTGTTACACGCATAGCCTGATATACATAGGAACGTCCCGAAAGAGGATCGCGGATAGCTCCGCCGAGGCAGGTAGCCGCGCCGCCGAAGGGCTCGATCTCTGTGGGGTGGTTGTGGGTCTCGTTCTTGAACATGAGGATCCAGTCCTCCTGCTCGCCGTCTATATCCACCTTGATCTTTACAGAGCAGGCATTGATCTCCTCGCTCTCGTCAAGGTCGGGAAGCTTTCCGTCAGCCTTCAGCTTCTTGGCTGCAAGGGTGGCGAGGTCCATAAGAGTCATGGGCTTGTCCGTTCTGCCCAGCTCCTTGCGGACGTTCACATACATATCGTATGTATCCTTTATATAAGGAGTATCTATCTTTACGTTTTCAACATTTGTGAGGAATGTGGTGTGACGGCAGTGATCCGACCAGTAGGTGTCGATCATGCGTATCTCGGTTATAGTGGGGTTGCGCTTCTCCTCATTGCGGAAGTAATCCTGACAGAACTTGATATCGTCGTAGTCCATGGCAAGTCCGAACTTGTCAACGAATGCATGGAGCCCGAAAGCGTTGAGGTTGATGAAGCCCTCAAGCTCCTCAACTGTTGTGGGGATATCGTAGTTTGTGTCAAGGGTCTTTACAGTCTCCAGTGAAGCCTCGCGGCTCTCAACGGGGTTGATGATATAAGCCTTGAGCTTTGCAAAGTCCTCGTCGGTGATAACGCCCGAGATTATATAAACTCTGGCATTTCTCACGCGGCAGCGCTCGCCCTGACGGAGTATCTGTATACACTGCTCACAGCTGTCGGCTCTCTGGTCGAACTGTCCGGGGAGGTACTCAACTGCGAATACGCGGTCGGACTCTGCCACCTGAGGAAGCTCGTCATATACCACGTCAACTGCGGGCTCGGAGAATACTGTGCTGATGGCAGCGTTGAAGTTCTCCTCGCTGAGCTTGTCTGCATCGTATCTGTTGAGGATACGGACGCCGGAAATGTTAAGTCTGAGAGCAGTTTTTATATCGCTGAGCACGGACTGTGCCTCAACTGCAAATTCAGGCTTTTTTTCAACGTAAATTCTGAATACGGACATAATTCAGTCTCCCTTCAAATTAATGCATAATGCGTAATGCGTAATGCGTAATTATAGGTATCGGCTTTGCCGATAAGATCAGAAATAATTTTTCAGATATGTCGCTGTAAGGCGACACCGCAATTACGGATCACGAATTACGAATTACGAATTGGTAAAGCATCAATAAATGTCATCGACTGCGCTGCCGAAGCAGCAGTCATGACCACACTCTTCTATTATAACACTAATTATCTGATTACGCAAACTTTTTTCGGGATTTTTTCTCGAAATCTTTATTAATGTATAATCGGGTGCATATCCGAGGTGAAATTCTGGTGATTTTTCGCGTTCAAAGAGTACGGGGACAGTCTTTCCCACCTGCGTGCGGAGGTACTCCTCCCTCTTTTCCGCGGCGGCAGCTGTCATCTCCTGCCAGCGCAGGGTCTTGACGCCCTCGGGCACCTGTCCGCTCATTTTGTCGGCTTTTGTGCCCTTTCTCCGCGAATATCTGAAAACGTGCACCTTCGCAAAGCCCACGCGGCGCACAAAGTCCACGGACTCGGCGTGATCCTCGTCGGTCTCCTGCGGAAATCCCACCATTACATCTGTGGTAAAGGAACAGTCGGGGAAGATGCTCCGTATGCGCTCTGTCAGGGCAAGATACTCCGCGGCGGTATATCGGCGGTTCATGGCTTTCAGCGTCCTCTCGCAGCCGCTCTGGAGGGACAGATGGAACTGCGGACAGAACTGCGGCAGGGCTCTCAGTCTCGTGAAGAGCTCCTCCGACATCATCTCGGGCTCCAGCGAACTGAGCCTTATGCGCTCTATGCCCTCTGTGGCGGCACATATCTCTGCGGCATCCGCAAGGTCCGCACCGAACTCCCTGCCGTAAAAGGCAAGATTTATGCCGGACAGGACTATCTCCTTCACGCCGCCCTCGGCAATGGCTCTCACCTCGCTGCGTAGAACGTCCAGCGGCTTTGAGCGGCACCGTCCCCTCGCATAGGGTATCATGCAGTATGAACAGAACTGGTTGCAGCCGTCCTGTATCTTCACAAAGGCGCGGGTATTGCTGTCAAAGCGGGTACACTTCAGGGGCTCGAAAATGTCACCTGAGCTGTAATCCGACAGCTCCACTATCCGCCTGCGCTCCGAAAGGCAGCTCTGCACCATGCCCACTATCCTGCTCCTGTACTTTGTTCCCGCGATAATATCCGCCTCGGGAAGCTGCTCCGCCTCCTCGCGGTTTGCCTGCGGATAGCACCCTGTCAGTGCTATGACCGCATCGGGAAGCGCCGCCCTTGTCTTGCGAAGTGCCGCAAGAGCACGGCTGTCCCCCGATGAGGTGACGGTGCAGGAATTTATCACCACGGCATCGGCTCCCTCGGGAGAGTCGGCAATGGCAAAATCGGCTCCGCGGAAGAGCTCCTTCATGCACTCGGTCTCGTAGTGGTTGACCTTACAGCCAAATGTTATAAAATATACTTTATACATAATTCTCCTCATTTTTGCTATTTGTCGGAAGATACGTCACTTTCCCCTCACTGGAATTGTGCACAATTATTACTCTCTGTTTTTATGCACTGTTAATAGATTATCCTCTATTAATAAAAAACGCCGCCCCTATATCAATCATATATACCAAAATGACGAAAATTCCAAAAATGGCTTGACAGCGCCGATTAGAAGTGCTATTATATAACTGCGGTCGGGAAAAGCCGCATGAAAAAGAAATAAACAAGAAAAAATCCATTCGCACACCCGTACATCTGAAAACAGGAGGTAAAGTATGACTAAAACAACTGTTAATCTTCAGGCAATCAATGACGTAAAGGAATTCGTCAACATCGTTATGAAGTATGATTTCGATATTGACCTCGTTTCCGGAAGATATGCTATCGACGCAAAGTCGATCATGGGTATCTTCAGCCTCGACCTCTCAAAGCCTATCCAGCTGAATGCACACACAGATGACGCTGACAAGTTCCTCAAAGAGATCGATAAGTTTATCGTAAAGTAAGATAAATAACAAAAAAAGCAAAAGGGATATGTTCCGTAAGGAATGTATCCCTTTTCTTTTTTATTCTGCATATATCTCGCGGATGATATCGCCGTTATTGGCGTCTATATATACCTCGCTGACGCTTCCGTCATTGACGGGGACCGCCCATGTAAGAACAGGTCCGTCTGTGATGATAAGCTCCGGCTCTGCACCCTTGTCGGTCCTGTACTTGTCCGCGGCACACTTCACAGCCTCGGCTGCGCTTACCTTCGGCTTGGTGCTGAAGCCCCAGAGATCGGTATAATGGCTGTTGAGCACTACTGCCCTGCTGCCCTCGTCATAGTCCACCATAAGCTCCACATAGCCTGCAAGCATACCGTCGCAGTACTGGTCAAATTTGTAGCTCAGCTTGTGGTTATACTCCGTAACGCCGCTGTACTGAAGCTCGCTGTATACGTCGATATATCCCATTATCTGAGAATATGAGGCGATAAGGTCAAGGGCTTCCCTCTCGTTGTTCACAGGATCGTCGCTGAGGACTCCCTGTATTATCTTCACCTCGTCGGTCTCCTCATCTCTGGTGACGTAGACCTGTGCCTCGCCGCTCATGGGAGTTATATCCTCAAGGGTCCTCTGCTCCACCGCCCATGACTCGGGTCTGTCGGCAGTTCCGCTGCCCTTGCGCGAACGGGAATTTCCCGAACAGCCGCTCAGCATTACTGCCGCAGCAGTAACGGCAGCTGCCGCAATAATCATCTTTTTCATGTCAGCACCTTCATTCCGTTATTGTCTGTTATAGTAATCTATACCGCCGTTGGGACGGAAATACGTCCTTATATAGCCGTCTGTGGACAGTATGACGAACTCGTTGGTATCCTCTATATAGTATACTCCGTCGCCGTCCTCTGCCTCGGTCTTGTGAAGTGCCGAGGAGTTGTTGATAACGTCGCTGGCGCCCTTTTCGTACTCGGCTGCCGAAGCATAGTCAAAATCACCGTCAAACTCCGAACCGTGCTTCTCGAAATGCTGGTTGAGGAGCTTTTTACTGCGGAAGTGATACTCAACATAGGTGCCGTCATCGCTGTCAAATACCGCCGTGGTGGTAGTCGTATCGGTATATTCCTCGGAAGAAGCGGTCTTTTTGTTTTTATTCTTGCTCTTTTTGGTAGTTGTTACGCTGTCCTCATCTGCGGCGGAGGTGGTCTTCTTCGCCTTTTTCGTGGTGGTCTGAGCCTTGGTGGTCCACTCAACTATCCCCTCGGTGGTCGTTACTGTCTCTGTACGGGACCTCTCGATGTAGCTCTCATTGTGGTCAGTGCAGCCGCTGAGCATTGATGCCGCTATGACTGCCGCTGCCGATATTACGGCAAAAAACTTTATATCTTTCATTTTCTGACCTCCTATCATAGCTCTTGTAAATACATTATACAGCAACTCAGCAAAAATATCAAGCAAAAAATTGGTTTCCCTTTTATTGCGAAACGGAAACAATCCGCCTTTGTCCTATAAGTCAAAAAACCATATAAAAATTTGTTGCAAACGATAATTGATACTTCGCCGCCGATATGCTATAATAAAATATGAACAACTTTTGAACGGAGGCTGTGCTATGGTCGCAGGTATCATTGACAGTGTTAATAATTCCCGTTTCTGGGAGGAGTCTATCGGAGAAGCCTTCGAGTGCGTTCTGGCTGCCGATGCGGCAGCTCTCCCCGACTGTGATATAATCCTCGTTTCCGAGGAGTATTGCAGCGGCTCCATAGGCTCCGTCATCAGCAGTATCCGCAGCTCGGAAAGGCTGAGGCTCGTCCCTGCCGCCGCTGTCACCCCGGACACAAGCGGCGAAAATCAGGAGATACTCCTTGCCATGGGCTTCGACGATATAATCCGTCTCCCCCTCTGCGGTCAGCTGCTCCTGAGAAGGGTCAGGGCACTGAACGCTCTCCCTCCCCGTGAGGACTCCGACAGCGAGGTGTCCTTTGAAAAGCTTCTCGCCATGAGAGACCGCGATACGGGCGCTTTCTGCGTCCGCTCCAAGGACTTCGCCAACATTTTCCGCTTCGTCATGAGGATACTGGAAAGAACGGGAAAGTCAGCTCAGATGCTGGTCATGTCGGTCTCCTGCGGCAATAGCCGCTCCTCTGCCGCCCGCCATAAGGTCATGCACACCCTTTCCGAAGCGGTAAGGCTCTGCCTCCGCAGAGGTGATATGGCTTCGGTCTGCGGTGACGACAGCGTGATAGTGCTCCTTATCGGTGCCGATGACAGCGGCGGACATCTGGTGGCAAGCCGTATCGTAAGCAGCTTTTACAGCGAATGCGACGACGATGCCTTTGAGCTCAGCTACGATATCAGAGAAGTCGGCGGCGGTCAGTAAACAGAATAGTTATTGCGGGCGGATGATTTCCGCCCGTTTTTTCAGCCTGCTCCGTATTTACGCATTATCAGACCGGCTTTATGTCAAAGCGCTCCAGCCAGTAGTTCAGCTGTAAGAAATAGGCTATGGTCTGAGGCAGGTTCATGAGCTGACCGTACCACTGCACATTGTACTCATGGCGCAGGAGACGCTCAAGCTCCTCACGCTTCACAAGCTCTGTGAGCCGTCCGCCGCTGTCAAGTACGCTCCGCAGCTTCGCCGTCACAATGTCCAGAAATACAGGGTCGTGGGTCTTGGGGTAGGGGCTCTTTTTCCGCCACAGCACCTTCTCGGGCAGCCATTCCTTCATGGCTTCACGGAGAAGCCCCTTTTCCCTGCCCTTGTAGTCCTTGTACTCCCACGGCACGTTGTACAGATACTCTGCTATGCGGTAATCGCAGAAAGGCACCCTGACCTCCAGTCCGCTGTACATGGACATCCTGTCCTTGCGGTCAAGGAGAGTCTGCATGAACCAGTGGAAATTCAGCTGGGTCATCTCCCTCATGCGGTACTCAAGGGGACTGTCATCGGGCAGCTTCATGGCGTAGTCCGCTGTCCTTCGGTAGGCAGAGTAGACATAGTCCCCGGCGTCTATCTCCCGTGCATACCTGTCGCAGAGGAAGCGGCTGCGGCAGGCTGTGCTCTGCGCCCACGGAAATCCGTCGGTCATGCGGATATCCTCGTCCCTGTACCACGGATAGCCCCCGAATATCTCGTCGGCACACTCTCCCGAAAGGGCGACTGTGCCGTATTTTTTTATCTCGCGGCAGAACAGCAGCATGGATGAGTCCACGTCTGCCATGCCCGGAAGTCCGCGCGCTTCCACCGCATCATCAAGAGCCTTTGCAAGGTCGGCAGTGTCAAGGACGATGTTATGGTGGTCGGTGCCGAGATATTCAGCCATGCAGGCAATGTACTCGGGGTCGCTGTCGGGCTGGAAATGGCTGCTGCGGAAGTACCTCTCATTGTTGCGGTAGTCCACGGACAGGGTGGTGAGCTGCCTGCCCTGCTTTTTCAGCTCCGCTGCCGCCACGGAGGAGATGAGGCTGGAGTCAAGTCCTCCCGAAAGAAAGGTACACACAGGCACATCCGACACAAGCTGACGCCTTATGGAGTCCAGAACCAGCTCGCGGACGTGCTCGGCAGTGTCCTCAAAGCTCTCGTGGAGCTCGTATGCCCTCAGCCGCCAGTACTCCCAAAGCTCCAGCCCCTCAGCGGTGTAGTATCCGCACCAGCCCGGCTTTACCTCCTTTACGCCGCGGATAACACCGCAGCCCATTGTCCGTCCCGGCGCCATGAGAAGAAGCTCCGCCGCCCCCTCTGCATCTATCTCATGGGGAACGAGAGGATGCTCCAGCAGGGAGGGCAGCTCCGAGGCGAAGATGAGCCGTGTTCCCGTATCATAGTAAAACAGGGGCTTCACGCCTATCCTGTCCCGTGCAAGGAACAGGCGGTGCTCCTCCTCGTCCCAGACCGCAAGGGCGAATATGCCGTTGAACCTGTCAACGCAGGTGCTTCCCCATTTTATGTAGCTTTTCAGAACTACCTCGGTGTCGGAACGGGTGGTTAAATCAAAGTCGCCTGCAAGCTCACGGCGAAGCTCCTCAGTGTTGTACAGCTCACCGTTGTAGACTATGGTGTACCGCCCGAAGCTCATGGGCTGTCTGCCGCCGTCGATGTCAATAACAGCCAGCCGCGTATGGATAAGGGCTGCCTGCCGCTTCAGCACCATGCCCCGCTGGTCGGGTCCCCTCCGCAGCAGGGCGTGCTGCATTTTTTCGTATATCTTCATGTCCTCGCGCATATCCTCAATGAAGCTGACAGCTCCTGCAATTCCGCACATATCTCTCCTCCACCGCTTTTCGGCATACGGTACGCCGTTTTGTCAGTATCATTATATGAAAAAGACCTCCGCTCGGTTACGGAGGTCTGCGTTTATTCACTTCTGTTTGCGGAGTCCCGACTTTATGCCGTCCATTATGATGTCACGCGCCCTGATGGCTTCCTCCTTGGTAAGGGGAGGGGTATCCCCCAAGGGATATTCAAGCCCCAGCTCGGCGTATTTCGGCTTAGCCATATCATGATAGGGCAGTACGTCCAGAGCCTTGATATTGCTGAGAGTGGAGAGAAACTCCCCCAGCGCAAAAAGCTCCTCGTACTTATCGGTGATGCCCGGCACTACCACATGGCGTATCCACACCGGTATGCCCATATCGCGGATATGCTCCGCAAAGGCAAGTATATTGCGGTTTCCCTTGCCTGTCAGCCGCTTGTGCTCCTCGTCATCTATGTGCTTTATGTCAAGCATGACAAGGTCGGTGTACTTCAGGGCTTCGTCTATCTTTTCATGGTGGGCAGGGTCATATACCCCTGCGGAGGTGTCAAGACAGGTGTGTACCCCTTTGCTCTTTGCAAGGGCGAACAGCTCCGCAAGAAACTCGGGCTGTGCCAGCGGCTCGCCGCCTGTTGCGGTTATGCCTCCAGACTTCAGGAACTCCTTATATGAGTCGTACTCCTTCATGAGCTCCTCTGCCGTTACCTCTCTGCCCCCAGAAAAGTCCCATGTATCGGGATTGTGGCAGTATTTACACCTCAGCGGACAGCCCTGAAAGAATACCACGAAGCGGACTCCGGGTCCGTCTACCGTTCCGAAGCTCTCCGTTGAATGTATGCGTCCTTTCATCTGCTGCACCTCTGTCTGATATATTCCGTGAGGGCGCGTTTTTCATTGGTAAGGCGCTCCTCCATAACAAGCTGTAATATTTCTTCAAGGATCGTTCCTATCTCCTCGCCCTCGATCCCGAGAGCCATGAGGTCTGTGCCTTTTACGGCAAGTCCCTTTATACTGCGGCATTCGTTGTTTGCTATCATTTCCCGTGCCATTTCCATATAGCTGTCAAAAACGTGGTTCTCGTCTGCTACAAACGGATTTTTCGCGGAGTTGTCGCATTTTTTCAGTTCCATGAGCCTGAAGAAAAGCTTGTCGCCCATTACGGACAGCATCTTCTTTACGTCCGTCCTGTTTTTCAGCTTCTTGCTGTGATAGGCGATGAGCTTAACTGTGTCGGCGATAGTGCGTTTGTCATAACGGAGCCGCTTCATTATTTTCTCGGTCATTTCCGCTCCCACGCGGTCGTGCTGCTTGAAATGTCCCCTGCCTGTCTCGTCAAGCTTCATGCAGGGGGGCTTGCCGATATCGTGGAAAAACAGCGTCCTGCGCAGAAGCAGGTCATCCTGCGGAGCCGCAGCCATGGCGCGTATCATGTGCTCCCAGACGTTGTACTTATGATAGGGTGAACGCTGGTCCAGACCGATACAGGGCTTGAACTCGGGTATCACGGAGATGATGACGTTGCTGTACTCCATAAGCACCTCAACCGCATTCCTGCCGCAGATAGTCTTGTCAAGCTCCTCTCTTATGCGCTCACGGGAGATATCGCTGAGCTGTGAGTTCATATCGTAGATGGCTCTTGCTGTCCTTATGTCTATCCTGAAGCCCAGCTGAGAGGAAAAGCGTATGGCGCGAATTATGCGGAGAGCGTCCTCCGCAAACCTCTGCTCGGGAGCGCCTACACAGCGGATGAGCTTTCTTTCGATATCCTCCCTGCCGCCGAAGGGGTCAACGATATTTCCGTGCCTGTCCATAGCTATGGCGTTCACGGTGAAATCGCGGCGCGCAAGATCCTCGGCTATATCCGAGGTGAACTCCACGCTGTCGGGACGGCGGTGGTCTGTATACTCACCGTCTATCCTGTATGTGGTTATCTCATAGGGCACATCGCCGCAGATAACGGTGACGGTGCCGTGCTTTATACCTGTGGGTATGACTCTGTATCCGCTGAAAACTTCCATTATCTGCTCGGGAAGGGCATTGGTAGTGATATCGGTGTCGTGTATATCCCTGCCCATTATACGGTCGCGGACACAGCCGCCTACCATATAGGCTTCAAAGCCGCTTTTTTCAAGCTCCTCCAGCACCCTGTCGGTATTTTTATCGAGCTCCAATAAAGCTTCCTCCTTTACAGGTCAAATAATGGTTTACTTCTTGCTTAAAAGACTGCGCTTCTTGACGTTCACAAGGGCTGCTCCGAAAAGCAGGTACATCTTTGTCTGATCCGCCCATTCGGATATGCCGCCTGCAAACTTATAGTCATCCATAGGATCCATCAGGCATATATTCAGCAGTATCCTTGCGAATACAGGCACAAATGCGGCTACGATGAGCCATCTGCTCTGATTTATGTTGTAGTCGCGCCGCGTGAGCCTGAACATGAATATGAGCAGCAGAACTACAAGCACTGCGGAAAAAAAGTCCATCGCCACTGTGCCGAAGAAATATCCGTCCTTCTGCGGAAAAGCGTAGATATTATCGCGGGTGTTCGCCAGAAACTGTACTCCCTCCGCCGCCATGCCCGTTACGGGAAGTATGCCGAGATAGGGCGAGCGGTCGAACAGCACTATCAGCACCGTGAATATGGCAAATGCCGTCGGCAGCAGCAGGTACCTGAATATGAAATCGGGGATGTATATGGGGTGCCGTGCGTTTTCCAGCTCAACAGAAAAGTCCCTGATACCGCTTGTCAGCAGCAGAGCTGCAAATACTGCCGACGCAGCAACTACTGCTGCATATACTGCCATGCCCATCTTTCTGCGGTTTTTCTTATCAAGCTCAGCTATTTCCCTGCATACGGGGCAGCTGAGCTCTCCCTCGGGTATTTCGCTGCCGCATTTAGGGCATATTCTTCTCATAATTTCCAGTCATCACACAGTTTATGGATAGCCTCGGTAAGCTGACGCATATCTGCATTGGTCCTTCCGTCAGAGTCCTTGATGAGTGCGGAGAGGCGCTCCGAAGCCGCCAGAAGGTCGCTGTAGGCGACGCTGTAATTGGCAGTGTTTTTCTTCTTGAGTATCGGTATGGGCTCGGCATCTATGGTTATGACGTTCTCGGCGATGTCGAACTCGGCTCCGCTGTAAGGAACATAGACCTCTGCTCCCAGCTCGTCACGGAGCCTCTGTGCAAAGCTCTCGGAGGAGCTTGCCTCGCCGTGGTTTACGAAAAAGCGCTTTACGCCCGAAACTGCCTTTGCCCATGCAAGCAGTCCGTTGACGTCTGCGTGTCCGCTGATACCCGGGAGCTGTGTGATACGGGCAGCTACCTTTACGGTCTCGCCGAAGAGCTTTACCCTCTTGGCACCGTCTATCAGCGCTCTTCCCAGAGTGTTGCCCGCCTGATATCCTACGAAAAGTATGGTGTTCTGCTTCTTCCAGAGGTTGTGCTTGAGGTGATGCTTGATACGTCCTGCCTCGCACATTCCGCTTGCTGAGATTATTACCTTGGGACGGTCATCACTGTTGATGGCAACGGAGTCGTTGCTGGTGACCGTGCGGATAAGTCCCTCAAAGGCTATGGGATTTATTCCCTTGCGGACAAAGGAAAGAGCTTCCTCATCGTAGCAGCTCTCGCGGTTGCTGATGAATATATCCGTCGCCTCATTGGCAAGGGGACTGTCCACATATACGGGGAAGCCGTCGTGGCCCTTTACAAGTCCCTCGGACTTGATATGCCTTATGAAATAGAGCATTTCCTGCGTTCTGCCCACGGCAAACGAGGGGATTATAACGCTGCCGCCGCGGTCAAAGGTCTCCTGAAGCACCTTCGCAAGAGAGGATGTATAGTCGGTGGGGCGGTCGTGTACGCGGTTTCCGTAGGTGGACTCTATCATAACGTAGTCCGCAGCCTCGACGAACTGAGGGTCGCGGATAAGGGGCTGCTCGGTGTTGCCGATGTCGCCCGAGAATGCAATGGTCTTGGTGACGCCGTCCTCTGTGAGGGTGAGGAGTATGCTTGATGAGCCGAGAAGATGTCCTGCATCACGGAACAGCACCTTTATGCCCTCAGCTATCTCCACCTCGGTATCATATTTATGAGGGATGAAAAGCTCGATGGCTCCGATCGCATCGTCCATGGTGTAGAGGGGCTGGTAAGGCTCCTCGCCTCGTCTGGCAGCCTTTCTGCTGCGCCATTCTGCTTCAAACTCCTGTATGTGGGCACTGTCGCGGAGCATTACGCTGCACAGGTTCGATGTAGCCTCGGTGGCGTGTATCTCCCCCTTGAATCCGCCTGCATAGAGGAGAGGAAGAAGTCCCGAATGGTCGATGTGTGCGTGGGTAAGGAGCACAAAGTCGATATTGGCAGGCGCAACAGGCACCTGTACATTCTCATATATGTCCTCTCCCTGCTGCATACCGAAGTCGATGAGGAACTTCTTGCCGCAGGCTTCTATATATGTGCAGCTGCCCGTGACCTCATGGGTAGCGCCGATAAAAGTCATTTTCATAGAAAAACCTCCTGTGATAGAGCATAATTTAGGGTAGCAAAATTATGATTTAAGTTTAGAGTTGAGAGTTTAGAGTTTAGAGTTGAAAGTTGTGGAGTCGCCTGCGGCGACAATATTTAAATACTGTGAGCGAAGCGAACACATTAACTCTCAACTTTCAACTTTCAACTATCAACTTAGCGCATACGCGCTAAATTATGATTTACTATATTATAACATAAAATCAGATCAATAGCAAGATGCGCGGTGTAAAACCTGATATTGACAATAGCTATGCCGCGGAAACATGGGCGGCGGCTCGCCGCTTACAACACATAATCGAATTAACAGCAAGGGTCGCGGTGTGAAAGCTGATGTTAACAATGGCTCGCCGCTGTCCGCAAATAATGTGCAGGACAGACACGATTTAACGATAAACGATAAATTTTTATCGTATAAACTGTACAAAGGCTGCCGCTCCAAAGACTGCCGTTTATATGCAAACATACAATAATTAACGATAAACATTAAAAATACATTGACAAACATTAATACCCGTGGTATGATATAGTCACAGAAGGGGGGACGCCTCCGAAAGGAACTACACTGTTCAAAAAGGAGTAATTATTATGAATAACGAAAAAATGATCTCAAAACTCAAAGTCATCAGCAGAATATCAGTAGTCGGCGTCATCGCCTATATCGCTCTTATGGCTTACCGCTACCTGCCCGATGCGATAAGCGGCTTCATGGACGGCTGGAACTCATACGACGAAAGCGCGGCTGCCGCTGACGAAATGCCCGTGTGGAAGATTCTCACTGCTGTTCCCTGCGGTATCGCCTTTGCAGCAACTCTGATAATCATTATCGCTGCGGGACTTCAGCTGCTTTTCAGGCTCAGCAAGGGCAATTCACCTTTCAACGAAAGGGTAAGCAAGTCCATCAAAAATCTGGGAGTCAGCTGTATCGTGTTCGAGATAGTAAGAACGTTCCTCATGTTCGTCACCCTCGACACCGTACACATCGGTATGCTGTGGCTGGCAGGACTGGTGTTATGTGCATTCTCGCTGATATTCCGCTACGGAACTATATTACAGCAGGAGTCCGATGAGACACTGTAAGGAGGGCGCTATGGATAAGGAGAAGCTTACAAAAAAGATAAAAAAGCTCAGCAGGTTTACTTTCTATGCAATGTTTTTTTACTGCATACTTAACTGCTGCGACATCTGGCCCGACAACGTAAAACGACACAATGTGGATATGGACATCAACGATATGCCCCTATGGAAAGGCATACTTTCCATTGCCGCCATATTCTTCCTCGTGGTCGGCGTGGTGGGCGCGTTCATCTCCGCCATGAAGATCATGTCATATCTCAGCAAGGGGAGGACGCCCTTTACCAAAAAGACTGCAAACCGCGTCCGCGATCTGGGAATTTACTTCATCGTTATGGAGATAGCCTGCAATGCTCTGGTCTTTATAGGCTCGGGAAAAATCGAGCCGGAGCTGTTCTGGCTGGCGGGACTGGTGCTTTATGCGTTTTCCGTAGTTTTCCGCTATGGTGCAAAGCTACAGAAAGAGTCAGATGAGACATTATAAGGAGAATACTATGAATAACGAAAAAATGCTTTCAAAACTCAGGATACTCAGTAGAATTTCAGTAGTCAGCGTTATCGCATATATCGTACTTGCGGCATATAATTTCTTTCCCGAAGCTAAGCGGGACTTTTTAAGCGGCATGAACGCCTATGAAAGCGGCGAGGAGGTAATGAAAGATCCTTCTCTTTGGAAAGTACTTACTGCTTTTCCCTGCGATATCGCACTTGTGACATCGCTGGTGATAATCATCGTTGCAGGTCTGCAACTGCTTTTCGGAATGAGCAAGGGCAGCTCCCCGTTCAATGAAAAGGTAAGCAGGGCTATAAAAAATCTCGGAGTAAGCTGCATTGTATTCGAGCTGCTCAGAACATACTTATTCTTTATTATAGAGGAAACTGTTAATATTGGTGTGCTCTGGCTTGCAGGCATAGTTCTCTACGCATTTTCGCTGGTTTTCCGCTATGGAACATTTTTACAGAAAGAATCCGACGAAACATTATAAGGAGGCTTAACAATGAGCAAATCAAACGCAGAAGCAAAAATAAAAGAGAGCAGTCTCGCCATAATGGTTATATCTTTGATCGACGCTGCCCTGACAGCCTGTGCAGGCTTTTATCAGCTTTTATCAGATACAGAAAGAATATCCGACGACTTTGCCAAAAAGATGATGCTAAAGACAGCTTTATCAAACATCATATGCTCCGTCATACTTATTATAGCAGCTGTCATTTTCTACAGGATAGCCAAAAGCGCCAGACCTTTTACTAAGGGCAATATCACCGCTATCCGCATAATAGCACTGCTGTTCCTAATAAATGCAGTCCTGCCGTCGATAATCGTTGGAATGTATCTTGGCTTTGCCAAAATAAGTATTATCGGCCCAGGCTCGATATTCAACGCAGCACTGTGTTTCTTCTTCGGTGAGATACTGCGCTACGGAAACCTGCTCCAGACCGAGTCCGACGAGACATTATAAGGAGGGATTATAAATGGAGAAGACAATAGTATCAAACAAGGACAAGAACGTACAGAAAGTCAATACACTGGGCAAGGTCAGCAGGATAATGCTGAATATAGCTCTCACCGCACTCATCATCGGCATGGTGACCTGCATAGTGATGTCAATATATTTCTGTACACTGCCTAAGGACGCAGTGGCTCTCAAGGGCGATTTCAAAGGCAGCGTGACCGTCAGCCATGAGCTGCCCGAAAAGTTCATCGTAATAAATGAGGAAGACGTGGAAGTCGGCAAGGAAGGCAGACAGCTGAAATACTCCGTTACCGAGAACAGGGACGAGGACAACAACAAGGTCTATGACATAAGCTTCCTGCTGGACAAGCTGACGGGAACCGAGCTGAAGCTGGTGGCAGCAGGCGCAATGGCGCTGATAGCTTTATCCCTGCTGATACTCAGTATCATCGTCATATTCGGCAAGAAACTTGCAAAGGCACTGGAAACCTGCGACTCGCCCTTTGAGGACAATGTGCTGAAAAAGATGAAGTCATTCGGTTTTTCGCTTATCCCATGGGCACTATACAAGCTTATAGTGGGAAATCTTGGCGGTATCACAACAGTCATCTTCGTGCTCATAGTTCTGCTGTTCATCAGCGTATTCAACTACGGCGCAAAGCTCCAGCGCGAGTCCGACGAGACACTGTGAGGTGGGAATATGTCGATAATCCTCAGACTTGACCGCGTTATGGCGGACAGAAAAATGAGCCTTAACGAGCTCAGCGACCGCGTTGGCGTCAGCAACGTGAACCTCTCCAAGCTGAAAACGGGAAAGGTAAGCGCTATACGCTTCTCCACCCTCAATGCCATCTGCAAGGTGCTTCAGTGCCAGCCCGGAGATATCCTTGAATTCATTGATGACGACAAGGAGTAAGGCAGCTGCTCCGAAGCCGTTAGCTTTTAGCTGTTAGCCAAATAAATACAAAGCCCCTGAGTGTCCGCAAACTCTCAGGGGCTTTCTTATATCATTATATATTACTTGATGATCCTTACTCTGATAACGCCGTCTACTGCGTTGATCTTGCCCTCTACTGTGGGAGGTACATCACCGATGATATCGAGCATTGTGTAAGCAAAGTCCTTCTTGCTTGCGTTTACCATGTTCTCGATATTGAGTCCCTCATTGCCTACTGCTGTTGTGATGGAAGCAATAGTTGTGGGTACGTTCTTGTGGATGATGCAGATCTTTGTGCCGACTGCGTTCATTGATGCGTTGGGGAGGTTTACGGAGTTCTTGATGTTTCCGTTCTCAAGGTACTCGATGAGCTCCTCAGCTGCCATTACTGCACAGTTGTCCTCGCTCTCGGGTGTGGAAGCACCAAGGTGAGGAAGAACGATAACGTTATCAACGCCGAGAACTACGTCATCAGCAAAGTCTGTAACGTACTTTGCTACCTTGCCGTCAGCGATAGCCTTTACTACTGCCTCGCTGTTGATGAGCTCGCCTCTTGCGAGGTTGATAAGACGAACGCCGTCCTTCATCATTGCGATCTGCTCAGCATCGATGGTGTTCTTTGTCTGAGGAGTGTAGGGCATATGAATTGTGATGTAGTCGCTGTTTGCGTAGATCTCGTTGATATCGGAAACGATCTTTACTGTAGGATCGAGGTGGAGAGCTGCTCCGATGGAGATGTAGGGATCGTAGCCGATGACCTTCATGCCCAGAGCCTCTGCTGCGTTTGCGATCTTACCGCCGATAGCGCCCAGACCTATGATACCAAGTGTCTTGCCTGCGATCTCGGGACCTGCAAACTTGGACTTGCCGCCCTCAACTGTCTTGGGAGCGTCGGGTGTGCCCTTCAGTGAAGCTGCCCATGAAGCTGCCTCAACGATCTTTCTTGAAGCAAGGAGAAGTGCGCATACTGCAAGCTCCTTAACTGCGTTTGAGTTAGCACCGGGAGTATTGAATACGCAGATACCCTCCTGTGCGCAGCGCTCAACAGGGATATTGTTTACGCCTGCACCTGCACGGGCAATTGCGAGAAGGTTGTCGCCGAACTGCATATCGTGCATCTTTGCGGAACGTACCATTATTGCATCGGGGTTTGCAATTTCCTCGGCAACAGCATACTTGCTCTTGTCAAATACATCTGTTCCGACTGCTGAGATCTTGTTTAATGTCTGGATATTGTACATTTCTGTAAACCTCTTTTCAAGTATGATATTTTAGTTTATCCGATCAGGAATTTTCTTCCTCGAACTTCTTCATGAAGGCTACAAGCTTCTCAACGCCCTCGATAGGCATTGCGTTGTAGATGGAAGCTCTCATACCGCCTACTGTTCTGTGGCCCTTGAGGTTCTCGAAGCCTGCTGCCTTTGACTCTGCAACGAACTTCTTGTCAAGCTCCTCATTGCCTGTGATGAAGGGAACGTTCATGAGTGAGCGATCCTTCTTCTCAACTGTGCCCTTGAACATCTTGCTGCTGTCGAGGAAATCATAAAGGATCTTTGCCTTCTTCTCATTGTGAGCCTTCATTGCCTCGAGTCCGCCCATCTTCTTGATCCACTTGAATACCTTGCCGCATACATAGATGCCGTAGCAGGGAGGTGTGTTGTAGAGAGACTCGTTGTCAGACTGGATCTTCCAGTCCATCATTGTAGGTGTGCACTTGAGTGCGGGGCCGTCAGCGATGAGGTCCTCACGAACGATGATGATCTGTACGCCTGAGGGGCCTACGTTCTTCTGAACGCCGCCGTAGATAACGCCGTACTTTGTTACGTCAACAGGCTCTGAGAGGAAGCATGAGCTTACGTCAGCTACGAGCTCGTGACCCTTTGTGTTGGGGAGCTCCCAGAACTTTGTTCCGTAGATTGTGTTGTTCTCGCAGATGTAAACGTAGTCTACATCGTCGGGTATATCAAGATCTGAGCAGTCGGGGATATATGAGAATGTCTTGTCAGCAGATGAAGCTACTCTTACTACTTCGCCGTACTTTTCAGCTTCCTGTGCAGCCTTCTTAGCCCACTGACCTGTGATGATGTAAGCAGCCTTGCCCTTCTTCATCAGGTTCATGGGAACGCCTGCGAATACCAGTGAAGCGCCGCCCTGTACGAAGATAACCTTGTAGTTGTCGGGGATGTTCATGAGGTCGCGGAGATCCTTCTCTGCTTCCTTGATGATCTCATCGTATACCTTTGAACGGTGAGACATCTCCATTACGGACATTCCGCATCCCTTGTAATCCATCATTTCATCTGCACATTCCTTGAGCACTTCCTCGGGAAGTACTGCAGGACCTGCACTGAAGTTGTAAACTCTGCTCATTTTAAAAACCTCCAAGTTTGATATATAAAATAGGTAGTATTTGCCATACAATATAAATTATACTCCTTTGTCCCCCATAAGTCAATATAAAAAAATGATTTTTTTGCCTCTTGTTAAATATTCGTCAAATGCCGCAAAAAAATGGCAGGACAAATCCGGCTCACTTATTGATAACGTTACCTCCGCGCAACATTTCAATAAAGCTTTTTATGCCAGAAGCCTACGGAGTCCTCGGTAATGAAGCCTGCCGCATTGTAGAATTTCCTGCGCCAGCCATAGGAATTCACATAGCATTTCAAGATGCCCTTTTCCCTGCACTTCAGTATCGCTCCGTGCATAAGCGCCGTGCCCAGTCCCTTGTGCCTGTATTTTTCCCTTGTGCTCACAGGCTCGATGAGGGCAGTCTTTGTCTCAGTATCCACATAGACGAAGCAATACGCACACACATTGTTCTCATCGGCTGTTTCCTCGTCGGTTACGATAACTTCAAAGCTGTCGCTGTACATGGACGACTTCTTCCGCGACTCATAGGCGGTCATGCCGTTTCTGTACCCCTCGGCTTCAAGCTCGGGGTGAAAGCCCAGATTGAGCGCGCTCCA
Organism: Ruminococcus sp.; assembly: GCA_017519145.1. Lineage (GTDB taxonomy): Bacteria > Bacillota > Clostridia > Oscillospirales > Ruminococcaceae > Ruminococcus. The sequence goes on from JAFWTA010000060.1 coordinate 36,076, forward strand.
TTTCAGAGCCTCGTCGGGATACTCATTGCCGCAGAGGAGCTTATACCCCTCGGGAAGCTCCACCGTCACAGCCGCAGTCTGAGGGTATACATAATTGTCATAGTCCTCCTCAGCCTGCTTTGTATAGCCCATTTCCGTGAGTATCTCACCTCTGTAGGCAAGGCTGTCGTTTGCTATGACAAGGAAGTCCACAGAGCCGTCCTTGTCCTTTTGAAACAGGGGCAGGCAGTTCTCCTCGGCATAGCTCACCATATCAGCAAAAATGCTCTCACAGTCTTTCTTTATGCTCATGTAGACAGCGTCGCCGTCGGGAAGTATGCAGCCGACTATGCTGCCGCCGTCCTCCCACATAAAAATATAGTCCGCAGACCTCGGCAGTCCGCAGTCGATATACTGTACGTCCATTCTGTATATCAGGTCGTGAAGCCGCTCCGGAAGCCATGAGGTCATGTTTCCGTTCTCATAATAGCGGTCCCTGAGATAGCTTTCAAGCCTTTGAAGGTCTTTTTCCATATCAAAGCGCCTTATGGTCATAGTATATCTCCTTTAAAATAAAGAACGGCTCTGCCGTTCTTCTTCATTATTCATAGTACACAACGGCGATAACAGTTATGTTGTCCTTGCTGCCGTTTTCAAGTGCCTTGTCCACAAGGAGGTGGAGCCTGCTCTTGAGACTTTTCGGAAGCTCAAGTATCTCCTCGATATCAAGTGCCGACACATAGTCGGAAAGTCCGTCGGTACACAGCAGCAGCAGGTCGCCGTACTCCATGCCGCCGTCTATGCTTACGGTGTCCACCTTTGGCGTGGACTTCACATTGCCGAACACAGGGAAGATTATGTTCCTGTGAACGTGTTTCCTGCGCTCCTCACGGGTGATGGCTCCCTCGTCGATAAGGAGCTGAACAAGTGACTGGTCGCGTGATATCTGCCTTATGCGTCCGCCGCGGTAACGGTAAAGCCGCGAGTCTCCCACGTTGAAGGTGAGGATATTGTTGCTCTCGTCCACGGCAAAGCCGCAGAGAGTCGCCTGCATATTGTGCATCTCGGGGTCGGACTCGCTGTACTCCGCAAGCCTGCGGTGAATGGAGAGAAGCTCCTCGTCAAGCTTCATGTCGCCGCTGTACTCCACATCGCGGAGCAGCTCCAGACACATCTTGGAGGCAAGCTCTCCGGAGCGCTCCCCCGAAACTCCGTCCGATACCGCCGCGATAAAGGGCGGTGCTATGGTCTGCTCCGAGGAACCCGAATCTATTACGCTGTCCTTGATGAGCAGTGCATCCTCGTTATGAGGCATCACGCCTTTTTCTGTTACTCCGCAGCAGTAATACATCCGTTTTCCTCCTTTCTGTGCGTTATTCTATGCCGTACATCGCCATGCCGTTGCGGCAGGTGATGTCTATGAGCTCCTGAACGGGTACGCCCTTGACCCCGGCTGCCTTCGCCGCCGTGAACTCTATCATAGAGCTGTCACTGCGCCTTCCCCTCAGGGGCTCGGGCGCCATATAGGGGCAGTCTGTCTCCATGAGAAGCCTTTCCATGGGGACCTCTGCCAGCGCCTTCAGCGCTTTCTTCGCGTTCTTGAATGTGAGGACTCCCGTAAAGCCGATGTACATACCTGTTTTCAGTATCTCCTTTGCGGTCTCCGCTGAGCCGCTGAAACAGTGTACCACGCCCCGGGGACGGAACTCCTTCAGTATGTCCACGGTGTCCTCTGTGGCGTTTCTGCTGTGAACTATGACGGACATATCCAGCTCAGCCGCAAGAGAAAGCTGCTCGCGGAAAAAGCGTATCTGCTTTTCGCGGTCATAGTTTTCGTAATGGTAATCAAGACCTATCTCGCCTACCGCCTTCACCTTTGGGTGCGAGGCGATAAGACTGCGCAGCCTGTCAATGTAGTCCGCAGGAGTCTCGTCCACGCTCTCGGGGTGGACTCCTGCCGCTGCGTAGATATAGCTGTAACGCTTTGCCAGCTCAACATTTGCTGCCGAGTCCTCCAGCGAAGAGCCTGCCAGCATGACAAGCTTCACGCCCTTTCGGGGAAGCTCCTCCAGTACCTGCTCCCTGTCCTCGTCAAATGCGCTGTCTGCGTAATGTGCATGAGTATCAAATATTCCTGTCATTACTTCTCCTTGAAGTACTGATCCTTGACGTTCTCAATGAAGCCGCTGCTGGGGATAAAGTCATCGCCTGCGTTGGTTCCGTCAACAGACATGGCAACTGCTATGGAAGTACCGTTCTCGAACATATTCTTGATAGCGGTCTTGTGCTCCTTGTAGTCTGACGCCTTGATGTCGGACTCCACCATATTGATGATGGTGTTGAAGTTGCTGTCGAAGCTGTCTGCGATACGCTTTCCGTCAGCCTGATTTATCATGGACTTGAGTACGTCCGCCGAGATAAGGCTTCTCTCGTACTCGCCGCCCTCGAACATCATGTAGGTGACGAACATCTCCACCTGCTCGCTGTTGAGGTACTGCTGGCTGCCGTCGTTCTTGAAGCCTGCTATATCAGCATTCACGGCGTAGGTAACTCCGCCGAAGATATCACTTATCTTTCTGAACGAAGCGGAATCGAACTTCATATACCTGTCTACCTCGACGCCGAACACCTTCTCCACGAACTCTGCCGATGAAGCAGCGCCGCCGCTCTGGTAGCTGCCCAGTATGCTCTCCTGACCGCCGTCAACAAGGGCGATGGAGTTGGAGGGTATACCGATGAACACAAGCTCTTTCTTTATGGGGCGCGAACGCATGAGGATAAATGTGGGAGGTGCCTTTCTTTCGGGAACATCCAGCACCAGAAGCACGGTGTGGTTGTCGGCATCGGTGACCATTCCGCTGGTCCTCGGTATGGGCTCTGAAGGCTTCTCTTTCTTGCCGAAGCCGAAATAATTGTAAATTCCTGCGGCTATGCCTCCGACTACGATAAGTCCGATGAAGATAGTCGCAAGAAAAGGTACTGCTATTGATCCGCTTTTTCTGTTTGCCATTTTAGTGGCTCCTTTCATGTTTTCATTGTCAGAAACTTGTCATTTTTACATTTTTTATTATTTTGCGAGGGATATCAACTTTTCGTATAACGCTTGTCCGTAAAATATCCGCTGTGAATGAATAAAAAAATTTTTTCCAAAGCCGTGGGTTAAAAACTTATCCGCGGTAATGCGGTTGTCAACAGAGTTTTCCACATTTTCAACACCAATGGATGTGCTGTGAATGTTTAAACACACAATTCAACAGTCTGTTGAAATAGAACAGGCGTTCAGGGAGGGTTTTGTCCCGATCTCCCGTTGCTCATCTTTGCAAACGACGGTATATAGCCAAATTTGCAGAGCACCATTTTCTGTTCAAGCTTCCCGGAAAGGCAGCCGCGGCTGTTGAAAAGGGCTGTATTTCGGTGATAAACGCGTGAAAAAAGCTGCTGTTTTTTCAACTTTTAACATAAACATAAAATTGTTATTTCAGCGCGGAGCCCGCGCTGCCTGTTTCGCGGTGAAGTATTTCAAAAAATGATTTATCTCTCCGCGACGGTTGATTTACCCAAAATAATGTGATATAATTAGTACGGCAGTTCAAACACGTTTTCCATGAAAACCAGTTTCCTGCGTATGCTCTCGATATCGGGACCGCATTCGTCTATGACTCCGTAGGCTTCTTCAAGCCCGAAACGCCGTATCTTCAGTCCCTGTCGGACTGCATAGTTCAGCGTCTGGCTGGTGCCCGATTTGTACGAGCCCTCGTTGAAGTAGGAGATCACCGCCGCTGCATTGTCCACCATGTAATAGTTCCGCACCCTGTAAAGGTCGGGAGAGGTATTACCCTCGCTGCGGCTCTTGCCGTACACCACAAGGGGGTCCGTATTGGTGGTCAGGAGCATATCCGCTCCCCTTTCCACGTCCGCAAGCAGCTCCCTGTAACGGTCGCTGAACCGCTCGGCGTGTCTCAGATAGGGCATTACGCCGATAAGACGTATACTGCTGTCAGAGTGCTTCTTGCCAAGGATATACTTGGCAGCCCACAGGTCCGTACCTGCGGCAAGTCCGCTGATAAAGCTCCTGTAGCCGCTCTCAACAGCCATATCTATGTATCGGAAAAGCATGAGCTGGACTGTGCGCAGAGTTATACCGTAGTATATCTGCTCTCCCCTGTAAGGGATGACGCTGTTTTCACGGTGTCCCGTGAAGCAGATGGTCTTTTCCTTGTCCGTTTCTATCTCTTCACACGGAAGCACGGGGACTCCCGAATCAATTGAGAAAAGCATGGAACACCTCGCTCTCCCGAAAAATACTGCCGCTGTGTGCATACACTGAAATTATAACATACATCACGCTTTATTTCAAGAAGTTTTTTGACTTGTAATTAAATTTTAAATAAAGGCAGCACCGCGCCCGAAAAATGCGCAGCAGCTGTCTGAAGAAAGGACCGATCACGGTATGAAGCCGTATCTCAAACGCGCATGGGCTGAAGTCTCGCTTCCTCAGCTCAGAAAAAATGTGGATATCATCCGCAGCCTCAACTCCCCCACCACAGATATCATGGCTGTGGTCAAGGCTGACGCCTACGGTCACGGCGACGAACACATCGTCCGCTGTCTCGCCGAGCAGTGCGGTATAAAATACTTCGCTGTCTCAAATCTCGACGAGGCGATCGCTGTAAGAAAGTTCGCCCCCGACGCGGATATACTCATCCTCGGCTATACTCCTCCCGAGTATGCCCATGAGATCGCTATGTACAATATAATTCAGGGCGTGGTCTCCACAGAATATGCTCAGGAGCTGGTGAAGAATACCCCCTCCCCTATCCGATGTCATATCAAGATCGACACGGGCATGGGCAGGATAGGTCTCAAGCACGATACTCCCGAGGAGTGCGCTGACGAGATCGCCGAAATGATCAAGATAGATAAGCTCTCGGTGGAGGGCATTTATACACACTTCGCCGTTGCGGACAGCGATGATCCCGACAATGTGGCTTATACAGACAAGCAGGAAAAGTTCATCACCGACACCTACGATGTTCTGGCAGGCAGGGGCATAAAGCTCCGTCACCTCCACTTCATGAACAGTGCCGCCACCTGCTACCGCAACAGCTCACGCAGCACCCTTTCAAGGGCAGGTATCATACTCTACGGTCTCCATCCCGATGTAAGTCTGGACATTCCCGAGGGTCTGGAGCCCCTTATGGAGCTGAAGGCTGTCATCTCCCATGTCAAGACCGTAAAGGCAGGCGACTGCATAAGCTACGGCCGTACATTCGTGGCTGACCGCGAAATGCGCATCGCTACGGTGACTATCGGCTATGCTGACGGCTACTCACGTCTCCTCAGCTCAAAGGGAGAGATACTCGTCCACGGCAAGAGATGCAGGATAGTGGGCAGAGTCTGCATGGACCAGCTCATGATGGACGTTTCCGATGTTCCCGAGGCTAAGTCGGGGGATATAGTCACCCTCATCGGCACCGACGGCAGTGACCGCATTACTGCCGACGACCTTGCTCAGATATACGGCACCATCGGCTATGAGGTGGTCTGCGGCATTTCCAAGAGAGTTCCCCGTATCTATATAGAATAACAGCGGAAATACAACTATGAAGAAAAGAAAGCTCTTAGCGGCGGCTGCCTGCTTAATGCTGGCAAGCGCTGCTTCATGTTCCAAGAATGAAGAGCCCGCGGAGAAAAAGGCTGAAAATGTCATAATGGCTGAGACTGACGGAAGTATGAGGGATTATGTTTCCATACAGTTCAACGATCACGGCACAGCTGTGTTCGGCAGTGTGACCGGTCAGCTTGCATGTACGGATACTCCCGTTTCTATATGGTTCGACGGCGAGCTGCTGTCGGCTCCCGTGGTAAGCTCGGCAATAATCGACGGCAATTGCATAATATCGGGCGATTTTGATACTACCACCGCCGCTGAGCTGGCAAAGAAGATAGATTCTGCACCGCTTCCCTATGAGGTAAGCGTTAAAGAGATAAATTACTGATACCATGTATCAGATAACAGGAGGTATATGAGATGAATAAGAAGGCTTTTGCAGCTATGGCAGCTGCTCTGCTGCTCACAGGATGCAGCAATCCCTTTGACAAGAACGACGCTGAAGAAGCGGCTGTGACCACCACCGCTCCCGTGACCACAACAGAGGCTCCCGAGATACCCACCGCCACTCTCCCGCAGAAGATGATATACCTGCGCATGGGCGATGACGAGTCCGCAGAGCCCTTTCTCACCAGTGACCACATCACCGACTGCTCTATGGAGATAGTTCCCGATCAGCCCGATGATTCCACATATGTGGTGGATATCTTCTTCGATGACGAGGGCAAGGAGATCTTCGCACAGAAAACCGAGGAGGCTGCTAATAACGGCGGCGTCATTTCTATCTGGTACAACGATTACATTATCAGCCGCGCTACGGTCAATGCTCCCATAACAGACGGTGCTGCCGTAATATCGGGGCTGGACATGAACGGCGCTGTAAAGATAACAGGCTGGATATATGAATGTATCCGCCCACAGGACAATACTACTGATGAAGGTGAACAAAATGGCTAAAGCTATGACTATTTCTTATGTTGTCGGGGATAATCTCTATCTCAACCTGACAAATAAGTGCCCCTGCGCCTGCACTTTCTGCATACGCAACCACGCCGACGGCGCTTACGGCTCAGACCCCCTGTGGCTGGAGCATGAGCCCGATATGAACGAGATAATGGCGGATCTCAGAAAGCGCGACCTGAGAAAATTCCGCGAGGTGGTATTCTGCGGCTACGGCGAGCCCACCGAGCGCCTTGATGTGCTCCTTGAAACTGCCGCTTATCTCCGCAGCAGAGAGCACTGCCCCAGACTCAGACTCAACACCAACGGTCTCGGAGACCTTATCCACGGCAGGAGCATCGCCAAGGAGCTGTGCTACGCTCTGGACTGCATCTCCATAAGCCTTAATGCTCCCACCGATGAGGAGTACATGAAGGTCACAAGACCCAAGTTCCCAAATGCTTTCGAGGGACTCCAGAAATTCACCAAGGACTGCGTAAAGGCTGGCAGAGCCGAGATAATCATGTCCGTTGTTGACGTTATCCCTCCCGAGCAGATAGAGGCTTCAAAAAAGCTTGCCGATAAGCTGGGGGCTAAGCTCCGCGTAAGGACCTTTGACGAGTAAAAATCCTCACAGATTTCAACAGGTGAATTTGTGCATTATTTTTATCTCTCCCCTATGGAAAATAATTCAAGAGTATGGTATAATTATTTATTGAAAGATTTCTCTTGATCTGACGGAAGGAGTAGTTCCTATGAGTAAAAAAGGCAAGATCATCCTTGCAGCTTCACTTTCCACCTCGGTTCTGGCTGTTACAGCCGCTGTGGTAACAGTTTTCGTCTGCAAGCGCATTTACGAGAAGAATTACTTCTCGGTAACAGATTAACAGGTAATTATTTAAAGAAGAAGGTTGAATAATATGGAAATCAAATTCACAAAAGCAGAAACTCTCAAGGCTAAGCCCCAGCCCGGCGACAAGCTCGGCTTCGGTCACATCTTCACAGACTATATGCTGGTAATGCCCTATGATGAGGGTCAGGGCTGGCACGATCCCGAGATCATGCCCTACGGCAATATCGATCTCTCACCTGCCGCTATGTGCTTCCACTACGGTCAGGAGGTTTTCGAGGGACTCAAGGCTTACAGAACTGCTGACGGCAAGGTACAGCTCTTCCGCCCCGAGGAGAACTTCAAGAGACTCAACAAGTCCAACGAAAGACTTGTTATCCCCGAGCTCCCCGTTGAGCTTGGTATGCAGTGCCTGACAGAGCTCGTAAAGATCGAGAAGGACTGGGTCCCCTCAAAGGACGGCGAGTCACTCTATATCAGACCCTTCATCATCGCTGTTGACCCCTTTCTCGGAGTTAAGCCCGGCGAGCACTACCTCTTTATCATAATCCTTTCTCCTTCGGGAGCTTACTATGAGACAGGTCTCAACCCCGTTAATATCTACGTTGAGAGCAAATATGTCCGCGCTGTAAGAGGCGGTATGGGCTTCGCTAAGACAGGCGGCAACTACGCTGCTTCTCTTATCGGACAGGACGAGGCTCACAAGCAGAACTACTCACAGGTACTCTGGCTCGACGGCGTTGAGCAGAAGTACATCGAGGAAGTCGGCGCTATGAACATCTTCTTCGTTATCGACGGCAAGGTAGTTACTCCTATGCTTCAGGGCTCTATCCTCCCCGGCATCACAAGAAAGTCCGCTATCGAGGTATGCAAGTCAAAGGGTCTCGAGGTCGAGGAAAGACGTATAGATATCCAGGAGATCGCTGACGCTTACGATGCCGGCAAGCTGGACGAGGTATTCGGTACAGGTACAGCTGCTGTTATCTCTCCTGTCGGTCACCTCAAGTGGGGCGACAAGGTAATGGAGATCAACGGCAACAAGATCGGCAAGATCTCTCAGATGCTCTACGATACAATGACAGGTATCCAGTGGGGCAAGGTTGAGGATACATTCAACTGGGTATACCCCATCGACTGATCCCCACATATACCATAAACACACAGTCCCTGAGCGTTCAGCTGAGCACTCAGGGACTTTTATTATTGTCATTATATGCTCCCGTCTCATATAATAATCTGATTAGAGATAATCACTTTATGCCTTTTATGGCAGATTGGAGAGCATTATGACTAAACATAGAATACTTATCGCAGGCGGCGATACAAGACAGCTCTACTGCGCTGAACGCCTTGCCCGCGAATACGATGTGAGGGTGCTGGGCTTCGACAGGGAGTTCTTCCCTGAGGACTCCGCTCTGACAGACGCCCTTCCCTCTGAAAAGGGCAGCTTTGACTGCGCGGTGCTGCCCGTTCCGCCTCTTGACGACAAAGGCAATATCTACACTCCCTGCTTCAGCGGCGAGATAAGCGCAGAGACCGTGTCGGAGCTCCTTGCGGAAGACGGCTGCGTTTTCGCAGGCAAGGCTGATGACAGGCTCAGAAAAGCTGTGCAGGGGCGCTTTATATGCGACTATCTCCTCCGTGAGGAGCTGAACCTGAAAAACGCCGTCCCCACCGCCGAGGGCGCTGTGCAGCTGGCTCTGGAGGAGCTTCCCGTGACCCTCAGCGGTCTCGATGTCCTCATTGTTGGACTGGGCAGGATAGGCACAGCCCTTGCGGAGATACTCAAGGGCTTCGGCGCAAGGGTCACAGCTGCCGTAAGAGACCAACGCGGTGCCGCTAAATCAAAGCTCCACGGTATATCCTCTGTACCCGTGAAGCTCATTGACGGACGATACGGACTGGTATTCAACACTGTTCCCGCTGTCATCCTCGACAGGGATATACTCAGCCGTTTCCGCAGGGATACCCTGTTCATTGATCTTGCCTCAAAGCCCGGCGGCATTGACCCCGACGCCGCCTCAGAGCTGGGGCTCCGTGTGGTGTGGGCGCTTGGACTCCCCGGCAAGACCGCTCCCGTTACCGCCGGAGAGATAATCGCCGAGACCGTCAGCGCTGTGCTTGCAGAAAGGGGTGAAGCTGTTGAGTGATACTTTCAAGGGGCTCCGCATAGGCTACGCCTTAACAGGCTCATTCTGCACCTTCCGCAGAAGCTTCGAGCAGGCGGAGATACTGGCAGAGTACGGCGCGGAGCTCATACCCGTTATGTCGGAGAATGCGGCGTCACTGTCCACTCGCTTCGGCACAGCCGAGGATAACCGCCGCAGACTGGCTGAAATAGCCCACAGGGAGGTCATAACCGATATCGCCGCCGCAGAGCCCATCGGTCCAAAGAATATGACGGATATAATGGTGGTGGCGCCCTGTACCTCCAACACCGCCGCAAAGCTTGCCGCCTCTGTTACCGATACCGCTGTGACTATGGCTGTGAAGTCCCACCTCCGCAGCGGTAAGCCGGTGGTGCTCGCCATAGCGTCAAATGACTCCCTCATGGGCTCGGCTAAGAATATCGGTGAGCTTTTCAATCGTAAGAATTACTTCTTCGTGCCTATGGTGCAGGACGACTGTGTTAACAAGCCTGCCTCACTTGTGGCGGAGTTCTCCATGCTGCCGCAGGCTGTGGAGGCAGCGCTGAAAGGTATTCAGCTCCGCCCTATAATCTATCACAGCTCCGATAAACAGTGAATAGCTGCGGTGTCTCTTTCTGCAGCGTTATTTAAATACTGTGAGAGAAGCGAACACATTAATTCTCAATTTTAGCATACGCGCTAAATTTCGGTTCATCAGAATACACAAAACACAAAGCCCCTGAACGTTTTCTGCGCTCAGGGGCTGATCTTTATTATTCGCTTTTTTCAAGGTAATAATCATAGGGGCCGATATATGTGATAGTGCGCTCCAGCGCCTTATCCGCATCAATACCGTAATACCTCAGGATATATCTGTTGTAGGATATGTCTCCGATCACATATTCATCTTCCTCAAGTCCCTCAGCTATGTCGTCATGGGTAAACTGTGTGTAAGGAAGAAGTATCATATGCAGGCTCCTGCTCTTTTCGTCCTCAAGCTGCTCCGCGGCAAATTCAAAGCGAAGTTCGTTATAGTACTTGTTGGCTGCACACTCATATGAAACTACAAATAGTGCCGCAAAACACGCCGCAAAAGCAGCTCTGCGGAACTTGTCCGCCCTCGCAGAGGCGATGTCTTGTAATACAGGCACTATGACCTCACCGCAGAAAAGTATGCGGAAAATATAATTTGCAAAGAAACATCTCGCTGTAACAGGACTTATCAAAAGGAAAGGCGCAGTCAGCAGAAATGTTCCCGCAAGATAGATGTACGCCCTTATTTTGCCGTTTTTGCTGAGATATACATTTACAAGATAGGCTATCGCGACAACATAGATAAAGGTAAAAGCTGTCTCAATGGCAACTATTCTCATTGCAGGAGTGTTTGCCTTCAAGTCGCTGAAGCATACCGCAAATACGGAATAACCCGTGTAAAGCCAACAGATCACCATACAAATATCAAGATACTTCGGCTTCTTATCGCCGTAGTCCTTCTTAAAGTAGAAAACAGTGAACCCAATGGCTATCGCCAGTGAAAGGACCCATGAGTCCTTGGTGTAGTGCATGACCACAAAGGAATAGGCGTTCTGCATTATATTTGAAAAACCCAGCTCAAAATAACGGTCTCCGACGGTATCACCGTTTTCATAGATGTCAGAATAGCTGTGATTACTGAACATTATAATACATGAAACTATCGCTCCAACAAGAAATGCGGCAGAGTGAAGTACGCCCTTTTTCTTCAGCTTCAGCAGAAGAACGACCACAGCAGCTGAAAGCAGCGCATTGAAAATGGTCATATGCTCGACACATAGCCCCGACAAAAGTGCCAGCGGCAGGAAAAATACCGCTGTGATCGCCTTGGGACTGTAATCGGTACCGATACACCTGAATAAGAACAGCAGATAGATAAACAGCAGCATTACCGACACAACATAATTGGTATATGCCGATATCCAGCGTATAGTCTCCGCATAGGTCGCAGCAGGTATGGTCACCGTCAGCAGCATCCCTATGTAGTACTTGGCGCTGCCAAGACGTTTCTCAAAGTCAAAAAGCTTTCCCAGCATTATCAGAAACGCCGCAAAAGTTACTGCAATAAACATAGTCCTGAACCAATAGCTCCTCACGAGCCATATTGTCATCTGATTGGAAAAAAGTCTGCCGTTTGGAGTTCGCCAGACGTCCAGTGCGGAATCCTCCTCGGAATAATACCAGAGATAATCATCTCCGTTCATAAACAGCGTAAATGCATTCAGCATCGAAAATACTCCTATTATTATGAACGGAAGCAGCTTCAGCAGAACAGTTTTATTTTTCATGAGTTCTTCACCTCATTTGTAGTGAGAGTTTTCATTATTAAAAAAGCTCCATTAGTAAACTAATGGAGCTGCTTTGTGTCGGCACTGATTTAGTTTCCCGGGCCGTCACCAGCCAAGTATCGTCAACGTGAATGAGCTTAACTTCCGTGTTCGGAATGGGAACGGGTGTGACCTCATTGCCATAAGCACCGACTAAATATTATTGAAGTTTTG
>JAFWTA010000061.1 GCA_017519145.1 Ruminococcus sp.
TTAACACCGCAGGTGTTAAATTCCGAGTGAGTAGAGAGTAGTAAGTAGTGAGTAGTATTATTCAGTGCGTCAACTTCTACTCACTACTCTCTACTTACTACTTACTCAAATCAGAATTTAGCAAAGCTAAATTCTGATTTAGCTTTGCAATCGTATAAAATACAATGCCCCTGAGCGCTTTGAAATGCTCAGGGGCAAAACTTTTATAAGGGTATCTTTTTTATCTGTTCGGGGGCTTGATTTTATCGTTTATCTTCGGACTGTCTGAACTGCAGGGGTGTGAGACCGTAGGAGCTTCCGAAAAGCTTTACGAAATAGGAGGTATTGCTGTATCCCACATTGACGCCCACGTCCTTGACGGAGAGGTCGGTAGTCCTCAGCAGCTCCGCAGCCTTATTGAGGCGGCTGGTGATAACGTCCTTGTTGACGCTTACGCCGAAGGTCTCGGTATAGAGGTGCTGGAAGCGCGAGCGGCTGAGAGAGAGCTCCTTAGCCATATCGTCGATGGAGTAGTCTCTGCCGGGCCAGCGGTAAATGGACTGGCGTATCCACAGGAGCTTCTCGGAGTAGATACCCTCGGGACGGTCGGTGAAGGTACGTTTTTTGCTGAGCTTTTCCGAGGTCTTGTACATCAGGAGCTTATAGTACAGGTCGATAGCTTTTTCCTTGAATGTATTTGTTGAGTAGTGCTCGAAGCACATACTGCGTATCATTTCCGACATTTCCGTTATGTCGGTTATATCCACGGGACGGTCGAGTGGGATATTCAGCTCCTCCATCATCTTCTGTTCGTCCTCGTCGGGGAAAAAGTGCATCCAGTCGTCGAAGTATTCGTTACTGGCAGGATAGTAATATTGAGGGGTATCGGGACGGAATATGATGAACGAATGAGCGCCTGTGCGGATATCCTTGCCGTTGATCCTGAAATGTGCGGGGGTCTTTACTATGAGCATGAGCCAGCTTTCTGTGCCGTTTGGTCTGTCTATGCAGAAACTTCTGCCATGTCTGTGATTGTAGCCTATTTCGACCATTTTCATGAGCTTTCCCTCCTGTGACAAATTACGGGAATATTATACCATAGTGAAGACAGCCGTGTCAATTGCTTTCAGCACAAAAGTGATATATAAATACCTTATTGTCCGATAGTTGAATTTTAAAGCGGGATATGGTATACTTATTCAGTCAGGAGGCGATAAATTGAAACTAAAGGACATTACTGCCCCATCGGCAGCGAAGGATATATTCACAGGCATCATCATAGCACTTGTGTCCATCCCCATCTCCATGGGATACGCTCAGGTATCGGGGCTTCCTGCGGTCTGCGGCTTGTATGGCTCGGTATTCCCCATACTCATATTCGGACTATTCTCCACCTCAAAGCAGTTCATCTTCGGCGTTGACGCGGCACCTGCCGCTCTTGTGGGAGCCTTTCTTGCCACACTCGGTATAGAGAGCGGTTCAGCCGAGGCGATGCGGCTCGTTCCTGTTATCAGTTTTTTTGTAGGGATATGGCTGCTGCTGATGGCACTGTTCAGAGCCGGCAGGGTGGTATCCTACATTTCCACACCTGTAATGGGTGGCTTTATAAGCGGAATATCCGCCACCATAATCTTCATGCAGATACCCAAGATACTGGGCGGCACAAGCGGCAGAGGGGAGATAGTGGAGTTGGCGGAGCACATAGCAGAGACCTGTGCTCACAGCTTCAATGCCGCATCTGCAATACTTGGCGGAGCAGCGCTGGCAGTGCTGCTCATCTCGAAAAAGCTCATGCCGAAGCTGCCCATGTCTGTTTTCGTTATGATAGGCGGAGCAGCTCTGGGCTTTACGGGCTTTGCGGAGAGCCACGGTGTTGCTCTCCTTGAAAACGTAGAGCGCGGACTTCCTGCGTGGCGGCTCCCGCATTTCAGCGGATGGGACATTACGCAGGTGCTGACCACCAGTCTCACCGTTGCCGTAGTGATAATGGCTGAGACACTTCTTGCCTCCAGCAGTTATGCAGCAAAGAACGGCTACAAGCTGAAGAACGCCCGCGAGATAATGGTATACGGACTTGGCAACATAGCGGCATCCCTGACAGGCTGCTGTCCCGTGAACGGTTCCGTATCGCGAAGCGCCATGGGCGAGCAGTACGGCGGAAAGTCGCAGCTCATGTCCATATCGGCGTCCTTATCCATGATACTGATAATGCTTTTCGGCACAGGCTTTATCGGGTATCTGCCCGTACCCATACTGACAGCCATAGTAGTATCGGCACTTCTGGGAGCGGTGGAGTTTCACCTGATGAAGCGCCTTTTCAAACAGGATAAGAGGGAGCTGTTCATTTTCTTCGGAGCCTTTTTCGGAGTTCTTATTTTCGGCACGGTCTACGGAGTAATGACAGGCGTGATACTTTCATTCATCAGTCTTATCATCAACGTCGCCAATCCCAAGCGTTCTTTTCTTGGAGTTATCGAGGGGCACGAGGGCTTTCACAGCCTTGAGCGCAACACCTATGCCCATCCGCTGAAAGGTGCTGTGCTGTACAGATTTTCGGGAAATCTCTACTTTGCCAATATCAGCACATTCATCTCCGACATCGAGGCGGCACTGAAGGACGACACAAAGGCAGTCGTGGTGGATTCGGGAGCCATCTGCAATATAGACATTACCGCAGCCGACAGGATAGCCGGGCTGAAGAAACAGCTGGAGGACAGAGGCGTGAAGCTGTATTTCGCATCACATATCGGAACTCTGAATGACAGATTCCGCAGGCTCGGACTTGGCTCCATGGTGGAGGAGGGGCATTGCAGACGGACTATTCCTGCGGCGCTGCTTGACGCAGGCTTCACAGCTCCCTATGCAGCGGAAAAAGACAGTGAGACAGCTGCCGACAAGCTTCCCGTGCGGAGCTTTGAGCGTCTGGAGTTTGAGTGGGCGTTCGGAGCCTCAGCGGACGAGGAGATGGAAAAGTACGCGGAGAAGCTCCTTGTAAACATCAACAGCAGCGGCAGTGCCGAGGAGCAGCTCACAGGGATAATCGATGCCGACGAAAACTGGAAGGGCATGGGAGACCTTGACCGCGAGGAGCTCCTTGTGCATCTGGAGTCCCACCTGAAAGAGCTGTCGGAGAAGCTCAACATCAGCGAGGAGCACATTGAGGAAGCCATAGAGCTGAGGAAGCTGCGGCTTGCGAGGAACATCGGGAGAAAAGACCCCAAGGCGCTGAAAATGCTGCGTGAGCACGACCGACGCTTTGATAAGGAGCTGAAAAAGCACGATTCAAAGCTGTATGAGAAGCTGTTGGCGCACAGACGGGAAGCCCTTGACAATCTGCGAAAGACCAATCCCGAGTACTCCGACCTTATCGACGAACTTGGCGAGCAGTGAATGAGCTTGTTACATAGTCACGAAAAAAGCCTGAGAGCGATAATACTCTCAGGCTTTATTACTGTAATGGACCCGAAGGGGATCGAACCCTCGGCCTCTGCGTTGCGAACGCAGCGCTCTCCCAACTGAGCTACGGGCCCACGATTAGTTTTAAATGGTTGTATGCACAGGCACTGTGCTGGTGCCGGTGGCGGGGGTCGAACCCGCACGGTGTTGCCACCACGAGATTTTGAGTCTCGCACGTCTGCCAATTCCATCACACCGGCGCATTATTATAATTATAACACATAATAATACTGAATGTCAATACTAAAATTTCAGGCTGCCATATACGGCAGCCTGTTTGTTATTTATCGTAGATGTAGTTTTCGTCCAGTCTGGTCTCGAACTCCTCAACGGGGAGGGGCTTGTCGAAGTAATAGCCCTGTGCCAGCTTGCAGGAGTTTGAGGTGAGGAGCTCAACGTGCTCCTTGGTCTCAACGCCCTCGGCGATGCACTCCAGTCCCATTTCCTGAGCCATGGCGACGATGTACTTGAACATGATGCCTTTCTGCTCGTCATTGTTATTGTTATTATCGGGAAGCAGGCTCTTGTCCAGCTTCAGCACGTTCCACGGCAGCTCCTTTATGAGGTTAAGGGAGGAGTAACCGATACCGAAGTCGTCCACCGAAGTTGAGATGCCTGTATGTTGAAGGCCGCTGATGGTACGCTTCAGGTCCTTGAACTCCACATCGGTAGTAGTCTCGGTAAGCTCGATCTCGATGAGTTCGTGGGGCACATTATGCTTGTCTATTATCTTCACAATACGGTCCAGCAGGTCCATATCCGAGAGATGTCTTCTTGACAGGTTAACGGATATCCTAACGACTTTTCTGCCTGTATCCAGCCATCTTCTTATATCCCTGCACACTTTGTCGAGGACATAGAAGTCAAGCTTGCAGATATCTCTTCCCTGTTCGAGGACGGGAATGAAATCCGCAGGAGAGATAAGTCTGCCGTTGTGGTACCAGCGGGAGAGAGCCTCCGCACCTGCGATATTTCTGCCGTCAAGGGCGATCTTTGGCTGATAGTACACAAGGAACTCCTCATCGGCGAGAGCCTTTGGGAAGCTGGCAGTGATATCGTTATGGCGCTTGCTCCTTGTTAGGAGAGCGTCATCGAAGAACACCACATCCTGAGTTAACTTGGCGATATGGAAAGCCATGCTTACTCTGTCCATAATATCCGTGGGGAGAACGAAGCTGTCCATATCGGGGATGACGTAAACTCCGACAGTAGCGGAGATAAAGATACGCTCCGATCTGCTGTCGTCAATGGTGATGCCCGTGCCGTTCAGCAGCTTCAGAACGGGCTCAAGCTTAGTATCCTCAAGGATAATAATGAAGTTATCTCCGCCGATACGGCATACGAACTCATTCTGATGGTCAAGGAGCTCATCTATCATTCCGATGAACTTTTTCATGACACGGGTGCCGTTTTCGCGGCCTATCTGCTGGTTTACGATGGAAAAGCGCTTCAGATTGAAGTATACGGCGGTGAATTCGTCGATCCTTTCAGCCTTGCACAGCACTCTGACAGTCTTCATGAACTGACGGAGATTGTACATATCCAGCTCACTGTCGAAGAAAGTGAGCCTGTGGGTAAGTTTCAGGAGCCTGCCCCTTGCGTTGAAGGTGCTGAGCAGAGAAATGAAGATCTCGATCCTGCCGCGGTCAAGCTCTGTCCACTCGTCAGTGCCGTCGCGGTGGATGATCTTGTATACTGCAATATTATCGTCTGGCGTGATAAGACGCCTTGTGATGTAATCGCCGTCACAACTGCCCCCACAGTCGTAAAAGCAATAGCTTCTGAACAGTCCCATATGCTCGGAAGCCTCATTGTCATAGGCGATGAAATCGATCTTGCCTATTTTGAGAACATAACACAGATCCTCCATAGCTTCGGAAGAATCAGGCGCAAGTGTATCGGGAATGAGGTACATTGCGCTTATAAACTTTTCAAGAGCTGTCAGATACTCGTTTGTATTCATGCATATCCCCTCCGAACAGGCGAAAGCCTGCATCAGATTTATATTCTTATACATGATAATTATAGCACAAGAAATGACCATAATGATAAACATTCTATGAACATAGTGTGAATAATACAATGGTGGTTTTGGAATGTTATTTTTTGTTGTTGAAAATTCACAAAGAGAAGCGCAGGGAAAGCCGTTTTGAGTTAGATATTAAAATAACGGTCGGCAGCGGAAATGACATGAAGAACCGAAATTTACCGGATGAAAGTTTTAGAGTGGAAAAGCGTTGACATTTTACCTCCTCTATGGTATAATTTTTCTGAAAGGAACCGCTGTGGAAAACGGCGGTCTGTTTAGTATCGGAGGTCGGTAAAATGAAGAAGATATGCGTAAGGACGAGCCATCCCTATGAGGTGCTGATACAGCGCGGAGGGCTTGCTCACTGCGGAGAATATATATCTGAGATAACAAAGTCGAGAAAGGCAGCCATCATCACTGATGATATTGTGGAAAAGCTCCACCTTCAGACTGCACTTGACTCAATGAAGGCTGCGGGTTTTGAGTGCAGCGTTTTTGTTTTTCCCAACGGAGAGCAGTCCAAGTGTCTTGAAAATCTGGGAAAGATATACGATTTCCTCTGTGAGAGCAATATCACCAGAAGCGACATCATCGTAGCTCTCGGCGGCGGAGTTGTCGGCGATATCACAGGCTTTGCCGCTGCTTCCTACCTCAGGGGAGTGGAGTTCGTGCAGATACCCACTACTCTCCTTGCACAGGTGGACTCATCTGTGGGCGGCAAGACCGCTATCGACATTACAGGGGGCAAGAACCTTGTGGGAGCTTTCAAGCAGCCTGCACTGGTCATTTGCGACAGCGACATACTGAAAACTCTCAAGCCCGAGACCCTTGCAGAGGGCATGGGCGAGTGCATAAAATACGGCATGATAAGGGACGAAAAGCTCTTTGAGCTCATGGAGTCCAAGGACCTTGATACTGTTGACGACATAATGGACGAAATGGTCTATGCCTGCATAGATATAAAGCGTATAGTGGTCGAGCACGACGAGTTCGACAGGGGAGAGCGCATGGTGCTCAATTTCGGTCATACTCTCGGACACGCCTTAGAGGGCTGGCACAACTACAAGGGCATTGCTCACGGAGAGGCAGTTGCCGCAGGAATGTGCATGATAACCGACCGGCTTGCACCTCAGCTTTCTGACAGGCTTAAAAAGGTATGCGAGGCATACAGGCTGCCCACAGGAAGCCATATCCCCATGAGCGAGCTGCTGCCTTTCTGCTCCAAGGACAAGAAAAATGAGGCGAAGGACATAAATTACATCATCTGCAATGAGATAGGCAAGGGCGAGATAGTGAAGGTGCCATTCACCGAATTCTGCCGACTTATGGAGGGCTGAACATGGATGTAAGTATCAGACCCTCGGTGCTTCGCGGAAAGCTCAGTGTCCCTGCATCAAAGAGCTGCGCACACCGTTCGATCATCTGCGCTGCACTGGCAGACGGAATTTCCCACCTCAGCGGAGTGACCATGTCAAAGGATATTGAGGCTACTATCGGAGCCATGACCGCCCTCGGTGCCGAGTTTACCGTAGACGGCGGCGATATCACCGTTATAGGCTCCGGCAGCCGGAAGGCAGAGAAGTGCGTTATCGACTGCAACGAGAGCGGTTCCACACTTCGCTTTATAATCCCAATAGCGGCTGCGCTGGGCAGCGATACGGAATTCCGCGGCAGGGGAAGGCTCCCACAGCGTCCCATCGACATTTTCATCAGGGAGCTGGGGAAAAACGGTGTTGCCTTTGACTATCACAACACCATGCCCTTCAATGTGTCGGGCGGACTTAAAAGCGGCATTTTCGAGATTGAGGGGGACGTTTCCTCACAGTTCATCACGGGACTTCTCTTTGCACTGCCGCTTCTTGAGGGCGACTCCGAGATAGTCCTCACCTCACATCTTGAATCCCGTCCCTATGTGGATATAACAATCGATACCCTGCGTAGATTCGGCGTTTCCGCGGAGGAGACAGACCGCGGTTTCCGCATAAAGGGCGGTCAGAGCTATGCTCCCCACGATGAGAGGATAGAGGGAGATTACTCACAGGCG
Organism: Ruminococcus sp.; assembly: GCA_017519145.1. Classification (GTDB taxonomy): domain Bacteria; phylum Bacillota; class Clostridia; order Oscillospirales; family Ruminococcaceae; genus Ruminococcus. Next base: position 7,509 of record JAFWTA010000061.1, read on the forward strand.
GCTTTCTTCTGTGTGGCAAACGCCCTCGGTTCACAGGTGGAGCTGGGCAACCTTAACGAAAACAGCGTTCAGGGCGACAAGAAAATCCTTGAAATTATACGCGATATGTGTTATAATGGCAGTATCGGACACTACAGTGCCGACTGCTCGGACATTCCGGACCTTGTACCCATACTTGCGGTGCTGGGCGCCTTCGGCAGCGGCGATTCGGTAATATATAACGCTAAACGACTCAGGATCAAGGAAAGCGACCGCCTTCAGACCACTGCCGCCATGCTCAATGCTCTCGGCGGTAATGTGGAGATAACCGATGACGGTCTTATAATCCACCCCACAGGTGCCATGCACGGCGGTACAGTTGACAGCTTCGGGGACCACAGGATAGTAATGGCAGCTGCCATTGCTGCTACCCGTATCGACGGCGAGGTGGTCATCACGGGAGCTGAGGCTGCGGAAAAGTCTTACCCTGCTTTCTTTGACGACTACAATATGCTCGGAGGTAAAGCAAATGTCATCATTCTGGAATAATAGGATATCTGTCTCCATGTTCGGTGAGGCTCACGGTCCTGCCATAGGCGTTACCGTGGACAATCTTCCCTCGGGAGAATATATTGATGCCGAGGCGCTTGCACGCTTCATGGCAAGAAGATATTCCTGCGGCAGTGCTCCTGCCGTTAATTCCATGCCCCATATCATGTCGGGTATCTTCAACGACCGCACTACAGGAACTCCCCTCTGTGCATTCTTGCAGAATACCGACACCTCCGCACCTCAGCACGAAATGCCCGATAATCTGGTGAGACCCGGTCATGCCGACTATACGGGAACTCTCCGCTATAAGGGCTTCAATGATGTGCGCGGCGGGGGACATTTCTCCGACAGGCTTACGGCTCCTCTCTGCTTTGCGGGAGCTGTCTGCGCCCAGATACTGGAAAGACGCGGTATCTACACAGGCGCACATATTCTTCAGATACACAACATCAAGGATAATCCCTTTGACCCCGTCAATATCACAAGAGACGGCATACTCAGCGTAAGGAACAAGGATTTCCCCGTCATCAACGACCGCAAGGGCTGGGAGATGACAGAGGATATCAATAAGGCTTTCGAGGGAGGCGAGTCCCTCGGCGGTGTCATCGAGTGCGCCGCTGTCAATGTTCCCGCAGGTATCGGCTCTCCCATATTCGACGGACTTGAGAACAATATCGCTCAGCTCGTTTTCGGCATCCCCAATGTAAGGGGACTGGAGTTCGGAGCAGGCTTCCTTTCGGCAAAAATGGTGGGAAGCCAGAACAATGACGAATTTTACGTCAACGACCACGGTCACGTTGTCACAAGAACCAATAACCACGGCGGCATAATCGGCGGTATCTCCTCGGGTATGCCCATAACTCTCAGAGTGGCGTTCCGTCCCTCGGAATATGTGGGCGGTAAGCAGAATGCGGTCAACTACCGCGATATGACAGACGAGACTGCCGAGAGCATAAAGCATATACCCTGCAATGTCCCTGCGGCAGTTCCCTGCGTGGAGGCTGCGGTGAATATTGCCCTTCTCTCTCATATGATGGACTATCCCAATTTCTGTTAAGGTGATAATATGCAGGACGAAAATATCATGAAAATGGCAGAACGTGCCGATACTGAGATAAGGGACATCCCCACTCTCAATATCCTCCTCTGCTATCTCCTTTACAAAATAGACAGACCCGTCAGCCCCGACCAGCTCTACGATATCGCTATCGGAACGGGTATCATAAACTATTTCTACTATCAGGACTCTATCGGTTATCTCCTGAAAAACGGTCATATCACTGCTGAAAAGGACGATAAGGACGAGGACTGCTATGTGCTTCAGCCCAAGGGCAGAGAGTGTGCAAAGCAGCTGAAAAACTACGCTCCCAAGTCCTACAGAGATAAGCTGGTGCTGGCTGCGCTCCGCTATTTTGCGCGGATACAGTACGAAAAGGAACTGAAAATAGAGTACGAGCCGGTGGGAAACGGCTACTACACCCATGTAAGGTGTATCGACTCAAGCTTTGACCTTATGGACCTGAAGCTCTATGCTCCCGACCTTACACAGGCAAAGCTCATAGGCGAGAAGATACTTCTCAATCCTGCGGGATTTTACGGAAAGGTCATTGAAGTTGCCCTCTCCAATGAGGAGCCTCCATACGACCTCAGCGACAACTGAAAATATAAGGAGCTGTCTTTTGCCAGCTCTTTTGTTTTATGCCCGTTACATTATGGGCGGCATCATCTCCGTTCTGAAAAAGTGCTTTCACTATAGGTTCGGAAAGGCGGTATTTTCAACGTAAAACCGTTGTATAACTCAAAATTTATTTTCAACTTTGTAGGAATGACTGAATCAGCATACGAATAATTGTCAGGTTTGAACAATGATACTGACATCTTTAAGGGAGTAAGATATGAAATACGGACTGGTTCTCGAGGGCGGCGCTATGCGCGGACTTTTCTCCGCAGGCGTCATCGACGTCCTCATGGAAAACAATATAATCCTCGACGGCGCTGTGGGAGTTTCCGCAGGCGCAGCCTTTGGCTGCAACTACAAATCGGGACAGATACGCAGAGCTATCCGCTATAATACGCGGTTCTGCAGGGACAAGCGCTATTGCAGCAAGCGCTCTCTCATAAAGACGGGAGACCTTTTCGGCGCCGAATTCTGCTATCATACCGTGCCGCAGGAGCTGGATATCTTCGATAACGCCGCCTTTTCAGCCTCTCCTATGGAGTTCTGGGTGGTGGCTACGGATATCACCACGGGCAAGGCAGTGTACCACAAATGCGGTCCTATCGACTACGATGAGCTGGAATGGATAAGGGCTTCCGCTTCTATGCCTGTTGTGGCGCGTATAGTTGAGGTGGGCGGCTATAAGCTGCTGGACGGCGGTATCTCCGATTCAATACCTCTGAGGTTCATGGAGAGCAGGGGCTACGACAGGAACGTGGTGGTGCTCACACAGCCCCGTGACTACGTCAAAAAACCTGCAAGCGGAATTCCCATTATGAAGATGAAGTACAGAAAGTATCCCGAGCTCATAAAGGCTGCAGAGAACAGGCACAAGATGTACAACAGCGAGCTGAAGTATATCCGCGGTGCCGAGGAAAAGGGAACCGCCTTCGTTATCGCACCCGAGGAGTCTCTCCCAGTGGGACACGTTGAGCACGATCCCGATGTTATGCGCGAGGTCTACCGCATCGGCAGACGTATCGCAAAGGAGCGCCTTGAAGCTTTAAAAGCTTTTCTGGAGATGGAGTGAAGTAAATCAGGATTTAGCGCATACGCGAAAAATTGGAAATGTAGGGGACGGCGTCCTCGACGTCCCGAAAAATTCGTATTATAGTGGTGACTATCATCCGCTCAATCAAGGGACGCCCTCACTTCTAAACATTCCCTTATCAACAAATTATTTTTCATGTCTCTCCGAGGGAGTTATCCCTCGGAGATTTGCTTTATACCGCGGTCGATATCTTTTCATTACCGATCATTATACCATCTGCCTCAAAAGCCTTTGTTGTGGTAAACGAGAAGCGAATATTGATACGATTGGTGCATTTTCTCGAATGCTTGACTTCCTTTTCATAAACCTCAATGCGTCTGATAAAGGCTCTGAGAATTGCAGGAGTCACTTCTGTGACCTTTACGATCTTCTTTGCATTGGCAATAAAGTCACGAACGCATTTCTCACGGGCACTTATGGCAGTTGCCTTTGAATCAAGCTCCTGAAGTTTCTGCTTCAACTCGGACTGCTCCCTTTCGTAGCCTGCCGCAAGGCTGTCATAGCGCTCTGGAGAAACTCTGCCTGTAACTCTGTCCATGTAAAGTGTGCTAATTGCATTTTCAAGCTGTGCTATCCTTGATTCGTACTCGTTTCTCAGTTTTTCAGTATCTTTGAACTGCTCCATGGCTTCTTTCTCACCATTGCTCATCGCCATATTGTAGAATTCCTCGGAGCGTTCCCTTGCGAATGTGGTGACCTTCCTCAGCGATTGAAGTACAACTTCATCAATAACTGTTTCCTTGATATAATGTGCAGTGCAATCGCTCTTTCGGCTTTCGTAGTGACCACATCTGAAAGAGTTGTCTTTCGCAGTCTTTCCTCGGTGAAGGTATAACCTTGAACCACAGTCTGCACAGTAGAGGTAGCCGGCATACTTGTCCATATCTCCGCGCTTGTCAGCACGTTTGCGTCCTTCAAAGTGTCTCTGGACTAAGTCAAAGGTAGCTCTGTCAATAATTGCTTCGTGCGTATTAAGGAATATCCGCATATTCTCAGGCGAGTTCTTGATACGCTTTTTCAGCTTGTAGGACTTGGTGTACGTCTTGAAGTTGACCGTATCTCCGCAATATATCTGATTGGAAAGCATATTGCGGACAGTTCTTATGGTCCATGCATAGGGCTTATCAAGTTTGGGATTGCCTGCACGACTGCCTGTTTTTCGGAAGGCGTACACGCTCGGGGACAGCACCTCGTCTGCTTCAAGCTCGGCGCAAATCTTTTTGACACCCTTGCCGCTTGCGTACATCTCAAAGATTCGTTTTATGACAGGCGCTGTCTCGGGATCGGGGACGATATGCTTTGGATCGTCAGAATCCTTCATATATCCGTATGCGATGACAGCTCCTACACGCTCGCCGCGTTCTCCCTTTGCTCGCTGTACAGCCCGAACCTTCTTTGACGTGTCTCTGGCGTAGAAGTCATTTAGATAGTTCTTCAGTCCCGACCAATCATTGCTTCCCTGTGCACTGTCTACTGCGTCGGTGATAGCAATAAACCTTACGTCATGTGCAGGAAACACCAGATCCATAAGCCTGCCTGCTTCAAGGTAGTTTCTCGAAAGGCGGCTCTGATCCTTTACGATTACCGTTCCAACAA
>JAFWTA010000008.1 GCA_017519145.1 Ruminococcus sp.
TGGAATCCCTTACATAGGCTCGGCGTACTTATTGCGCTGTAAGCGATGTACAAATATCATTTTTGATATTATTAAGCGAGTTTACGAGCGACAACGTGGCAAGCGGTCGAGCTGGCTCAGCTCGAAATTTTGATTTATATCCGCTGTCCGCGGCATCTGAACTCTCACCTATCAACTTTCAACTATCAACTTAAAGAGCGCCAATGCAGCCAAAACAATAATAATCAGCCGAACAGCGTTCAGCACCAGCTCCGCGGTGCGTTCGTGAGGAGTCCCCACTGTGAACAGAGCTATGACCGCTCCCCCATCAAGGCAGCGGAAGGGCAGCATATTATACGCTGCCGCCATCAGGTTCAGTTCGGGAAAGGTACCGCCGCAGTCCGCCAGCCTCATGAGCCCGAACACCAGCAGATTTGCGGCAGGTCCTGCCAGAAGCACAGCAAGGCTCCTGCTTACAGGCTCCGCGGCATTACGGACAGTCTCCATGCGTATGCCTGCACCGCCGAAACAAACTGAACAGATCCTTCCCCCTGTCAGCCTCAGCACAAGGATATGCCCGAATTCGTGTACCGCGCAGGTGGTATAGAACGCCAGCACCAGAGCGCTGTCACGGAAAAGGAACACAAGGGCGTTGAACACCAGAAAGGAAAAGTCCACCCTGACGGTAACGCCGCCCGTCTTAAAGCTTATCAATCAGCGAAACTCCCACATCTATGGGATTTGGCATGATGTCGGAGCTGTCGGCGGTCAGGGAGCGGAGCTTCCCGAAAAGAGGCGCAGTTACCTCAGGATAAAGCATATTCCCCACAAAAAATGCTGCCGCCAGCAATATGCACACCACCGCCTGAAAAGCGATGATATCGTCGGCTTTTCTTTTTTTCTTACGGGATATCTCCTCGGTAAGCACCTCCACAGTGTCCTCCTCCGCAGTCAGTTCCTCAGTTTCATCCATAATATCACCTCGGTAAATATTATGCGAAAATTTGCGAAAAATGCAGAATTATCCATGTTTTTTGCAGCTGAATATGCGCATAATACATTTGCGGAGCGATCCGCACCAACTAAATCAGAGGTAAATGCTTATGAAGATAGAACCATACGCTGCCCTGCTGACCGCAGCTGTAATGCCGTGTACAGCGGTATATGCTGCCGATAACACGAAGATCGGCTACGGTCAGGGAACGGCAACGGACGAGAAAAACCGTCCCGTTGACGCAGTGCAGTTCAACAGCCGATACGGCGACCTTGATGCCTTCGCCCTGTCGGAGGATGAAAAGCGAATAATCATCACCTTTGATCAGGGCTATGAAAATGGCTATACCGCCAAGATACTGGATACACTGAAGGAAAAGGACGTACAGGCGATATTCTTCCTGACAGGTCCTTATGCAAAAACGGAGAGCGCTCTTGTGCAGCGGATGATAGACGAGGGACACATACTCGGAAATCACGGCATGACTCACGCCAGTCTGCCAACGCTCTCCGATGAGAACGCAAAGGAAGAGATAATGTCGCTGCACAACTACGTCATGAACAACTACGGCTATCAGATGCAGTACTTCCGCTGTCCATGCGGAGAATACTCCGAAAAAGCCCTTGAGACCGCGCAGCAGTGCGGCTACAGGACACTTTTCTGGAGCAGTGCCTATGTGGACTGGAAGACCGATCAGCAGCCCTCTCCTCAGGAGGGGCTCAGAAAGCTGACGGAATCTGCACACGGCGGTGAGATACTGCTGCTTCACTCGGTATCCTCCACAAATGCGGAGATACTGGGCGACCTGATAGATAGCTTCAGAGCACAGGGATACACGGTATAAAGAAAGCGGACACATATGTGTCCGCTTGTTTTTGTTTTAGCTGTGCTTTTACACCAGTCTGCCCTTGATGACGAGAGTACTTACACCTGCCTGAGAGCTCCACTCGCCTGTGGTCTCGTCCTGAACGAACTGAGCCGCAGGAACGGTTATCATGCCGTCAAGGCTGGTAAACACGCCCGTAGCAGGGTCATAAGCGTAGTTTGTACCCGAAGCCCATGCCGCTCCGTTGAACTCCGCGGTGATACCGCTGAGCGCAGGAGTAAAGGCGTCGGTGAATATGACATTATCGGCAGCCTCTGCGGGAACTGTACCGAAGTTCTGGATAACAAAGGTATAGGTCACCTCGCCGTTCTCCTCAACAGCCGCAGGACTGAGTGACTTGCTGATAGCAAGGTCGATACCCTCGGTGTAAGCGATATCGGCAGAAGCCGTCACCGCCTCAAAGCCTGCTCCGCTGACTGCGGCGGTATTAGTTATTACCGCATCTGCGCCCATGGGAGCAAATTCGTTGGTCTCGGCAGCGTAAATGAGTGTGGCATTGCCGCCTGCAGGCACATTGACACCTGTTATGGTAAGGGGCGACAATGAAGTCACCACAGGTGCAGGCTGCTGAACGCCGTTCACATAGTATATGAGGCTGCCCTCCTTGTAGGTCAGGGGCACAGCAGCACCGCCAGCCTCGCCGAAGCTGTACTCACCGAGGTCGTCTGTTACAGTAAGGCCGTTATAGCAGGAAGAGCCTGTATTCACGATACTTACCACAAAAACGTTATCACTTTCCCGTGAATAGTTGTCGGGCACCGCAGTCTTTGAAGCCGAGAGCACCTCGAGTATCTCACCTGCGGTTATATTTGAGCTTGCCACCGTGCCGTTGTAGGACAGTGTAGCCTGATTATAGAAAGTTGCCATAGTGATTCCTCCATATGGCGGAATACCGCCGTATTAAGGGAGGGAGACTTCCCTCCCTCGCTGTATTATATGAAGGAGCGGCAATTTCTGTGAATTCAGATTATCTTCCCCTCAAAGTGGTCCATTTCGTGCTGGATTATCTCCGCCTCATAGTCGCGGAAAATACCGCGGCGGCGCTTGAACTTCTTATCCAGATACTCCACGGCTATGGTGCGGAATCTGGTGACGGGGCGCACACCGCTCAGAGAAAGACAGCCCTCCTCGGTCTCGTAGGTCTCCTTGGACTTATCCACGATACGGGGATTTATCATAGCGATGTATTCCTCGCCGATAAGCGCCACAAGGATAGTCCTGTGGACTCCAATCATATTTGCAGCCATACCCACGCATCTTTCCGAGTTAGCCTGCACCGTGTCCAGCAGGTCCCTGACGGTCTGCATATCCGCCCTTGTGGCAGGTTCAGACTTGACGCTGAGTATCTTTTCATCTCTTACAATATCCTTTACCATAGCTGTTTCCTTTCCTGTCAGTGCAAAGAGCGGAGGAAGCCCCCTCCTGCTGCATCGCGGTACAAAATTACCGAGCCGTAATTTCAGGCTCGGCAACTTATTTTACGTTAATTGAAGCTTACTGTCACGAATTCCGCTCAGATGAGCTTGTTTATGTTTTTCTCGGAGGCATGGGGATAGAGCTCCATGAGCCTTGCGACTATCCTCTCACGGGAATCCGCAGGCTCCTCGGAATAAGCAGCACTAACGGTGTCATAGCCGAATATCCTCTCGGGAGTTGTATACACCGCCACGCTCATGCCGTACTCCTCGCCGCACTTGTTGCGCCTGTAGCGGAAGTCCCTGACAACGAGGTAGGTCTTCATCTGGAGCTGTGTCATAATGCCCTGAAAGTTTTTTTCTCCGCCCTTTCCGAAGCCTCCCAGCTCCTTTGCCTCAAAGGAGAAAAGCTCCTCATGGCTGTCGAAGAGTTCCATAATCTTAGCCTCACGGCGGCCTGCGCGTCCCTCGTCGGAGAGGCTGTCGAAGTCGTAGCCGTCCCTGCGGTAGTTAGCGAAATAAGGCAGCCACTGTGCGGAGATGAACCCCGCCTTGCCGCCGAAGAACTTACCGTAAGCGACTCTGCCCCCTGACGCAGCCGCGGCTCTCCACTCCCACGGGTCGGTGGCAGCATTGCCTGTCCACCACGACTTGGCGGCACAGTGCTCCTCCACGGAGAAGTCCTCGATATTGTTGCTGAAAAGGGGCAGAAATCCCACCTTTTCCACAAAGCTGACAAGGTCATCAACATTTCTGAGCCTGTTTGGGTCACGCAGAGAGGTGCCCAGCATTATCCACTCGCCGTTATCGGTAATCATTCAGTCTCCTCCTCAGAGTCCGAGGAACTCCTTGAAATTAGTTGCCAGTATCTTTTGATTTTCCTCCTCGGTGAAGCCCAGCTGCAGGAAGCGCATCAGCTCGTCCTCGTGGCTCCACATGGGGAAATCAGAGCCGAAGAAGCAGTTCTCGATACCGTACTTTTTAACTATACGGGCAGCCTTTTCGGGGGTGAGGAATGCCAGCGAGCTGCTGACGTCGAACCTTACATTGTCAAGGCCTGCCAAAGTCTTTTCAGCCTCGTCCCACTGCTGATAACCGCCGAGATGAGCGGCAAGGAGCTGGAGCTTGGGGAAATTCTCGTTTATCTTCTTTATGCGGTGAGGCGCGGAATAGTCATATCTTGCGTCGCCGCAGTGTATGAGCAGGGGCAGTCTGCCCTCGATGAGCTCATATATCCTGAAAGCCTCGGGAGAGTCCGCGTTGAACTTCTGGAAATCGGGGTGGAGCTTAACGCCGTGGAGCCCCAGTGAGATTATCTGCTCGATATCTCCCTCAAGGTCTGAGGAATCGGGGTGAGTGGTGCCGAAGCCGTAGAAGCAGGAGTGCTTTTCGCATTCCTGAGCGATGAAGTGATTTATATTATTTGTCTGCTTCGGTGTTGTGGCAGTTGAGCATACAAGGTATTTTGTTACCCCAATCTTACTTCCTGCCTCGATGAGCTTCTCGCTGAAGCCGTGATTATTCATTGGTATGTCATAGAAATGTCCGATACTAACAGTAGCTGTCTCCGCGATCTTTTCGGGGAAAATATGCGAATGAGCGTCGATTATCTCATATTTTCCGTATACCTCTGGATTCATTCTTACATCTCCTAATTACAATTTCACAGAATATTATACTCCATATCTTGAAGTTTGTCAAACGGGGAGAAGAAAAAATAATTTTGTAAACTTTCTGTGATATACAACGGTTTTCCGTTGGAAATCCCCCCTTTACGGACTACTTATGAAAGCGCTTTCAAAAATCATAAAGGAGGAACCATAATGGTAACTATTTTAAAGGAGAGATTTCGCAGCTTTGAGGACAGTAAGTCGGTAGTCGTTGCTGAGCTTGCCGTGGACGCAAAGACAGATCTTCCCGTACCAAGCGGCATAAGCGGCAGGATACTCTCCCACGGCACACTGGCTTGGGAGATAACCACGGGAGACTTTTACGGCCTTGGCAGTGACGGCAAATGGGTCAACCAGACCACAGGCGATGTCTACGATCCCTCCGAGGAGGAATGACCATGCTCTATGAGAGACTAAAGGCAGAAAGAACAGGCATGGCAGACGATCTTTTCACGCGGCTTTTCGCCCGTAAGATCGCAGAACGTGAACGCACAGGGGCATTGCCCCTGCGCTTCTTCTCCGACGGCACTTCACTTCTTGACTGGCGCATAAAGGGTGCGGCAGGAGGTGTGGGCAGAGTCGGCACAAACAAGCTGAACTACAAGCCCATAGCTGACGGCGAGCTTACAAACAACGTAAATCCCGAGAGATACCCCGATGTTTTCGGCTATATCTACACTAACTCGGGAGGCGGCAGCGCCGGGGTGATGAACAACAACACAAGCATACCCAACGGGCCTCCCGTCGGAGCTGACTATCAGCGGTGGTACTCTATCACGGCGCCCTATAATGATTACTGGCGCAGGATCAATGACTACCGCACCAAGGAATACAGGTGGTGCAACTGGACGGGACATCTTGAGGCAGGCACATACAAGCTCATAGCCGAGTGTGCCAACCCATACGAGTACCCTCTGCCGCAGGACAATCCCGACCCCACTATGACGGACTCCAAGGGCTACTATGCGCTCATCGACGAGAATAACAACGTCCTTGCCGAGGTGCTGTGGGACGAGTTTTTCGACGGCAGCAGCAGCGCTCCCAAGTGGACCCGCAAGGAAACGGTTTTCACCGTTTCGCAGGCGGTAAACGTGGGTGTGCTGTCCAAGATGTACACCATAAGACACGAAGCCAATGCCGATGTGAGCTGGCGCTTCATGATAGTGCCTGCGGACACGCCTGTATCGCAGTTCAGCGTCACTCTGCCAATAACGGGAGACCCCGTGATATCGGGAGTGACCTGCTGGGAGCCCTACAAAATAACGCTGCCCCTTACAGTGCGCTGCAGAGAGCAGTCCACGGCGGTCAGCATAGACCTCGGGGACACTTTTCTCGGCGAGAACGACACCGTAAGCTTCACCTCATCTCATACTACTGTCCCAACATATAACGGTACCAGCATTATCACTGCCGACACCGATATCCAGCCCTCGGAGATGTACATAAAGTACATCGGAGCATAACAAAAAAGCCCGTGACAGCTCACGGGCTTTTCCATAATTCAGTTTCTCTCCTCAAGACGTCCCTTTGCAGCGCTGTCCTTCTCGATGTCGATACGCTCGAGAACTATCTCTCTGCCTGCAACGCGGAAGCCTATCTCCTTATAGAAGCTTACTCTGACGTCCAGTGCCAGCAGGTAGGCTCTCTTTCCGAGACCGTTGAAGAACTTAGCCAGCCATTTCAGGAACTCCCTTGCGTAGCCTCTGCCTCTTGCAGCCTTATTTGTAGCCACCTGACCGATGAGAACGGTGCTTCCGATATCGAAAACAGCCGAAGCCGTTGTGGAGTTGCGGTAGGTGAACACTCTGCTTATGCCATGGCGGCAGCGATGTGAGGTATCGGTGTACCACAGCGAGAAATCCGCGATATTGGGAAATCCCTCGCTGAGTATCTTGTACACATCGGGGAGATTGGGGTTGAACTCAACGTGCTCCTCAATAGCCTCCAGCGGCGTATCATCGGGGATAAGCTCGAAGATGGTACGGTTGAGGACCTGATATCTCTCGGGAATGGTTATGCCCTCCAGTATCTTCTGGTCGCCCTCTATGCGGAAAGGCACGTTCATGCTGACGAACAGGTCTATCTCCTGATTGGGTTCAAGATTTCCGTCGCCGCAGATTATCAGGGTAGAGTTGATGATGAACATGAATCCCACGCCTGTATCATCGGTTATTTTATAGAAACGGCAGAACTCATAATTCGGACCGTATGCTCTCATATAGGCGAGCATTTTCTTGCCCGACAGCGTTTTGTTCAGAAGTACGCGGTCAAGCTCGTATTCATGTTCAATAAGTGTTATCATAATAAAGGTATCCTTTTTGAAAGATTTTTCACAAGCTTATAGGAGCTTATGAGGTCTGACATATCAATGACAGACGAGGGAGAATGAAGATATCTGCAAGGCACAGACACGGATATGGTGCGGACTCCCTTTCCGCTTATATGTATAGCGCCTGCGTCATTTCCGCCTGCTATCATGGTCTTGGTCTGGCAGGTAGCAAGGTCGAAGGCAAGCTTATAAAGCTCCTTGTCGTAGATGGTGCGCCTGTCCATAAAGGACACAACGGGACCTCTGCCCAGCTCGCAGACTCTCTTTTCGCCTGTGACGCCGTCGATATCCGCAGCGGTAGTAGCTTCCAGCACTATGGCAAAATCGGGAGCTACGGAGAATGAGGACACCGCCGAGCCGCGGAGACCTATCTCCTCCTGCACATTGAAGACGAAATATGTGTCATAGTCGGGCTTCTCCTGCATAAGCTTTATCATTATGGCGCAGCCTGCGCGGTCGTCGATAGCCTTTGACTTTACACAGTGCTCACCAAGCTCGGTGAACTCCGAGTCATAGTAAACGCAGTCGCCGAGGGAGACATACTTCTCAGCCTCCTCCTTGCTTGCGGCGCCGATGTCGATGTAAAGGCTGTCCACCGAGGGAGCCTTCTCACGCTGCTCCTTGCTCAGGTTATGCACAGCCGTAGAGCCCACGACTCCGCTGATACGGTCCTTTCCCACGCGGACCTGTCTGCCGATGATGACAGAGGGGTCTATGCCGCCCACGCAGTCAAAGCGGAGAGTTCCGTCTGCGCGGATATATGTTACCATGAAGCCCACCTCGTCCATGTGGGCGCATATCATCAGTTTTTTCTTCGGTGACTTTCTTCCCTTGCGGAAGCAGATAAGGTTGCCGAGGGCGTCCACGCTGTACTGGCAGTAATCCTTGACCTTGCTTATGATAAGGTCGCGTACAGCTCCCTCATCTCCCGAAATGCCGTCGGTAAGGCATAATTCTTTCAGAAGCTCCTTCATGATCAGCCCTCCTTTATAAATTCCGCAAGGAGTCTTGCGGTAAGCTCCACATCTGTAAGGTCGATGACCTCAACGGGAGTGTGCATATTGCGGAGCGGTATGGAGACCGTGCAGGCTTTTGCGCCGCCGCGGCTGACTGAATAGCGGTCTGCATTTGTGGAGGTAAGACCGCTCATGACCTCTGTCTGATAGGGTATATCCGCAGCCTCGGCAGCTGCCATGAGGCTGTCGCTTATCTCACGGGACAGGGACGGTGAAACTCCTATCATGGGACCTCCGCCGAGATATCCGCACTTGCTCTCGTCCTCACCTATGGCATAGGCGAAGCTGACGTCCACAGCCAGTGCGATATCGGGGTCGATGGTGAAAGCGCCTGTCTTGGCACCGCGCTCCCCCACCTCCTCCTGAACGGAGAAGATAACGGTGACGTTATATGCGGTCTCCTGCCCTTTCAGCAGTTCAAGGGTGTAGAGCAGGCAGGCAACTCCGCAGCGGTCGTCCAGAGCGCCGCCTGTGATACGGCTGCCAAGGAGGCCGCGGCAGGCAGCGTCAAAGGTGATGCTGTCGCCGAGTGAGACTATCTGCTCCAGCTCGGCTTTGGTCATGCCCGTGTCGATGGCGATATCGCTTATCTCGGGCACGGGAGTACTTCCGCTGGTAAGATGGGGCGGAACAGAGCATATAACTCCCTTGATGTCATTTTTACCGTGAATGACAACGGGCTGTGCAGGCAGAAGTCTGCGGTCGAGACCTCCTATGTTTCCCACCTTGATGAAGCCCTCATCGGTGATGGCTGTCACGGCAAAGCCCACCTGATCGATATGGGCGTCAAGAACCAGCTTGGGACGCCCCTCTGCATGAACGCCGAAGCTTCCGATGACATTGCCGCCCGATATTGCTGCATCGGGACAGTATTCACGGAGCATTGCCAGAGCAAGTCCTGCGGCGTCATCCTCGCTTCCCGACGCCCCCGACGCCCCGGACAGCTGAGTGATGGTATTTTTCAGATCCATTGCATTAACTCCTTTCGTCTCAGAATAAAACAGATCACTATATATTATATCAGAAAGTCACATATTTTTCAATAGCCTTCAGGTATAATTTATGCGGTTTTATCCAGACAGACGAAAAAATACGGGAGCTTACTGCTCCCGTACCTTTATCTGAAAGAAAAGAATTATTATCAAGCTCAGAAAAGTATGTCCTTGAAGCACACCTGAGGGCGGTTGTTGTCGAAATCCCAGCTGTGATATGCATCGCCGTGGCAGAAGTCCTTCTGGTCACACTTTGAACAGACCTCGTTATCATCGGAGAGGTCGCGTCTGAAAATACTGAATTTATTGTTCCAGACCTCGCTGAATCTGTCGCGGAGCACATTTCCCTGTATGAACTCCGGTCTGCGCTCGATATCGAGACAGGCGATGATATCGCCGTTAGCGCAGATGCTTGCGGTATACAGACCTGCGGTGCAGAGGTAATACCAGTCCCTGACCTCGCGCTCGTACTCCATGCCGAGGTAGTGGCTGCATCCGTAGCTTACGGGCTCGCCCTGCATCCTCTTGTTCCTGATGAACTCGAACATCGTTCTGTAATCATCGGGAGTAAGGATGAGCTCGGGGTGTTCCTTGGCGCGTCCCATGGGCTCCATATTGATAACTCGCCATGAGTCGATATCCATATCGTTGAATATCCTGAAAAGCTCGTCCAGCTCTCCGATATTCTTGTGGGTCACAACAGTGGTGACCTGAACGTGCTCAAGACCGCCGCAGCGCAGCAGGGACTCTATGCCCTCCATAGCCTTTTTATAGCCGCCGGGAGTTCTTCTGAACTCGTCGTGGGTCTGCTCCAGACCGTCTATGCTGACGGAGATAGTGCCGATGCCCACCTTTTTCAGGTCCTTGGCAACGCTGTCATCTATGAGTGTGGCGTTGCTGGTCATGCCCCAGCTGAAGCCCAGCTCATGAGCGGCGCCCATGATATCGAAGAATTCCTTCCTGAGAAGGGGCTCTCCGCCTGTGATATCCAGCATTTTGCCGCCTGTGCCCATGTCCTCCTTCACCTGCTGAAGAAAGGTGCGGTACTGCTCCACAGTGAGCTCCTCGGAGAACACCTCTCCGCAGTGGCTTCCGCAGTGCATACATCTCTCGTTGCAGCGCAGTGTCAGCTCCAGAAAGAGGTTGCGGAGCTGAGGCTTTACCATCAGTCTTTTTCTGTACTCCCTCATCTGCTCCAGATGGGAGCGCTTCATATCAACATTGAGCATATTACTTCTCCTGACCGTTGGGATCCAGCATATCCTTTGTTATATCATCCGTGGGTCTTATACCGTAAAGAGTCACAACGATATCCTTGCCCGGATCGTACTCGTCTATCGGCTTTGTCACGTTGGGGTCATCGGGATCGGCAGGGGGCTGAGCTATACCCTCTATCTCAACATTCATATTGTAGCTGATACCGAACTCCTTCTGGAGCTCTCTCTGCGTAACCTTGCCCAGAACAAGCTTCTGAATGAGGATAAGGTCGGAAATACCCAGCTTTCCGTCGCCGTTCATATCACCGTAGTAAGGCTCATAGCGAAGCTTTCTGTAATCTATCTCGTTATTGAGGAGCATTTTTCTTACGGCAAGCACATCGAAGCTGTCAACATCGCCGTCAACATTTACATCTCCGAAGCACAGTACGATAGGCGGACCGTAAGCAGGCTGAGGAACAGGCTCAGCAGTGGTAGTTGTAAAGAGCTCCTCAAGCTCCTGACTTGTTGTTGTAGTGGTCTCGATCTGCTGACTTGTTGAAGTCGTGGTGTCAAGCTGCTCCGAGGTTGTCGGAGGAGGACCGTAAACAGGCTGAGGGCGGACAGTGGTAGTCATAGTAGTAAATGTCTGCTCAAAGTCTGCCGCAGTTGTAGTTACGTTTTCCGTAGGAGGCATACCGTATGCGCCGTAGAACTCGCTGTATATTTCTCTTTCGACGTTGTTTCTCAGATCGGGCGCCTCAAAGCCCTCATCCGCATTTGCAGGAAGAGCTGACAGATTGGCAGCAGCAAACATTGCAGCGGTGACGACTGTTCGTAAAGTTTTTTTCATGATCAAACACTCCCTTCGATAATCTATGGCGTGACAGCCGAATTAGCAAGTGATCTATATATAAGGTCGGCTGTCACGGTTCCACAGTGCTATAAAATAAATGTCCTAAATGGGCGCAGTTTTTTTCGTTCTCTTTCAACTTTGTAGACCTGCACAAAGCTGTGAAGTCTGATTTGTGCAGTATTACTCCCCGAACAGATCGGGCGAATCGTAATCAAGCGTTCCGTCGCTGTTTTCTCCGCTGTTATCTGCTTCGCCGTACTTGTCTGCTATCATGTCGCGGAAGCCTTTTATCGCCAATCCCTGCTGATCTTCGGCGTCGGACTCATCGTGAGTCTCGGCTTCCTCCTCTGTCTGAAAAGGGTCTACAGTATCAACCCCTTCCTTATCTCTCAGGAGATCACAGCCGCAAAGGCAGACCGTCCCCGAAAGCAGAACTGCAATAAGAACAGCTTTCCGCCTGTTCATGGCTGTTCCCTCCTTTTTTTCAGTTATTGAATGACTCAGGCGGACCGTATACAAGCTGAACACTGTCCTTTGCAGGATCATATTCGGTGGTATCGGGCTGAGTGATGGGATCTGTAGCGAATTCATCAGTGGGCGGCGGTCCGTATACGGCAGGGACCGTGTAGGCGGCGGAAGAATTTTCCGTAACAGGCGGACCGTAAACGTCCTGTACATCATCGCTTCCGGGATCGCAGCCCGTGAGCATTACCGCACCTGTGAGCACAGCTGCCATAAGAGCAGTTTTTCTGTTCTTTTTCATACAAACACCTCCACTATATGATATACCTTTATTTTACTACCTGTACGGGCATTTGTCAACCGAAAATGGTTAGCAGTTGTTAGTGCATAGTTCTATATTGGGTACTAATATAAATCAAAATTTAGCGCATACGCGAAAAATCGGAAATGTAGGGGACGCCGCCCTCGGCGTCCCGAAAAATTCGTATTATACTGGTGACTATCATCCGCTCAATCAAGGGACGCCCTCACTTGCAGGGCGTCCCCTCTCAAAAAACAGTCCACCGGACTGTTTTTTGATTCACCCCTTGCGGAGCGCTTTGTTTTATTTCGTCGCCTTAAAAGCTGAAAGCGACGACCA
>JAFWTA010000062.1 GCA_017519145.1 Ruminococcus sp.
GCCAAAGGAACACAGTCCCTTTGGAATCCCTTACATAGGCTCGGCGTACTTATTGCGCTGTAAGCGATGTACAAATACCATTTTTGATATTATTAAGCGAGTTTACGAGCGACAACGTGGCAAGCGGTCGAGCTGGCTCAGCTCGAAATTTCGATTTATCTTAGTAACCTATGCTTTTGGAGAGAGCTAAAAGCTTATTCGTCAGGGAACTTCATTCCCCACTGGCTGCGGCACTGATCCATGAGCTTCATGACTGCCACGGTATCGCTGTGTGGAACAAGAGGACTCTCCGTAAGTCCCTCGTCAAGGCAGCGATGTACCTCGTCCACCTCGTACTCGTAGCCGTTTATAGCGTCCTTGTACACGAACTTCTCCACCTCTCTGCCCTCACGGTCAAAGAGAGCGCCCTCCTCTGTGCAGTGGAACCAGTTGCCCAGAGTGATAAAGCCCTTTGTTCCCGAAACTATGGCATTGTTGCGGAGCTGTATCTCGAAGCCGTTGTCCATTGACGAGAAAGCACCGCTCTTGTAGCGGAAAAGTATGGAATTGCTCATATCTATGCCGTTCATCATGTGAGCGGAGCTGATGATCTCGTGGGGAACTCCCAGCAGATCGTGGGTGAGAGTGATGGGATATATGCCAAGGTCAAGGAGACAGCCGCCGCCGCAGTCTGCGCGGAAAAGACGGTCGTTCTTATCAAAGGGGATAAAATTGCTGAAATCTGCCTTGATGTACTCGATATCGCCGATGGCGCCGGAAGCTATCCACTCCTTCATCTTTCGGTAGACAGGGCGGCACTTCATCCACATAGCCTCCATGAAGAAAAGCTTCTTCTCGCGGGCGAAGGCGATGAGCTTCTCGGTCTGGGCAGTGTTGAGGGTAAGGGACTTCTCGCACAACACGTTCTTGCCGTTTTCAAGGCAGAGCCATGCGTCCTCAAAGTGTGAAGCCATGGGTGTAGCGATGTATACTATCTCAGCATCGCTGTTCTCGGCAAAGTCCTTATAGCTTCCGTAGAAGCTTCTGAAGCCGAATTCCTCGGCGAATGTTTTTGCCTTATCGTCAGTTCTTGATGCCACTGCACAGAGCTCTGCATTTTCGCAGTGTGCCAGAGCGGTCGCAAAGGTATGGGCTATCTTTCCTGTGCCGATGATGCCCCATTTGTACTTATACATGGTAAGACTCCTTTCATTATGAGTTATTAGAGCTGTTTGCATCCATAACGCAGTCTATGGCAATGACAGCTGCAAGCACCATGATCACATCCTGTCCGTCGGCAATATCTATCTCGAAGCTGTCGCCCCATGTCATCCAGTGCTTGTGTACGGAAGCGACGTACATATTGCCTGAGAATACTCTGTAATCGTGGGAGAATATCTCGCCGTCAACTCTCCAGCCTATGCGCTCAAAGACATATGAGGGCTTGAAGAATGTGAACTCCTTGACGATATCCGTGACATACTGTCCCATTACATAGATGGAAAAGCGCGGGAGAAGCCTGAGCAGCTTGCGCTCCACAAAAGCCACCTCGTTGCCTGTGCGGTCATAGATGTGCATTTTCCTTGCAAGGGATATTTCACCTACTGCGTTGAATAATACGTTTCCGAATTCGTCATATATCTCGGAACGTTGTCTGAACGAAAAAACCTTCTGCTTGAAATAAAGTTTCATATATAATCCTCCATATCATTATATATCCGTACCCCACGGATAATCAGTGCAGTCCCAGCTGCCAGAAGGCAACTGCGCTTGCGGCGGCGACATTGAGTGAGTCCACGCCGTGTGACATGGGTATCTTCACTGTGTAGTCGCAGTCTGCGATAGTTTTATCGGCAAGCCCCTCACCCTCGGTGCCGAGGACTACAGCAAGCCTTTCTACGTTTTTCAGCTCGGGAGCTTCTATGCTCACAGAGTTGTCATTCAGTGCCATTGCAGCTGTTTTGAAGCCCATTTCGCGGAGCTGCTGCGGATAGTCCGTGTCGCTTGAAAGGTAGGTCCACGGTATCTGGAAAACCGTTCCCATGCTGACCCTCGATGACCGTCTGTACAGAGGGTCACAGCAGGATGGCGTAAGCAGGACAGCTTCCATGCCGAGAGCGGCAGCGGAGCGGAAAATGGCTCCGATATTGGTGGGATTGACCACATTTTCCAGCACAGCTATTCGTCGTGCGTTTTTGCAAAGCTCCTCTGCTTTGGGAATGGCTTTACGTCGGAAGGCGCAAAGTGCGCCGCGTATGAGCTTGAAGCCCGTTATGGCGGTTATCTCATCAAACTCCGCGGTATACACGGGAGCGTCTCCGCAGCGGCAGAGCAGCTCCTTCATCTGTCCCTCAATGTCCTTGTGCTCCATGAGGAGTGCATAGGGCTCATAGCCGCCGTTGAGCGCCCTTTCGATGACCTTTGGGCTCTCCGCAATGAATAGTCCCTCCGCAGGCTCAAAATAGTGCAGGAGCTGCGGCTCCGACATCAGTACGAATATTTGAAGCACTTCTGTATTGCTTTTGTTTATCTCGATAATATTTGACATAAATTGCCTTTCTGTCTGTAGGGAACGCTGTCCCGAAAGATGAGAGTTGTGAGCTGCTGAGATAAATCAGAATTTAGCTTTGCTAAATTCTGATTTGAGTAAGTAGTAAGTAGAGAGTAGTGAGTAGAAGTTGACGCACTGAATAATACTACTCACTACTTACTACTCTCTACTCACTCGGAATTTAACACCTGCGGTGTTAA
>JAFWTA010000063.1 GCA_017519145.1 Ruminococcus sp.
CATCGAGATCATCTTTCGCTATTCAGCGGACCCAACTCATATAAACCGCCGCACATATATGCGCCGTAAGCGATGTACGGCTGACGTTACTATTAACAGTGAGCGAGTTTACGAGCGTCAGCGTGGTCAGCAGTCGGCACTGCGCCGATACATAGCATAATATCCGCCGCACATTTATGCGCCGTAAGCGATGTACAGCTGACGTTACTATTAACAGTAAGCGAGTTTACGAGCGTCAGCGTGGTCAGCGGTCGGCACTGCGCCGATACATAGCATAATATCCGCCGCACATTTACGCGCCGTAAGCGACGTACGGCTGACGTTACTATTATCAGTAAGCGAGTTTACGAGCGTCAGCGTGGTCAGCGGTCGAGCTGGCTCAGCTCGAAAAAAATAAGCAGGGCAAAAGCCCTGCTTGTTAGATAAACAGATGAAAATAAATATGTGTAGAACAAAAGAAAGGAGACAACAAAACGAGTGTTAATAATTAAGAATTATTTAACACTACAGTTATTATACAGTATTTTCCCTTTCCCGTCAAGCAAATCCGCGCACTTTTGTAAAATTGCACAACTTTGAGCAGAATAACACTGGCATTTTTCATAACATTCCCGTAAAAAATACTGACAAGTGTATAATTTTATGGAAACAGCAGCCCGGAAAGTCTGACAAAACATCGCAATATAGGCATATTGCTAAAAAAGAACCTGATAAATTTGTAACAAAGAAGCAAAAAAGGTGTTTACAAAAAAACAGATTTGTGGTATAATAATTCACAGTAGTTATACATGGTTAACGTCCACCCCGTTAAGCATTTCTATAACCCACTTTTATATTTTTTCAGGAGGTATATTCCTATGGCAATCAAAAGAAAAATGAAAACAATGGACGGTAATAATGCCGCTGCATATGTTTCTTACGCCTTCACGGAAGTTGCCGGTATCTATCCGATCACACCTTCCAGCCCGATGGCAGACTACGTTGATCAGTGGTCAGCTCAGGGTGTCAAGAACATTTTCGGCACTACCGTTAAGGTTGAGGAGATGCAGTCTGAGGCTGGTGCAGCAGGTACTGTTCACGGTTCTCTGAACGCCGGTGCTCTTACCACAACCTATACTGCTTCTCAGGGTCTTCTCCTTATGATCCCGAATATGTACAAGATCGCCGGTGAGCTGCTTCCCTGCGTGTTCCACGTTTCTGCACGCTGCGTAGCTTCTCACGCACTTAACATCTTCGGCGACCACTCTGACGTTTATGCTTGCCGTCAGACAGGTTTTGCAATGCTCGCTGAGACAAATCCTCAGGAAGTTATGGATCTTGCTGCTGTTGCTCATCTGGCTTCCATCAAGAGCCGTGTTCCTTTCATCAACTTCTTCGACGGTTTCCGTACATCACACGAGATCCAGAAGATCGAGATCTGGGATTACGAGGACCTCAAGGAAATGTGCGACATGGACGCTGTAAAGGCATTCCGTGACCGTGCTCTCAATCCTGAGAATCCTACAATGCGCGGTTCTCACGAGAACGGAGATATCTTCTTCCAGCACCGTGAGGCTTGCAACTCCTACTACAACGCTGTTCCCGGAATCGTTGAGGAGTACATGGACAAGGTAAATGCAAAGCTCGGCACAGACTATAAGCTCTTCAATTACTACGGTGCTCCCGATGCAGAGCGCGTTATCGTTGCAATGGGTTCTATCTGCGACGTTGCTGAGGAAGTTATCGACTACATGAACAAGAATGGCGAGAAGGTCGGCATCGTTAAGGTTCGTCTGTTCCGTCCTTTCTCTGCTGAAAAGCTCGTTGAGGCAATCCCTGCAACTGCAAAGACAATCGCTGTACTCGACAGGACCAAGGAGCCCGGCTCTCTCGGTGAGCCTCTCTACCTCGATGTAGTAGCTGCTCTTAATACTACAGGCAGAACAGGTATCAAGGTCATCGGCGGCCGTTACGGTCTCGGTTCCAAGGATACTCCTCCTGCATCTGTATTCGCTGTATATGCTGAGCTCGCTAAGGCTGATCCCAAGCCTCAGTTCACACTCGGTATCGTTGATGACGTTACAAACCTCTCACTTGCTGAGGAAGAAGCTCCCAACACAGCAGCAGAAGGCACAATCGAGTGCAAGTTCTGGGGTCTTGGCGGCGACGGTACAGTTGGTGCTAACAAGGACTCCATCAAGATCATCGGCGACCACACTGACAAGTACGTTCAGGCTTACTTCCAGTATGACTCAAAGAAGACCGGCGGTATCACTATCTCACATCTGCGTTTCGGTGATAAGCCCATCAAGAGCCCTTACTACATAAACAAGGCTGACTTTGTTGCCTGTCACAATCCTTCATACATCCTCAAGGGCTACAAGATGGTAAACGATGTAAAGCCCGGCGGTGTATTCCTTATCAACTGCCAGTGGAAGCCCGAGGAGCTCGATCAGCACCTCACAGCTGATACAAAGCAGTATATCGCAAAGAACAATATCCAGCTCTATCTGGTTAACGCAATAGACCTTGCACAGGAGATCGGTCTTGGCAAGCGTACAAACACAATTCTCCAGTCTGCATTCTTCTCACTTTCAAAGGTTCTTCCCGAGGCTGAGGCTATCAGCTACATGAAGGAAAAGGCTCAGAAATTCATGAAGAAGGGTATCGAGATCGTTCAGATGAACGAGAAGGCTATCGACGCAGGCGCAAACGCTTATGTCAAGGTAGACGTTCCCGCTGAGTGGGCAAATGCTGTTGATAATTCAGCACCTGCAAAGCTCGAGGGCTCAGAGAAGCTCGTCAAGATGGTTGAAGGCATCATGAACCCTGTTGGCAAGATGCTCGGTGACACTCTCCCTGTATCTGCATTCTCAGATCACGTTGACGGTACATTCGAGCAGGGTGCTTCCGCATATGAAAAGCGCGGAGTTGCAGTTATGGTTCCCGAGTGGAATCAGGATACTTGTGCAAAGTGTAACAAGTGTTCATTCGTATGCCCTCACGCAACTATCCGTCCCTTCGCTCTGACAGAGGCTGAAGCTGCTGCTGCTCCCGAGAACATCAAGCTCGCTCCCAAGCCTATCGCAAAGAGCGATTACAAGTACACTCTCGCTGTTTCCGCTATGGACTGCATGGGCTGCGGCGTATGTATCGGTGTCTGCCCCACAAAGTCACTCAAGATGGTTCCCAGAGAGTCACAGGAGCCTCAGCAGGCAGTATTCGATTACTGTGTTGCTAAGGTAACAGAGAAGGCTGACGTAGCAACTGACGCTAACGTTATCTCCAGCCAGTACAAGAAGCCTCTCCTTGAATTCTCCGGTTCATGCGCAGGCTGTGCTGAGACTTCATATGCAAGACTCATCACTCAGCTCTTTGGTTCAAGAATGTACATCTCCAACGCAACAGGATGTTCTTCTATCTGGGGCGGTCCTGCTGCTACATCACCTTACACTGTTGATGCAAACGGCCACGGTCCTGCATGGGCTAACTCACTGTTCGAGGACAACGCTGAGCACGGTCTCGGTATGTATCTCGGTCAGAAGGCTATCCGTGAGAGACTCATTGAGGAAGTAAAGGAAATAGCTGCAAGCGACAATGTATCTGCAGAAGTTAAGTCTGCTGCTGATGAGTACATCGCAACTGTTAACGACGGTGCTAAGAATACTGCTGCAACTGCTGCACTCGTTGCTG
This sequence comes from Ruminococcus sp., assembly GCA_017519145.1. GTDB lineage: Bacteria > Bacillota > Clostridia > Oscillospirales > Ruminococcaceae > Ruminococcus. The sequence goes on from JAFWTA010000063.1 coordinate 3,673, forward strand.
CACTTGAGAAGTGCGACTGCAAGTGCGATAAGAAGACAGATATCCTTGAGAACAAGAACTACCTCTCCAAGAAGTCCGTATGGATCTTCGGCGGCGACGGTTGGGCTTATGATATCGGATTCGGCGGTCTCGACCACGTTCTCGCTACAGGCGAAGATGTAAACATCATGGTATTCGATACCGAGGTTTACTCCAACACAGGCGGACAGGCTTCCAAGTCCTCCAACATCGGTCAGGTAGCACAGTTCGCAGCAGCAGGTAAGGCAATCGCTAAGAAGCGCCTTGCTGATATCGCTATGAGCTACGGCTACATCTATGTTGCACAGATCGCTATGGGTGCTGACATGAACCAGACACTCAAGGCAATCAAGGAAGCTGAGGCTTATCCGGGTCCCTCACTCATCATCGGCTATGCACCTTGTGAGATGCACTCTATCAAGGGCGGTATGACTAACTGTCAGGCTGAGATGGAGAAGGCTGTTAAGTGCGGCTACTGGAACAACTTCCGTTATGATCCTCGTCTTGCTGCTGAGGGCAAGAATCCCTTCCAGCTCGATTCCAAGGCTCCCACAGAGTCTTATCAGGACTTCATCATGAACGAGGCTCGTTACAGCGCACTCACACGTTCGTTCCCCGATCGTGCTAAGGAGCTGTTCGCGAAGGCTGAGAAGACAGCAGCTAATCGTTACGAGTACCTCACAAAGCTTGCTGAGAAGTAAGCAGCGTGAGCTGAACACGTTGACGTCCGCAGGCTCGCTCACTCTCTGCAAAACGGATAGTCTGCCATCGCTTACGGCAGTTTAACGTGTAATATGCACATACGAATATAATAAATCTCCCCGATACGGACAAGTATCGGGGAGTTTTTGTATTGTAGGGGACGGCGTCCTCGACGTCCCTTGTATTATTGTTATTTACATCTTTTTATTGTAGTACACAAGGGAGCCAAGATAGACCAGAAGGTACACGCCTAAAGCAGCACCGAGAGTCCAATATACCGTATTGTTGATGTATGAAGCGGCAATAGCGGCTATACAAAGCAGGAAAAGAGTAAACAGCGAGGTGAAGTTTCCCGCCTTCTGCTGTACAGCTATGGTCCTTTCGTCGGTATTGCGTACATACCATTGCTTCAGGGCAGCATCGTCCTTCACGGCTTTTTTCATACGCATTATATTCATTATCAGAACGGTAATACCGCCCACAAAAAAGCCCATGTTGGTCTCGCCTCTGAGAACGCCCCTATGCGTCAGCACCTGAAGAACTATCAGCGCTATCAGCAGTGAAGCCGCCAGTATCCGGCATAATATGATCTTTGTCCTGAGTTTTTTTCTGAATTCTTCCATGATAACTCTCCTCTTGCTCACATTTTTCTGTTATAATAACTGCTTACCGCGATATACACTATAAAGATGAACGCCAGACATACCGAAAGCGTACAGCTGACGGTCTCGCTCAGGAAGTTAGCAATGATAGTGGCAGCAGAAATACCGAGAAGTATAACACGGAAGGTAGTTGTGGAAGCCTCTTTGGTTATCTGAGCACTTCTCTCGTCGGTATACTTTATATACATCTCTTTCAGCTTCGCTTCATTACCCAGCGCCATTTTCGCCGTTATGACATTGCCTACGGCGATTGCCAGCAATGCCCCCAGTATGCCGCTTGTTGCGTTAGATCCGTCATTTGCCCTGCCGAAAGCCGTAAGCAGTATAATTCCTGCCACCATGACAGCTGAAAGAAGAATGAAGAAATATATTCTCTTCTTTATTGTAACTCTGAAATTCTCCATAATGCTCCTCCTTATAAGTTCTCCTCGCCCTCGAAAATAAACAGCTCCTCTATGGTGACTCCGAAGAACTGAGCCGCCTTGTGAGCCAGAGTGAGCGAGGCGTTGTATTTACCGTTTTCCAATGATATTATAGTCTGCCGCGTGACGCTTAGCGCATCGGCAAGCTCCTGCTGAGTGACCTTCCTCGCCTTTCTCAGCTCCTGTATCTTATTTTTCAACTGCTCGCCTCCTTTTAGATGTAAAGTTCGCTTTACTTCTTCTATGATTATAGTATAGCACGCTTTACATTTTTTGTCAAGCTCGCTTTACATATTTTTATCTTTTAACATAAAAAGCTCCCCGACACTCATTTATCGGGGAGCTTTTGCTCACTACTCTCTACTCTCTACTCACTACTCACTACTTATCGCTTGCTCTCATAAGCTTTCTGTACTGTTTTCTCTTGATGATATAGAGTATCTGCCAGAATATCATTGCGGGGAAAACAGGGACAAGGCAGCTGAAAACAAGGATCCCGTTCCATGAAAAGGTATCCCAAAAAGCCTCTGTGCCGTACCATGTATCCCCCATAAAACTGAATCCCTCTGACATACTGTTTACGGAAGATATTATCAGCAGCACAAACGGCAGGAATGACAGTACAAAGCTGAGCGTATAGAGCCCTGATACAGGCTTCTTCCCTGCCTCTGCGCGTTTCCTGAGCCTCCATGAGACCAGCACAGCGGACAGACCTGCCAGTGACACAAAGACGCACCAGAACGGCACCACTGTTATGCCATCGTCAACATAGCCCGGTCCCTTCTCAAGCCCGTACCAGATATACAGCACTGCGGATACAGATAAAACAGCGCAGAAACCGAATATGGCAAGCAATGCCTTTTCGTATTTTTTCATATTATCAGCTCCTTTGCACGTCAGTCAGCCTTTTTGTACTTCCCTGCCATTACAGCGTAGAGCACCTGCCAGAACAGCATAAAGGGAAAAATGGGAATAAGAATACAGCCCAGAAGAATGCCGTATAAAACTATGGTGCCCCAGAGGACACTCCAGTCGAAGCCGCCGCTGACCGCGCCTGCGATACCTACTATGAGAAGCACCGCTAAGGGCAAAAAGCTGAGCCGGAAGCTCACCTTATAAAGGGCAGAGATGGGAGCCTTTCCTGCCTCCCTGCGCTTCCTGAGCCTCCACGGCACCAGCACGCCGATAACACCGAAAATTCCGCCGAACATAAGGTAATATGGCAGAACTTCCTCAAAATTATCAAGGTATCCGATACCTTTCCCGAGCATGAAAAACGAAATTAATAAGAATGCAAGTGATAAAACTGTACAGCCGCCGAATACAGCTATAAGTATCTTCTCATATTTTTTCATAAGCTCAGCTCCTTTCAGCCTTCAGACGCTTCCTTGCTTTTATCCTCCTTACGATATAGAACACCTGCCAGAACACGCAGAACGGGAACACGGGGATAATAACGAACACAAGCCCCATGATCATAAACGCGCCCTCAAAGGCTTCCCACCCGTAGCTCACCGACCACAGGAAGGGAAATCCCGCCTTCATGCAGTAAGCGGAGTAAGCCAGCAGCAGTAAGAACGGAATGAATGAACAGAAGAAGGACACCGTATAGCCCCTTGATATCTCTTTTTTGCCGCTGTTTCTGCGCCTGCGGAGGAGCACCGATATGAGCACGCCTATCTGCGCAAGAACACATATCAACAGCAGCGCCCCCCATATTGACATATAGCACAGTCCGAAGTAATCGGGCAGCGGTGCACGGAAGCGGTTCATGACAGCGTCCGCAATACACCTTAATATGAAAACGATGATACCGCCTGCCGCGGTGTAAAGAACTATCTTTTCAGCCTTTTTCATAATATCGCTCCCCTTTCCGAGGTGGTGCCCGCACCTCCTCTGTTGTACTCATGATACCACAGAAAGAGGCGATATTGAAGATGTCACCCGTCACTTCCGCAGTGACATCTGTCACTAAAAATACGCCTGTACCGTGAAAGCTCACAAATACAGGCGCATTCATTTGTGCAAAACGCAGAACTTCCGAAAAACTTTTCGGTTATACAATGATTTTACGTTGTTTTCAGTGCCATTTCGCACTACTTATGAGAGCATTTTTTTCTGTACCTCGCCGTCAGGCGACACCAAAACTTTCAACTCATTACTGCTTTATTCCCCAGATATTGGCAGCGTAGTCCGCGATAGTGCGGTCGGAGCTGAACTTGCCCGAATTGCACATATTCAGCCACTGCTTACGGGCGAAAGCGAGTCTGTCAGCGCTGAAGTCGCTTATGCAGCGGAGCTTGGTCTCAACGTAGTCCCTCATATCGCCAAGGAGGTAATAATGGTCGGGAGCGTGCCAGCTTGCACCGTCAAGGAGAGCGGTGTAGAGCTCGCGGAAATCGCCGCTGCCGCCGTCTGAAACAGTGCCGTCGATAAGGGATGACACCACCTTTTTCACCATTGAATCATTGGCAAATATGCTTCTGCTGTCGTACTCGGGAACTATCCTTTCAAGGTCCTCAACGCGGGCGCCGAAGATGTAGTTGTTCTCCTCCCCTGCTTCCCGGACTATCTCGATGTTGGCGCCGTCAAAGGTACCGAGGGTCACAGCGCCGTTGAGCATGAGCTTCATATTGCCCGTGCCGCTGGCTTCCGTACCTGCGGTGGATATCTGCTCGGAAACATCGGCAGCTGCCACAAGCTTTTCGGCGTAGGAAACATTGTAGTTCTGTACGAATACCACCTTTATGAGGTCACGGGTGTCGGGGTCTGAGGAGACTATCCTGCCCACCTCGTTGATGAACTTGATTATTGCCTTTGCGCGGCGATATCCGGGAGCGGACTTGGCTCCGAAGATGAAAGTCGTAGGAGTGAAGTCCTGAATGCTGCCGTCCTTTATGCCGTAGTATATCCACAGGATAGAGAAGGCGTTGAGGAGCTGTCTCTTGTACTCGTGGAGGCGCTTTATCTGGATATCGAAAACAGAATCAGCGTCGGTGTCAATGCCGTCATGAGCCTTTATGAAGTCGGCAAGCTGCTGCTTCTTACCCTGCTTTATGTCGATAAAGCGGCGGAGCACGTTCTCATCGTCGGCAAACTTAGCAAGCTCGCGGAGCCTGTCAAGGTCATTTATCCAGTTATCGTCCCCCAGCAGCTCGGTTATAAGGGCAGACAGCTCTCTGTTGCAGAGGGCTATCCAGCGGCGCTGAGTGATGCCGTTTGTCTCGTTGCGGAACTTCTCGGGCGCAAGGCTGAACCAGTCCGCCAGCACGGAGTCCTTGAGTATCTGGGTGTGTATCTCCGCAACGCCGTTGATGTGGCTGGAAGCATAACACGCCATATCCGCCATGTGGATAAGGCCGCCCTTGATTATCTTTATGCGGTCGGTCTTGTCCTTCTGTACGCCTGCTGCGTACATATCCGCGATAAGGGCTTCATTTATCTGAATGATTATGCTGTATATCCTCGGGAGAAGCTCCTCCACCAGATCGGTGCGCCACTTTTCGAGAGCCTCCTGCATAACGGTGTGGTTGGTATAGTTGAATATCTTTTTCGCCATATCAAGGGCTTTCTCAAAGGTGAAGCCCTCGTTGTCCACCAGCTGTCTTATGAGCTCGGGTATAGAGATAACAGGGTGGGTGTCATTGAGCTGAACTGAGATATAGTCCGCTAAGTTTTCGAGAGTTCCGAAGCGAGCCTTGTGCTTCCTGACAATGTCCGTGAGAGATGCACAGCTGAAGAAGTACTGCTGCTTCAGACGGAGCTTCTTTCCCTCGTCGGTATCGTCATTGGGATAGAGCACACGGGAGATATCCTCGGCGTATATCTTCTCCCTTGACGCCTCAAGGTAGTCCTGCTTGTTGAACAGGTCAAAGTCGAACTCCTTCACAGGCTCAGCCTGCCACAGTCTGAGAGTTCCCACATTCTCGGTACGGAAGCCGAAAATGGGCATATCATAGGGCACAGCCTTCACGGTCTGACCGCTGTACTCGATGAGAACGGTGTCCTCGTCGCAGCGCACCGACCACGGGTCACCATAGCGTGTCCAGTCGTCGATGTCCTCCTTCTGGAAGCCGTCCTCGATGGACTGCTTGAACAGACCGTACTTGTAGCGTATACCATAGCCGTCCAGCGGCAGAGCCAGAGTTGCGGCACTGTCAAGGAAGCAGGCTGCAAGACGTCCCAGACCGCCGTTTCCGAGAGCGGCGTCCTCTATCTCTTCAAGGCTTGCAAGGTCGATACCCAGCTCCCTGAAAGCCTCGTCCACCTCGTCATAGATACCGAGCACCAGCAGATTATTGTAAACAGCCCTGCCCACAAGAAACTCCATAGACAGATAGGCAGCGCGGCGCTTTGAAAGGTGCTGCTGACGGGCGTTATCCCAGCGGTCGGCAAACATCTCCATAACTGTCTTACCCAGTGCGTCGTGAAGCTGCTGCGGCGACACAGACTTTATATCCTTGGGAAGCCTTCCCATGAATTTCTCAATAAACATATTCTTATCCATACCTATAACTCCTTTAGCAGATTTCCTCATATTCGATCCACGGATTTTCCGTAAAAACATCGTCGAGCTTATCAAATTCCGACTTGTCGACGAGGAGACAACCGCAATAGAATCTATATCCTGATTCCGTATTTATTTCTTCTGATGCACTGTAAGAATACTTCTCTATCTCATCAGGGACTTCTATCCCCTCTGTGACGTAGATCTGCGCCTGCACTCTCATGCCATTTTCGGCAATAGCCTGACGATACTCCTCAAAACTGAGGTCTGCAGGAGTATCGAAAGGCAGACAGCCAACGCCATATACCCATACCTTTCCATCAGGGATCAGCTCTTTGCAAAGTGAAACGATCTCCTCTGTGATCCGGTCTTCGTACAGGACGTAGAGATAGTTATCCCCTTCTACTATGTCGGTGTCCTTATCGATGATGGCAGTGAATTCACGACCTTCACTGTCTTCCAGGGTATAACTCATTGGCGGGAACTCAGGCACCTTCACTCCCCAGTATTCCGTCCGGACGTAATATCGGGTCAAAGGCGTGAACTCCCTGCCGTACTTCTCGCTGAGCTTATCGAGCGCCTTCAATTCTTCGGGACTTACTTCGTCTTCCGAAAACTCCGGATAATGAGAAACAGTTGTTGTCGGTTCAGCTGTTGTCGGTTCAGTCGTCACCGTTGTGACCGCCGTTGTTTCCGCTTCTGTAACTGTTGTCGCAGCAGTTTCTGTCTGCGAACTGTCATTGGATGTTTTGTCCGCCACATCACCGCACCCTGCAAGCATAATGGCAGCTGCCAGTGCCAAAACTAATTTCTTCATCTGTTGTATCTCCTGTTAAGCTTCTTTATTTTCTTAGCCAGCTCGGGTGTGAAGTCCGACTTCTGTGTGCGGAACTGCCAGTTGCCGCCCAGAGTCGAGGGAGTATTCATCCTGCCCTCCTTGGGACTGTCAAGGAAGTCCTGTATCTGAGCCGCAGCCACCTGAGCCACGCTTCCCCATGCCGCACGGATGACCGCCGCAGGGATGTCCTTCTTCCTCTTGACACTCAGGTACTTCATGGCGAACTTCAGCGACTTCTTGTCCAGAGTGTCCACCCAGCCGATAAGGGTCTCGTTGTCGTGAGTGCCCGTATATGCGAAATAATTGGTGCTGCTGTAATTATGGGGCAGATACTCGTTCTCGCCGTCGGAAAACGCGAACTGGAGCACCTTCATGCCCGGATAGCCGCACTTGTCCAGCATTGCCCTGACCTCGGGAGTGATGAAGCCGAGGTCCTCGGCGATGATGTTGAGCCTGCCCAGCTTCTCCTCAGCAAGCTTGAAAAGCTCATAGTCGGGACCCTTTTTCCACTCGCCCACGGTAGCGTCCTCGTTGCCGTAGGGAATGGCGTAATAGCTCTCGAAGCCGCGGAAGTGGTCAATGCGGACGATATCGTAGAGCTTCGCAGCCGCGCCGATACGGTCTATCCACCATTCATAGCCTGTTTTCTTATGGTAGTCCCAGTTGTAGAGGGGATTGCCCCAGAGCTGTCCCAGAGGGGAAAAGCCGTCGGGCGGACAGCCTGCCACAGCGGTGGGACGGCGCTTTTTGTCGAACTGGAAAAGCTTCGGTGTCGCCCACGCCTCAACACTGTCAAGAGCGCAGTAAATGGGGATATCGCCTATTATCTCGATGCCGCTGTCGTTGGCGTACTTTTTCAGCTCGGTCCACTGTCTGCTGAACTCGAACTGTATGAACTTATTGAAGCCGATGTCCTTTTTCAGCTCCTTTTTCGCAGCTGCCACAGCCTTGGGGCGGTGCATTGCTATATCCTCGTCCCACTCGTACCAAGGCTTGCCGTCATAGCGGAATTTCAGCGCCATGAACAGCGCATAGTCCTCCAGCCATTTCTTGTTCTCCTCGCAGAATTTTCTGTATTCGGGGAACTTGGACGGCTTGAAGCGGTCGTAAGCCATTCTCAGCACATCGAAGCAGTGGTCATACTGAAGGCTGTAATCCACCTTGTTTCTCTCGCTCTCCCAGTCAAATGAGGCGAACTCATGGTGTTCAAGGAGACCGTCCCCCTCCAGCACCTCAAAGTCGATGAAGTATGGGTTGCCTGCCTTCACCGAGAAGGACTGATAGGGCGAATCACCGTAGCTCGTGGGCGAAAGGGGCAGTATCTGCCAGCACTTCACACCTGCGGCTTTGAGGAAGTCTACGAACTCAAATGCGGCTCTTCCCATTTTGCCTATGCCGTACTCCGACGGCAGGCTTGATATATGCATAAGTATGCAGCTTTTACGCATATGCTTCAACTCCGTTTCATAACTGTATAATCTCCGCGAAAGCGACGATAATACACACAGGAGGTGTTATCATGAAGCTTTCGCAGCTTATCTTCTCGTTTCTCATGGGCTATTTCAGCTACAGTCTCATAGAGATACTGCTCCGCGGCTATACACACTGGACCATGTGTCTGACAGGCGGAGCCGTACTCACGCTGCTCTGCGCCGTCAACAGCCGCCCTGCCATGACGCTTATCAGGAGCTGCCTTGCAGGCTCGCTCCTCATAACCGCCATAGAGTTCACTGTGGGATTTTTCGACAATATCATTATGCACTGGAACGTGTGGGATTACTCGGATATGCCGCTGAATTTTCTGGGACAGGTCTGTGTGCCCTTTTCCTGTTTCTGGTTCCTGCTGTGCATACCTGCCCGCGGTCTTTGCATGGCAATGAACAGCCGCTTCGCAGGGATGATGTACAAAAAGGCTGTTCCGATAGCCTCAGAACAGCCTTAGTGATCAATAGTTCTTGTTGGGATCAGCGTTAAAGAAATTATTGCTGCTTTCTGTGTAATAGTCGTTGGGTTCAAGTGACATGAAGTCCTCGTCCTCGATATCGGGGAGCCTTGCACCGCAGCGTCCGCAGAACTGGAAGCGCTCATTGACCTCAGCGTCGCACTTGGGGCAGATCTTATAGCCTCTGATGCCGTTGAGCTCAAATCTCATCTTCTTGATCCTTCTGCGTCTTGTGTCAATATCGTCGCAAAGTACCTTCAGAGCTGCCGGGTCCTCGCCGGGATTTTTGTAGTATCTCTTTCCGATATCGGTAAAGATCTCTACGATCCTTTCTTCCTCATAAAGGATCTTCCTTTTGAGGTTGTTTGCCTCAGAGATGCTTTTTGCTTTTTCAGATACACCTCTGCTTGCGTCATTAAATTTATCGAGAATACCCATTTTCCATCACTCCTGTCGAATATTTTCTCGTTAAATATTGCATTTTCATTATACAACATCAAGCCGAATTATGTCAAGAGTTTTCATAATAAATTTAAAATATGCTCTGCGTTTTGTGCAATACTCACATTTCGGCTATATCATTTTCGGTAAGCTGAATAATACCGCCTCTGTTGAGGGCTTCCGAAGCAAGAGCATTGTCATCCACACGGATAACGAAGGAGACTGCTCTGTCGGAAGTGCCGAGGAATGAGTACATATACTCCACATTTACGTTGTCCTGACCCAGCACATCGAGGACGCGGCTGAGCTGACCGGGAGTATCGGGAATGGAGATCGCCAGCACCTCTGTTACGTTAACAGCATAGGATGCCTCCCTGAGTATCTCCACAGCCTTTTCGGTATCGTTGGCAATGAATCTGATTATGCCGAAATCAGCGGTATCTGCAAGGCTGAGGGCTCTGAGATTGACGCCGCTCTCCTTGATGATGCGCATAACGCCTGCTGCCTGATTTGGTCTGTTATCTACAAAAACCGAGATCTGTTTTACATTTGACATACTGTCTCTTCCTCCTTTTCGCTATGTCCTCCGCGGAGAGGATCACGCCTTGTTTGCAGACTTATCCTCGTACATAACGAGGACAGAGAGCTCGTCCACATACTCATTTACATGGGTCTGTGCGTCGTGGCAGAGTCCCGATGAGGTGCTGAACTTGATGTCGATGACATCCACCCCCGCGATGAACTGATTGAGCTCATTCTCAAAAGCCGCAAACCTCTGGTACTTCTCCTGCTCGGGCATATAATTTGTGGAAAACAACTTTATCTTCATAAATGTACCTCCTATAATAATTGATATCCTATCCCCCGTGATATCAGTCGTGGAGTTTTCTCTTGTCGATGACTCTTACCGCCTTGCCCTCGCTTCTGGTGATGGACTTGGGCGATACGAGATGCACCTTGGGATTGATACCCAGCATGGTCTTGATAGCAACGGCAAGATCGCGCTCCTGCTTCTGCATATCCTTTACCTTGTCCGAGAACTGGTCGGGGTTCATCTCTACGCTGATGTCGAGAGTATCGGTATTGTTTACGCGGTCCACCTCGATGAGGTAGTTAGGCGAGTATCCCTGCTCGATGAGAACTGTCTCGATCTGTGAGGGGAATACGTTTACGCCGCGGATTATCATCATATCGTCGCTTCTGCCCATGGGCTTAGCCATCTTGATGAGAGTTCTTCCGCATGAGCACTTCTTTCTGCTGAGGACGCAGAGGTCTCTTGTGCGGTAGCGGAGAAGGGGGAAGGCTTCCTTGGTTATGCTTGTGAATACCAGCTCGCCCACCTGTCCCTCGGGGAGCACCTCTCCTGTTTCGGGATCGATGATCTCGGGAATGAAGTTATCCTCGTTGATGTGCATACCGCTCTGCTCGGAGCACTCGAATGCAACACCGGGGCCGCTGGACTCGGTAAGTCCGTATATGTCGTAAGCCTTGATGCCCAGTGACTTCTCGATGGTACGGCGCATTTCCTCAGTCCACGGCTCTGCACCGAAGATACCTGCCTTGAGCTTGATATCGTCGGGAGTGAGTCCCATTTCCTGAAGTGTCTCTCCGATGTACGCTGCATATGAAGGAGTACAGCAAAGGATAGTTGCACCGAGGTCACGCATGAACTGTATCTGTCTCTCGGTGTTTCCCGAGCTCATGGGGAGGGTAAGACAGCCGACCTTGTGTGAGCCGCCGTGGAGACCTGCTCCGCCTGTGAACAGTCCGTAGCCGTAAGCCACCTGACATACATCGTTTTCGTCGCCGCCTGCGGCAGTAATGGCTCTTGCACAGCAGTCCTCCCACATATCAACATCCTTCTGTGTGTAGAATGCAACTACGCGCTTGCCTGTTGTACCGCTGGTGGAATGTATCCTTACGCACTCGCCAAGGGGCTTGGCAAGAAGTCCGTAAGGGTATGCCTCTCTCAGATCTGCCTTACTGAGGAAAGGAAGCTTGTGAAGGTCTTCCGTTCCCTTGATGTCCTCGGGCTTAACGCCCTTTTCGTCCATGAGATCGCGGTAGTACTTCACGTTTTCGTAAACGTGCCTTACCTGTGCAACGAGGCGCTCGTCCTGAAGCTTTTTCATATCTTCCCGTGATGCACATTCGATCTCCTTGTTCCAATATTTTTCCATTGGACTTCATACTCCTTTGATTTGGATTTTTTATGTGAAGTTTATTATGTTCAAGTTTTTCGGAATGCCGAGGGGGGCTCCCTATAGTATAGGGAGCTGTCCGAAGGACAGAGGGCCGCGGCTCCTGTCAGGAGGCGTTCCCTACTTAGCGTTCTTTCCCAGCTCGAATGCCTTCTTGTTCAGCTCAAGGAACTTGGGAGGTACGCACTGCTCAAGTGCCTTCTGCCACAGCTCGTCGGGATAGTCCATACGGGAAGCAAGTACGCCCATGAGAACTACATTCGATGCCTTTGCGGTGCCTGCCTGCTCTGCCAGAGAGAGAGCGTCAACTGCTACCAGCTCGGCGCCTGCTGCCTTCAGCTTCTCAACAAGGTTCTCGGGATACTGTGCAGCACCTGTGATAACGGGCATGGGGTCTATCTGCTGTGTGGAGGTGATGAGCTTGCCGCCCTTTTTCAGATAAGGCAGGCATCTTGCAGCCTCAAGCAGCTCAAAGGAGATAACGGCATCTGCCTCGCCCTTCTCGATAACGGGAGAGTATACCTTCTCGCCGTACTTTACATATGTTACAACGGAGCCGCCTCTCTGCGACATTCCGTGTACCTCGCTGACCTTTACGTCATAGCCCTGTGCCAGAAGCACATTTCCCAGAAGTCTTGAAGCGAGCAGTGAACCCTGTCCGCCTACGCCGACTATCATTATAGATTTAGTTTCCATTGTATATTACTCCTTAAAAGTTTATTCTTTAATTGTCTCTTCCGAACTTCATGAACGTACCGATACCGCCGATCGCTGCAAAAACATAGTTCTCGGCAAGAGAGCCCAGATAACGTCCGTTCATGTTGAGCATATCCAGTATATTTCCGAAGTTGTCCCAGCAGTTTCCGAAGGTTATCTCTCCGTTGCCGCCGACTACTTCCTTGATGAATGCGCTGGTCTCACCGCTGTATTCACTGCCGAGCAGCGACCGCATGGCTGACGCCGCTTCCTCAACAGCGTCCTGAATGGCAAGAGTCCACGATATCTTGACCGAGAAGTATACAGCCAGTACCATTACTACTGCGCATATGATTATGCCCACCTTTGTGCTGACCCAGCTGTTGCGCGTCATGAGCCTGTAGCCGAAGAATATGCAGAACGCCATAGCCGCTCCGCAGATAGCTGCGATAAAGCCAAATCTCGCTACCATTATCATCAGCAGCATTCCGGGGATAGCACCTATAATTGCGCCTATTCCGCCCTTTACAGCTGCCATGAACTCCGTGTCATTGTTGCTGACCGCTCTGGTCACCATTGACTCGCTGGAATTGTAGTTCTTGTAGGGGTTGTATTTGTAATCATCGCTGCTGTAACCGCTCTGGTTGGTCCCATAGCCCGCAGCCTGATTTCCGTAGCCGCTCTGCTGACTGCCGTAGCCGCCTGACTGCTGTCCATAGCCTCCCTGCTGCTGAGCAGGAGATGTATTTCCGTAAGGTGTACTGCGCTGACCGTAGTTTGAACGGAGCGGATCGTACTTGTAATCATCGCTGGAATAGCCCATGTCATTGACCTTTGCAGGCTGAGGTGCGGACTGCTGTCCGTAGCTGTTCTGCTGTGCACCGTAGCCCGTGGACTGGGGTGCAGACTGCTGTCCGTAGCCGCTCTGCTGAGCGCCGTAGCCTGTGGACTGGGGTGCGGACTGCTGTCCGTAGCTGTTCTGCTGAGCGCCGTAGCCTGTGGACTGGGGTGCAGACTGCTGTCCGTAGCCGTTCTGCTGAGTACCGTAGCCTGTGGACTGAGGTGCGGACTGCTGTCCGTAGCTGCTCTGCTGTGCACCGTAGCCTGTGGACTGGGGTGCGGACTGTGCAGCAGACTGAGCTGTCTCAGAGGTTTTCTCTCCGAGATGACCGAAGGCGTTATTCACCTGATCCAGCGCGCTGAGTATATCATCCGATGTGCTTTTGGGCGCACTTGCGGGAGCGCCTCCTGTGGGGTCGTATACCCCCTGTGATGACAGCACGGAATGCCGGGGCTGATCGCCGCCAAGTCCTCCTGTGCCGCTTGGAACGTTTATTCCCGTCATAAGATCGTCCATTTCATTTCCTCCTATATCATTTTATCCGATGATCTCAAGATCGCCGTCAACAAATCCCATAGCGATGCCCTTTGCCCCTTTGATCACATCGGCATATTTCCCGTTCCTGAGGTATTCCTCCGCCATTTCCCTGAACAGTTCCTGAGCGTGAGACCAGCCTGTGTCATCCTCATCGGAGGTATCCACTGTGAAGATGTTCTCGCCGCTGCTCCATACCTCCTCGCAAGCCCAATCGCCTTCCTTGTCATCGGGGTCGAACTCCCCTGCGGCAACCAGCTGTACGCCGTAGATATGGTCCTCGTCGGACTCCTCATATAAATTGAAGCAGTAAGCCTGAGTTTCCTCGGGCATTTCATTATTTTCGAGAAGGTCGTCCAGCCAGTGGGCGAATTCCTCATATATCGGTAACTGTATCATCTTTTTTCCTCTTTGTCTTCTTAGATCTGAAAAATTCAAGCTTTCCGCACTCGGGACATTCATATATGCTTGCTGTGAGAGCTCCCGAAAGGAGGTTGTCCAGCTCACCTGTTATAAATCCCGTGCGTCCAAGCTGTATTCTTTTCGTTCCCATGTACTTCATCTGTACATTGCAGTAAGGACAGTATATTGTTCTGATCTTCATGGCTATTCTCCGTTATTTGCTGTGTATGACGGTATATTTCAGATAAAACGTCTTATGAGGAACGCTGTGTAAACTCCGCGGTGCAGGTCCGGGACATCGGGGACGCCGTCCCCTACATCTTATTCAACAGCGCCTAACTTACACTGCTCCCGGCGGAGTCCGGGACGTCGGGGACGCCGTCCCCTACATCTTATTCAATAGCGCCTAACTTACACTGCTCCTGACAGATGCCGCAGCCTACGCACTGTGTATGGTCGATGACTGCCTTGCCGTCACGCATGAATATTGCAGGACAGCCCAGCTTCATGCACATCTTGCAGCCTACGCACTTGTCTGTGTTTACCTTGAGAGGCGGATTGTGCTTTACATACTTCAGAAGCGCACAGGGACGGCGGGAAATAATTACCGATGCCTCGTCCGCTGCAAGCTCCTCCTTGATAGCTGCCTCTGTCTCGGCAAGCTTGTAGGGGTCTGTAACTCTTACGCGCTTTATTCCGATAGCCTTGCACAGCTCCTCCAGATTTACAGCAGCAGCAGGGTCGCCCTTCAGGTTCTTGCCCGTGGTGGGGTTCTGCTGGTGGCCTGTCATGCCTGTGATGGAGTTGTCAAGTATGATAACTGTTGAGTTTGAATTATTGTAGGCGATATTTACCAGTCCTGTCATACCGCTGTGCATGAAGGTGGAATCGCCGATAACTGCTACGCTCTTGTGCTCGGACTCTGCTCCGCGTGCCTTGTTGAAGCCGTGAAGTCCCGAGATGGAAGCTCCCATACAGATAGTTGTGTCGATAGCGTTGAGAGGTGCGGCAGCTCCCAGTGTGTAGCAGCCGATGTCTCCGGATACGGTAACGCCCAGCTTCTTCAGGCAGTAGAACAGTCCTCTGTGGGGACATCCTGCACACATTACGGGAGGACGAACAGGGATATTGTCCTCAAGGGCAACGAAGTCCTTCTTCTCGCCCAGTATCTTCTCTGCGATGACGGACTGGGGAAGCTCGCCGATATAGCCGAATATCTCCTTGCCCTTTACGTTGTTTACGCCGATGTTGCGGCAGTGCTCCTCGATTATGCCGTCAAGCTCCTCGATAACGTAGATCTGCTCGTACTTCTTTGCGAAGTCCTGAATGAGCTTCTCGGGGAGAGGATTTACCATGCCAAGCTTCAGCACGGAAGCCTTCTCACCCAGAGCTTCCTTGACGTACTGATAGCAGGCGCCGTTGGTGATAACGCCGAACTCAGCCTTGTCGGAAAGCTCCACTCTGTTGAGAGGTGAAGTCTCTGCGTACTCGATGAGCTTCTTTGTGCGCTCCTCAACGAAAACGTGTCTGCCCTTTGCGTAAGCAGGCATCATTACAAACTTTGAGGGAGTCTTTTCATAGTCCTTGAGGGGAAGCTCCTGACGGTCCTCCATCTCAACGATGCTCTGTGAATGAGCAACTCTTGTGGACATTCTTACTATAAAGGGAGCGTCGAACTGCTCGGAGAGCTCAAAGGCAAGCTTGACGAACTCCTTACATTCTGTTGAGTCGGAGGGCTCCAGCATTGGCACCTTTGAAGCGATAGCGTGGTGACGGCTGTCCTGCTCGTTCTGAGAGGAATGCATACCCTGATCGTCGGCAACTGCGATTACCATACCTGCGTTAACGCCTGTGTAGCCTGCTGTGTAGAGGGGGTCTGCGGCTACATTGAGACCAACGTGCTTCATTCCGCAGAAGCTTCTTGCGCCTGCGATGGAAGCTCCGAGAGCTGTTTCCATGGCTACCTTTTCATTGGGAGCCCACTCTGCATAGACCTCGTCGTACTTTGCCACCTCTTCGGTGATCTCCGTGGAGGGTGTTCCGGGATAGCTTGATACTACCCGACATCCTGCCTCGTATAAGCCTCTTGCAAAGGCTTCGTTTCCAAGCATAAGTTTCTTCATTTTATGTATATTCCTTTCATGTTATTTAGCATATTGATAATAGTTTCGTCAAGCCGTCAAGCGGCTTGAGGGCAGAGCACAAAAGAGCTTACAAGGGAACGCCTTCTCTTGCAAGGCGTTCCCTCTTGAAAAACAGTCCACCGGACTGTTTTTCAATTCACCCTTTGCGAGGCGCCTTGCGTATTCGGGGCGCTGCCCCGTACCCTGCACGAGGCTGTCTGCCTCGTGGCTCCGACCAAAGGAACACAGTCCCTTTGGAATCCATTTATTTTGGCTTCAGTATCATTAACAAAAAGTATCATTCTGACAAATGTACAGACTTCAGCCACTGTGCCACACCGTCCTCATCGCAGGTGCCGATGATATGGTCGGCGGCGGACTTCACCTCGTCCCTTGCGTTGCCCACGGCGACTTTTACATCCGCCTGTGCGAACATGGGCAGGTCATTGAGGTTGTCGCCAAATGCGACTACCTCGTCAAAGCCGTATCTCTCGCGGAGATATCTCACTCCGTTGGCTTTTGATGCCTTATGGGAGAAAAGCTCCAGATACCACTTATCCTCGTAGGTATCCTTATAGAATGCGCAGTCCAGCCCCTCAATGCCGTCTGCCGCCTGCTTCACGGGATAAAGCCTGTCATGGTCTCCCGTAGTGGTAAGGTATACCACCTCGCCGTCGGCGTGGTCTATGAGCCTGTCATACTGCACAAAGGGCTTGTTGTAGCGGTTTTTGCGGACTTCTGCGAAGCTCCGCATAACTGCCGTGGTCATCTCGGAATAACAGCAGGTCAGCACTCCGTCACATATCTTGTACATGAAGCAGCGGACGTCATTCTCCTCGAATGCCCTCAGCGCTTCATGGGACGCGGATACGGGAATGAACTCGTTCTTCACGAATTCTCTCCTGTCCCTGTCATATATGCTTACGCCGTTCATAAGTATGCAGGGCACACTTATTTTCAGCGGTGCTGTGATATGGATTATGGAGTAGGGTGAACGGGCTGTGGCAAAGGTAAAGTACATTCCCTCCGAGACAAGCCTGTTGAGAGTATCTGCGGTCTTGGCGGTAACGATACCGCCCGAATCCAGCAGTGTACCGTCAAGGTCTGAGATATAGAGCCTTTTCAAATTATGACCTCACCTCCCGAATCATCACATAGATACTCATGATATCATTATACCATACTTTGCGGAAAAAGTGAAGATTAAATTTTTACCTTGCCTGCAATTTGTCTATTCCGACGGAATTAGGGCGCCGCGAATGTAAATACTGCATAATCTTACGCCCTCATGGCAAAAAAATGCCCCGTCATCTCTGACGGGGTAAGGGGAGCCCTTTCCGGCTGAATCGCGGCAAAAAAAATACCGAGCCCGCAGTTTCAGGCTCGGTAGCCGGTTTTTCCCGCAAGGGAAAGTAACCGAAAGGTGCGTATATATGAAGGTTACTTGATCTCAAGTCTCTTGGAAACGGGCTCCTCGGGCTTCTTTTTGGGAAGTTCAAGGGTGAGGATGCCGTTTTTATATGCCGCGCTGATAGCCTCTGTGTCTACATCCGACACATCGAAGCTCCTCTTGTATGAGCCGAAAGTGCGCTCGCGGCGGATATAATTGCCCTTTTCGTCCTTTTCGTCGCTGTTCGTGCTGTGCTCGGCAGCGATGGTGAGCTGTGTGCCGTTGATATCAAGCTTGATATCCTCTTTCTCAAAGCCCGGCAGCTCAGACTCCATAACGTACTTGTCTCCGTCATCGCGGATATCGGTGCGGCAGGAGTTTATCGGCATACTGTCGCCGAAAAAGTTCTTGTCAAAGTCATTGAATGCGTCCCAGAGGCCGAAGCCTGTTCTTCCGAAAGGTGTAAGTCCATACATCATAAGTCATACCTCCAATATGATTTCATATTTATCCGTGTGTTTATTCTATGCAGTTTTCCTCATTATATGCACTTTCCATCGGTATCGCTTCCTTTCGTTTCATTGTCTATATGATACTGCCGTTTTTTGAAAGGAATATCACAGGTTTGTGACAGGATAATGAAAATTAGCACTCTCAGGTCGAGAGTGCTAATTTGTCGTTTTTCAGAATGTATCGGAGAACCATTCGTAGACCTCGTTGAGGTCCTCATTGCCCGTGCTGACTTCTGTCATGCAGGTGTTTGCGTGGACAGTAACCGTCCTCAGCCTGCCCTCTTTGTCGTAGTACAGCCCGTACCAGCGCTCCTCCGGCGCCTCCACAGCGGGAAGAGAATCGGGGTATTCAAGCTCTCTGCCCTCGGCTCCCGAAGCTTCCGCAAGCTTGGTATACGCTTTTTCGAGGGCTGCCCTGTCGCAGTTCTTCACAAGCCTGATATCGGAGCTGCCGAGAGTGCCTGCGGCATACTCCTCCCTGAGCCTGTCAAGTCCCATCGTCTTTACATCGTCGGACACCGCCGTGTAGTAGTTCCCTGCGCTGTCACAGAACGACATGGCGTATGTGTCCTCAAAGCTGTTGGTGTACATGAATGTTATATCGGGTATTCGTATTTTCTTCGGCTCATCGCTCATTCCGCAGCCTGTAAAGCAGCCTATGAGCAGTACTATCGCCGAAAATGCAGCCAGTGTTCTTTCCATGGTGCCCCCTCCTTTTTCGCGGCTTTCTATATATAAGTGCGTTTAAAGGGGCGTTTTCGTCACTTTTTTCCGAAACTTTGTATGAATAGACAAAACGAAAGCGCCGATTTTGCACATTTTGCACTATCGGCGCCTGTATTCATATGTATGCCTGCTTCTTCAGCAGGGCGGTCATGGTCCTGCCGATGATGGCAAAGTAGTTGATATCCGTCACCGACCACTTCTTGAAACGGTCTATGTAGCAGAAGGAGATGACTCCCTTTACCATGCTGTCCTCGGTCATGAGATACTGCACAGCTCCGCCGATATGCTGGGCGGTGAGCTGCGAAAAGGCATTGTCATCACGTCCCTCCAGCTCGTTCACGTTGTCTATGACGAATATGCCGTCCCCCGAGAATCTGTCCGTATAGCTGTTCTCAAAGAGGTAGGCAGCATTTTTGGAGGCTGCGTTTCCGCAGCTGAGCATTAGTCCCATATCGCTGCCGGAAAATACGCATATATCATCAAGTCCGAACTTGCTCCTGACCTGCTCCAGCAGCACCGACATATCGGGAACTCTGCCAAGCACAAGGTTCTCGCAGAGGCTGCTGACAAAGCCCAGCTTCTCCGAAGCCTCGCCCTTTCCGCTGAGAAATGCTATCTTGCCGACAGCGTCACGCTCTACGGGGCCGTGCTTCTCCACATCGTATATAACATAGCGGTTCTGTCCCTTTTCCTGCGCTATGAGCAGTGCCTTGTCCGCCTGCATGAACAGCTCGTCGTAGCTGCGGCTGTCCACGGGATAGGTGGATATGCCCATGGAGCAGGTAAGACGGAAATTCTGGAAGCGGTCCGCAAAGGAGAACTCCGTATTCGTCCTGATGGCGCGGAGTATGCCTCGCAGGTCCTCCTCGTCACGGGTGTCCTCAAGGACTATGAGGAAGCTGCCGCCGCCTATCCTGCCTGCCACACCGCGGCTGCCCATCTCCGTCTTGATTATCCGTGCGACGGTGTATATGACCTCGTCGCCGAAAAGGTGTCCGTAGACATTGTTTATCTCGGTGAAGTTGTCGATGTCCAGCACCACAAGGCTTACCCTGTACTTGGGCTTCTCCGACAGTATCCTCTGGGCAAGTGATGTCACCGCAGGCTTGTTGAGAAGTCCCGAAAGGGAGTCCCTGTTGGCTTCAAGGGCGAGGTTTACGTCCTTGCTCTTGCTGCGGGAGCTGACTACGGAAATTATGCCGCTGACCTTGCGGCTGTCGGGCGAGTCGTACCGCGTTATGCCGCGGAAAAGACACATCTCCCTCGTTTTGCCGCCTGTCAGCACGGAAGTCTCGAACTCGTAGTCGAAGCGGTAGACTCCGCTGCTGATATCCCTGCACACCGCATTGAAGGTCTCGATATACCGCGTCATTACCGCTCCGCTGTCAATGGCGTTCTTCCGCCATGTCTCAAGATCCTCGTCAATGAGGACTATCTCGCGGAAGCAGTCGAACATATATATCCGTATGTGCTTTGTCTCAAAGCTGTATTCAAAGGCAAGATCCGATATGAGGCTGAGCACATGGCGGTACTCGCTGAGCCTGCGCTCCCTGCCGAATGCAAGTCCCTCCAGTGACATAACATCGCTGAAGGTGATACTGTAAAGGGGCTCCGTTCCCTCTGCCATGCGGAGCTTAACGGAAGCCAGTATCCAGCGATACTCTCCGCTGACGCCCTTCATGCGTATGACGGTGCTCTTTATCTCGCCTACTGCCGCGTTTTCCACGCATTCAAGTATCCTTGGGTAGTCCTCGTCAAGAATCGTACGCCTTATGGAATAGGTAACGTCGTTGCCGAAAAATGTGAAGAAAGCCTCGTCGCCGCTCTGGGTGTGGAGACTTCTGTCCACCACGGCTCTGCCTATGACGTAAAGGCTGCTGCTCATCTGTCCGCTCATATACTGTCCTCCTTTCATCGGGCTTTCAGTGCCTCAGAGTATTATATCCTCGAATTTGCCCCGTATAGCCTTCACCAGCTCCTGCGGCGAAAGGCGTATCTGTGTGCCTATGCGTCCGCCGCTGATGTAGAACAGAGGAAGCTCCTCTGCGGTGCTGTGTATCACCGTCATGAACTGCTTCTTCATGCCGATAGGTGTACAGCCGCCGCGGACGTATCCCGTTATCCTGGTGATGTCCTTGACATGAAGCAGCTCCACGGACTTCTCCCCTACGCTCTTTGCCGCCTTTTTCAGGTCCAGCTCCAGAGCTACGGGCAGCAGGAAGCAGTAATAGCTTCCGCTCTTGCCCTGTGCAACCAGTGTCTTGAAGGTCTCATCAAGGGGCTGTCCCAGCTTTTCGGCGGTGTGTATGCCATCGATGAACTCCTCACACTCGTAGGTCTGCACGGTGTATTCTATCTTGCTTTTATCCAGAAAACGCATTGCGTTGGTCTTTAGTTCCTTGCCCATTGTTTTTTCTCCCACTGTCTTATCTCAGTCCGCATACCAGAAATTCACCATATCATAAAGGTATATCTTACCCCTTGACGGCACCTGCACCAGCGCATTTGCCGCAAAATACAAGTCGCCCGTACAGGTAATTATACTCAGAGCTCCGAAGATCGCAGGCGGAGACCAGTGAAAGATCAGACCGGCGACCAGCGGAAGTGCTCCCAGCAGCAAAAACGGCAGCATCAACATAAAAAGATACCTCTTTTTGCTCATATGCTCGGGAGACATTGCAAAAAGCAGTCCGTTTCCTACATATATATAGGCCTCCTCTTTGAAGCATACAGCGTGGATGTATTCATGGGGGATCATAAAAACAAATGCAAGCATTGCAGCCACGACTCCCGCAATGCTGAGAAGCTCCCTGCCGAAGGTATTTACAAGAAGTATCAGGAACAGATAGCCAAGAACGCAGGAGATCAGTGTCATCACCAGAGTGAGAACCGCAAGATTATCTATCTTCTTTATCCTGTGTGCTCCCGATATCATTTCGCCCTTTGGCAGCGACTTCGGGTCATTATTGTATTTTCCCATGAACTTTATCTTCATATATTTCTCCGTATAACAAATAAAACCATGGGCGGATAATATCCGCCCTTACTCGGAACGCCGAGGGCGGCGTTCCCTACTTTTTGCTAAAGACGCAGCCGCAGTAGTTCTGACGGTACAAGCCGTACTGCCGCGACAGCTCTATGGAGTGCTTATAGCCCTCGTGCTTCTTGAAATCTGAGAACAGATAGGGCACTCCGCATTCCTCCTGCACCTGCCCTCCGCACTCGTTGATGAAGGCACAGTCCTTGTGGGGGCTTATGGTAAGGGTGGTGGTGAACATATCACAGCCCAGCTCCTTCGCCTTTGCTCCTGCCTTCCTCAGCCGGTAGGCTATGCACTTCCGGCAGCGCTCTCCCCTCTCGGGAAGGTCCTCAAGTCCCTTTGCAAGCTCATAGAACGGCGCAGGGTCGTATGGCTCCTCCACCACTTCTATGCTCAGCCCCATCTCCTTTACCAGCCTTTTCAGCTCGCTGAGACGGAAGCTGAACTCCTCCTCGGGGGCTATGTTGGGATTGCAGAAATACAGCGTTATACGGAAGTATTTGTCCAGCACCGTAAGTGTGTGGCTGCTGCAGGGCGCACAGCAGGCGTGAAGCAGCAGCGACGGTCTCTCGCCGCTCTTTTCAAGCTCTGACAGCTTCCTGTCAAGGAGCAGACCGTAATTGGTCTTTGCCTGACCTGCCATTACTTGTCCTCAAGCTTTTTCAGCGCCTTGAGCTCCTCGCGGTTCACCTTTATCTCGGTGTCCTTCAGCAGCTTTACCTCGCTCCTGTCAAGAGTTACGGGCACCTCGGACTTGTCGGTCTTTACGCGGAGCTTTCCTGTGATGAGGTTAACGTCCTCGACTCTGCCCTTGTCACCGTCGGGAGTTACTACGATAGCGCCCATCTTGGGAGTTATCTTCAGCAGTGCCTCGTATGCGTTCTGCTCGTTTTTCAGGCAGCACATGAGCCTGCCGCAGGTTCCCGATATCTTTGTGGGGTTCAGGGAAAGTCCCTGCTCCTTTGCCATCTTTATGGAAACGGGCTGGAAGTCGCCCATGTATGCCTTACAGCAGAATTCCCTGCCGCAGATGCCAAGTCCGCCCAGTATCTTTGCCTCGTCGCGGACGCCTATCTGGCGCAGCTCTATCCTCGTTCTGAACACCGCTGCAAGATCCTTTACCAGCTCGCGGAAGTCCACGCGGTTCTCGGCTGTGAAGTAGAACAAAAGCTTATTGTTGTCAAAGGTACACTCAACGTCTACCAGCTTCATATCCAGCTTGCGGAAGGCTATCTTCTCCTCGCATATCCTGAATGCGTCCTTCTCGCGCTGCTTGTTTTTCTCCAGCGTCTTCATATCGTTCTCGTCCGCAAGCCTGATTATGGGCTTGAGGGGCGAGGATATCATCTCGTCCTCTATCTGGCGGTTGGCGATGACAACCTCTCCGCATTCCACGCCGCGGACTGTCTCAACTATGGCGCGGTCTCCCACCTGTGCATTGATATTGCCCGGCGAGAAGTAGTATATTTTTCCTACGCTCTTGAAGCGTACTCCGACTATTTCCTTCATAAAAGCTCCTATCTGAAAGTCTGTGCGACTATATCCATTATCTCAGCCCCCAGCGCCGTAAGCGCAAGAGGTATGCTGACGTTGCTCTCCACTGCTGCCCACGCCTTTTCCGTGCGCTCGTGGAGCCTTGCTGCCTGCGACGGGGTGACAGTCTGTGAGAGCGCCCTTGCGGCAGCTCCCGAACAGCCTATGACTGCGGCATTCCTGTCCCTTGACAGTACCGCTGCGTCGCGAAAAAGCTTGTCCAGCATGGAAAGCACCTCTCTGACGTCGTTCCTTTCCTTTCCTGCGGAAAAGAGGTCTGCTGCCAGAGAATACTCATCCTTCCTTATTATACTATCAGCGATGGCTTTTGTCAAATCCACACGCTTTCTCAGCTCCTCATCAGTGATGTAGCTCTCGCACATACCGATGTTGCCGTGGAAGCACTCCACAGCCGCCTTTATGTCACTGCTGTCATAGCCCATGTCCGTCAGCGCCTGCTCCGCCTCGTCCTCGGTGCAGGGCGATGTGGAAAGACACACGCAGCGCGAGATTATGGTGGGCAGAAACTCCGATTTTGAGCCGCAGGTGAATATGAAATAGGCATACTCCGGGGGCTCCTCTATGAGCTTCAGCAGGGTGTTCTGCGTTCTTGTGTCAACGTTGTGGCAGTCCGCAAAGATGTACACCTTGCAGCCGCTGCTGTTGTTGGGCTTCACATAGGCGTCCGCTATGACCTCTCTGGCACAGTTTACGCTGTATCCGCCCAGCTTTCCCGACTTCTCGGGATATATCACATCGGGGTGGATGCCCTTTTCTACGTTCAGGCAGGCATTGCACTCGCCGCAGGGGATGCCCTCATGGGGAAACTCGCACATCAGCGCCTGAGTGTAGTACTTCGCCATGAGCTTCCTGCCCGTGCCCTTTTCTCCGCATATCATGACGGAGTGAGCTGTCCTGCCGCTCTTTGCCATTCCTGCAAGAGTATCAAGAAGCACCCTGTTTCCGTATATTTTCTTCATGCTCAGTCCTTTTCAAAGGGAAGTCTGCTCTTGCCGCGGACCATAAAGGGTACCGCCTTCTTGTGGCAGCAGATACGGTTAACGACCTCCTCGCCGCCGTACTCGCCGTCCCTTGTCCATGAGAAGGGCTTGTCGGAGAGGTTGGTGATGGTGACCTCGTCAGTGCGGAAGAATACGATGTTCTTGTCGGTCATGTCGTTCTTCAGCAGGGCAAGGGCGGTCTTTCCCAGCTCTGCGGCGTTCTTGGGCTTTCTTATGAGAGTTACCTCGAATATGCCGTCGTCAAGGAGGAAGTTCTTCATGTTTATCATGCCCGCAACGGAAGCGGTATTGGTGACCATGCCGTATACGAAGTCGCCCTCGATGGTCTTGTCCTTATACTCTATGCGCATGGGCTTTGCCTTTATGCTTCCCAGATGAGCTGCACCGCCTGCGATGTAGGCTGCGTGACCGAATACGTTCTTCACCTTCTGCGAGGTCTCGTAGGTGATGTTGGTGAATGCGCCGAATGCCGCAACATAGGAGAAATAGCTGTCATTGAAGCCGCCTACGTCACAGAGTACGGGCTTGCCGTGGGTGATGACCTTTGCCGCCTTCAGCTGGTCCGAGGGGATGCCGAGGCTCTTGGCAAAATCATTGGTGGAGCCAGCAGGCACATAGCCTATGGGTATCTTCTTCTCACAGCCCATCACTCCCTGTAAGCACTGGCTGAGTGTGCCGTCGCCGCCTGCGACCACAAGCAGGTCATAGCCCTCATTGCAGGCATAGACCGCCTGCTCAACCGCGTCTCCGCCGCTCTGGGTGGTGTGGACGGTGACCTCATAGCCCTCCTTCACGAATTCGTCTATTATTACGCCCAGCTTCTTGCTGATAACAGCTTTTCCCGCTACGAGATTTACAACAAAATATATCCTTTTCATGATAATTCTCCCTATACGACTCAGCGGACAGATGATACTGCCCGCTGACTGTTTTTATAATGTGATAAACTCGGTTATGGACTTTACCGTGCCCTTTTCTGTCGATGCATATGCATAGTATGAAAGTATCTTTGAGGCATCTACTGCATCTATCTTGTCATTGCCGTCAACATCTGCCGCAGTCTTCTGTGCGTCGGTAAAATCGCCCTTGCCTGATGAGCCCGAAAGCTTTGCATACTCGGAAAGAACTGCCGATGCGTCTACTGCGTTGATAAATCCGTCTGAGTTGATATCGCCCATGGATACCTCGGGCTTTGCCTCGCCTGCTACCTTCTTGTATGTGGCAAGTGCTATCTCGGGGTATGCGTCCTTGTCGGAAAGTCCGTTGAAGGTCTTTGAGAGAAGTCCGCTGTCGTTGTGGAGACTGCCTATCTTCTCAAGGATAGCAGCTGCCATGGCGATATGTCCCTTCTGGTTGGGGTGAACATCGGCTGTGCTCAGCGAGCTTGTCTGTATGTCAACGAAATAGCTGGCATTTCCGGGAACGCTGGTGCTGGGCTCCTGCTCCTGTGAGGTGAACTGTGACTTTACGTCAACTACCTCGATACCGTCGATGGCGTTGAGCTTTGTGTCATACTCCCTCATCATGTTCTCACAGCGCATTCTGAGTATGCTCAGGAATGTGGCATAGTCGGACTGCTTGCCGTAGGTCTTTTCAACAAATGAGGGCTGGAGCTGCAGAGGCTGGTAGATATTGGTGACAAGTATCCTTGTGTCGGGGGATATTGCCTTGATGTCAGCAACTGCCTTCTTCAGGTTGGGGATGGTCTCGGTGTCGAGAGTTCCCCCATCGCCGTAGATATTTGTGAATGCGGAGCCTATCTCGTCGGTCACCTCACGCTTCTGGGCAAAGGTGCCCTTTGACATATAATCCATGAGTCCGCCCTCGCCCCTGATGTTGAGCATAGCGGTAAGGTCGGTGAGAGTAGGCTTCTCGGGGATATTGTCCTTTGTATAGCCCTCGTTGAGGAACTTCTCCGAGGTCTTTCCTGCTGCAAAGTCCAGAAGATACTTGGAAAGGGACTGCATCATATCGTTGCCGCCGATGGAGATGACTACCACATCAGCGTCGGAAACCGCCTTCTTCTGTGTGTCGGTGAAGCTCTCTATCTCCTTCACAAGGTCGGAGGTGTCATAGCCCGAAACTGCGTAGTTGGATACCTTGCAGCCGAGATAATCGCCGCATATATCGCCGTAGTTGTAGGCAACACTGCCCTTGCGGAGACCGCCTGCGGCTATACTGTCGCCAAGTACTACCATGCCCTTGGGAGCTGCTGTATCTGCTGCGTATACTGCCGATGCAGATGAAAGTGCTGTTATGCTCATTGCTGCCGCAAGGACAGCCGAAACTATCTTCTTCATTGTATTCCTCCTCCGACTGCTTTGCAGTCATTCATAATATATACTGTTTTGTGTTCTGTGTCAACAGGTAAATAATGTTCAGATATCATACCCGAGATCGCGGAGATACGCTTCATATGCCTGACGCAGCTTTCTTTCATAGGCCGCTCCGCGGAGAGCGCCTCTGAAGGAAAAAGCCGAATGCACAGGCACTATCTTGTTTGCGGCGCACCACGCCTTTTCAAACTCCTCGGGACTGAGCTTTTCCCTCGGACCTGCTTCGCGCCTTACAGCAGCAAGCTCGGATAAGCTGACATTTGCCATATCCTTTTCCAGCTCATCGGCGATATCACCGAAGCTGCTCTCGTAAAGCACATATCCGCACCTTACGCACTTTTCCTCGCTGCTGTCATTTTTTGCTCCGCAGGACGGACAGCGCTGCTTCATTACTTTGCGCCCTCCATGATAGCCTTCAGGAGAGTGTCGTTCCATGTGAGCTTGCTTCTGTTGAAGAGTCCGAAGCTGGAATCGCCGTTCATCTTGCCGTTGTCCCATACGAAGCACTTTATTCCCTGCTCCTTGGCATGGCTTATGTAGTACTCATAATAAGCGCTGCGCTCAGACTCTGCGGCTGAGTTAACACAGCCGAACTCGTCGATGATAACGGGTATCTTTTTGTCTATGAACTTGCGCTTGAGCTCCTTGAACTTCTCGTCTATCTCGCTCTTTCCGCTGTCGGTAAAGGTCTTTTCCGAGCCGTCAGAGAACTTCCACGGTGCATAGTAGTGAACGGAAAGGATGATGTTTCCGCCTGCGGGTACTCCCATATCGTTAAGTGCAACGGTATCGGCGGAAGCTGCATAGGTGGTCACTATCAGCGTTCTTGCCGCGTTATTGCCGCCGCTCTCTCTTACTGTGGAAACGAAGTCCTGTGCATAGCGGTTTATGACCGCTCTCTCCGAGGTGGTACCGCCCAGCCACTCCATTGATGAACCGACTGTTCTGGGCTCGTTCATGCCCTCGAATATGAGTCTGTCGCCGTAGTCTGCAAAACGTGCGGCTATCTGCTGCCAGATGCTCTTGAGGCGTTCGCTGTCCTCGGCGTAGGATGCGTCCTTGGGGTCGAACCAGATATAGTCGTCGTGGTGCATATCGAGGATAACGAAAAGTCCCTCGCTGTATGCGTAGTCAACGACCTCCTGTACGCGGCTCATCCATTCTGCCTGTATTGTTGAGCCGTCCATATGCTCCGCCCACGTTACAGGTATTCTTACGGCATTGAAGCCCGCCTTCTTCACGTTCCGGATCATCTCCTTGGAGGTCTTGGGATTGCCCCAGCCTGTCTCGGTATCTGTTCCTGCTCTGCCTGTGTTGTAGCTGTCAAGGCTGTTGCCCAGATTCCAGCCCACCTTGATCTCGGAGACTAACTCCTGTGCAGAGCGGAAGCCTGCATTGGCTGCGGCTGTGGTGGTCGTGGTCTCTGCGGCAGCGGCTGCGGCGGCTGTGGTGGTAACAGGAGGAACATAGCCAAGCTGCTGGCTGTATTTCACGCTCACCTTGCTGAGATCGATCGTGGGGCGCTCGCTCCACCAGTAGCCCAGCACGAGCTCGTTGTCCTGCGCCATGTATGCCTTTGCGGCATTAGGCACGAACCATGTGAGCTCCAGCTCGGAGCTGTCGGTGAATACGGCTGTATCTATTGACTGGTATGAACCTGCCGATGAATTGAGTCCGAAAGCGCCTGTGAACTTGCCGAAGCCGCCGTCGGAGCTGATGTTGAACGTCACTACCTCGGGTACGGTACCCTCGGGTATAAAGTCAAGAGGCACACGGATAGTATTGTCCTCGTCGGCATAGCCTACGCTCTTGCCTACATCGGCATCTGCGGTGCCGTCAACGGGGACGTTCCTCGTCCTGTCAAAGCGGCATACCACGTTCTCTATCCTGATCTTTTCGGCATTTCCCCACCAATAGCCGAACAGTACCTCGCCGTTCGCTCCGATATAGTCGGTGAGCTCCTCGGGTACGTTCCACGTGATCTCACCGTAGCTTCCCTGTGTAGGGAAGGTCATGTCGGGTGACTGGTACCAGTAATCATTTGTCTTTGCAGGGCATTCATCCGCTACGGATATTCCGAAGCCGCCCTTGAATTCTCCGATATCTCCCCCGTTATCGGAATAGATCGTGAATGTGAACGATCTGATCTTATCGCCTTCCTCTATGAGGTCGGCAAGCGGGAATTTTGTCGTATTACTGCCCGCTGCTCTTCCGATAGTCCTGTCCGCAGTCAGCTGTGAGCCAAGAGTCGCCGAAACGGTCTCAACTGGGCTAATATGCTCGGTCGCCATCTCTGTAGTTTCCTCCTCGGTTTTTGCAGTCGTGATGCTCGTGGCTGACGTTTCTGTTTCTTTTTCCGACACAGCCGAAGAACCACCCTTCTTCGCACATGACACCGCAGTCAGCAGCATTGCAGCCGCAGTGAAAAGCGCTATTGTATTTTTCTTCATTTTTTATGTCCTTTCCTCATTGCCTGATCCTGAGACCAGAAAAACATAATTCAAAACACTATTTATAATTATACCACGTCCCGGCAATATTTGCAATACATGATTTTTACCAATATAGGTACCTCCCCTCCGATTATATTTATTAATATGCTGTAATGCGGAGACAGCTGCCGCGAAAATGACAGAACAGTGAAATTAGGTGGTGAAAATGTGTAGTTTTGTAAAAGAATTGATTACAATTACCGCTTCGGCTTGACAAAACATTTCCGCTTGTGTATAATAAGTATAAGCTGAGCGAAGAGCACTGCTTCGCATTTCATAAAATGGTTATATATGAAAATGAAAGGACGCAAAACTATGAGTAATTTCAGAAAAAAAGCTATCGCGCTGGCTTCAGTAGCCTGTGTAGCGCTTACATCATTCGCATCATGTATGGATTCCAAGTCAAGCAGCAGCAATGCAGGTTCCAAGGCTGACTCGAATGTCAGCGAAGGAGCTACCGACGCTGACGGAAACACTGTCGCAAATGCCAACAACGGCAGCGGCAATGGCAACAGCGGTGATGACGTTAACTTTGAGAATATCGTAAACGATCAGGGTCAGGTAGTCGTTACCCCCTTCCAGTCAGGTTCATCCGATGATTTCGGTATCCCTGCTCCCGATGTTGACCTCGATTCCGACGACCCCGTTTCAAAGGAGCCCGCTACTGAGATAGTTGAGGTAACCGAGCCAAACGGCGAGAAGGCTACCGACAGCTCAGGCAGTGTCGTTACTCAGATCGTTACAAAGCCTGCTAATACCTCTGCCGACAACTACAAGAGCAAGACCGAGAGCAAGTACTGCTTCTGGATCGATATTTCCAAGGATTCAGACTATATCTTCAACGATCAGTTCATCAAGGTAACTTTCAACCTCAAGGACAATATCCCCGACAGAGATTATCCCGTAAGATTCAATCCCGATCTTTCCAGCGTTGCAGGAAAGACCATAACTCCCGATAAGGTAGTACAGGGTACTATCAGAGTCGGCGGAGATATCGCCGCTCAGAACGTTTCTTCCGAGTCAGGCTTCGTTGTATACGGCGACAACGTTTCCGCAAAGGCAGGAGATTCCGTTGATTACTACCTGAATATCAAGAACAACCCCGGTCTCGCAGGTATCCTTGTATGGATCTACTACGATGCAAACGCTATGGAGGTAGAGTCCATCAGACCCGCAGGCGAGTTCGCTGATTTCGCAAAGACCAAGGTAGGTTCAAAGCCCGAATAAGCCGGCAGATCCGCATAATAAAAAGCTCACCGGGCTCTGTTTTAAGGGCTCGGTTTTTTATGCCGCACACAGCTCCCTAACGGGAGCTTTTTCGTTTTGCGGAATTTTTTTCAAAAAGGGGTTGACAAATGTAAATATTGCTGATATAATATAATCATACCAAACATATAGGAAATATAGTTGAAACTTGAGAGGTGCCGTTATGGACTATCTTTTTTCTAAGCGATGTTGACTCCGGTCAGTATCATTTTCGTTTTTTAAGAATATTATTTTTTCAGTAAAGGAGATATTATCATGAAAGTTTTTAAGAAGATCACAGACCTCATCGGAGGTACTCCCCTCCTCGAACTCACAAGCCTCGAGGAAAAGAACGAACTGGGTGCTAAGGTGCTCGCTAAGCTTGAATACTTCAACCCCGCAGGAAGCGTAAAGGACAGGATCGCTAAGGCTATGATCGATGACGCCGAGGCTAAGGGTCTCCTCAAGGAGGGCAGCGTTATCATCGAGCCTACCAGCGGCAACACAGGTATCGGTCTGGCTTCCGTTGCTGCCGCAAGAGGATACAGACTCATCATCACCATGCCCGAGACCATGAGCATCGAGCGCCGCAACCTTATGAAGGCTTACGGTGCAGAGCTGGTCCTCACCGAGGGCTCAAAGGGCATGAAGGGCGCTATCGCCAAGGCTGAGGAGCTGGCTCAGGAGATCAAGGGAAGCTTTATCCCCTCTCAGTTCACTAATCCCGCTAACCCCGCTGTTCACGAGAAGACCACAGGCGTCGAGATCTGGAACGATACCGACGGAAAAGTCGATATCTTCGTTGCAGGCGTCGGCACAGGCGGTACCCTCAGCGGTGTCGGTGCTTACCTCAAGTCTCAGAACCCCGATGTGAAGATCGTTGCTGTTGAGCCCAAGAGCTCTCCCGTCCTCTCCGAGGGCACAGCAGGTCCCCACAAGATACAGGGTATCGGCGCAGGCTTCGTCCCCGACACACTCAATACAGATATCTACGACGAGATCATCCCCGTTACCAACGAGGACGCTTTCGAGACAGGCAGAGCTATCGTAAGAAACGAGGGCGTTCTGGTCGGTATCTCTTCCGGTGCGGCTGTCTGGGCTGCTATCCAGCTGGCTAAGCGCCCCGAGAACAAGGGCAAGACCATCGTTGCTCTCCTCCCCGACACAGGCGAGCGCTATCTGTCCACTCCTATGTTTGAATAATACCTCAATTTTGCCATATACAACAGCTTCAGCCGCTGCGCACGCAGCGGCTGATCTTCGTCAGCGACGAAGAAAAGGCGGCTGCATTGCAGCCGCCTTTCACGTTGTACAGTTATCTATGCCCTTTCAGATGCAGTAATCTCCGCCCATTGATGAGTTTCTGTCGATGATATCCTGTATCGATATACCGTCAAGATAGTCTGTGATGGACTTGTAAAGCCCCTCCCACACAAAAAGCGTGGAGCAGTCACCTGCCCTCGGGCACTCATTGGGCTCAAACTCCAGACAGGCTACGGGCGCAAGGCTTCCCTCGGTGGCTCTGAGTATGTCTCCCACCGATATCTCCGACGCCTTTCCTGCAAGCATATATCCACCCTTGTTTCCGCGGTTTGTCCTGAGAAGCCCCGTCTTGTTGAGAAGCGGTACTATCTGCTCAAGATACTTCTTGGATATATTCTGCCTCTCCGCAACGTCCTTCAGGGAGATATAGCCTTCCTCCTGATGTATAGCAAGATCATATAACATTCTGAGTGCATACCTGCCCTTGGTTGATATCTTCATTCTTTCACGTCCTTTCAAGCAGGTTATGGTCATATCTTATTCCATTATACCATAGGTTTAGTATGTTTTGCAAGTATTTTCTGTTTTTTTATTGCATCTTGACATTTTGCACCCGTATGTGATATACTATACTTGCTTTAATATAAATACGCCGTTTATCGGCTCGAAATTATCCGGAGGATAGAAAAATGAAAACTTCTAAGCTTTTTGCATTCACTCTTGCGGCAGTCCTCACTGCTTCTGCCGCAGCAGGATGTCTCGATAAAAAATCAAGCAGCTCCCAGAACGTTAATATCAGCGTGGAGACCACTGAAGCTGACGACGGTCTCGCTCTCCAGCCCAAGGAGACCGTAAAACACGGCCCCGTCGGCGAAAACAAGGTCGATGCCGAGATCGGCAAGGAGGAAACTGCCAACGATACAGCCTTCACCCTTAACTCTGTTATCGACGGCGGCCGCAGCGATGACGGAATGAAGTTCCTCTTCTTCGATATCACACTGAAAAACGCTACCAACGAGGCTTATACCCTCAGCACTCTCAACAACTTCTACATCCTTACAAATGACGGCGAGGAGATCTACTCGGATGTCCGCTCACAGCTCTATGCAAACAAGAACTTCAACACCGAAAAGTACTTCGCAGACCCCTTTGATATCCCTTCCAACGGACAGTTCAGCGGAATTATCGGAGGCTATACAGTTGACGCTGACCTCAACGACTTCACTCTCTGCTTCTTCCCCACAGGAAACGATCCGCTGGCTAAGGAGACTGTGTTCAACTATAAGATAACTGCCGACGATATCATAGAAGCCGACAGCTCTCTTATGAAGTAAATACTGTAACGAATATATGCAAAAAGCCCGAAAGCAGGTCTTCAGATCCGCTTCCGGGCTCTTTTTATGTCTTTACTTCAGAAACTCGTCTATGGAGAGCTCCTTGTTGGTGGAAACTGCCGAATAATACGAAAGTATCAGCGAAGCATCCGTTGAGTCGATAAGTCGGTCTCCGTTGATGTCGCAAACCTTGAACTCAGCATCTGTGAATGCCTTTTCGGTCGTGGATGCCTTTGCATACAGACTGAGCACCATGGAGGCATCTACTGCATCAATAGCTTTGTCTCCGTTGCAGTCGCCAAGTGTGCTGCCTGTTATGCCGCAGTCGTCATGAAACAGCTTGATGCCGCCCTGAGTTATGCCCTTCGTGAATGTCCATGCGTTCATGGGTGTGTCCTTGGCACCCGTACTGTCAGATATTCCCGACTGGCCATCCTTGTATACTATTTTTATCGGCAGCTCGTCTCCCGGTGCAACATCGCCGGCAATGCTTACGCAGAATACAACAAGAATTCCGTCACGGCCCGAATTGCCGCCGTTTCCCATGAGCGCAACAGATAATGTGGTGTCGGATATCAATGTGATATTGTTGACCATTCTTCTTGCAGCAGGACCTATTTCAGCAGGATCGCCGTCCATCTCCTCAAATCTGAGCCGCGGATCCAGCTCTATCTGGAAACTCAGTGCGTCATACTTTCCATCGGCATCATCTATTCTTACCTCAAACTGATGTGTCGATCCCGTTCCCTCACTGTAGGTCATGTTGTACTCGGATATGCTCAGCTTAGGTCTGCACTCAGCACTGTCTGCGTCTATATCCGCAAAAAAACTGAGATCGCCTTCTGCCTTGTCAGCATAAGCCTGTGTCATCGGTGCTGCCATCATCATAGTTGTAAGTGCCGCTGCCATTGCTGCGATTTTTCTTGTGATTTTTTTCATTGACTTATCAGTCCTTTCCGTCAAAACTGCAACTATTTTACCATATATCTTGAAAAAAGTCAAGTCAGACGGGCTGCCGCACCGCCGCCGCTGCTATGCAGAGGCGGCGGATCTCCGCCTCAGACGCACCAAAAGTCCCCTTATACAAAATACATATACCACCCCTCCGCTTATCACTGAGGCGGAGAGGACCGCGGCGGGCGAAGCTCCGCCGCGGTCTGCGGCAGCCCTGACAAGGTATGCGGTCCCACCGCACATGGCTCCCGAGTAGAGCACCTTGCCAAAAGGTGCGAGGCGCAGCCTAAGTCCCGTCGCTTTATGATAGGAGCGGAACGCAAGAAGCAGTATAACTGCATAGCATAGCGAGGTGGACGCCGCCGCTCCAGAGGCTCCCATAAACGGTATCAGAAGGAGATTGCCGAGAAGCTTTACCGCGGTGCCGAGAAGCATTATCTTCAGCGGCACAGAGGGCTTTCCCACTGCCTGAAGCATACTGAAGAGCGGATATGATATACACAGGCAGACCATCCCTGCCATGAGCCAGCGCAGCGGCGCAATGCAGACCGCAACTTCATCGGACTGCATGGGATAGAGTACCCCCAGAACCTCCTTCGCCATTACGCCAAGCCCGACAGCAGATGGGACCGATATCGCCGAGGATGTCACCAGCGCCTGCATGGTGCCCCTCTCCATGGCGGAACGGTCTCCGCTCTCACGGGCGGAGGTAATGCAGGTCAGTGCGCCTTTTCCCAGCATATTCGTCACCGATGGCACAAGATTGAACACCGTTAAAGCTATGCCCGCAAAAGAGCCGTAGATAAAGCTCGGAAGCTCCGCGGCCGATACTCCCGCGGGAGCCTCCCCCCCATAGCCGAAAAATGATATGCAGCCTATGACCGTCCACATATCGATAAGGGCTGTAAGATTGGTAACAACGGCTCCTGCTCCCACAGGAAGCGCCGTTGACAGAAGCTGTTTCCCTATCTCACGGCGGCTCTGCACATATTGCTCGCCGCCTCCCCTGCCTCTGTCAAAAAGCCGCAGCACCGCAAAAAACAATGCCGATGCTGCGGTGGAAAGTGTGACTCCTGCGATACCTGCGGCGGCAGCGGCTCCTCGGATATCGGTAATAAACGGAAAAATCCCCATGACTGTCCGCGGATGACTGCTTACATATCCGCACAGCAGAAGTCCTGCCGCCGCCTTTACTGCTCCTTCTGCAAGCTGAGACACCGCCGTGGGGTACATATTGCTCATGCCCTCATAGCAGCCGCGCTCCACCGCTGTTATACAGCCGAAAAGCACCGCAGGCGCTATCATCGCTGCCGCTGCCGCTCCGTCGGTGTTTCCCACGGTATATACGCTGAACGGCACCGCCAGCAGCAGTATCAGCAGGCTCCCCGCCAGACCTGCCGCCGAGAACAGCAGCAGGGCGGTCCGCCTTATCCTGCGGACGTTCTCATACATTCCCAGTGCAGTGCTCTGTGCCGTCATCCTCGCCACCGCCGCACTCAGCCCCGTTACCTCCAGTGAGTAAACAGGCATGAATATGCTGTAGGCACAGCTGAAATAACTCATGCCTACTCCGCCAAGCATATTGGTCAGCGGTATCTTGAACACCGCCCCCAGCACCTTGGCTGCCGCTGCCGATACCATAAGTATTATGGAGCCTTTGATGAAGTTCTGCTTTTTCAGCTCTATCCCCTCCGACCTTATAATAAAAAATACCTTTTTCACAAAAATATATGTTGCGGAAATCATAATTATGTGTTATAATATATGATAGACTGATTATATACTCTGCACTGTTTCCGCTCAGGAGGGAACAAAACAAAGTACAATAATATCAAACAGACGAAAGGCTGGTTTTTTATCATGGATTATAAATTCTCAGACAAGGTAAGCAAGCTTCAGGCTTCTGCCATAAGAGAAATACTGAAATTTACTGCCGACCCCGAGGTCATCTCCTTCGCAGCAGGCAACCCTGCTCCCGAGGCTTTCCCCAAGGAGAGGATCGCCGAGATCTCTGCCGAGCTTCTCAGGGACGACCCTATCCTCGCTCTCCAGTACAGCGTTACCGAGGGCTATACTCCCCTCCGTGACCTGCTCAAGGACTGGATGACCGAAAAGGGCTGCTTCCATAAGGAGTTCGATGACCTTATCATCACTTCCGGCGGTCAGCAGGCTAATGAGCTTTCATGCAAGGTGCTCCTCAACGAGGGCGATACACTTCTCTGTGAGTCACCCAGCTTCATCGGCTCACTCAACGCTTTCCGTTCATACAATGTCCGCCTCAGGGGCATCGAGATGGAAGAGGACGGCATTGACCTTGAAAAGCTTGAGAACGCTCTCAAGACCGAGAAGAACGTAAAGCTCCTCTATGTTATCCCCAACTTCCAGAACCCCACGGGAAAGACTATGTCTCTTGCAAAGCGCAAGGCTGTTTACGAGCTTGCCTGCAAGTACGACTTCATCATACTCGAG
The DNA here is from genome assembly GCA_017519145.1 of Ruminococcus sp. Lineage (GTDB taxonomy): Bacteria > Bacillota > Clostridia > Oscillospirales > Ruminococcaceae > Ruminococcus. Next base: position 40,318 of record JAFWTA010000063.1, read on the forward strand.
GACGATCCCTACGGCGAGCTCCGCTTCGCAGGCGAGAACGTCCCCACCATCAAGAGCTTCGATACCGAGGGCAGAGTCATCTACTCCAGCACATTCTCAAAGATAATCTCATCGGGCTTCAGAACAGGCTACTGCTCCGCTCCCGCTCCCATTATCCAGAAAATGGTTGTCTGCAAGCAGGTTGCAGATGTTCACTCCAATATGTGGGCTCAGGTGGTTTCCTACAGATTCATGTCAACTGTTGACAGAGAGGCTCACTTCAAGAAGCTCCGCGCTATCTATAAGGAAAAGTGCGACCTCATGTGCGGATACATCGACAATGAGTTCTCAAAGAAGATAAACTACACCAAGCCTCAGGGAGGTCTCTTCGTATGGTGCGACCTCCCCGAAAACTGCGATATGAACGACTTCTGCCGCAAGGCTGTTCAGGATTACAAGATCGCCGTAGTTCCCGGGAACTCGTTCAACATCGAGGAGGGAGAGGTAAGCCACTCCTTCAGACTCAATTACTCTACACCTACAAACGAGCAGATAAAGAAGGGCATGGATATCCTCGCCCGCATGACAAGAGAAATGCTCGATTGATAAAAGAAAAAATTACTTTGAAAGGATAATTCATTATGCCAAACAGAATGACCGACAGATTCAATGTCACACAGAAATATCTCATGACCAGAGGACAGGCTATAAACTTCCCCTATCAGCCTTTCGCTCAGTTCATCAAGAACAAGACCGACGTTTTCGGCGTTGTCATCGACATCCCTATGTCTGCTGATGTGCTCACCACTATGGTCTGCTTCATCAACGGCGCTGCAAATATCTACTTCAACAACGGCGGCGAGTACACAGGCGCTGCTCAGAAGTACAGAAACTTAGTTCAGGCTTCACATACCCTCGTTGCAAACGCAGGTCAGCTCCTGCCAAAATGTAAGAAGACAAAGCAGTTCGACCTCCCCAAGGGCAGAACCAACAACATCTTCCTCCTGACAAGAAGCGGCGTTTACGCTACTCAGATACAGGCAGGCGCTATCCCCGAGGAGGAGCAGGAGCTCAGAAGCATCTACGTTCTCTATCAGCGCGTTCTCAACGAGATCAGAACCTGCCAGCTCAAGGACGAGGCTGACAGAAGAAACGCTGCCAAGTAAGGAGTATACCGTACAATGGACGATAAAAAGCTTATTTTCAGCGCTATCCAGCCCACAGGCACTTTTACTCTCGGCAACTATATAGGAGCTGTCCGTAACTGGGCTCCCTTGCAGGATGAGTATAACTGCATCTACTGTGTTGCCGATATGCACGCTATAACCGTAAAGCAGGAGCCTGCAAAGCTCAGACAGAATACCCTCAATTCATATGCCCTGCTTATGGCCTGCGGAATTGATCCTCAGAAATCTATCCTCTTTATCCAGAGCCATGCTCCCACACACGCTGAGCTCAACTGGATCCTCTGCTGCAATACTCAGTTCGGTGAGCTCTCCCGTATGACTCAGTTCAAGGACAAGAGCCAGAAGCACCCCGACGATGTCAATGCAGGTCTGTTTACATATCCGTCACTTATGGCTGCGGATATCCTCGCATATAACGCTGATCTGGTGCCCGTTGGCGTTGACCAGAAGCAGCATCTGGAGCTGGCAAGAAATATCGCTCAGCGCTTCAATCAGCGCTACGGCGACTTCTTCACTCAGCCCGAGCCCTACATCATTGATGTGGGCGCTAAGGTAATGTCACTTCAGGATCCTACAAAGAAAATGTCAAAGTCTGACGAAAATCCCAACGCCTGCATACTCATCCTCGATGACAAGGATACCATCATCCGCAAGTTCAAGAGAGCTGTCACCGACAGCGAGGCTGAGGTCTGCTACCGCGAGGGCAAGGACGGCATAAATAACCTCATGACCATCTACTCCTGCGTTACAGGCAGGGACTTCAAGGCTATCGAGTCCGAGTTCGCAGGAAAGGGCTACGGCGACTTCAAGATCGCTGTGGGCGAGGCTGTTGCCGATCACCTTGAGCCTGTCCGCACAGAGTTCGCAAGACTCAGCAGCGACAAGGCATTCCTGAAACAGTGCTACACCGAGGGCGCTCAGAAGGCTCTGAGATACTCGGGCAGGATCGTTTCAAAAGCGTTTCATAAGGTCGGTTTCGTTGATAGGTAGTACCAATAGATGCCGAAAAACCGTTTGCGAAGTATAACGGATAGTAATTATATGGCAAAAATATACAAACGGTGAGTTTTACAAACTTAATATTCTACGATATTAACAAACTTGTCAAAAAACAGTTGCAATTTCTCGAATTTTAGGGTATTATATAACATAGCCCGTCTTTAAGGGAGTGTTTTCCAATGGTTGAATATCAGCAGAAGGAGTTCTATCGTATCGGCGACCTCGTCGATATTGTAAGACTTCTCAGAGGCGAGGGCGGCTGCCCGTGGGACAGAGAACAGACCCACAAATCCATTAAAAGTGATCTCATCGAGGAGACCTGCGAAGTCATCGAGGCTATAGATCTCGAGGACAAGGCTCTGCTTCGTGAGGAGCTGGGAGATGTTCTGCTCCAGGTGGTCTTTCATTGCAGGATCGAGGAGGAAACAGAATCGTTCAATTTCGACGACGTCTGTGATGAGATCTGCAAGAAACTCATTATCCGCCACCCTCACGTTTTCGGCGACGTCACAGCCAATACCACCGATCAGGTGCTGAAAAACTGGGACGCCATAAAGATGGAGACCAAGGGTCAGGAAAAATATACAGACACCCTGACCAGCGTTGCAAAGTCCCTTCCCGCTCTTATGAGAGCGCAGAAGGTCGGCAAAAGAGCTATGCGTGCAGGTATGGATTTCCGATGTGCCGAGGACGCTGTGGCTTGTATCTCAAACGAGAAAGCCGAGCTTGACGCTGCTATCGCAAACGGAGACAAGGCTAATATCGAGGAGGAGATCGGTGATCTTCTGTTTTCCTGTGTCAATGCTGCCCGCCATTTAGGTGTGGACGCTGAGCAGGCTCTCAAGGACGCCACAGAGAAGTTTATCAAGCGCTTTTCTGTTACGGAAGAGCTTGTTTCCGCAGAAAATATCGATATGAAGGAGCTCCCTATCGAAGAGCTTGACACATATTGGGACAAGGCAAAATCAATTATTTGTAAAACGGAGGAACGTAAAAATGACTAAGACCGAACTTATCAATTCTATTGCTGAAAAGGCTAACTGCACAAAGAAGGACGCTGCTGCAGCTCTGGAAGCTACTCTTTCTTCTATCCAGGAGACTCTTGAGGGCGGCGAGAAGGTTTCTATCACCGGCTTCGGTACATTCGAGGTTCGCGAGAGAGGCGAAAAGACTTGCATCAACCCCAAGACTAAGACCAAGATGGTATGCCCTCCCTGCAAGGCTCCCGCTTTCAAGGCAGGCAGAGGTCTGAAGGAAGCTGTTAACGCTCCTAAGAAGAAGAGCAAGAAGAAGTAATTAATTAAGGGGACAGGTCAAGTCAGCTTCCCTTAACGGAAAAAGATGGTTGCCGAGCCCTACATTATGGGCTCGGTAATTTTATGCCGCGATCAAGGCGGAGGGGCTTCCCCTCTGTCCCCCGTTTTGTTATAGAAGGAGATAATATGAGACTGGATAAGTACCTGAAGGTAACAAGGCTCATCAAGCGCCGCACTGTGGCTAACGAAGCCTGCGACGCAGAGAAGATAGTCGTCAACGGCAAGGCTCAGAGAGCTTCCTACGACGTCAAGGTGGGCGATATAATCGAGATAAATATGGGTACACGCCCTCTGAAGGTAAAGGTCCTCAGCGTGACGGAACACGCCACAAAGGAAAATGCTGCGGACAATTATACCGTAATAAGCTGAAAAGCGCCGAAGTGATATGTTTTCACTTCGGCGCTGTATTATTATTTAAGAGGCTCTGCCCCTTCACCCCTGCCAGAGGAACACAGTCCCTTTGGAATCCCTTTCATAAAAAAGCGCCATAGCAGCTGCTATGGCGCTTGTCTTTACTTGGTGTTGTGGATATCCCAGCGGAAGTTTACAAACTTCGCAGCCTTGGTATTGTCCAGCATATTGTTGTTTTCCATCTTGCTCATGTCAAGATAGCGGTAATTGGTCTTTTCATCCTTGCTGCCGCCGCCGAAAAGTCCCTTGAGCTTGGATATCGCTCCGCCCGAGGACCTCTGCACTACTGCGCCGAGACGGTGCTTCTCACGCATGAATGAGATTATTTCCGCAGCCGTGGTAAGCAGCTTATCGCTTACATTGTAAATGCCCGAATTTGAGGGGCTCTCTGCTATCTTCAGGAAGCACAGTATAAAGTCAACAAGGTTATGAACGCAGCAGAACTGGAAGCCGTACTGTCCCTGTCCGTAAACGAACAGTGTTCCGTCCTTGGGGTCTGTGATCTTCGATACAAGATTTTCCGTAAAATTCAGTGTGTATACGGGTGAGAAACGTGCGATGCAGGCGATGATCTCCTTGTGGTGCTGCATCTCGCTTACCATTGCCTTTTCCGATTTGTACTTCATGACAGCATAGTTGCTTATGGGTTTAAGGTCGCTGTCCTCACGGATAGGCTCACGAGTCTTTGGGAACTGGTATACCTGATCCGTGCTGAGCATGACGAACTTCTTGATATTCTCCGTCATTGCGTATCTGAATATGAACTTATCCACCGATGCGCTGTCACTCATCTGCTTTTCGGTGACGATAGGTCCCATATCGTTATCAACGGTGCAGGCTGCGTGAATAACTATATCGAATTTATTCTGCTCAAACAGCTCTGCGATTGTGTTTTTATCTGTAGGTGAACATTCAACAGATGAATAATGAAGCTTTCCCACATTGTAGCCTGATTCCTCTATGTCGACAGCTATGACCTCATAGCCTTTTTTAAGGAGTCCGGAGCAGATGTGACGGCCTATAAGACCGCAGCCGCCTGTTACAAGAACCTTCTCCACGATCATAGCCTCCTTTCTAAAGCTTAAATAATATCAATATTATATCCTCTGATTTTTTTATTATAACATATGTTTTTCTTTTTTGCAACAGCTTTTCATCGTGTAAGCGTACTGCAACCGATCATATCTATGGTAATTTTATTCAATGTCCGCTGATTTCGGGTCTGTATTTATTTTGTCAAGATATTTCTCCACTGCGGCACTCATCGCGTCATAGGTCTCGTTCCACGGAACACCTCTCGCTGTAAGGCGCAGATCGTCATTTATAAGGTCACCGCAGTCCTTGGAAACGCCTCTGGATATGTCGATAACAGGATTATCCTCTGCAAGCTCCTGCATACTGTCCTTCATATCTATCATTTCCTGAGTCCAGCCGTAGTCATCCATGAACTGCTTGTCAGCCATTGCCTTTGTATCCTCGTCAAGACGGGCAAAGCGCTTGCAGTCAAGATACTTCGCAACGCCCTCGGGATTTGAACCGCCGCTGACGAACATATATGACTCAAAGCCTGTGGGTATGTAGTACTCGTCAGCCTCGGGATCCTTGGGCATGGGAACAAAGAATGCATCCTCGCCGTATTTTGCCGTCCACTGGGCTTTCTCGGTATAGAAATCGTAGAGACCTATGGGATAGAACAGTGTCTTGCCCTCGCCCACATATGCAGGCTTGGTCTCCCAGCCGAAATCGCCTACACCGATGGCTATACAACCCTTCTGGTAGAGGTCGTATATCCAGTTCTGCACTCTTTCCATTGACGGGTCGGAGAGATTGCTGACCAGCTTGTTGTTCTCAAGGCTTACCGCAGGAACTCCCGTGGTGTTGATGAGTCCGAACTCGAACCACCAGCCGTCTATGCCGTACTTCTGGTTATCAGCGTCAACATAGCTCTCAAGCATCTCTTGGAAGGTATCCCATGTCCACTCGCCGTTCTCATAGAGCACAGCGGGGTCCTCAAGGCCTGCCTCGGCAACGGTCTTTCTGTTGTAGACCACTGCTACGGCGTCGCCTGTTGCCTGAACGCCTGCCATATAGTGCTTGCCGTTCCAGATGAACTTGTCGTTTACGTCCTTTACGTCCTCCCAGAGCGGAGAATCGAAGTCGATATAATCATCTACGGGCACGAACATCTCCTTGATGGCACCTCTTGGGAATGCGTCAAGGTTGCCCCCGTAGAAAAAGTCTATGCCCTCATCTGAGCTGATATACTCGGTGAGCTTGTCATAGCGCTCGTTGTATGTGCATGGGTAGTACTTGACCGTACCGCCGTAGCGCTCCTGAAAGACCGCAAGGTCGGTGGGGACGTTCTTACCCGTACCGTCGGGATTGATATCCCAGTCAGAAAGCCACTTTATCTCGCCGTTTTCAAGCTTATCTCCCGTAAGGAGGTCAGACTCGGCGGCATTCTGGTGTATTTCCTCTCTTACAGCGGAATCCAGCTCCTTGCTGAACACTGAGCTCTTGTCCTTGCTGCTGCATGAAAGAAGTGACATTGACATTGCTGTAAGGAGCAATGCTGAAATAAAAGTTCTTGCTTTTTTCATCCTAAAACTCCTTTAATATCGCCCTATTGTCCGTATATTCGTATATCTGCGCTTTTCTTAATTATATCACGGGACTGCTATTTATGTCAATATAAATATTACATAGAATTTGACTTTCTTTATAGTTAGTTTATTACATATAATGTGTCAATACTGTGATATAATTCGGACAAATTCACATATTTTTGCCGCATTTTGTGCCTGTTGCTCTGTATGCACAGCTGTCCTTCATGCTGCATACGGCACAGCCGCGGGGACCTCTCTCCACAGGGGCATCGGATACGCCGATTATTGCCGTCACAGACTTTGACGGTATAAGGAGACAGCTGTCCGTTACGGTAAGTCCTATGCGCCTCTGAGCGTTCAGGGCGAGAAGGAAGCTGCGCTGCAAGGTAATGGGCAGGTCGCCGTAGCCGGGGCTGAACCGCCATGTTCTGTATGCGCAGGGGCGGGCTGAGAATATCTCCTCCTCGGCGCGTTCACAGACCTGTTCCACAGCAGCACTGCATATGCAGTCAAGGGCGAGAGACTGCGCCATATCGGTCACTGCTGCCTGACGTATGAGCTTGTCCGCCTCCTGTGACAGCGTTGCCGCAAGGAGCACAGCCCGCTTGCAGCCTTTCAGGTGACGTTTTATGTCCTCCCCTGTCAGGGGCTCGGTCATTGCGCCGAGAAGAACTCCCTCATCCGTAAATGTGACATCGGTCTCAAGATAGACGTATTTGGGGCGGACTCTCTTCCTGACAAGGCTCTCGGCTCTGTCAAGAAGCTCCGCAACGGCAGGGTCGGGAGTTCCCTTGACTCCCATGTACCGCGCCGCCTCCGACTTCGATATGGGAAGCAGCTCCATCACACACCTATTATGCCCGAAACGGCTTCGCTTATCTTTCTTGCGACGTAGGGATTATTCATGGTGTATAGGTGTATTCCGTCAACTCCACTGGCAACAAGGTCCACTATCTGGTTCACGGCGTAGGCTATGCCTGCATCGCGGAGCGCCTCGGGATTGTGCTCGTACTTGGTCATGATACGGACAAACTTGCTTGGCAGGCTGGCTCCGCAGGTAGTGACCATACGCTCTATCTGGTTTTTGTTTACTACCGGCATGATACCTGCCTCAATGGGCACGTTTATGCCTGCGATGGCTGCCTTTTCGCGGAACTCGTAGAAGTGGTCGTTGTCAAAGAAAAGCTGGGTGATGAGGTGGTCTGCACCTGCCTCAACCTTTTTGCGGAGGTTGATTATGTCCTCCACCAGATTTTCTGCATCAGGGTGGCACTCGGGATAGCAGGCGCCTGCTATGTCGAAGCAGCCCTTTGTCTTTATGTAGGTGATGAGGTCGCTGGCGTGGCGGAAGTCCTCAACAGGCTCTATATCGGGATTTATGTCGCCCCTGAGAGCAAGGATGTTCTCAATGCCGCGCTGCTGCGCCTCGCTGAGCGCTGCGTCTATCTCTGCCTTGGTAAAGTTGATGCAGGGCAGGTGGAGCATGGGCGTGATGCCGCTCTCCTTTATCCTTGACGCGATATCCAGCGCGTAGCGGCTGTTGCCGCTGCCGCCTGCACCGAATGTAACGCTTATAAAGTCGGGCTTCAGCCCCTGAAGCTCGTCAAGAGTGCTGTAAATTACCTCAATGGGACTGGTCTTCTTTGGAGGGAAGACCTCAAATGAAAACACTGTCTTTTCCTTAAAAATATCCTTAATGCGCATAGCTGCCTCCGTTTCAGTCTATTGACCAGTCTATTTCTTCCATGCCGTTGGCGCGGAGAAAGGCGTTTGCCTTTGAGAAGTGCCTGCACCCGAAAAATCCGTTGTACGCTGACAGCGGACTGGGATGTGCAGCCTTCAGTATAAGATGCTTGGGATTGGTTATGAACTGCTGCTTCGCCTTGGCGTCGCCGCCCCACAGCATGAACACCATGGGCTTTTCTCTTTCGTTGAGCAGCTTTATTACGTCAGTGGTGAAGTTCTCCCAGCCCAGACCGCGATGGCTCCTCGCCTGATCTGCGCGTACTGTCAGCACAGAATTCAGAAGGAGCACTCCCTCCTGCGCCCACTTGGTAAGCTCACCGTGCTTGCCCAGATTGTCAATACCAACGTCGTCCCTTATCTCCTTGAAGATATTCACCAGCGACGGCGGCGGAGCTATTCCCTTTCGCACGGAAAAGCTCAGTCCATGAGCCTGTCCCTCACCGTGATAGGGATCCTGTCCGATGATGACGCACTTTACAGCGTCGTAGGAAGTGTACTTCATGGCGTTGTAGATATCGTACATATTGGGGTAGATGCGCTGTGTTCTGTACTCGTTTATGAGCTTCCGGCGAAGCTGCACATAATAGTCCTTTTCAAACTCGCCTTTAAGCAGCTCATCCCAGTCATTATTGAAGTTTACCATAATTCCTCCCGTATACAAAACAGGGACGACCTGCGCCGTCCCCCTCTGTTAATTGAAAACCGTATCCTCATAGTACTTGAACTTGACAAGGGTATTTCTTCTGTATGTAAGTGAGCCCTGCTGATTGAAGGGCACCTTTTCATATGCCTCCGCAGAGCATTCTATCTTCAGCTTCTGTCCCTTTCTGGTCACAAATACCAGTTCGTAATACTCGTCCACAAGCTTGACCTGACCTGTGCTCTCTATGACTCTCAGTCGATCGTCGCTCTTTCTTATAAGCGTTGCCATCTCAACAATGGGCTCGGAAGTACGCTTCTGTACAGGCTCATCGGGAGCACTTCCCCCTCTGCGTTCCGCAAGTGATTTCTTGACGGGTCCCGACCTTTCAGGCTCTTCGCCCTCATCGTCGCTTCTCTCCTCAAGGAATACCGAAAGCAGTCTTCTGAAGGAGCTCTTGCCGCTGAACAGCAGCATTATCAGTATAAGTATTACTACGATAGCTCCAAGGAGAATGAGCAAATTTCTTAATTGTTCTGTCATTGTATCCCATGGCGCAGTGCGCCGCTCCTTTCTGTATATATAAACGCCTTTCGCCTGTGCGAAAAGCTTCACTCTTATATTATAATATATTTTTTCTTACTTTGCAAGTTCTATTTGCATATTTTTTTAAAATATATGCAAAGCCCGCCCTTGCTTTTTTTCACCTTTCGTGTTATAATCATGAAAAAAGTTATTGGAGGAAGTTATGCAGAAGGTTCTGGGATATATGCGAAAAGCCGTACAGCAGTACGGGCTTATCAAGGACGGCGACCGCATCATGGTGGGAGTTTCGGGAGGCAAGGACAGTCTTGTGCTCCTGTACGGGCTCACTCTCCTGAGGCGGTTCATCGGAATAGAATACGATGTGGTGGGAGTTACTCTCGATATGGGATTTACAGGCGAAAAGATGGACTTCTCACCCGTTGAGAGATTCTGCGAGGAGCACCATATCGAATACCACATTATAAAGACACAGATCGCGGAGATCGTTTTCGACGTCAGAAAGGAGCCAAGTCCGTGCAGTCTCTGCGCCCGTATGCGCCGCGGAGCGCTCCACGATGCCGCAAATGAGCTGGGCTGTAACAAGGTGGCTCTGGGCCACAACTACGACGACGCGGTGGAGACCTTTATCATGAACCTGTTCACTGAGGGGCGTATCGGTTGCTTCGCGCCAAGCACATTCCTTTCCCACAAGAAAGTGACTGTTATTCGTCCCCTTGTGCTTGCCCCCGAAAAAGAGGTGCGCAGAGCGGCGAGGAAGAATGAGCTTCCCGTGGTTAAATCGGTATGTCCTGCGGACGGTCACACCAACCGCCAGAAAACCAAGGACTTCCTTGCGGATATGGAGCGGAACGATCACGGCTTCAAGGACAGGATATTCGGCGCTATGAAGCGGGCAAATGTTGACGGCTGGGGCGGAATAGACTGGGCTCCGCCCAAAAGTAAAGACTAAAATAAAAAGGCTCTCCTTTCGGAGAGCCTTGATTATTCACTTAGGAAAGTGTCAGACTAAATTAGTCTTCCTTCTTTCTGAGAGCGAATGCTGTAGCTACTGCTACTGCAAGACCTGCAGCTGCAACGCCAGCGCCAGCAACACCAGTCTTAGGTGAATCACCCTTCTTAGTTGTTGTTGTAGCCTTCTTAGTTGTTGTAGCCTTAGCTGTTGTCTTAGCTGTGCGAGATGTAGATGTTGTTGTAGAACCAGCAGCAGCTGTTGTAGAAGTTGTGCCGGATGTTGTTGTAGTAGTAGTTGTAGTTGTTGTAGAAGTTGTTGTAGTAGTTGTACCTGCGATTGCAATGTAACCCTGCTCGATACCATTCATGAATGTCCAAGCCTGCATGAGAAGACCTTCGTTGTCCTTCTTTACGTTTGTGAAGAGGTCCTCGTTGTTCTTTCTTGACTGATAAGCGATCTCGATGGGATACTTATCGCCAGGCTTAGCATCAGCAGGTACCTGGAAGTCCATGATCCAGAGAACACCGTCTCTACCCTTGTTATCATCAGCCATTGTTGTTACGAAGAAAGAGTTAGCTGTATCGTACTCTTCTGTGTAACCGAGCTGCTTACCAGCAGCACCTTTCTCTGCGAACTCACCGTCTCTCTTAACGAGTGTGAGTCTGCTGTCGTACTGGATGTGGAGACCTGTAGGAGCATACTTGCCCTCAGCACCATTAACTGTAAGGTTGATTGTTACAGGTGTTCCGATATCAGCAAGTTCGATTACCTTCTGATCGAGTGTAAGTGTAGGCTTTACAGTTGATGATGCAACATCAAGTGTGCCGGGATCATAAGCCTGACCGGCAGCAGGGCCTGCGAAAGCAGATACAGCTGAAGCTGAAACTGCAAGAGCTGAAACAGCGAGTGCAGCAAATGCGCTCTTAAAAATGTTCTTCTTCATTGTTATTATTTCCTTTCAGATAGTTTTAGTTATATATGTTATCTGCCGCCGCAAATAGACGGCAGATTAAACATGCTTTATATATCTTTTATTTGCTCAGGACTTCGTCCCAGATCTCCTTGTCTGTCTTACCCTTATATGCCTCAGCAGATCTCTTGGAGTAGTATGCAAGGATGTTGGATGCATCGTTTGCTGTGATGCTTCTTGAATCCTTCTTAGCGTCTCTGCCAACTGTTGCTGAAGCGTCGTGGTGAACGTCGCTGAGGAATGCAGCGAACTCTTCGTAGAGGCTGTCAGGAGCGTTAACGAGCTTGCTCTCAGAGAGGATAACGTCATAAACGCCTCTGCCCTGAGTAGATGTCTTAGCGTAGAATGCGAGTACCTGTGAAGCATCAACAGCATCTGCTGCACTGTCGAGGTTTGTATCGCCCTTAACACCGATGTAAACTGTAACTGTTACGTTCTTGCCATCGTTGTCTGTAAGAGGCTGACCGTCAGTGCCGCAAACAGGAACTGTGTACTTGAAGGTATCGTTGTCTTCCTTGTATGTGTTGGAAGGAGTTGCTGAACCGAAGTTGATATCAGCTGTGATGTCCTTGATCTCTTCGCCTTCCTTAGTGATAATTGTCTGGCCGTCAATTGTGTAGCCCTCTACATAAGATGTGTGGAGGATAACATTTGAAACCTGAGCCTTATCGAACTCTTCCTCAGTGTTGAGGTAGAATGCGTAATCTGTATCAGCTGTTACATAAGACTTAACAACAGATGTTGTAACTGTAACATCAGCAGGCATTGAAGTTGTTGATGTAGTTGTTGTTTCTGTAGATGTAGAAGTTGTATCAGTTGAAGTTGTTGTTGTTTCTGTAGATGTAGAAGTTGTATCAGTTGAAGTTGTTGTTGTATCTGTAGTTGTTGAAGTTGTATCAGATGTTGTAGTAGTTGTTGTAGTAGAAGATGTTGTAGTTGTCTGAGTTGTTGTAGTTGTCTCAGTTACGAGAACTCTCTCGATCTGAACGTCTACAGAACCTGCATCAACTGTCTTGATTCCGCTGTAATCAACAGTAGCTGTGATCTTCTTGTAAGAATCTGTTACTGTGAAGCCCTTTGAGCCGTCAGCGTAGTAAGCAATTACAGCATCCTTCTCAGCGTCTTCAAATGTACCCAGACCTGTGAGAACACCGCTTGACAGTGTAGCGTTGATATCCTTTACGCTGTCAGCGAATCCGCCCAGCTCAGCAGCTGTTATAGCAATCTCGCCGTTGGGAGCGATCTTCTTGATACCGTTATCGTAAGCCTTAGCTACGATCTCTTTAGCTGCGATAGCAGCACCTGACTCAGGGATCTTACGGTCTACGCCCTTACCTGCGAGGTAAGAGTTAACGTAAGCGATACCCTCTGAAAGATTGCCGAATGTCTGAGCATCAGACTTAGCAAGAGCATCGTTGATGTTCTTTGTAGCCTTGTCGAGCTTGTCAGTGATCTTCTTGATCTGTGCTTCGTAATCAGCGATAGCAGCGTCAACCTTGTCAGCTGAAACCTTTTCCTTGATGGCCTTCTCAGCTACTGCCTGGATCTCAAGAACCTTGCCCTTAGCCCATGCAGGAAGCTGACCTGCACCGTATGAACCATCAGCTGTCTTGAACTCAACAGATACGGGAACAGTTGTTGAAGTATCAAGCTTGGAAGCCTTGATAGTAACTGTTATTTCACCCGAAACGTCAACATCTTCAAAGGTAACCTGATTGATGAGTCCGGGAACGCCGTACTTGTCGCCGACATTCTTGAGAGCCTCACCGGGTGTGCCCTTGTATGCATCATACTGCTTGGGTGAAGTTACCTTACCCTTGAGGATGATGTCGTTTGAGCCTGTGATCTCATATGTAACACCGTTGGGGATTATATACTTTGTAAGTATAACCTTTACTGCGTCGCTGTAAGCGCCTGCCTTGCCTGCGATGTCTTCAACATAAGGTGTGATATCAAGATCGCCTGTTCTGTTCTGAACAGCTGCGAGGCTGTTTGAAGCAGTAACATTCCACTTTGAAACTGTCTTGTCAGCAGGGATGTAAAGAAGGTCGTTAAGAGTGAGAGCATCACTTCCGGCCTGAACTGCTGCGGGAGCCTTGATCGTATCTGTTGAAACAGCGCTTGCATAAGTGAGACACTGTGTGAGAGCGAGCGGAACAGCTGCTGCTGTAGCAATAGCTCTCTTGAATAATGAATTCTTCATTGTCCTATACCTCTCTAACATGTTTATTCCCCTTCAGCAAAGGGAGCGGTTTTTGTGCAATCCGTTCTTTGCATTAGGCTTAATTTCGGGTAGACTATCTGCATTTGCATATACTTCCCCCAGAAATTCATAACTACATTTTATCACACAAACGTCAATAAGTCAAGCAGAACAGTAGATTTTTTTCAAAAATTATTGACGATTAATAATCTTCTTTTTTGTGCTTATTTCACAATATGAATGTATATGAAAAGTAATATTTTCTCATAAATGAACTTTGAGTATTATTTCTCGGTATTTCGCTGTTTTTTCTCCTCCCGACACTGTCATTATAGCACTCTCTAAACCATGTGTCAACAGGTAAAATAATGCAAAAAAAGCAGGTCTTGCGACCTGCTTTTTTATTGCTTTGATCAACCGCCGAATCTTGCTGTTCCGAGGATCTCATTCCAGATATCATAGCTTGATGTGCCATCATATCTCTGTGATGTTCTCTTAGCATAGAATGAAAGGATCTGTGATGCATCGTTAGCATCGATTATTCTGCCGTCCTTCTTAGTCTTCCAGTTATCTGCGCTCCACTCGTTGGTATTTACATCACCGAGGAATGCTGCAAGCTGGTCGAGCTCGTCAAGTGCAGTATTTACCTTCATACCCTCTTCAGTACACTGGAGTATAACTGTTGCGGGTGAATTCGAACCTGTTGAAACCTTAGCGTAGTAGCTCAGTGCTGCTGATGCATCACTTGCGTCTACCATGTTGCTAAGTGTGATATCGCCCTTGACGCCGATATACGCTGTTACATTAAGAGCGTTGCCGTTCTTGTCAACGAGAGGCATTGTACCGTAGTATACAGGAATGTCATACTTGAAGTCGGTAATTGTTGTCTGCTTGTTGATGTGTGTACGAGCGTTGTAAGCGCTTTCAGGTGTCAGACCGTTGAAGTTGATGAGACTGAGATCAATGTCTGTTCTCTCAACCTCTCTGCCGTCCTCGTAAACGTCAACTATCTTGAGAGCTACTACCTGCTCCTTATTGAAGCCGCCGGGCTGTCCGTTTGCACGGATTCCGTTATCGTGGCTGAAGTAGTAACCTACCTGAGTCTCGATTATAGCGTAAGAGCTCTTGTAGCCGGGAAGTGTTGATGTTGTTACGGTTGTGGTATTGGTCGAAGTTGTTGTATCAACTGTTGTTGAAGTAGATGTGGAAGTTGTATCACTTGTCGATGTTGTGATATCGCTCGATGTTGTCGAAGTGGTATCAGTTGTCGATGTTGTGATATCATTCGATGTTGTCGAGGTTGTATCAGTTGTCGATGTTGTGATATCGCCCGATGTTGTCGAGGTCGTATCAGTTGTCGATGTTGTGATATCGCCCGATGTTGTCGAGGTTGTATCACTTGTCGATGTTGTGATATCGCCCGATGTAGTTGTTGTGACATCACCTGATGTTGTAGTAATATCACCTGATGTTGTTGTTGTGATATCACCGGATGTTGTAGTATCAACTGTTGTTGTGTCAACAGTAGTTGTTGTAGTATCAACTGTTGTTGTATCAGCTGTAGTTGTATCAACAGTTGTTGTTGTAACGTCACCGCCTGTTGATATAGGTGTAGTATCAGGAACAACGATGATAGCACCGTCAACGGGCATTACATACTTTGTAATGTTGTTGCCGTCCTCGTCAGATACAAAGAGATCCTTGATGCTGATCGGGATGATAGTGCCGGGAGTTGCGTTCTCGTCAACCTTGTAGGTGAGCTCGATGACTACTGATCCGTCGGGAGCAACGTGAGCAACACCTGCACCGTCTGCGAATACGAACTTATATCCGTCTGCGCTGGGGATGATGTCTGCGCCGTAGCCTGACTTATCGCCTGCCTTAACGAGCTGAACCTGTCCGTCGGGAGTTACCTTGAACTGAGCGCCTGCGATTCCGAGGTTTGCACCGTTAGGATCCTTTACAGTGATCTTTACAGTTGCCTCTTCACCGGGACGTGCTGTTACTGTATCAACTACCCAAGCAATTGAATCCTTGGGAACTACGATAGTAGTTGTTGTTACTGTAACATCTGTGCCTGCGGTTGTGTTAGCTGTTGTAACGTCGCCGCCTGTTGTGGTAACATTGCCGCCGGTTGTAGTAACGTCGCTGCCGCCTGCGGTTGTTGTGTTGTTACCGCTTGTTGTAGTAACATCGCCGCCGCCTGCGGTTGTTGTGTTGTTACCGCTTGTTGTAGTAACATCGCCGCCGCCTGCAGTTGTTGTGTTGTTACCGCTTGTTGTAGTAACATCGCCGCCGCCTGCGGTTGTTGTGTTGTTACCGCTTGTTGTAGTAACATCGCCGCCGCCTGCGGTTGTTGTGTTGTTACCGCTTGTTGTAGTAACATCGCCGCCGCCTGCAGTTGTTGTGTTGTTACCGCTTGTTGTAGTAACGACACTGCCGCCTGCAGTTGTTGTGTTGTTACCGCTTGTTGTAGTAACATCACTGCCGCCTGCAGTTGTTGTGTTGTTGCCGCTTGTTGTAACATCGCCGCTTGTTGTTGTATCAGCGGTCGTTGTGTCAGCGGTTGTTGTTGATGTGTTTACAACTGTTGTAGTTGCATTTGTTGTTGTTGAAGAAATCGGATCAGGATATGTAATGATGATAGCACCATCAATACCGATGATCTTGTCTGTGATATCCTTACCGTCTGTATCGAAGATCTTGAGTGATCCCTTTACAAACTCAACAGGATATGTTCCGGGAGCTGTCTGCTCGGGGATAGTGAATGTAAGAACAGCTACATTGTCGCCGTCATTTGCGCTCACTGCATCACCTGTTGCTGTAGCGAAGTCGAACTTCTTCTTTGTAGGATTCTTTGTGATAGAAGCCTTATAAGCATCTGAACCCTCGATATCGAAGTAGTTGATGCCCTCGCGGTTTGTGATATCGAACTGAGCTCCTGCGATAGGAAGCTTAGCATTATCCATGTCAACTACCTTGATAGGAAGCTTTACAGTCTCGCCGGGGAATGCATTTCTTGTGCCGATCTGCCAGATGATGCCGCCCTGAGGAGCTGTTACTGTTGTAGTTGATGTGGAAGAAGTAACTGTTGTTGTAGTTGTAGTAGTTGTTGTATCTATTGTTGTAGTTGAAGTTGTAGTAACCTTGTCAACTACTTCGATCCAACCGTCTACGAATGTCACCTTATCGGTGATGTTGCCGCCGTTAGCATCGCTAACGAACTGCTGTGACCAAGTTACAGGATACTTGTCGAAAGGACAATCATCGGGAACCTGATAGTAAAGAGTTGCGATAACATCCTTATCGGATGCTGTCTTGCCGAAGCCGGTAGCCTGTGCGAATGAGTAGTGCTGCTTGTTGTTGTTTACTACGAGCTCTGTGCCGTAGGGTGTACCGGAAGCAGTCTTGTACTCTGTAGGAGCTGTACCCTTGATATCGAACTGAGCGCCTGCAACTGAAAGTGTGCTGTCGCCGTTTACATATACATTAAGGGCTACGAGCTCTCCGCGCTCAGCCTGAACCTGAGGGATAACCCACTCAGCAGTGCCTACAACGGGGCTGCCTACTGTGATAGAACCGTCAACGAAGATAACATTGTTTGTGATGTTTCTTCCGTCGGTATCGCTTACGAATGTATCTGTCCACTTAACGGGGTATACACCGTCTGCGCAGTCTTCGGGAACTGTAAATGTTACTGTGTAGATCTGAGCGCCGTCAGCTGCAGCTACGCCTGAACCGCTTGCGTTGCCGAAAGCAAATGACTGCTTAGCATCGTTAGCTGTGATAGGTGCGCCGTAAGCTGTACCGTCAGAGATCTTTGCATACTTCACTGTATCAGCGCTGAGCTTGAACTGAGCACCTGCAACAGGAAGTGCAGACTTAGCTGAATCATCGACTGTTGCCTTGAGGGTAACTGTCTCACCCTTTTCAGCTGTTACATTGTCGAGGACCCACTGTACCTTGCCATCAACGGGTTTGTTGATAACAGTGATAGAACCGTCAAGGAATGTAACATTTTCTGTTATATCCTTACCGTTTGTGTCACTTACAAAGCCATCGGACCACTTTACAGGATATTTACCCGGATCGATACCTGAAGGCACCTTATAAGTGAATGTGGCAACAGTCGCCTTATCAGCTGCAACTACTCCTGCACCTGTGCTGTTGCCGAATGCAAATGACTGTTTTGTATTGTTTGCTACGATAGATGAAACATAAGCTCCTCCATCAGTAACAGACTGATACTCGATAGGCATATCTGCATTTACATGGAACTGTGCTCCTGCTACTGCTAATGCAGCGTTGTCGGGAGCGCTTACAGTTGCTTTAACTGTAACAGTTTCACCGGGGGCAGCTGTGACATTGTCAAGCACCCATGCGATCTTGCCATTGGTCTGATTATCATCGATGATGATAGAACCGTTTGTGAAGGTTACCTTATCGGTAATATTTTCGCCGTCAGTATCGCTAACGAACTGATCGGACCATTTAACATCGTATATTGTACCAGCAGCTGCATCGTCAGGTACCTTGTAAGCGAGAGTGATAACTACCGAATCATCAGCGGCTACTATACCTCTGCCTGCGCCCTGTCCGAATGCATACTTGTTGTTCTTGTACATTACGCTTGCACCGTAAGCATCGCCGTCAGTTACTGAACTGAAGCTTACGGGGGATGCTGCCTCGATCTTGAACTGCGCACCTGCAACTGCGAGACTTGAACTCTTGACTACTACGGGCATTGTGACCGTCTGGCCTGGAGCTGCAGTTACTGTTGGGATGAGCCATTCTACTTTACCGTCAGCAGCGGTTCTATTAGCAGAAACATCCAGTACTTCGCCCATACTAACGTTAGGCTGCACAGCAGTCAAACTGCCGGCAGCACTAACTGACGAAGCAAATGCACCTGCCATGAGCGTAAAGCTCATGGCAACGGATGTAACTGCGGAAAGCAGTTTCTTCATCAGTGCATTTCCTTTCCGAGCGATTTGCTCTATTTAATTAGTACGTACCTGTACTCTCCTTACTGAGGAAGAGTTACAAGCTCAACGATAGCCTTGAGGATTGCTTCTGAATCAACGGGAGTAAGCTTTACGCCTGCAGGATCAACTGCTGCGCCTGTCTTATCCTGAGGATCAACAACGTCGCCGTTAACCTTACCCTGATCAGTGATAGGATATGCGGGGTTGTTGAGGAATCTGTTAAGAACTACTACGTCAGCAACATTAACTGTACCGTCGCAGTTTACATCGCCCCATGTAGGAGCAAGCTTTGTGCCGGGTGTTACAGTTGTTGTTGTGATAGGAGCTGTTGTTGTAACATCAGATACAGTTGTTGTCTGAGTTGTTGTTGTAGTTGTCTGTGCTGTTGTTGATGTTGTTATAGGATCACCAACTGTCAGCTTGAGAGGTGTGCAAGCACCTGTGTACTTGTCGCCTGAGCCGCCCTGCTTGAAGATCTTGAGCTCGCTTGCAACCATATCGAGTGTGTACTCTGTGCCGTTAGCAGCATTCTCAGGGATCTGTACCTCGAATGTGATAGCGCTCTTGCCGTTCTTTACAGCTGCGGGCTCACCTGTAACCTCATCAGTAGCGATGATGCTGAAGCGGCCTTCAGTCTTGTTATCCTTAACCTTTGCATTGCCGAGAGCTGCAGACTTACCTGAAACCTCTGTGATTGTAAGGTCGCCGAGTGTGATCTGAGTGTCCATACCAGCGCAAGTGTTGTTGCCTGCGTCAACGAGTACGTCAACGAGAACCTTCTGACCAGCCTTAACTGTTGCAGCGTTCTTACCGTTCTCATCTACGATAGAGAAGTTGAAGTCAGCGTCGCCAACAGGAGGTGTAACCTGTGTAGTAGTTGTTGTTACAGGCTGAACCTGTGTTGTTGTTGATGTAGAAGGACCGGGATCACCAACTGTGATCTTGAGAGGTGACCAAGCGCCTGTGTACTTGTCGCCTGAGCCGCCCTGCTTGAAGATCTTGAGCTCGCTGTCAACCATACCGATTGTGTATGTCTTGTTTGTAGCATCCTTAGGAACTTCAACCTCGAATGTGATAGCGCTCTTGCCATTCTTTACTGCTGTAGGCTCACCTGTAACCTCATCAGTAGCGATGATGCTGAAGCGGCCCTCAGTCTTGTTGTCCTTAACCTTTGCGTTGCCGAGAGCTGCAGACTTACCTGCAACCTCAGTGATTGTAAGGCCGTCAAGATCGAACTGAGCGTCCATACCTGCACAGGTGTTGCTGCCTGCGTCTACGAGTACGTCAACGAGGATCTTCTGACCGGCCTTAGCAGTTATTGCTGACTGACCGTTCTCATCAACGATAGAGAATTTGAAGTCTGCATTGCCAACAGGAGGTGTAACCTGTGTAGTAGTTGTTGTTGTTACAGGAGTTGTAACTGCTGTTGTAGTTGTTACAGAAACGGGAGCATCGCCCTGAACCTCAATTGTAAGATTGTTGAGCTTGAGGTTGTTGTCCTCGAGAGAGTACTTAACAGAAGGATCAGCATCTGAATCCTTAGCTGCCTCTAAGAGAGGAGTCATAACTGTTACGTCTGCTCTGTCATCTGTATCATAGTGTAAGAAGTTAACATTATATTTACCTGCGGGAGTGCCCTTAGGAACTGTGATATCGAACACATATACAGGGAAGTCATCAGACTTTGTACCAGCCCACTTGTACTTCTCACCGTCGTTGTTCCATGTAAGACCGAGGAAGTAGTTGTCTGTTCCAGCCTTTGACTGTGACTCAGCTATGCCGAATACATAACGGCCTGCTGCCTCATAGCCGCTGAGTCTGCTGGTCTTACCGCCGAAAGAGATATAGCAGTCTGTTTCAGCTTCGCCGGAAGAAATTGTGAATGTCTTCTCAGTGTCGAAGTAAGACTGGTTAGGCGACTTGAGATCAAACTTGATATCAGGCGAATCTGTGGACAGGTTTAATGAGAATGAACCTGTACCGCCGTTTGTATCCTCTGTTAAATAAACAGCAGCGGGGAAAGTATAATCTCCGTTAGCAAGCTGGTCCTTTGTGACAGTTACTGTAGAAGAGCCATCAGAAATGCCGGGCTTGTCAGGATTATATGTTTTAATAGAAAATCCCTTGGTTGCATCTGCAGCGCCTACAGTTGCAGGAACTACTGCGCTAACCATTGTTGCAGCCATACACAGTGATGTGACTGCAGAAATTAACTTTTTCATTTGTAATAATTCCTTTCTTTAGGTTTTTACGCCTATTAATAAAACATAAATTGGGTTTGTATTCCTTTGTAAGGGGGACAAATCAGATAATCTCGGATCAAAGTTCAGCGATGATGTGGAGCAAATACCTCTGGATCTTCAGAGCGTCGTTCGCTGTGAGTCCGGTTACATCATCATCAACATCGCCGTTGAGCTTGCCCTGATCTGTCATGGGCTTGTCAGCTTTTCCGCCAACGCCGTACTTATCGGGGTTTGCAAGGCTCTGCATGATGAGGATAGCATCTGCAAGTTCTACAACTCCATCACAGTTAGCATCACCACGAACAATTGTGGGCTGAGTAGCAGGCTCACCAATGCTAACTTCTCCGTCGATGGTCTTAACCTCGAGCTTAACGGGCTTGCCGTTTGACTCGTAGCCGCATCCGATAGTTCCGTTTACCTTCTTAGAGCCGGAATATGTCTCACGATCAATAGGCTTGATCGAAAGAGGTGTTGTTGTGCCATTCTTTGCGCTGCTTGAAACAGTGCCCTTGATGGTACAGAATACTCCGTCGCCCTTGAGCCAGTAAGAAGAATCCTCGGCAGCAGTTGACCAGATCAGGCTTACATAACCCTCATTCTTGTTGATAGAGCTCTCATAGAGATCGCTGAGTGAAGCTGAAGCGTCAGCAGACTGCGGGATCTTGGTTACGAGCGCACCTGCGTCAACAGATGTGATGGTAAGAACGCTGCTGTCATATGTAACAGCAAAGTCGAGTGCCTGAATGCCGGAAGATGGAATATCAGCTAACGATACGTCCACTGAGAACTCCCCACCTACCTTTGCAGTTGTTTTGCCAGCGGATATCTGCACTGTTTCGCCAGCAGCAGCAACAGGCATAAGTGAGCAGACTGAAAGTGAAAGCATCGCAGCAGCGATAGCTCCGACGACTACCTTTTTTGTCTTCATTATTTTTTCCTCCTTCTTCAATAATGTTATATAACAAAGGAACGGGGTGCCCCTTTAATTATATCATGTCTTAGTTGCAGCGGATACTACTGTTCCGCCCTCCCTGCAAAACCGTATCACCGATAACGAATGAAAGCCATGCAAAGCGGCGGGCAATGGCAACTGCCGCTGCTCAGTCATACAGACGAGGCTTAAGCTGTCCGAGCTGCGGTTTTCGGCGGATCGCCTTCGGATCCGGCGTATGTACACGCCGCTCTGAAGCTCCCCTCTGCCGTCAGCCTGCGACTGAAAACTACGCTCTGCAAGCAGTGGTTTCGCCATAAGACGCATCACACTGCCGTGATGAGATACTTAATCCCAAATCTATATTTATTCATGATTTCATTATATATCAGGTCTAAAAAAAAGTAAATAGGTTCATACTGTTTTTGGTATTTTACATAAACAGCAAAAGCGTTTTTTGCACGGTTTGCACAATGATATTTTTTCAGAAAAACCACTGTTTAACAGTAATTCTGAACCAAAAATGAATTTATCAAATCATTTGTCCAGTTCGCGGAATTCGGCAGGTATCTGCTCCTCGATTATGCGGTTGATGACATCCCATCCGAACTCAGTGTAGGTACCCTGAGGTATCGCGTAAGGGAGACCGTGTCTCTCTGCCAGCTCAGGTGAATACTTGCTGTATGGGTAAACCTTCATATTCGAGAATTCGCTCTCATAGTGAATGATGGTAGGAATGCATTTCACATTCTCAAGTCTCAGCTCATTTGTCTCGCCGTCGATGACAATGTCAAAGTCGGGGAGCTCGCCCACAACATTGAAGTTGTCGGTCTGAGCGCAGATGAAGTTGCCCATGCAGTAATACACGAAGCCCTTGGTGCCGTCGTCGCGGGGGATCCACTCCATAGTTTCCGCTGTATGTGTATGGCAGCCGAGTATTACGTCGGCGCCCCAGTTGACCATTTTATTTGCCAGCTCGATCCTGTCCTCGGTAACGACAGTTGTATCGTCCTGACCCCAGTGGGCGGAAACGATGACAGCGTCTGCCTTTTCCTTGGCTTCCTTGATCTGGCGCTCTATGACATCCTCCTCGTCATTCTTGATGACTCTCAGGGGAACATCGTCAAGCTGTGCGTCAAAGCCGTTGATATGGTGGCAATAAGCAAGGAACGCGATCTTAACGCCGTTGACCTCGCGGATGCGGATATTGTTGGCGTCCTCCTCATTGAGATAAGCGCCCAGCACCGTAAGATCATTTTCCTCTGCCTTCTTATTCCAGAAGTTTATGGACTCCTCAAGTCCGTCGGTGCCCATGTCAAGCAGATGGTTGTTAGCCATGGTGATGACATCGAAGCCGCAGTCTATGACTGCATCAGCTACCTCGGGAGGAGAGTTGAACAAGAGCACACCGCCCTCAGCTCCGCGTACAGGATTGCTCTGTGAGATGACAGTTTCCTGATTGAGTATGGCAACGTCAGCATCTTCGATGAGGTACTTGACCTCGGAATACATAGGCTTGAAGTCATAGCCGCTGCCGCCTGCGAGAGCCTCCGCATTCTTGAACACGGAATAGTGGATGAGGTTATCGCCCGCTGCGACCACATGGACTACCTTGTCGGGCGGGAGCGTTGTCTGCTCCTCGGTGGTCTCCTCGGGAGTTGTGGCTGCTGTGTTTTCTGATGATGTCTGCGCTTCTGTGTTGGCCTTACCTACAGACCTGCCCATAGCACATCCCACGCCGCACACGGCAAGAGCCGTAACGACAGCGAGTGCGCCGAAAGCGCGTCCTTTTCTCAATTTCATAAATACTCCTTTGTGAAAGGGCATAAAATCCCTGAAAATATGCCGCTTTCTAAAATCATTATAGCACATTATTTTTGATTTGGCAATTACAAATTGTATCAAACTTAAATGAATTTACAACGCGTTTTATTGTCCAAAAGATTAAATTTCAGCCGCAAACGGCGAATTTACGGCGAATTTCAGCCTTCAACTTTATTTTACACAAATATTTGTTTATTCATACGAAGTTTTTACAAATTATTTGTGCAAGCTGACGATTTCAGTGCTTTTTGTCCGTAATGTATACGGAACGATTACATATTGTTGATTTCACGGCTTTTCTGAAGCTCCATGAACTCTTCCGCCAGTGCCTCGGCTTCCGCATAGCTTGACAGCTGATAACACCTGCCGCGGAACTTTGCCGAGCCGTAATATCCGTTCATATACCACGCGGCGTGCTTCCGCGCTTCATGCATCGCCAGCTCCTCGCACTTGCCGCTGAGCTCAAGTATGAGTCTTATGTGCTCCAGCATGACCTTCATCTTTTCTTCAAGGGTGGGAGGTATGTACTCCTCGCCTTTCAGGGCTGCTTCCGTTTCGCGGAAGATGAACGGGTTGCCGTAGCTGCCCCTGCCTATCATGACAAGGTCGCAGCCCGTCTCCTCGTACATCGCCCTGCATGAGGCTCCGTCCGTGACGTCGCCGTTGCCTATAACGGGAATGCTGACAGCTTTCCTGACGGCTCTGATGACGCCGCTGTCGGACTCGCCGCTGTAAAACATATCCCTTGTGCGCCCGTGTACCGCTATTGCAGCTGCTCCTGCTCCCTCAAGTGCCTTTGCCATCTCGGGAGCGTTGATGCTTTCGGCATTCCAGCCGCTGCGTATCTTCACGGTAACGGGAGTGTCACCTGCCGCTCTGACCGCAGCCTCCGTAACAGAAGCCGCCAGCTTCACGTCCTTCATCAGTGCCGAGCCTGCTCCCGTGCCGACTACCTTGGGAACGGGACAGCCCATGTTGATGTCGATGATATCGGGGCGGTACTCCAGTACTATCTTCACAGCCTCCGCCATGAAGTCGGGCTCACTTCCGAAAAGCTGCACCGCCATAGGACGCTCCTCATCGGTGACCGTACACAGCTCCGCAGTCTTGCGGTCACTGTAGCATATGCCCTTTGCGGAGACCATCTCGCTGACAACGTAGGCTGCTCCGTACCTCTTGCACATGAGCCTGTACGCCCTGTCCGCAACTCCTGCCATGGGAGCCAGTGCGGCAGTCCTCGGGATAGTCACCTTTCCTATTTTAATAGTATCATTCATCAGCCTGCTCCGCTGCCTTGTCCTTGCCCTTGAACACAAAGAGCTTGCTGATAACATAATTGAGTATGAGAACTATAACATTGGCAAATATCTTTACCAGCCAGTAATTCAGACCTGCCATGCCGAAGCCGATATGCATTATCACCCACTCCACCACAAGGGTAAAGACTCTGCCGCCATAGAACTTTCCGCCCTCGGCAACTATTGCCTTCAAGCCCTTTGCGTTGGACTCGAACACCCAGAGCTTATTGGTGACGTATGCAAATGTGACCGCGCATATCCACGAAAAGACCGTGCTTATATCGCCTACTGCCTTGTCGCCGAAGCCTCCTGCATTTTCAAGGAGAGTCTTTGCCAGCCATGCTGTCAGGAAGCTGACTGCGGTGGTAAGAACTCCGAAAACGAGGTAGAGCCATTTCTCCTCATACTTGTAGTATATCTTCTGAAGCGGCTTCGGAAGTATCGAAACGCACCACTTTATGAACTTTTCCATCTCATCTGTCCTTTCAAAAAATTCAATCGCCTTTATATAATAGCAGTTTACGGACAGAATTTCAAGCCCTTTCATGTGATTTTCATGGAATATCTCACTTTTTTCGTACAAAATGTCTTACCGCTCCATTAATTACAATCGAAACAGAGAGCAAAAAGCAAACAAGCTTCAGGAAGATTTTACATTTCATTGCCCAAAGGCGCGCTTTTATCCGTGATTTTTGTGCAATTCAGCAACAAAAATCCACCGCATATACTTACGGTAAATTTATTTGTTAATATTACACTAAAAAACCGGCAGTTTTTTGTAGCAATGCCGTATTGTAAATAACAGAAAAATATGCTATAATAACTATCGGATCGTATTTCACAAACGCGGATACGCTTTTCAGCAGGTGATCTCCGCCGATACGTTCCATAGTGTGTTCAATCAAATAAAGCTCTGTTTTCATTCCACGGCTAACCACTGCGGAATATGAAAAGCTCCCCTTATGGGGAGCTTTTTTTATTTTTCATGTACCAGCTTGCCTGTCATGTGCTCTATGGTAAGAGCTACCATCTGCACGCGGCTGAATGCCTTTTCTATCTCGGTGTCAACTTCCTCCACTGTGGGGAAATACTTCAGTCCCAGCCTTCTGGCGGCATCGAGAGCTGTCTCCCTGTCGGTAACGAGCTCAGCCCGTCCGAAAACTATAACGCTGGTGATATACCACGACCAGTCCTCTTTCTGACAGCCGTCGTTCCATGTGGTGAAGCAGACCTTGTCGCAGGACTTTATGGCGTCCAGCTTGTGTCCCTCCTTGGCACAGTGGAAGTATATCTTCCCGTCGGCGTCGTTGTATACGAAGTCCATAGGAACTCCGTAGGGATAGCCCTCATCGCCAATAACGGAAAGCACTCCCCTCTTTGCAAGGTGGAGTATGTCAAGGCACTCCCTTTCGGAGACCGCCTGCTTATGTCTTCTCATGTCTCTGAACATATTATCAGCTCCTTTATTTTACGAATATACCGATGATGTTATTTCCGCCCGTTGATACAACAAAAGGCTGCCGCACTGCGACAGCCCTAATATTTGCAAGTTATCCTATCTTACGATAATTACTTGTTGAGGTTAGCCTCGATAACGTCGAGCTCATCGTAGAGAGCCTGAGGAATGTTTCCGCCCTTAGCCTTGATGTCCTCGTCGTAGTATCTTCTCATCTCGGCGATCTCCTTCTTCCACTCTTCCTTATCAACTGTAAGGAGCATCTTGAGTGCGTCGGGAGTTACCTCGTCCTCGATTCCCTTGAGGTTGATGTCCTCAGCCTTGGGAAGGAATCCGATAGGAGTCTCAACAGCGTCAACTTCGCCCTCAACTCTCTTGATGATCCAGTCGAGAACTCTCATGTTGTCGCCAAAACCGGGCCAGAGGAAGTTGCCTTCGTCATCTGTTCTGAACCAGTTTACGTTGAAGATCTTAGGAGCCTTGCTGCCGAGTCTTGCGCCCATCTCGAGCCAGTGTGCCCAGTAATCGCCTACGTTGTAGCCGATGAAGGGCTTCATAGCCATAGGATCGTGACGGAGAACGCCTACTGCACCTGTTGCAGCAGCAGTTGTCTCGGAAGAAACAGCCGATCCGATGTATGTACCGTGTGTCCAGTCAAATGACTGATATACCAGAGGAGCAGTTGTTGCACGTCTGCCGCCGAAGATGATAGCAGAGATCGGAACGCCCTCGGGATTGTTGAACTCAGGTGAGATGCAGGGGCAGTTCTTAGCAGGTGCTGTAAATCTTGAGTTGGGGTGAGCAAGCTTGTTGCCTGCTGCTGTATAAGCCTCGCCGTCTACCTTCTCGCCCTTCCACTCTGTAGCATCCTTGGGAGGATTCTCTGTGAGCTTCTCCCACCAAGGTGTATTGTCGCTGTTGTCAAGAGCTACGTTTGTGAAGATAGCGCCTTCCTTTGTACAAGCAAGAGCGTTGTAGTTGGACTTAGCGTTTGTTCCGGGAGCAACTCCGAAGAAGCCGTTCTCGGGGTTGATAGCGTAGAGTCTGCCGTCCTTGCCGGGCTTCATCCAAGCGATATCGTCGCCGACTGTGAATACCTCATAGCCGTCCTTCTTGTATCCCTCGGGGGGAATGAGCATTGCCAGATTGGTCTTGCCGCAAGCCGAGGGGAATGCAGCTGTGATGTACTTAACATCGCCGTTGGGCTTCTTAACGCCGAGGATGAGCATATGCTCAGCCATCCAAGCCTCGTTCTTGCCCTGGAAGGAAGCAATACGGAGTGCGAAGCACTTCTTGCCGAGGAGTACGTTTCCGCCGTATGCGGAGTTGATGGACCAGATAGTGTTCTCCTCAGGGAACTGAACGATGTATCTCTTCTCGGGATCAACGTCAGCCTTGGAGTGGAGACCTCTTACAAAGTCATCGGAAGTATCACCGAGGTTCTCGAAAGCCTGCTTGCCCATTCTTGTCATGATGTTCATGTTGAGAACAACGTAGATAGAGTCTGTTACCTCTACACCTACCTTAGCAAGAGGAGAACCGATGGGTCCCATTGAATAAGGGATAACATACATTGTTCTGCCCTTCATAACGCCGTTGTACATAGGTGTAAGGAGAGCCTTCATCTCATCGGGAGCCATCCAGTTGTTTGTAGGACCTGCGCCCTTCTTTTCCTTTGAGCAGATGAATGTTCTGTCCTCAACACGGGCAACGTCGTTAGCGCGTGTTCTGTGGTAGAGACAGTTAGGATACTTCTC
>JAFWTA010000064.1 GCA_017519145.1 Ruminococcus sp.
ATTTCGTCGCCTTAAAAGCTGAAAGCGACGACCAGAGGCGCTGCCTCTGGACTCCGCCAAAGGAACACAGTCCCTTTGGAATCCCTTACATAGGCTCGGCGTACTTATTGCGCTGTAAGCGATGTACAAATATCATTTTTGATATTATTAAGCGAGTTTACGAGCGGCAACGTGGCAAGCGGTCGAGCTGGCTCAGCTCGAAATTTTGATTTACCCGAATAAACACAATGCCCCTGAGCGCTTTGACACGCTCGGGGGCAAAATTTCTGTATTGAGATATGCTGTTGCGTTACAGTGATGTGGGGAGCGAGGTGATGCTGTGGAGAAGGAAAAGCTGTATCGCCAGCGCATCATTGGAGGTGAGTCCCTTTACGCTTGTGTCACAGTCGCCGTTTGTGCGTCCCTTCTCGGTGAGGTGGTTGGTGTCTGAGCCGCTTGTTCCGTATTTGTCGGGATTTGCAAGCGCCTGCATGATGAGGATCGCGTCTGCAAGCTCAACTGTTCCGTCACAGTTTGTGTCGCCGTACACAGGCTTTTCCACAGGCTGTGTGCTGCTGTAATTGGTGGCAGGTGATGCCTTGCCTGCTATCTCCCCAAAGAAGATCTGTCCCCACTCGGTAAGGCTGCTGCCGTCCCAGTCGTTGGAGAGGTCAAGATACTCAACACCGCCGCTGTTGCCCTTCCATGACCATGCAAGATAACCCATGTTCTTCTCAGCACAATAGCTCATTATCGCTGCCTCGTCTACATCGCCGTCGGTGTGTTTATAGCCGAATTCGCCGACTATTACGGGAGCTCCGCAGCTCAGAGCCGAGTCAAGGTTTTCCTTTACCTGCTGTGCGTTTCCGCCTGCGTACTCATAGAGATGTGCGGAGAATACTGTGTTTTTCAGCGGATCGGAAGCGAATACCTCTGCGCCCTTTTCACCGATGGACTTGGGGTACTGTCCCCAGCCTGCGCTGTCTATCATTATCATGTTCTCGATGCCGCCGTCACGGGCTGTCTTTATAGCGGACTTGGCACCCTCTGCCCATGTGCCGCTGTTCCACTGACCGTACCACTCGTTGGCGATGTTGAGGATAACTACGTCCTTATTTTTGTTGAGTATATCCTTCATCTCGCACCAGTACTCAGCAGCCTTTACGATGTCGGCTATGTTGTCGCTTCCCGTAGCGTCATGGGCTTCGAGAATGCATATCTGCTTGTTCTCGCGGCACCAGCCGATTATCTGCTCCAGCTCGGCGGCTGAGGTCTTGTCCCACTTCGCGCCGTCTGCACAGACTACTCGGATGGTGTTGGTGCCCTTAGCGGCTGCCGCCTTGATGGACTGCTCCGTATTGTTCTTGTACCACGCATGAGCCACGTTTATTCCCCTCATTATAAAGGGATTGCCGTTTGCGTCAAGTATCTGCTGCCCTGAGACCGTCATTCCCGAGTTTGTGGGCATGGGAGTTACTGTCTGCTGCGTTACGGTGGTGGTGACCGGTGTCGCTGTTGTAGTCGTTGTAGTTGACGTTGTGGAAGTTGAGGTCGTGGAGGTCGTTGTGGTCTTTGGCTTGCCTGCCCAGAGAATGGAATCGTTGTTGATGACCTCTATCATCTTATTTACAACAGGCTCTGAAACAGAGTACCATGTGCAGGAGCTTCTGTTAAGATACCCGTGGCATTCGCCTGCGGACTGTGATGAGCTCACTACATTGTTGTCCCAGAGTACGCAGGGGATACCGATCTCCTTGGCTCTGGTGATGTATGTGTCAGTCCACTTTACGCGGGCTTCGGTGTTGTTGAAGTTTGAGGTTCCCATCTCACCGATGACAACGGGAACTCCTCTGTCGATGAAGGTGCTCTTGAGGCCGTTGAGGGTGCCCAGCAGGCTGTTTTTGTACTGGTCTGTAAATGTGCTGTGGTCGCCTACGGCGGTGTTCATGGTGAAGTCGTAGGGGACATAGGCGTGTATGGAAACTGCCACAAGGTCATCGTTTGGAACTGATATCCTTGTGTAAATGGTGGAGTCTGCGGAAGCGCAGTAGCCCGGCACCATGAGGAGACGATTCTTGTTGTTTTCAGATGAGGAGCTTCTGATAAGCTGCACGAAATCCGCGTCCAGCTTGTTAATGGTGTCCACCTCGTTCTGCTGAGGTCCCCACCACTCATGGGAAGTGCCCTTTGCACGGGGCTCGTTCATCGCCTCGAAGATGAGGTGCTGGTCGTAGTCCTTGAAAGCGTCGGCGATCTGCGTCCATAGCTTGATGAAGCGCGGCTTCATCTGGTCGTAGGCGGTCCCCAGATCACCGCGGTCGATCCAGTCCTCGTGGTGGAGGTTGAGGATAACGTACATATCGTTGCTGATACCGTAGTCCACCACCTCCTTGACCCTTGCCATCCACTGAGGATCCACATTATTGTCGCCGTCAAGGTGATTGTACCATGTTGTGGGGATTCGTACAGTGTTGAAGCCCTTTGCCTTTACGGCGTCGATCATTGCCTTCGAGGTCTTGGGGTTGCCCCAGCTGGTCTCGGTTGCCAGACCCGAGGCAAATCCGCCGTGTGAGTCGAGAGTGTTTCCGAGATTCCAGCCTATCTTCATGTTCTCGGTTATCTCGAATGCTGTCATATAGTCGGCGGCATCGGCTGTGAGCTGTGTGGTCGGTGCAGCCTTCAGCGATGCCAGCATACATAATGCTGCCGCGGAAAGGCTCACCACGCGTTTGATGAATTTGTTCTTTTCTCGCATATTATTCCTCCTATTCTAAGAATGTTGCTGGCGACTCAGTGCAGGAAGTCTCCAAATCAATATCCCTTGCAGCCTCGGGCTTAAAGCCCTGCTGCTGCTTAAATGATACAACAGGCAGCGCGAAAAGTCAATACTTGTAATAGCAAATGGGACAAACTGCAAATAATTCGGGATATTCTACAATATCGCGGAGCGTGGCTTGTGTGATGTGTCAATACAACGGGTTAAATGATGCAGGATTAATTTACTGCGAGTTTATTGTAAAAACCGCCGCTTCTGCCGTAAAACAGGGAGATGAGCGGCAGTTCCCGAGAGTTTGGACAGCTGAACTTAAAACAACACTATTTAAGCTTAAATTTAAGCCCGAGACAGGTGCGTAAAGCGGTAGGACCAATGTGCGGGAAGTCCCCATTATTTTCCGAAAAAAGCTTGCATTTTGGGCAGAATGATGTTATAATAATATAATAGCATAGTTATGCATAAAAATATCATTCAGAAAGCGGGCGATAAGGTGCTTAGAAGTATGACAGGCTACGGAAGAGCGCAGCAGATACTTAACGGACGCGATATCCTTGTGGAGATCCGCTCCGTCAATCATAGATATTACGAGTATTCCTCAAGAGTCCCAAGAACCTACAGCTACATCGACGAAAAGCTGAAGGCTCTGCTGAAGAACGGGATCTCACGAGGCAAGGTCGAGGTATCCGTCACTATAAACAATATCGAGGGAAAGGATACCGAGATCGCCATCAATAAAGGCGCGGCAGAGGGCTATGTGAACGCTCTCAGAAGCATTGCCGATGAGCTCGGCGTGGAGGACGATATCACCCTTTCAAAGCTCATGAAGCTTCCTGATATCTTCAATATACAGAAAACACCCGACGACGAGGAACAGGTCTGGGAGGACGTCTCAAAGGTGGCTTCCGAGGCCATTCAGCGCTTTGTTGAAATGCGTCAGGTGGAGGGCGAGCGCCTGAAAAAGGACATCACCGAAAAGGCTGAGGGTATCCTCACCATGGTTGGCAGGGTGGAGGAGCTTTCTCCCCTTACCGTGGAAAACTACAGGAACAGGCTCTACAAGAAGCTCAGCGAGGTCCTTGAGGGCAAGGACATAGACGACCAGAGAGTTCTTACCGAGGCTGCCGTTTTTGCCGAGAAGATCGCTGTTGACGAGGAGACCGTCCGTCTCAGGAGCCATATCGCTCAGCTGGAGTCAATGATCTCGGGCGACGAGGCAGTGGGAAGAAAGCTGGACTTCATCGTGCAGGAAATGAACCGCGAGGTAAACACCATCGGTTCAAAGGCTCAGGATCTCAATATCACCAAGGTAGTCGTTGATATGAAGGCTGAGATCGAAAAGATCCGCGAGCAGATCCAGAATATAGAATAAGCCTATGAAGCTCATTAATATAGGCTACGGAAATATGGTGTCCTCGGAGAGGATAGTCGCCGTTGTAAGCCCCGAATCAGCGCCTATAAAGCGCCTCGTTCAGGAGGCGCGCGACGACGGCAGAGCTGTGGACGCCACCTACGGAAGAAAGACAAGAGCCGTTATGATAATGGACAGCGGTCACATTATCCTGTCCTCGCTCATAACCGAGACTCTTGCGGCAAGGATAAACGGATCGGGAGGTTCTGACGACGATGAATAAGGGCAGACTTATTGTATTATCCGCTCCCTCGGGCTGCGGAAAAGGTACCATACTTGCGGAGGTGTTCAAGGATCCGCACTTTGCGCTTTCTGTTTCCGCAACTACAAGGGCTCCCCGAGAGGGCGAAGCGGACGGTGTCAACTACCACTTCCTTACAAGGGAGGACTTCGAGCAGAGGATAGCAGACGGCAAGTTCATCGAGTACGCAGAGTATTGTGATAATCTCTACGGAACTCTCATGAGCGAGGTGGACGACCGCCTTGAACAGGGACTCAATGTGGTGCTTGAAATAGAGACCAAGGGTGCTATGAAGGTCCGCGAAAAGCGTCCCGATGCTATTTTTATATTCGTTCTGCCGCCTTCTGTGGCAGAGCTGAGACGCAGGCTGAAAAAGCGCGGCACAGAGACTGATGATGTCATCGAAAAGCGCGTTTCACAGGCTGCATGGGAGATAGAACAGGCTCCCAAATACGATTATGTCATTGTCAACGACGCCCTTGAGGACGCCGTAAGCGACTTCTTCGCGGTAATGCGCGCAGAAAAGCTTAAAGCGGAGTTTTCGGGCGATATTATAGAAGAGGTGTTGAAAAATGCTTAGACCCGCAGTAAACCAGATCATCACAAAGAATGAGAGCTGCTATTCGCTCGTTATCGCTGTTGCGAAGCGTGCAAGACAGATCTCCGAGGAGCTCTGCAAGAACAATGAGACCCTTGAGGAGAAGCCTGTCAAGACAGCTGTTGAGGAGCTCGCAAGCGGCAAGTGCAAGATAGTGAGCGCTGCTCCCCAGACTAACGAGTAATGCCCCTCATTGCGGAGACCGCAGTCAGCGGAACAGCCTATTCATTCGATATGCTGTTCAGCTATGCAGTCCCCGACAGGCTCGCGGCTGTCATTGCCTGCGGCTGTCGGGTGCTGGTACCCTTCGGCAGGGGGAACAAACGCAGGATAGGTGTTGTCATGAAGCTCTCACAGGGCGAGGCAAAGGGGCTGAAATCCCTTGTGTCCCTTGTGGACGAGACTCCCGTGGTCTCGGAGGAGCTTCTCGGACTTGCCTTCTACCTTCGCGAGCAGACCTTCTGCACTTACTTTGATGCGGTAAAAGCCATGCTTCCGCCTGCCATGAGCGTCAGCGCAAAAGAGACGTTCAGGCTTGTTAAGAATTTCACGGACATTTCTTCACTCAGTCCTCAGGCGGCTGAGCTGCTTCAGGTGCTCTCCTGCACCGAGGGCAGCAAGGAGCTCAATGAGGCGGTGGAGAAGCATATCATTGACAACGGAAGGCGGCTCACCGACGAGCTCTGCGACGCAGGCGCCCTTGACTCGGATAACGTGTTCAGGCAGGCTGTGGGCGACGCGGCAGTGAGAATGGTACGCCTTACGGACAAGTATATGAGCACCCCCGAGGACTTTGATCTCACACCCAAGCAGAAGGCTGTTGCGGACTTCCTTGCGGAGTTCGGAGCTGCTGCGGTCAGGGAGGCTGCATATATGTGCGGCGTCACCGAGGCTGTGGTTAAAAGGCTCTGCGCCAGCGGCGCCGCCGAGGAGTACGAGGCGGAGGTGCTGAGAAGGGTGGAGGACTTCGCCGACGAGGTGAGACGCCCCGAGGATATAGTCCTCTCTGCCGAGCAGCAGAGGGCAAGGGACGCGGTATACGAGCAGATGACCACGGGGAAGCCTGCGGTGTTCCTGCTCCACGGCGTTACGGGAAGCGGCAAGACCTCTGTCTTTGAAAAGCTCATTGACGATACCGTGAAAAGCGGCAGACAGGCTATGCTCCTTATCCCCGAGATAGGACTTACACCGCAGATACTGAAACGCTTCAGGTCGATGTTCGGAGAGAGAGTCGCTGTTATTCACAGCGGTCTGTCACTGGGTCAGAGACTTGACGAATACAAGAGAATAAAACGGGGCGACGCAGACATCGTTATCGGTACGAGAAGCGCCGTTTTCGCGCCCCTTGACAATATAGGACTCATCATCATTGATGAGGAGGGCGAGCGCTCCTACAAGTCGGACAGCTCACCCAGATATACCACACATGACATCGCCAAGCAGCGCTGTGCCTTTCACGGTGCGTCACTGCTGCTGGCTTCGGCAACTCCTTCCATCGAGAGCTATTACCTCGCCGAAAGGGGAGCGTACAGGCTCCTTGAGATGAAGGAGAGGTACCGCAATGCGCCGCTGCCCGAGGTGAGCATAGTCGATATGAACCTCGAGCGCGGCGAGGGCAACCGCACGGAATTCAGCCGCAGACTGGCTGAGGAGATAAACGCTAACCTGAAAAAGGGAGAGCAGTCCATACTGCTGCTCAACAGGCGCGGATATCATACCATCATAAGCTGCTGTGACTGCTATCAGCCCGTGTACTGCCCCAACTGTTCGGTGCCGCTGACATATCACAAGAAAAACAACAAGCTGATGTGCCACTACTGCGGATACGTCAGCGAACCTGTGACGGTGTGTCCGTCCTGCGGCTCGGAGCGCCTGAAAAATATGGGCTTCGGCACACAGAAACTGGAGGAGGAGCTGTCTGTGTTCTTCCCCAAGGCGAGAGTGCTCCGCATGGACGCGGATACTACCTTTTCACGTTATTCCTACGAGAAGAACTTCACCGACTTCCGCGAGGGAAAGTACGATATAATGATAGGCACCCAGATGATAGGCAAGGGACTCGATTTCCCCAATGTCACTCTGGTAGGTGTGCTGTCTGTGGATAAGGCGCTGTATGCAGGGGACTTCCGAAGCTATGAGCGCACCTTCTCCCTCATCACTCAGGTGGTGGGACGAGGCGGACGCGGAGGCAGCCGCGGAAGAGCTATACTCCAGACCTTTATCCCCGAGCATTATATCATGAACCTTGCGGCGGCTCAGGACTACAAGGGCTTCTACAACGAGGAGATAGCCATACGCCGCGCTATGATATTCCCGCCCCTCTGCGATATGTGCATTTTCTGTTTTTCGGGAAATGAGGACATCACCGTGAGACTGGGCGCGGAGGCTGTGCTGCGGCTCATGAACGGCAGACTCAGGGAGATACAGCCCAAAACTCCTGTGAGAGTGCTGGGACCCGTCCGCTGCTCATACGGCAGGATAAACGGAAAGTACCGCTACCGTATTATAATGAAATGCAAGAACACCGCCGAGATGAGAGGATTTATAAGCGGTATCCTCACAGAGTCGGCAAAACTGAAGGAAATGAGAAATACTTCCCTGTACGCCGATATGAACGGCGATGTGGGAGTCTGAAATGCAAAAGGAATTGATCGAATGGCACTTAGAAGAATTTTAACAGATAAGGACGAGATGCTCCACAAGGTCTGCAAGCCTGTGGATAAGTTTGACGAGAAGCTGGCTCAACTCCTCGATGATATGCACGAGACACTCAACAAGGCTGAGGGTGTGGGACTTGCGGCTCCTCAGATAGGCATCTGCCGCAGGATATTCATCATGCACCTTGACGAAAATGATATCGTCGAGGCTATCAACCCCGAGGTGACTCAGAAGGAGGGCAAGCAGCGCGTTCAGGAGGGCTGCCTCTCCTGCCCCAATGTATGGGGATACGTCACAAGACCTGCAAGCTGTCACCTGAAGGCTCAGGACAGGAACGGCAACTGGTTCGAACGCGATTTTACCGAGCTGGGCGCACAGTGTACCTGCCATGAGAACGACCACCTTGACGGTCATATCTTCACTGAGATAGTGGAGGAATTCTTTGTTCCCGAGGAGAGCAAGTAATGAAGATAGTATTTATGGGAACTCCCGATTTTGCCGTTCCGTGCCTGCGTACTCTCGCTGAGAGCGCACATGAGGTGGCAGCGGTGTTCACCCAGCCCGACAAGCCCAAGGGACGCGGCTATAAGCTCATACCAACTCCCGTAAAGGCTGCGGCGGCTGAATATGATATCCCCGTGTACCAGCCCCTCTCACTGAGAAAGGGCGAGGACGCAGAGGAGTCCATGAGGGTGCTGAGGGAGACAGCTCCCGACCTCATAGTCGTAACGGCATACGGTCAGATACTCCCCAAGGAGATACTGGAGCTGCCCAAATACGGCTGTATCAATATCCACGCTTCGCTCCTGCCCAAGTACAGAGGAGCGGCTCCCATAAACTGGGTGCTCCTCAACGGCGAGAAGGAGACAGGCGTCACCTCGATGCAGATGAGCGAGGGACTTGATACGGGCGATATGCTCATAAAGAAAGCAACTCCCATAGGCGAGAACGAGACCTGTGAGGAGCTGTATGCAAGACTTTCCGCAATGGGCGGAGAGGTGCTTGCGGAGACAATAGACGCACTGGAAAAGGGAAGCCTTTCCCCCGAGGTGCAGGACGACAGCCTGAGCTGCTATTCTCCCATGATACGCAAGGAGATGAGCGCTCTGGATTTCTCAAAGACAGCGGCGGAGGTACACAACACCATCCGCGGCGTAACGGGCTTTACTATGCTGGAGGGCAAGCGC
Source organism: Ruminococcus sp. (assembly GCA_017519145.1). Taxonomy (GTDB): domain Bacteria; phylum Bacillota; class Clostridia; order Oscillospirales; family Ruminococcaceae; genus Ruminococcus. Next base: position 8,848 of record JAFWTA010000064.1, read on the forward strand.
CTGAAGGTGTTCGCCTCCCGTATCGCCGAGGGCAGCTTTGACACCGCAGAGAACGGCTCTGTGGTGGATACGAAGCGATTCGCGGTAAAGTGCGGCGACGGCAGGGCGGTCATCTTCACCGAGGTACAGCCCGAGGGCAAAAAACGCATGAAAACAGAGGACTTTCTCAGAGGCAGGAAGCTCACTGAGGGAGAACTCCTCGGATAAGGAGGAAGATCTATGTATATTATGAATTTCGCAGCAGCAGCTCTGAGATACTACGGCTATTACGGCTACGGCACACGCTCGGCAGGCGGTAACTACGGTCTGTATCTCATTATCTTCCTTGCCATGATGATACTTCCCATCATTGCGCAGGTCAATGTAAGCTCAACTTTCAAAAAGTACAGTCAGATAGGCAATGCAAGAGGTCTCACCGCCGATCAGGTGGCAAGAATGATACTCGATGCCAACGGTCTGTACAATGTAAGGATAGAACGCATCAGAGGTAATCTCACCGACCACTACGACCCGAGGACAAATGTTGTAAGACTTTCCGATTCGGTATACGGTCAGCGTTCGGTTGCTGCCATCGGTGTTGCCGCACATGAGTGCGGTCATGCCTGTCAGCACGCCGAGAACTACGCACCCATAATCTGGAGGACAAAGCTGGTGCCCATCACCAATATCTGCGCAAGGCTCTGGTATTTCGTGCTCATCATCGGTGTGGTGCTCAGCAGCCTTACTATCGGCACTTCGCTGATATATGTCTCCATCGCTATGTTCCTTGCTGTTATTTTATTCCAGCTTGTAACACTGCCCTGTGAGTTCAACGCAAGCAGCAGAGCCCTCAAGACTCTTGAAAGAGACAGCATCCTTGAGCTCGCTGAGGTGCCTCAGGCTAAGAAGGTCCTTACCGCAGCTGCTCTCACATACGTTACAAGCCTTGTGGTATCCATGCTCCAGCTCCTCAGACTCCTTATGTCTGTCAGGAGAAGATAATGGGGGATGCAAGATACCTTGCTGTGAAGCTGCTGGATAAGACCTTCGGCAGCGGCAGCTATTCAAATCTTCAGCTGGACAGCGGCCTGAAAAACTCGGACCTTGACGACAGGGAAAAGAAGCTCTGCTCCGCTATCTACTACGGAGTCATAGAGCGGAAGCTGACCCTCGACCACATCATCGGCGGCCTCAGCTCCCGTCCCATAGCGAAACTCGACAGTATCATCCTGAATATACTGCGCTGCGGTATATATCAGATAATGTATATGGACAGCGTTCCCGATAACGCGGCTGTCAGCGAGAGCGTTTCCCTTGCGAAGAAATTCCGCAAGACAAGCGCTTCGGGTATGGTCAACGCGGTGCTGCGGAGCTTCATCCGCGGCGGCAGGGAGATAAAGCTCCCGAAAGACAGGGAAAAGGCAATGTCCGTTAAGTACTCCGCGCCTGCGGCTCTGGTAAGGAGCCTCAGCTCGGACTACGGCAGTGAGGCGGCAGAAAAATTTCTTGCGGCTTCGCTTGAAAAAAGTGTCACATATCTCCGCATGAATGCGATTAGATGTACTGAGGAAGAATTTCTCGGGGCTCTTGAGGGATTCGGAGCCGAAAAAATCGCGGACTGCTGCTTTAAGACAAGCGGCGGCGATGCAGCGGCGACGGAAGCCTTCCGCAAGGGCTGGTTCCACGTTCAGGGACTTGCCTCGCAGCTTTGCTGTCAGGCAGTGGCTCCCACAGAGGAGGACAGGGTGCTGGATATATGCGCCGCCCCCGGCGGAAAGACCTTCACTATGGCGGAGCTCATGGGCGGCAAGGGCGAGATATACGCCTTCGACCTCCACGAAAAGCGCGCGGAGCTGATCCGCAGGGGTGCCGAGAGACTGGGTCTCACCAACATCAGGGCAGCGGCAGGAGACGCAACCAAGTTCAACGGTGCGCTGCCAAAGTTCACAAAGATACTCTGCGATGTCCCGTGCTCGGGACTGGGAGTCATCGGCAGCAAGCCCGAGATAAAATACAAGGACATCTCGGATTTTGCGGGACTCCCCGACATACAATATAAAATAGTGTGCAATGCGCTGAACTATCTCGAAGCAGGCGGCACTCTGGTCTATTCCACCTGTACGGTGAGAAAGGCTGAGAATGAGGAGGTCTGCGAGAGACTGCTCCGCGAGCATCCCGAGGTGGAGGCTGTGGAGCTGCCGCCTATGCTGGGCAGGAGCTTCGGCACTATGGCTACACTTATGCCGCCTGATTTCGGCAGCGGCTTCTTTATAGCAAAATTCAGGAAAAAGTAAGGTGATAAATTGGAAAAAGTCGATATCCTCAGTCTCGATCTTGAAGAACTGACAGAAGCCCTTCTGGCTATGGGCGAGAAAAAATTCCGCGCGAAGCAGATATTCCAGTGGCTTCATATTAAAAGAGTCTTCGATTTCGATAAAATGACTGATATATCTGTCCAATTGCGCAGTGCTTTGAAAGAAAAATTTTGTATAAATGGACTATTTATACAGAAAAAGCTTGAATCTGCTATAGATAATACGGTAAAATATCTTTATAGGCTTTCTGACGGGAATTTTGTCGAGACTGTGCTCATGGAGTACAGCTACGGCTACAGCATATGTGTGTCCACTCAGGTGGGCTGCAAAATGGGCTGTAATTTCTGTGCCTCGACCATCGCAGGCTACGTCAGAAATCTTGCTGCCTCGGAGATCCTTATGCAGATCTACGAGGCCGAGCGTGATTCAGGAAAAAAAGTTTCGGGAGTTGTGCTTATGGGTATAGGCGAGCCCCTCGATAACTTCGGCAACGTCATGAAGTTCCTCGATCTGCTGTCCCACAAGGACGGCAACGATATGAGCCTTCGTCATGTGTCGCTTTCCACCTGCGGAATAGTTCCGCGGATCTACGAGCTGGCTGACAAAAAGCTCCAGCTTACCCTTTCGGTGTCCCTCCACTGTGCGGACAACGAGGGGCGCAGCAGAATCATGCCCGTAAACAGAAAATATGATATCGGCAGTCTTATGGAAGCCTGCCGGTACTATATAGATAAGACGGGACGGCGCATTACCTTTGAGTACGCCGTTATCGACAACGTCAATTCATCACCTGCGGACGCCGACACTCTTGCGGCCCTCCTCCGCGGTATGAACTGCCATGTGAACCTTATTCCCGTCAATAAGGTCAGGGAACGAAATTATCGGACAGTCCGCTCGGGTGTTGCTGAATTCGCGAAGCAGCTGGGCAGACGGGGGATAAATGCTACCGTGAGAAGAACTCTCGGAAGCGATATCGAAGCTGCGTGCGGTCAGCTCAGACGTGACGCGGCTGAACAGAACAAAAAGAATGGGGGTGCGGATACTTGAGATTTCGCTTTGGCACGGATATCGGTCTTAAACGCGAGGAAAATCAGGACGCGGTAAGATGCGAATACTTCGGCCACAATGTTCTCGCCGTCGTGTGTGACGGCATGGGGGGCGAACGCGCAGGCAAGGAAGCAAGTGCGCTCGCGATAGAAGAATTCTTTCAGCGTTTTTCGGCTGACTATAAGGAAAGTCTCAGTGATGAGGATATCCGCAAGCTCCTTATCTCCTCGATATCGGCAGCAAATTCCGTGATCTATACACGGGCGAGATTCGACTTCAAGAATTTCGGCATGGGCACCACCTGCGTAGCTGCCTTCGTCAACAAAAAAACAGCCTTCATTGCCAATGTCGGTGACAGCAGAGCCTATCTCATCACCGATACGGGACTTGTTAAGATCACAACTGACCACAATGTCGCCTCGGTGCTCTATGAACAGGGCAAGATAACCGAGGAGGAAATGGAGGTACACCCTCAGAAGCATATGCTCGTGAGAGCGGTCGGTGTCGAAAAGACCGTCCTGACGGACACATTTATGCTGGACTATGAGGACAAGATCAGTCTGCTGCTTTGCTCGGACGGCCTTTCGGGCTACTGCGGCGACGATGAAATATACAGCGTCATACTGAATTCCGATTTTGATGATGTTGCAGACGAACTTATTAAATTAGCGCTCCGCAAGGGCGGCCGCGATAATGTGACTGTCGCGGTAATTTCTGACTAACGCAGGAGGAAAGGAAATGGATAAGAATATTGGCAAAAAGCTCGACGGAAGATATGAGATAACCGAGCTTATCGGCGTCGGAGGCATGGCTGAAGTGTACAAGGGCGTCGATGTTATCGACAACAAAACCGTTGCCATTAAGATACTGAAGAAGGAATTCGCTGAGAACGAGGAGTTCCTGCGCCGCTTCAGAAATGAATCCAAGGCAATTGCAGTTCTTTCCCACCCGAATATCGTAAAGATATACGATGTGGGCTTCTCCGAGAAGATACAGTATATCGTTATGGAGTACATCGACGGTATCACGCTGAAGGAGTACATCGAGGAGGAAAAGGTCCTCACATGGAAGGATACGGTGCATTTCGTCATCCAGATCCTCCGCGCTCTCCAGCACGCTCACGATAAGGGCATCGTTCACCGCGATATAAAGCCCCAGAACATCATGATGTTCACGGACGGCACTATCAAGGTCATGGACTTCGGTATCGCCAAGTTCGCCCGTGAGGAAGGCAAGACCGCTACCGATCAGGCCATCGGAAGCGTTCACTATATCAGCCCCGAGCAGGCAAGCGGCAATGTTACCGACGCAAAGAGCGATATCTACTCCGTGGGAGCTATGATGTATGAGATGCTCACAGGAAGAAAGCCCTTCGACAGCGATAACCCCGTTGCTATCGCAGTTATGCATATGCACGATATCCCCGAGCGCCCCAGAGCTATCAACCCCGATATCCCTGACGGCCTTGAGGAAATAGTCCTCAGAGCTATGGAAAAGGCTCCCGAGGACAGATACCAGACCACAGCCGAGATGATAAGCGATATCGAAGCCTTCAAGGCTGATCCCCATATCACCTTCGGTTACTATACAGAGGACGACGAGGACGCTAACGATGAGATCCTCGACCAGTCCGCAGGCACAGAGGTACAGTCAGAGAGCCGTCAGGAGGTGGCTAATGCCTATGCCGCAAAGGCTGCTTCAGCAGTCGGTGCAGGCGCAGGTGCAGCTGCTATGGCAGCCGGCAGCGGTTCCTCAGCAGGTGCTGTATCACAGAGATACAACGACGCTTATCCCGAGGATTATGGCGAGGATTACGACGATGAGGACGATGAGGAAGAGGAGGAGCGCTCGTCACTGGTTGTCCCTGTTCTTACCGCTGTTGTCGTGGTCGTTATCATCGTTGCTGTTATCTTCGTGGTAACTCTCCTCAGCGGACTCATAAGGAACAGCGGCAACAGAGGCGACAAGTCAATGCCCGATCTCTACGGCTGGGACTATCAGCAGGCTCTTTCCGCTTACGGAAATACCATCAAGTTCGAGGTAGAGGGTACCGAGTACAACGAGGCTGACCCCAATACCATCATCAAGCAGAGCATTGAGCCCGGAGATGTGTTCAGCAAGGGCGATGTCTGCAAGGTAACTCTCAGTATGGGTATGGAGACTGTGGAAGTTCCCCGTGTAAAGGACCTCAATGTTGAGCTTGCCAAGGCTCAGCTCACCGAGCGAGGCATCGTGGCGGATATACGAAAACAATCCGACGCAAATGTCAAACCCAATTACGTTATCAAGTCTGAGCCCGAGGAGGGTACGGAAGTACACAAGGGTTCAACTGTTATACTCTACGTCAGCATGGGCGCTAACGCAGAGCAGTTCGAGATGGAGGACTATGTTGGTCTTACTATCGACGACGCTACAATGAGAGCAGGCTATAAGAACCTGAAGGTCGAGACAGAGCTTATCCCCTCATATGAGAAGAAGGATAAGGTCGTAGAGCAGGATCCTCCCAAGGGCACAAAGATCGAGGGCGGTTCTTCCATCAAGCTCTATGTCAGCGACGGTACTATCCCCGACGGTAAGGTGGATATCACCATTCCGCTTCCTTCGGACGCAAACGGACGATTCAGCATCGACTTCATCCTCACAGACGAAAAGGGCAAGACCACAGCACAGTCCTCAGGAAATATCATTTGTCCTGATATGAGCAGTGTTCCCATGACCCTTGACGGCTCGGGACAGAACGTATCGGTAAGAGCACGTCTTACAAACCTCAGCACACAGCAGAACGCAGTTCTCGGAACATACACCTTTAACTTCGCAACAGGCAAGTACACCACAAACTCCGAGGATATCTACGGTGCATTCCAGGCAGTAAACGGATTCCCGCAGCCTGAGACCGATCCTCCGACGGATCCTCCTCAGCCTGAGCCTACACAGAATCAGGAGCCTCAGAACGACCATCAGGAAGGCGTAAACGGATTTACCTATTCCGACGGCAACTGGTGGTACTATACAGATGCAGACCACGTTCTCGGCGAATGGGTAAACGGCGCATGGGTATTATATCAGCCCGGCACTAACGGTTACTGGGACGAGAATAATCAGTGGCACTGGAACTGATGTCAGACAAGTACAGCGGACTTATAATAAAATGCTTAGGGGGACTCTACACAGTAGAGTCCCCTGACGGTATATGCGAGTGCAAGGCAAGAGGAGTTTTCCGCAACAGAGGTATCAGTCCGTGCGTGGGAGACAACGTCACCATCGAGGACGACGTCATCACAGAGATAGCTCCGCGCAAAAACTGTATCATTCGACCTCCTCTCGCCAATCTTGACCAGCTCATTTTCATCGTCTCGACCTGTGAGCCTGCCCCTAATTACCTCATTCTGGACAAGTTCATCGCCATTGCCGAGTACAAGGGCATAACCCCTGTGGTGGTCATCACCAAGGCTGACCTCGGCGACAGCCGTCCCGTCCATGAGATTTACGGCGGTATCGGCATAGAGGTGGCAGAGGTGAACTACGGCGACGATGACTCCGTGGAGACTGTACGGCAGCTCCTCAGGGGGAAAATAAGCGCCTTTACGGGAAATTCGGGCGCAGGCAAGTCCACACTGCTCAACGCAGTTGACCCGTCGCTGAATATCGCTACGGGTGAGATAAGCCGCAAGCTGGGCAGAGGCAGACATACCACACGCCATGCGGAGCTCTATAAGCTCAGCGGCGGCGGTTATATCGCTGATACCCCGGGCTTTTCCACATTTGAGACAAACAGATACGACATTATCCGCAAGGAGGAGCTTGCAGGCTGTTTCCGCGAGTTCGCTCCCTTTACGGAGGACTGCCGTTTCAGAGACTGCGCACACCTCTGCGAAAAGGGCTGTGCCGTAGTTGAGGCGGTTGAGCGCGGAGAGATCTCCCGCAGCCGCCACGAAAGCTACAAGACTATGTATGAAGAAGCTAAACAGCTGAAGGAGTGGGAGCTGAAATGAACAGATGCGCCATATTTGCAGGCGGCGATATGCCCGACCTGAATGAGTATAAGGACTCTTCCTTCTGGACAAGGTACAGCTATTTCATCTGTGCCGACTGCGGCTACAGACACGCAGTAAAGCTGGGGATACTCCCTGATCTGATAGTGGGAGATTTCGATTCCTACGGCGAGGAGCTGCCTATGGGAGTCGAGGTGTTCAGAAGCGTACCCGAAAAGGACGACACCGATACCCTCATGGCAGTAAAAAAAGCCATCGAGCTGGGCTTTACCAATATCGACCTTTACGGAGCTCTCGGCGGCAGCCGTCCCGAGCACAGCTTCGCCAATATCCAGACTATGATTTACGCCCTTCAGCAGGGATGCAGCCTTGAGATACAGGGCAGCAGCAGAATGCTGGTGCAGGAGGCTGACGAGGGCGAGGTCACATACAAGTGCCCCGAGGGCGGCTTGTATCTCTCTGTGTTTGCGCTCACCGAGAGCGTGGGTATAGAGTACCTCCGCGGCGTCAAGTACCCCCTTGAGGATTACCGCATGGTGCAGTCATTCCCCATAGGCGTCAGCAACGAGATAACAGGCAGCGAGGCTTTCCTCCGCATTAAGGACGGTCTTGCCCTTGTGATACTGACTCCAAAAAAGGAGAAGTAACAAAAGCTCCTCTGATGAATATAATATTATAGTTCATCAAAGGAGGGAGTACATATTGAAGATAGTTGTCATAAGGAGCCCTAAGTTCATCTCGGGGCTGCTGAGAGCCATTTTCGGCATCAAAAAAGAAGAAGCATAAGTGAAAAGCCCCTGAGCGATGAACTCAGGGGCTTTTTTGGCTAAGATAAATCAGATTTTTGCTTTTCAATATTCTGATTTGAGCTTAATTAAGAGTGTCTTGAATTGATGTCCTTGTTCCTGTTGAAGAAGTTGCCTACGTCTTCGCTTCCGCAGAGCAGGAAGAAGCATACGACGGTGCATATAAGCGATACGCCGTAGAGTGCTCCTGCCAGTACCATGCTGCCCTTGTGCTGGGGTATCATGGTAAGTCCCGGGAACACCTGTATTATACCGAACAGCAGCAGTACAAATGTGGCAAGCGACTTGCAGACGCCCACGCCTGTCATGAGCAGCAGCGAGAACAGTGCAACTGCAACTGCAATGTATATCGCAGAGCCTTCGATGACTCCGCTGAAGCCGTCAAGTCCGTTCTTGTAGCCCAGTCCGAGCTGTCCGGAATAGAGCAGGAAGAATGCAACAGCTGCCACAACGCCCAGAAGTCCGATGATTATGGTGACCTTGAAGCCCTTCTTGGCGCTTTCCTGCCTTGCCTGCTCCTTCAGCTCAAGCATCATTCGCAGGCTCTCCTTTGCGTCCTTCTGCTCGGATACCAGCTGCGAGGAAACTGCCTTCTTGGCTGCCTCTGCCTTTGCTCTTTCAAGGTCCTCGTCAACGTACTTTGCCTGATACTTGGGGAGCTCGGGCTCCTCGTCAAGTATGGGCGCGGTTATGGGTGCCTCGGGCTGCTTTGGCTCTTCCTTTTTCGGGGGAGGAGTGTAATTGTCCTCGTCAAGCACGGGAGCCTTTATTTCAACAGGAGGAGCTACTGCGCCAAGCTGAGTTCTTCTCATGTCGATTATCTGCTGCTGCTTTTCGGGAGGCAGTGCATCAAATCTCTCCTTCAGCTCGGGGGTGAGTCCGCCGATTATATCCTCGTCGGAGAGCACCAACTTGTCATGGGTGTAGGGAACATTGTCGTCCAGCACAGGTGCGGTAACTCCCGAGGGAGCGCCCTTTCTCTCACTTGTGTAGGACATATCATCGTCAAGGACCGGTGCGGTAACACCTGTTGGAGCACCCTTCTTTGCGCTGCCCTGAGTGTAGCTGTCCATATCGTCCAGTACGGGAGCAGAAACGCCTGTGGGACCGTCCTTTTTCGACGATGGCGCAACATACTCAAAATCGTCCAGTACAGGAGCGGAAACTCCCGTGGGACCTTCTTTTTTCGGAGTGCTCGGGGTATAGTCTATCTCCTCGGGCAGTCCGCCTGCGGGATTGTTTTCATCGTACATAATCAACACCTCGTTCAATGAGATTTCAGAAATGCAGCCAGTGTCATTTCCGCGCCGCTGGATAGTGCGGCATAGTATGCCAGTACATTGGAAGCGTCTACCGCGTCGATGATACCGTCGCGGTTAACATCGGCGTAGCGTGACTGTGATGAGGTCAGGCATGACATCTTCAAGCCCGATGTGCGGGCATATTCGGTAAGTATAAGGGAGGCGTCCACAGCGTCTGTGACGGAGTCTCCGTTGATATTGCCGAGACTGTATGCGGGCTCACTGTACTTCAGGTGAGCGATGGGGTATCTTGCCGCGAACTCCTCGGAGTTGTAATCGGGGAAAGAGATACCGTTGTCGTTCTGAGCGGCATGATGGTAGAAGGGGAAATCCGAGTCCAGATCCGTGCTGCCCTTCATGAAGTAGTGGAAGCTGTCGCCCCTGAACTTCATATCCCATGTGGGATCCATGAGGTAATAGCGCTCGCCAAGCTTTACGATAAGCCATACATGATATGCCTCGGATGCAGGGAACACGCTGGTATCGCGGGACTTTCCCGCGATTATGCGGCAGGTTATGCCGTTGTCGTTGTAGAGCCTGTACAGGAGCTGCGTCACGCCCTGACACACTGCATGATGCTTCGTTACTGCGTTGTAGGCAGTGTACACATAGGGATCGGTGATGTCGTCCGAGTAGGTCACATTGGAGGTGACATACTTGTAAAGCAGGTGTATCTTTGAAAAGTCGGAAAGCTTATCAAGGCTGAGCTCCTCGGTGAGCCTGCCGATCTCCTCGGTGAGCCTTGCCTCCTCCTCGGCGGTGGTGTAGTAGTCCACAATGTAGCTGATGGTACAGCTGACCTCGTCCTCGTTCAGCTGTGATTTGCATTTATAGCCCTTTATGGCAAATCTGAGATAGTCGCCCTCGGTGCCGATGCCTGTTTCCTCGCAGGCGCAGTAGATGGTGTGCGCGCCTATCTCCGTCAGCGAATAGCCGTCAAGGGGCATCTGCACATTAAACTCTGTCACTCGCTGCTTCAGATTTTCGCGAACTGCTGCGGCAGCCTCTTCCTTGTTGGCGGCTATGCAGCTCGTTACTATGGAGGGCTCCGATGGGGTGACTGCGTGTGCGTTATATGGTGCCGAAGCAGCTGTCAACAGAGTGAGAGCGGCTGCGGCGGAGGCTAATAAAGCCCTGATATTCATGAGATTACCTCCTTTCGGAAGCCGTTGTTTATGCGCCTAAAAATTCTGTCATTCCCTTGGGGTCAGTTGTGGTCGAGAGATAAGCATAGTAGGAGAGTATCTTTGAGGCATCAACTGCGTCGATCTGGCTGCTTCCGTCAACATCGGCAGCCTTGTTCTGTGCCTCGGTGAAAACTCCCGTTCCGCCCTCTGATGAGAGCCTTGCGTACTCGGCAAGGACGTTTGATGCATCTACGGAGTCAACTGTACCGTCGCCGTTAACATCGCCGAGTGAGTATGATACAGGTGGAGCAGGGTATGCCTCGGCGGATACCTCTGAGGCCTCGAATGCCTCCTCGGGAGTTATGCCGAAAAGTGCGAAGATGTGTACATGGGTGAACTCCTCGGAGCCGCCGTTCTCGCTGTCGAGATCGTTGTAGCCCTTCAGGAAGAACCTGTGGCCGTTACCGCCCATTTTCTTGTCCCAGATGGGATCGAGGAAGTAATATTTCCCGTTCAGATATGCCATGCAAAGATAGTGGATATCTGCCTCTGTTTCGGAGAGGATATTCATATTAGTCATGTAGAGCATAGGCTCTACGCCCAGCTCCTCCATGAGTCTGACAAAGAGGTGTATCTGTCCGATCTCGTTTGCCTTTTTGTTGAAAATGGCACTGTAAGCGGAGCTGAGGCTGTCGTCGAGAAGATCATTCTCAAGCACCATCTGTTCGTTGAGATAGTCATACGCCCAGAGGAGCTTTTCGTAGTCAGTGCTTGCGGCAGCTTTTTTGAAGCCCTCTGTCTCGCGGAGCTTTGCCATCTCGGCAGTGACTTCCGCCTCCTGCTCGAGGGTGGTGAGGTACTCCTCATGATAGTCACAGTATATGCCCTCGGCGACCTGATAGATGGTGCCGTCGTTCTTGTTTGCCTGTATAGCGAGGTAAACACCCTCAGTGGGGTCTCCCGTGAATTCGGTGACAGCGTTGTTGAGCATATCCTTTACAGCGTCGAAGTCATCGGTCTCCCAGTCGGTGATGACCAGCTCAATGTGTTCGGTGTGTGCCTTGACCTGCTCGCGGAAATAGCTTACTGCCTGTTCTGCAGTCAGGAACGGGACATTTTCCTCAGCTGATACCTGAACGGCGGAGGGGAGAGGTGTGACTGTTGCTGCGTTTGCGGGGACGGCTGCGGTCATGCATATTGCGGCTGCCGCAAGAGCTGCTGCTACAGCGCTTTTTCTGATCTTCATGGTACTACCTCCTATCGCATCATTATAAACGAACAGCCGCCGAAGCGGCTGAACGATCATATTCTTTTATCTTTCCAGTATCTGTGCTCTGTCGGGACCGATACCTACCATGCTTACATGGCAGCCTACCAGCTCTTCGAGGCGGGCGATGTAGCTCTTGCAGTTTGCAGGGAGCTCATCGAAGCTTGTGCACTTTGAGATGTCCTCGCTGAATCCGGGGAACTCCTCATAGATAGGCTCGCAGCCCTCAAGCTCCTCCAGTGTGGGCGGGAACTCCTTGATAACGCTGCCGTCGGGCTTCTTGTAAGCCACGCACATCTTCAGAGTGTCGATGTTTGCGAGAGTATCCAGCTTGTTGATAGCGAGGCTGTCAAGGCCGTTTACTCTTACTGAGTGGCGGACGATAACTGCGTCGAACCAGCCTGTTCTTCTGGGTCTGCCTGTGGTGGTGCCGAACTCGCCGCCTACGTTTCTGATCTGATCGCCTGTTGCGTCGTCAAGCTCTGTGGGGAAGGGTCCCTTGCCTACACGGGTGGTGTAAGCCTTTGCAACGCCGATGATGTTTGTGATGACCTTGGGACCAACGCCTGTACCTACGCACACGCCTGCTGACAGGGGGTGCGATGAGGTAACATAGGGGTATGTACCGAAGTCGATGTCAAGAAGGGTAGCCTGAGCTCCCTCGAACATTATAGTCTTGCCTGCCTTGTGAGCCTCGAATGTGAGAACGGAAACGTCGTCCATGTAGGGGAGAAGTCTCTTTCCGTACTCTGTGTATTCCTTTGTGACTGCGTCAAGGTCGAAAGCCTCGCCGCCGTATACCTTGGTGATTATCTCGTTCTTGAGCTTACCTGTGGACTGTATCTTTTCAGCCAGCACCTCGGGGTGAACAAGGTCGTACATACGGATGCCGCAGCGCTCGTACTTGTCCATATATGTGGGGCCGATGCCTCTCTTTGTTGTACCGATGTCCTTGCCGCCGCGGAAAGCCTCTGAGAGACCGTCAAGAGCGATATGCCACGGCATAACTATCTGAGCACGGGGGTCAACTTTGAGGTGACCCTGAGTTTTTATACCTCTTGCCTCGAGGTTATCCAGCTCGCCGATGAAGTCCTTGGGGTCAAGAACTACTCCTGCGCCGATAAGATTGAGGGCGTTGGGGTAAAGGATACCCGAGGGAACAAGGTGGAGCTTATAGACCTCGCCGTTGTTGACTACAGTGTGACCTGCGTTGTTGCCGCCCTGTGAACGGACTACAACATCTGCACGGGAAGCAAGGATGTCGATGATCTTGCCCTTTCCTTCGTCTCCCCACTGAGTTCCGACTACAATATTTGCAGGCATTTGTTTTCCTCTTTTCATAAAAAATATTTGTGCCGGCAGCGCCTTTTACTGCCAAAAATGCACACTTACAATTTATTATATCACAAATAAAGCTGTAATGCAAGAGTACATTAATCAAAATTTAGCTTTGCTGAATTTTGATTTGAGTTTAGAGTTGAGAGTTTAGAGTTGAAAGTTGTGGAGTCGCCTGCGGTGACAATATTTAAATATTGTGAGCGAAGCGAACACATTAACTCTCAACTCTCAACTTTCAACTATCAACTTAGTGAATACGCGCTAAATTCTGATTTACCATAGCAGTAAAATAAACACAATGCCCCGAAGTGCTTTGAAATGCTTCGGGGCAAAACTTCTGTATAGGGAGCTGCCATAAAGCGTCCCGTTTGTTTCATGTTGGGCTGTAACTCTCAACTCTCAACTCTCAACTTTCAACTTTCAACTCTCAGCTTACGCCGCTCCGCCCTTTTCTGTGGTGAACTCTATGGAGGCACCGTTGCTTACGGCGGTGATATTGCCGTTGAAGCAGGTGGAGTAGGTTGGGATCTTCATATCCGACAGCATATCCTGCACCTTGCCCGAAAAAGTGCTTGAGTCGGTGCAGACCACTGCACACTTGGGAGAGGTGGCTTTGAGAAATTCACCGAGATTGTCCAGCTTCCTGCCGTGATAGGGTATCTTCAGCAGAGTGCATTTGCCGATGTCCATTATCTCATCAAGGCGTTCCTCCATGGCGTCGCCTGTAAAGAGGAGAGTGTTTTTGTGGTGGACTGCCTTGGTGACAAGAGAGAAGTCGTTCTCGTCGCTGTCGCCGTCACCGTAGGAGGACTTTTTCGGAGCATATACGGTGTAGTCCACATCGTCAAGGGTGAATGACATATCCGATGTGAGCCGTGTGCGCGTAACTCCGTTTTCTTCCAGCACCTTGCAGAATTTGGCATATTCGTCAGCAGCTCCGTCATAGTCGGGCGTCAGGACGTTCTTTACCTCATAGTTGTTGAGCACCTTTGCGGCACCGCCGACGTGGTCCTTGTCGAAATGGGTGATTATGAGGTAATCTATGGATGTTCTGCCGCTTTCGTCAAGTATGGCGGCTATTTTCTTACCGTCGCCTTTTTCTCCGCAGTCAATAACAACTGTTCCTGTTTCGGACTGCAGCACCATTGCGTCCGCCTTGCCTACGTCGATGAAGTCCACCTTGAATTCCTTTGCGTCGGCAGGGGGCTTTTCATTGCTGCACGAGAACAGTGAAGCTGCTGCGATAATGGGGGCAGCCACAAGTGCTGCAAGTTTTCTTAGATCGGGCATAGATATCGCTCCTTTCGGGGAAATGTGAAAATACACTTTCACATACTACATGATACGCCCGGAAGCTTAAAATAGTCTTAATTATTTTTTTGCCTTTACAGATATTATGTATCCGGCATCTTCATCGGGGGTCTCGGGACTCCAATCGCGGAGCCATGCGCCGTCGGCTATCTCCTTATAGGCTTTGTCGGAACGGGCAGTGCCGAGAAGCTTAGCTGTCTCCTTTTCGGATTCTTCGCTTGTATTTTCCAGCAGGATAAAATGCTCCCTGCCGTGCCAGCTGTATTCATCGGCGTCCTTCTTCACAGGATAGTAATGCATGGTGCAGAAGATATCCTCGCTGTCATTGCCGAGGAAGTGCAGATATATGGTGTAATAGGGACCTCTGCCGTCTTTTGCGATCTCCTCCTCGAACACAGCGTCAACCGGGGAGGCGCCCTTGAATGGGGCGTAGTCTTCGCTCTCGCCGCTGTCCGCAATGTCCTTTATGTTGGCAAAGGCACCGTTTACAGCCTTCTCCGCCAGTTCAAGAGCCGCTTTCCTGTCGGCTTCGGACTGCTTCAGACGGTGCATGGTCCACCTGTCTGACAGGAAGCCTGTGAGTATAAGCAGGCAGATGCCTGCGGCTATGGAAACAAGAATTATGGCTGCTCTTTTCAGTAAATTCATATAAAACCTCTCCTTTTGCGGCCATCTGACTATAATACACCGCAGAGACGGAAAAGGTTTCACTTTTTTCAAAAAAATATAAATTGTTAACCTCAGTGCCGCGCACTTGAAAAGTTTCTGAAAATATGGTATAATAATTCATTAAAGGATTTTCACGGAAGGAGATGGTCTGCGAATTGAAGGACAATACCGCGGCTATCAGCCGCATAAAGGAAATGATCGGCGATAATTCGCCGAAAGCATACATAAGGAGCTTCGGCTGTCAGCTGAATGTCTCCGACGGCGAAAAGATAAAGGGTCTGCTCAGGCAGATGGGCTACTCCTTTACCGAGGACGAGCACGAGGCTGACCTGATAATACTCAACACCTGTGCCGTCCGCGAGAGCGCTGAGGACAGAGTTTTCGGCATCGTGGGCAGCATGAAGAAGCTGAAGGAGCTGAAGCCCTCGCTCATCATCGGCATTGCAGGCTGCATGACCGCTCAGAGCCACATCGCTGAGAAGATAAAGAAGTCCTATCCGCAGGTGGATATCGTTCTGGGCACCTCTGCCATAAGCGCCCTGCCGAGGCTGCTGCTGGAGGCTCTCAACGGTGCTAAGTTCTCGGCGGATATAAGCGAGTACGATGACTTCTCCGAGGTGGTGGAGCAGGTACGCGACAGCAGCTTCAAGGCATCGGTGCCCATAATGTTCGGCTGCAACAACTTCTGCACCTACTGCATAGTGCCCCATGTCCGCGGCCGTGAGCGCAGCCGCCGTCCCGAGGATATAGTGACTGAGGTCTGTCAGCTGGTCAAGAGCGGCTATAAGGAGATAATGCTCCTCGGACAGAATGTCAATTCCTACGGCAGGGACCTTGAGGACGATACAGACTTCCCCAAGCTCCTGCGACGTCTCAATGATATCGAGGGGGATTTCTGGATACGCTTTATGTCCTCACACCCCAAGGACGCTTCAAAGGAGCTCATCGACGCCATTTTCGACTGCGAAAAGGTGGCAAAGCACCTGCACCTGCCTGTCCAGAGCGGCAGCAGCGAGGTGCTAAGGCGCATGAACCGCCGCTATACCGTGGAAAAGTACATGGAGATAGTGGATATGATACGCAGCCGTGACCCTGATTTTTCACTTACCACCGACCTTATCGTGGGATTTCCCGATGAGTCCGACGAGGACTTCCAAGGCACACTCGACATAGTAAGGCGTGTGAAGTATGATAATATCTATTCCTTCATCTACTCAAAGCGCTCGGGGACTCCTGCTGCAACCATGGCTGACGGTACCTCCGAGGAGGAAAAGGGCAGGCGCATGAGAAAGCTGCTGGAGGTTCAGAGAGAGGTGTCCACAGAGCACTATAAGCGCTTTGTGGGAAGGACCATGAGAGTCCTTGCGGACGATACAGCCAAGAAAAAGAAAGGCTGGCTCACAGGCAAGAGCAGTGAGTTCATCATAGTCGAATTTGAGGGGGACAGCTCCCTCATCGGACAGTTCGTGGACGTGGAGATAACAGACTCCATGAACTGGGCTGTCACAGGAAAAATAAAGGGATAAACAGGAGGCTGCGTTATGAAAAGAGTGATCGCATTATCATGTCTTGCAGCAGTACTGCTTGCAGGCTGCGGAAAGAACGGGTCGGGGGACTCGTCCGATAAGAAGACGGAAACTACTACTGCCGCCGAGACTACTGAAGCAGTGACAACTGCCGAGGTGACCACAGCAGAGGTCACCACAGAGGCGGAGACAACAACGGAGTCCGAAAGCAGCGCGTCCGCAGGGGACAGAGAGACTATGTACCCCGAGGCTTACAAGAATATGATACAGGATAAATATGATATGCTCGCAGATTATCAGACCGGAGAGATCAGAGTTTCATATGCTCTCTATGATATGGACGCAGACGGCGTTCCAGAGCTTGTGCTGAGCTATGACGAAGAATACATGGAAGAAAAGATCGAAGGCAATCTGGGAATGTATACCTGCGATGAGAACGGTGAGGCACAGGAGGTAGGCTATTTCGGTCCCGATCCCGCTGCATGGGGCTGTACAAGCGACGCAGGCGATCTTGCGCTTATATATGAAATGGATGACTATATCGGTATCCATCATCTCGTCCTGTCCGACGGCAGCGTCGGCATTGATGACTCTGTTGAATTCGACCGCGATGAAAATACGGTCACCAAGGACATTATGGCAGAGGGCGGCTGCAAATACCTTCCCTATGTCAGCATAGTCGGAAAGGGTGACGATATAAAGTCTTCATACATTGATCCCAATACCGGCAAGACTGAGGAAAAAGACGGTTTCGGCTTTGAATTTTTTGGCTGGGAAGCCTGACCGCTGCCCGTCAGTGCCCTTTGTCTTACGAATAAAACGAAATACTTTCAGGAGAATAATATGAAAAAGATACTTGCTATGTTATGCCTGACAGCAGTTGTGCTGGCAGGCTGCGGAAAACCCGAGGCTGACAGCTCATCGGCAAAGGAGCCCGGGACTGCAACGACCGCTGAGACAACAGCTGCCGCTGAAACTACAGAAACCGCAGAGACAACTGCCGAGGTGACCACAGCAGAGGTGACAACGGCAGCCGAGACAACTACAGAGCCCGACGGAAATGTTTCCGCAGGAGGACTGATGGATATGTACCCTGCTATCTATGAGGGCTTCATCAAGTCAGAGTTTGACAGGGTAGCGTCTGAAAATAACGGTCTCGCAAGCATAGAATTTGCTTTCCGTGACCTTGATGTTGACGGCATACCCGAGCTTATCTTCAAGCGCGGTACCTGTGAGGCGGACTATCAGGTAAATGTCTTCACTCTTGACAGCGAGGGCAATATAAAAGACTGCGGACTTATCGGCGGCGGTCATACCGCCTTCGGATATGACGAGAATACAGGAAGGCTCGTTATGATCTGGGGACACATGGGTGCGGCTGATATAGAATACCTTGAATGGGACAACGGCACCGTGAAGTCGGTGGATAACTATGAGTTCACACTGGACGAGAATACCCCCTCCTATGACACTGTTCTGGAGGAAAAGGGCATAAAGTACATGGAGTTCGTGTCTGCATATCAGTCGGATTATGACAGCGGAGCTACTTCGTGGTTCTATCATGCTGACGGAACTTCCGAAAAGTTCGACGGTCTCTATCTCGACTACATGGGCTGATCACGCCATACAAACGCAAAATGGCAGGGAACTGCCTGATATAATCAATTTTAAGGAGAAAAAAGAAATGGATATTATGGAAATGACAAGAGAGCTTGGAAAGGCTCTTCAGCAGGATGACAGATACACAGCTTATATGCTGGCAAAGCAGGCTAACGACAACGATGCCGAGCTTCAGGAGGACATCGCTCACTTTGAGGACCTCCGCGTAAATCTGGGCACTGCCATGAGCTCCGAGGAGCCCGACTCCGATGAGATAAAGGCTCTCGACTCAGAGCTGAAGGCTGTCTACAAGAAGGTAATGAGCAACCCCAGAATGATGGTGTTCTCAGGCGCTCAGCAGGCACTTGAGAAGCTGGTCACAAATATGCAGCAGATAATCCAGCTCTGCGCAAACGGCGAGGACCCCGATACCTGCCAGATACCCGAGGCAGGCTGCTCGGGAAGCTGCGCTTCATGTGCAGGCTGTCACTGATAAAAAAGCCGCGGGCAGGTCTGCGGAGGCGAATTAAATACCGCCGCAGCTGCCCCGAAATAATAATTCTATAAACCTGTGTAAAGGAGCAAAACCAATGGAAATCGACAGAAGTAAAATATCCCCCATGATGCAGCAGTACTTCGAGGTCAAGGACAAGTATCAGGACTGCGTGCTGTTCTTCCGTCTCGGCGACTTCTACGAGATGTTCTTTGACGACGCTGTTGCGGTGTCAAAGGCTCTGGAGCTGACCCTGACAGGCAGGGACTGCGGTCTGGAGGAGAGGGCTCCCATGTGCGGAGTTCCCTATCATGCGGCGGATATGTACATAAAGAGGCTCATCGACATGGGCTTCAAGGTGGCTGTCTGCGAGCAGCTCACCGACCCTGCCGAGACCAAGGGTATTGTAGTCCGCGACGTTATCCGCGTAGTTACTCCCGGTACCCTTACCGAGAGCAGTATGCTGGACGACGGCAGCAACAACTACATTTGCAGCATATACTACGACGAGGAGGAAAAGACCTGCGGCGTGGCTTCTGCGGACCTTTCTACAGGTGAAGCGGCACTGAGCTTCTTCGAGGGCAAGGACCTTGAGGCAGGCGTCATCAACGAGCTCTCACGCTGTCAGCCTGCTGAGATAATCTTCCCCCAGAACTTCCTGTCCCTGAAAAATGCGGCGGAGTTCGTGAAGGTAAGGCTCAGCTGCGCAGTTACTCTCCGCGATACCATCTGCTTCACCCCCTCTGCAAGACGGGACATGACCGCAGCCGTATTTGGCGCAAAGTCCGTGACGGAGCTGGGTATAAGCGAGGACGGTGCGGACTGTGCGGCAGTCTGCGGACTTTTCGACTATATCAATGATACACAGAAGTCCTCGGTATCGAGATTTACGGAGCTGAAGCTCCTCAGCGGCGACGCTTTCATGGGGCTTGACCTCAATGCAAGGCGCAATCTGGAGCTGACCGAGACCCTGCGAAGCAAGGAGAAAAAGGGCTCGCTTCTGTGGGTGCTGGACTCCACAAAGACCTCAATGGGCAGGAGACTGCTTAAAAACTGGATCGAGCAGCCCCTTAAAAGCCCCGCAAGGATAATCGAGAGGCTTGACGCGGTGGAGTCACTCTACCGCAAGAGCGTGGTGCTGGCAGACCTTACCGACCTGCTGGACAGAGTGTACGACCTTGAGCGCCTTATGACCAAGGTCATGTACAAGAGCGCAAATCCCCGTGACCTGAAGTCACTTTCCGCAACGGCACAGCAGCTTCCCCTTATAAAGCAGGAGCTGGAAAAGCTCAGCGACTCCAAGCTCCTCGCCAAGTACAACAGCGAGATCTCCACCCTTGACGAGCTGGTGAACCTTGTGGAGAACGCCATCATGGACGAGCCGCCTATCTCCGTAAAGGACGGCGGCGTCATCAAGGAGGGCTTCAACAAGGAGCTTGACGAGCTCCGCCACATAATGAACAATGGCAGGAGCATAATCGACGAGATAGAGCAGCGCGAGAAGGAAGCAACAGGCATAAAGAACCTGAAAATAGGCTTCAACCGTGTGTTCGGCTACTATCTGGAGGTAACGCGCTCATACTACGACCTTATCCCCGAGGGCTGGATACGCAAGCAGACCCTCGCCAACGCCGAGCGCTTCATCACCGAGGAGCTGAAAAATGCCGAGAACGCCATTCTCGGTGCCAAGGACAAGGCTCTCTCGCTGGAGGCGGATATATTTGCGGAGGTGCGAGATTTCCTTGCCACCAAGCTGGAAGCCGTTCAGCGCACAGCCTCGGCAGTTGCCTCGGTGGACGTTCTCTGCTCCTTTGCGGACGTCGCCCTGCGCAATCAGTACGTCAAGCCCGATATCGCCATTGACGGCGCTATTGACATAAAGGCAGGCAGACACCCCGTTGTGGAGCTCATGCTCACTGATGAGATGTTCGTGCCCAATGACCTTTACATAGACAACAAGGCTGACCGTATGTCCATCATCACGGGTCCCAATATGTCGGGTAAATCCACATATATGCGTCAGGCGGCTCTCATTGTCCTCATGGCGCAGATAGGCAGCTTCGTGCCTGCGGATTCTGCCAAGATATCCGTGGTGGACAAGATATTCACCCGTGTGGGTGCCTCCGATGACCTTACCGCAGGTCAGTCCACTTTCATGGTGGAGATGAGCGAAGTCTCGGATATACTGAAAAACGCCACCAAGGACAGTCTTGTTATCCTTGACGAGGTGGGCAGGGGAACCTCCACCTTTGACGGAGTAAGCATTGCCCGTGCAGTTGCGGAGTACATCTGCAGCTCCAAGAAGCTGGGCTGCAAGACACTTTTCGCCACCCACTACCACGAGCTCATAGGTCTGGAGAACGAGCTTGAGGGCGTGAAGAATTACAGCATCGCCGTAAACAAGCACGGCGGCACCATACGCTTCCTGAGAAAGATAGTCCGCGGCGGAGTGGACGAGAGCTACGGCGTGGACGTTGCAAAGCTGGCCGGACTGCCCTCAAAGGTAGTCACAAGGGCAAAGGAGCTCCTTGAGGAGATGGAAAAGGCTCACGAGAACGAGCGCCCTGCGGCAGTCCGCGAGGAGTCGGGACAGATAAGCTTCGGCAGTCTGGGCAGGGAAGCGGCTCTGGAAATGCTGGAAAAGACCAATATCGACGAGCTCACCGACGGCGAGTGCCGCGAGCTCCTCAGAGATATGCTGACGGCTATCCAATAAAAATGTTGTAAATATCAGCAGAGAAAGAGGGAAACGGCATGGAGTGCAGATATTGTGGAAACAAGATGCAGAAAGGCAGGATAAGGTCTAAGGCGAGCCTGCTTAATCCGATTGCGGTGTCAGACCTTGTATGGACTGACGAAAAGGATATTGGAAAAATGAAACGTAATGAAGCTAAGCTTTCAGAGGAAAATGAAGCGTGGTACTGTGAAAACTGCAAGCTTGTTTTTTCAGAGTTGCCTGTAAAGCCGCCTGTTTTTTAATTCCGTCCCCATAGGTGGCACTGCTTTTATTAATTATATATTATGAATCAAATCGGAGGTAAAAATATGCCTGCATACTTTTCAATGATAATGGAATTCAGCCGCGCAGAGCTGGATTTTGACAATATGAAGGAGCTTACCGCTTACATCAAGCACGCAGGGCTTGAATTCAAGGGCGGACTGAAGGGCTATGAAAACGAGTCCATGGAGGATATAATGGACTGGAACCAGAAAAAGCTGGAGGAGGACTTCGAGCTGGGCTATGACGAGGACGCTTCCAACGATTACAAGCAGATGCGCTTTGAATATGACGGATTTTCCGAGGTGCGCGGCTTCATCATGAATGAGGAGCCCATCCGCGGTGAGTATATCTTTACTCTGCTGATTCCTCAGGAGGAGGTACACGTTGAGGGAGATACCTACAAAAAGGAAGCGGTCGAGAAGCTGAAAGCAATAGCTGCCAAGCTTTGGATACTCCCCAAGGCTCGTACAATGCAGACTGAGCTGGAGCTTGGCGAGGGTATCACCACCGAAATGGATATCAGGGACGGAGCTGCTCCAAGTGCCTGTCCATTCGCCATCGTATCGGAAAAGCAGTTCGGACGCATGGACACAGCCGATTACACCGCCGAGCACATCGAATACGGCGGAGTCATTCTCACCCCAAAACGGGTAAAGCTGGTCTGAACTGCTGCAATTCGGAAAGGAAGTAAACAATGCCCCCTATCAACGTCCTTAGCAAGGAAATATCAGAGCTTATCGCCGCAGGCGAGGTCATCGAGCGTCCCTCGTCGGTAATAAAGGAGCTTGTGGAGAACTCCATAGACTCGGGCGCAAGGCATATCACTGTGGAGATAAAAAACGGCGGAACTACCTATATGCGCGTCACCGATGACGGCTGCGGAATGTCCTTCGGTGACGTTCCCAAGGCGTTCCTTCGCCATGCCACCAGCAAGATAAGAGAAAAAGAGGACCTTGACAATATCATCACTCTGGGCTTCCGAGGTGAAGCCCTTGCCTCCGTTGCGGCAGTCGCCCGTGTGGAGATAATGACAAAGCAGCGTGAGGAAATGTACGGAACTCTCTATACCATCGAGGGAAGCGTGGAGAAGTCCCATGAGGAAAGCGGCTGTCCCGACGGCACTACGGTAATTATCCGCGACCTTTTCTATAACGTGCCCGCAAGGCGCAAGTTCATGAAAAAGGACGTCACCGAGGCAAATGCAGTCAGCAATATCCTCCAGAAGATAACCATGTCCCACCCCGATATCGCCTTCCGCTTTATCCGCGACAACCGCACGGAGTTCAACTCCAGCGGCGACGGAGAGCTGTTTTCGGCTGTATATGCGGTCTACGGCAGAGACTTCGCCCGTGACCTCATTCCCGTGGACTATGAGTACGAGGGCGTAAAGGTTGGCGGCTATGTCATAAAGCCACTTTATTCCAAGAACAACCGCGCTTTCCAGAACTTCTTCGTAAACGGCAGATACGTCCGTTCAAGGCTCTGCTCCGCGGCTCTGGAAAACGCCTACACCAACATGATAATGACGGGAAAATTCCCTGCCTGCGTTCTGCTTGTGGATCTGGCTCCCAGCGCTATGGACGTTAATATCCACCCCACTAAGGCGGAGGTGCGCTTCACCAACGAGAAGTCTGTCTCGGACGCTATCTACTTCGCGGTGAAGAACGCCATGATGAAGGACGGTCTCATCTATGAGTTCGAGCTGAAGCCCCATGCGGACTGGACAAAGGCTGCTCCCGAGCAGGAGGAGATGAAGCAGCAGGAGTTCCTGTTCACTCCCGTTGACAAGATAGAGGAGACAGAGCAGAAAATGGCGGAGACTGCCGCTCCCGTTTATACTCCTCCCAAGGCGGAGCATAATGCGGCTGATGAGCAGCCCTACACGGCGGATATAGCTGCCAGCCCTGCCTACGACAGACCCGAGCCCGTGCAGTACACCGCTCCCGTCTATGAGAAGCCTGCGGAGACTGCTGCACCCGTGAGCGTTACAGCTCCCGAGCCAGTAAGGGAGCCCGAGAGAATTCCCGAGCCTGATGCACCTGTGGAACCTCCCAAGCCCGTGGAGGGATTCAGCTACATCACACAGCAGGCGTTCACCGCAGCTCCCGTACAGCAGCCTGTTGAGGAGAAGGCGCCCGAGGAGTCGGTCTGGACAGAAAAGCCTAAGATCCGCGTCATCGGCGAGGCTTTCGGGCTCTATGTCATCGCGGAGCTGGGCGACGATACCATGATAATGATAGACAAGCACGCCGCTCATGAGCGCATAATCTTTGAGCGGCTGAAAAGCCGCAACTGCCGCCAGTACAGCCAGCAGCTCCTTACGGGGGTGAGAGTCCTCCTCACAGGGGACGAGTTCAGCGCCCTTGAAACAAATCAGGAGCTCCTTGCAGACTTGGGCTTTACCTTTGATTTCTCGGAGAAGCCCTGCGCAGTGGCAACGGCTGTGCCCACATTTATCATGGAGCTGGACATGGAGGACATAATCTCAGAGATAGCAAATAACCTGCGTATGTACAGCCACGACCCGCAGTCCCATATGCTGGACGATATGCTCCACACAGTTGCCTGCAAATCGGCAATAAAGGGCAATGACAAGAACAGCCTTGAGGAGCTGCAATCACTGGCGGAGCAGGTCTACTTCGACGAGCGCATACGGCACTGCCCCCACGGCAGACCCGTGATGTTTACCATGACAAAGAGCAATATTTCACACCAATTCAAAAGAACATAAGGAGCATAATATGAAAAAAGCAGTAAAGGTTATTATCCCGTTATTACTGGCGGTTGGTCTTGGAATATTCAGCGTCTGGAACTACATCGACGGATATGTTGCCGATTCATCTCATCTTAAAATGAAGTTCGGCGAGGTTCCCGCGGGAACTGAGTTTGCGGATATACTTGTTAAGGAAGACTGGCACAGGTACCCTGATGGAGCTGTCAATGTATCTTTTGCGCCTACACTGGAACTTGATGAAAACTGCGAACTCGCAAAGTATAACGAGGACGGCTATGCAAGTATGATCCTGAGGACGGGACTGGCTTTACTGGAAGATCATGAGCTGTCTCCCGAGGTCTCGGACAAGCACAGCTGTCTCGGACTGGAAACAGGAGATGATGACATATTTGACCATATTCACCATATAAAGGTGGCTTACTGCGATAAAGACGGCAATATCCTCGGTATCACCGATGAGGCTGAGGTGAAAAGCGCGCTGTTCGGTATGCCTGAGTACACCATAAAGGCGGACGGCAGCAAGGTGGAACTTGATACGCGCATAAAGCTGCCCTTCTTCTGGGGAGTTGTGCTGCCTGCAATACTGGGAGGTATCCTCTTTATAGCAGCCATCATCATCGCAGTTAAAAAGAGCAAAAAGTCTGAAGCGCCAAAGAGTGAAGACTAAAAACAGTCGGGAAGATAATATTGTGAAACGGACGGTTAAAGCGCTCATTGCGGTATATTTCACGGTTTTTATGTGTGTTTTCGGCGGTATCAGTGCCTTTGCGTGGGACGTCGATACACGCAGTCAGGACATCGTGCTGAAAAATGTGCCCGAGGGCACAGCCTTTGCGGATATACTTGTAAAGGATAAAAAGAACGATAAGTATGCCGCCTGCTTCAATGAGGAGAACGGAAGGCTGCTTGGCGTGGGAAAAGACTGCGGACTTGCAGGATATGAAGAAGACGGCTATACAAGTATGCTCCTGCGGCATAACTGTGCCGTTTTTGAGAAAGCAGACCTTTCGGAGCATTCAAGCGTCAGTTTTAAGCTGAATGAAGAAAACAACAAGCTTTTCAATCATTTCCGCAGGATAAAAGTTGCCTGCTGTGACAAGGATGGCAATATCCTCGGAGTAACAGATGTATCAGGGTTTGAAGCGGTGCATTTTAATACACCTGCCTATTACAGAATAGAAGCAAACGGCAGCAGTCTGTCCTGCGAAGTAAATACAGGACCGCCCTATTTCATGATGGTTCTGGTGCCTGCGGCGTTTATACTGTTTGCGGTGATCGTAATTGCGGCGATCATAATTAAAAGAGCCGTCAGAAAAGCGGGTACAGCCGGAATGATAAAGCGTATACAGTCGGGAGAAGTCGATAATGAACGAAAAAAATAAAAAGCCCTTTGTGTTGGCGGTAGTAGGACCTACGGCATCGGGCAAGACATGGCTGGGCGTTGAGCTGGCGAAGATATACGGCGGAGAGGTCATCTCCGCCGATTCCATGCAGATATACAAGGGCATGGACATAGCCTCCGCAAAGCCCACAGAAGCCGAAAAACAGGGCATTCCCCACCACCTCATGGACTTCCTTGACAGGGGAGAGAGCTTCAGTGCAGCAGACTATGTGAAGCTGGCAAATGAGAAGATAGTGGACATACTCTCACGGGGAAAGCTGCCCATTATCGTGGGCGGAACGGGTCTGTATGTGGACTCGCTGCTTGAAAATGTGCAGTTCTCCGAGGGCGGCAGCGATGAGGCTTACCGCGCGGAGCTCTGCGCCTTTGCCAAGGAGCAGGGCAACGAAGCTCTCCACGCCCGTCTTGCGGAGCTTGACCCCGAAGCCGCCGAGGGCATCCACCCGAATAATCTGGTGAGAGTGGTCCGCGCTATGGAGGTCTGTCACGTTACGGGACGGAAATTCAGTGAGCTGAAAAAAGAGAGCAGGACAGTGGAAAGTCCATATAATTCCCTTATTATCGGACTTAACTACACCGACAGGCAGACCCTCTATGACCGCATAGACCTGCGCGTGGACGAAATGGTGAAGGCAGGTCTTGTGGAGGAGGCACGGGCGCTGTGGCAGGAGAGCGGCATGAAGACTGCCGCCAACGCCATAGGCTACAAGGAGCTTATCCCGTACTTCGAGGGGGAGACCGACCTTGCGGACTGCATTGCCACTATCAAGCAGGAAACGCGGAGATACGCCAAGCGTCAGCTCACATGGTTCAGGCGGAATGACCGTATTGAGTGGATAATGCTTGACGAATTTGATAAAAAGAATGAAATATTAGAAAAATGCAAAAAAACTATAGCCAAATACAAGGAAATGTGATATAATGTACTGTGTGTATTTCTATGCGGTACATTTGGAAAAACATTTTACCCACGGATTTCGCAACGCAAACAAATAAAAAGGAGAATGTGTATGAACAAAACAATCAATCTGCAGGACGTGTTCCTCAATCAGTGCAGAAAAGACAAGATCATGGTGACTATAATCCTCACCAACGGCTTCCAGTTCAAGGGAATGGTAAGAGGCTTCGACAGCTATGTTGCCATCTTTGACTGCGACGGAAAGCAGCAGCTCGTTTACAAGCACGCTATCTCAACGATCATTCCTGCAAGAGCAGTATCTATCCTCGACGCTTCCGAGAAAAACGACTAAGGGTGATCTGAATGCGATTTACCAAATCGGAAGGCAGCTTCCTTGTGAAAACACTGCGCAATGTGGTGCTGGTGCTGCTTCTGATAGTTTTTGTCAGCATAGTCTATAACTTCCGCAATAAGGAAAGTGACACCGTCACTGCCCTGACAGCCTCTGCGGTAGACTCAAAGGAGTACAAGGGCTTGTTCATCAGGGACGAGGAGATCGTCCTTTACAGCGGAAACGGCGTTCTCAGCTACAATGTCTCTGACGGCGGCAAGGTGGGAAGCGATACCATCATCGCAGAAGCCTATCCCGACGACGAACAGCTGAGCATCAAGCGCGAAAAGGCTAAGCTGGAAAAAGACCTTAATATCCTGAAAAAGATACAGAACCCCGGTACTCTTGAATCCGCTCAGCCCGCAAGCTTGTCGGAGAGCATAGATACAAGCTACCGAAGCCTTATCTATTACAGGGATATGGGTAATTACGATGAGCTGGAAACTGTCAAGGACGACCTCCTTGTACAGCTCAGTACATACCAGATCATCACAAATGAGGTACAGGACTTCAGCCAGAAGATCTCGGATATCCAGTCCGAGATAACCAAGCTGGACGCAAGGTCTGTCGTATCAAAGGAGCAGATACAGGCTCCGCGCTCGGCGTATTTCGCCAGCTACTGCGACGGCTATGAGGACAAGCTGACCACGGCGTCACTCGATCAGATAACTTCATCTGTCATCGAAGAGGCTGAGGACAGAAAGTCCACTGCGCCCAATGTTGTGGGCAAGCTCATCGACGGCTACGGCTGGTACCTTGCACTTGTTGCGGACAACTCCAGAAAGGAGTATGCTGTCGGCGATCAGGTAAAGCTCAGATTTGACTCCGCTGCGGAGTCCTATCCTGCACAGATAACCGATATCCGCGACGAAAAAGCCGATAAGAGCGTCATTATCATCTTCTGTGAAAAGTTCAATTATGAGCTCGTTCAGCACAGAACGGAGAGAGTTGAGCTCATAAAAGGCGAAGCTACGGGACTGAAGGTGCCCCGTGAGGCTATACGCTTCAAGGACGTCACCGAGACAGTTACCGACGAACAGGGCAATGAACAGACGAAGACCTCCACCTGCAAGGGCGTCTACATACGCGAGGGCGAGCAGGTCATTTTCAAAAAGATCAAGGTCATATACGAGGGAAGCGATTATGTGCTTTCGGAAAGCACCAATGATCCCGATTATCTTGCACTGTATGACGATATCATGATTGAGGAGGTCGATAAAGATGATGAACAGTAACGATCTCGCTTATATCGACGAGAATCTGCGCATAATAAGAGAGAGATGTGCCGAGGCTAAGGAAAAATACCGCAGCCCCGACGATAATATCCGCATAATGGCTGTCACAAAGACAGTTGCTCCCGAAGCCGTCAACCACGCCGTAAAGCTGGGGCTGGACCTTCTGGGCGAGAACAGAGTGCAGGAATACCTCTCAAAAGCCGAAGCCTATGACAAGTCGGCTGAGGTGCAGTTCATCGGTCATCTTCAGACAAACAAGGTAAAATACATTATAAATAGTGTAAGCATGATACAGTCCGTGGACAGCCTCAGGCTGGGACAGGAGATCAGCCGCCTCGCCGTTAAGAACGGCAGGGTCATGGATATCCTCTGCGAAGTAAATATAGGGGGAGAGGACTCCA
Source organism: Ruminococcus sp. (assembly GCA_017519145.1). Lineage (GTDB taxonomy): Bacteria > Bacillota > Clostridia > Oscillospirales > Ruminococcaceae > Ruminococcus. The sequence continues at coordinate 37,680 of JAFWTA010000064.1, forward strand.
AGAGCGGTATCCCTCCCGCAGGACTGAAACAGCTTATAGAGGAGCTCAGAGAGCTTGAGGGCATAAGGATAAGAGGTCTCATGACAATCCCGCCCCCTTCCGACAGCGATGTATTCCTCGGAAGGATGAAGGAGCTCTATGACAGTATATCCTCGGAATATGAGGGAATGGATACCCTCTCAATGGGCATGACCCATGATTACGCCGAAGCCATAAGATACGGCTCAACACTGGTGCGCATAGGCACAGGGCTCTTCGGCGCAAGAGACTATTCCAAATAACTTCCAGCGGAACGCTGAACATCAACACGGGATGCTCCGCATTGATCCTGTGAAGAGATATAAAATATAAATAATGCGGAGAAGGAGTATTAAGATGAAACTTTTTGAGAACATTAAGGAATTTTTCTTTGCTGCAGAGGACGACGATTTTGACGCTGATGTTCCGGTACGTCACGAGCGTGAGCGCAGCTTCTCGCCTGCCGATCAGGACGATGCTCCCGTAAACGAGGGCGTAAGCGCAGGCACAGGCAGAAGAAACAAGGTCGTTAATATCCAGACTACAGCTCAGCTTCAGGTAGTTCTGGTAAAGCCCTCAGCTTTCACAGATGCAAAGCAGATCGCTGATCATCTTATCGCCAAGAAGACAGTAGTTCTCAACCTTGAGACAGCTTCTCCCGAAAACAAGAGAAGGATCATCGACTTCCTCGTAGGCGTTGCTTATGCAAACGGCGGAAGCCTCAAGCCTGTTGCAAACCTGACATATATCATTACTCCTTATAATGTCGGATTTATCGGCGAAGACCTCGTAGGTGAGCTGGAGAACAACGGCGTATTCATCTGATGGACGACAGGTCGGATAAGCTTTTTGCCGCAAGGCTCGAGGATATGACTGCCCTCTGTGAAAGGGACGGAGCGGCTCAGTTCTCCTCCTTCCTCGATGAGAGACAGTGCTCCGTCGCCGAGGCGTGGTGCAGGAGAAATGCAGGAGCCCTCGGGTATATGCTCTACGGCGGATATGAGGACGCAAGACGGCGCATCCTTGCCGTATATCCCGATTACTTCGCCGAATATATCACAGAGGCTTTCCCTATGAAATGCCTTACCTTTACCTACCGAAGCGAGGATAAGCTGACCCATCGGGACTTTCTCGGCTCCTTTATGGCTCAGCAGCTCAAACGTGAGGTCATCGGCGATATCGTCGTGGGTGAGGGCGTGGCACAGGCTTTTGTGACCGATGTTGCCGCTAAGCTCATCGGCAGCTCTGTCACCAAAATAGGACGAGTGGGCGTGAAGCTTACCGACAATGAGCCGTTCAGGCTTGAAAATGCTCAGAAGTTTCAGGAAATAAGCGGAACGGTCGCTTCTCTGCGCCTTGACTGTGCAGTGGGGCTCGCAGCTCATCTGAGCCGCGAAAAGGCGGCTGTACTTATCCGCTCCGATAAGGTGGATGTGAATCATTTTACAGTTTCCTCAGTCTCCCATGAACTGAAGGAGGGAGATATTCTCTCCGTCCGGGGCTGCGGAAGGTTTGTACTTTCCCGTATAGACGGCTCGACGAAAAAAGGCCGCATACACATTAATCTGAGAAAATATATTTAGAGGTGAATGAAATGATAACTTCAAAGGACGTTAGAAATAAGAGATTTGAAAAGGCAGCTTTTGGTTATAAGCAGGAGGAGATCGACGAGTTCCTCTCACAGCTGGAGGCTGAGCTTGACGAAATGGAGCGCGAGCGCGCTGAGGCAAACAGCAAGATTCAGGTGCTTGCTGACAAGGTAAGAGAATATATGAGAGATGAGGACGCTCTCAAGGACGCTCTCCTCGGTGCCCAGAAGCAGGGCCATCAGGTACTCAACGACGCTAACGAAAAGGCTGAGCAGATCATCGCAGAGGCTCAGGCTAAGGCAGATGCCCTCGAGGACGAGGCTGTTCGTCAGCACGCTGAGGCTATGGAGAAGAACCGCGAGGAGATCGCTAAGGAGAAGGAAGCCCTCATCGAGGCTCAGCAGCAGGTAGCAGACTTCAAGAAGAGCCTGTTCGATATGTACAAGAGCCACCTCGAGCTCATTTCCTCTATGCCCGAGACGTTTGAAGAAGCAACAGGCGCTGACGAGCCCCAGACAGCTGAGGAGATCGCTGCAGCAGTTGCTGCCGAAACAGAGGAATAATCAATAATCAATAAGATCGAAAGGAGGATCCCTCAGAGCTTTTGAATGAGGGATCAGATAGTATGGCACAGGATTATAACAGTACTCTTAATTTACCGCAGACAGAATTCCCCATGCGAGGAAACCTGCCCAAGAGAGAACCCGATACTCTCCAGAGATGGGAGGATGAACGCCTCTATTACAAGATGGTAGAGAAGAACAAGGGCAAGCCCTCCTATGTACTCCACGACGGCCCTCCCTATGCAAACGGCGAGATCCATCTGGGACACGCTCTCAACAAGTCCCTCAAGGACTTCATCGTGAAGTATAAGAACATGAACGGATTCTGTGCGCCTTACGTTCCCGGCTGGGATACTCACGGACTTCCCATCGAGCTGAAGGCTATGAAGGCCATCGGCGTTGAGAACGGCGCTATCCCTGCGGTAGACCTGAGAAAGCACTGCCGCGAATACGCTATGGAACAGGTAGCAAACCAGATGAAGGGCTTCAAGAGACTGGGCTCGCTGGGCGACTATGACTACCCCTATCTCACACTCCGTCCGGAGTATGAGGCTAAGCAGGTAGAGGTATTCGGTTCTATGGTAAAGAAGGGCTATATGTACAAGGGTCTGAAGCCCGTTTACTGGTGCCCCGACTGTAATACAGCTCTTGCTGAGGCTGAGATCGAGTACTCAAACGACCCCTGCTATTCTATCTATGTCAAGTTCAATGTCACCGACGACAAGGGCATCTTCACAGGTCTCGGACTTGACCTTTCCAAGATCTATTTCGTTATCTGGACAACTACCACATGGACTATCCCCGGCAACCTTGCTATCTGTCTGGGACCCGAGTACAACTACACTCTCGTCCATGTAGGCGATGAATACTACGTTATGGCTGAGGAGCTCGTAAAGACCACTATGGAAACTGCGGGCATCACCGAGTACACAACAGACCATATCTTCACAGGTGCAGAGCTTGAGGGCATGAAGACAAAGCACCCCCTCTATGACCGTCTCTCACCCATCATCGTAGGCGACCACGTTACTCTTGAAAGCGGTACGGGCTGCGTACATACAGCTCCCGGCTACGGTGTCGAGGACTTTGAGGTATGCAAGAACTACGACGATATCGGCATAATCGTATGCGTTGACGCAAAGGGTAAGCAGACCGCCGAGGCAGGCGAGTTCGAGGGCATGGACACAGATCAGGCCAACAAGGCTATCGCCGCAAAGCTGACAGAGCTGGGCGCTATGCTGGCTACACAGAAGATCGTCCACCAGTATCCTCACTGCTGGAGATGTAACAGCCCTATCATCTACAGAGCTACAGAGCAGTGGTTCTGCTCAGTAAACGGCTTCAAGGATGAGGCTATCAAGGCCATAGAGTCTGTCAAGTGGATCCCTGAGTGGGGCGAGGACAGAATAAAGGGCATGGTACGCGACAGAAGCGACTGGTGTATCTCACGTCAGAGAACATGGGGCGTTCCGATCCCCGTTGTTTACTGTAAGGACTGCGGCAAGCCCATCTGCAACGATGAAACTATCGCCGCTATCTCGGAGCTCTTCCGCAAAGAGGGCAGCGATGCATGGTGGACAAAGGATACAAGCGAATTCATCCCCGCAAGCGTAAAGTGCGAGTGCGGCTGCGGCGAATTTACCAAGGAATACGACATCATGGACGTTTGGTTCGACAGCGGTGTATCACACACATCTGTAATGGAGGGAGAGGACTTCCCCAGCCTTTCATGGCCTGCCGATCTCTATCTTGAGGGCGCAGATCAGTACAGAGGCTGGTTCCAGTCATCGCTCCTCACATCCGTTGTATACAAGGGACAGTCGCCCTACAAGGCAGTCTGCACCCACGGCTGGGTAGTTGACGGCGAGGGCAAGGCAATGCACAAGTCTCTCGGCAACGGTATCGACCCCAGCGAGATCATCGATCAGTACGGCGCGGATATACTCCGTCTGTGGGCAGCTTCTTCTGACTATCACAGCGATATCCGTATCTCAAAGCCCATTATCAGCCAGCTCTCCGATGCCTACAAGAAGATCAGAAATACTGCTCGTTTCATTCTGGGCAACCTGGGCAACGGTGCAGGCTTCGATCCCGATAAGGACAGCGTTTCCGACGATCAGCTCACAGAGCTTGACAAGTGGGCGCTCATGAAGCTGGATAACCTCATCGACGCTATGAAGAAGGGCTATGACGATTTCGATTTCCATATCGCATTCCACGCTCTCCATAACTTCTGCGTAATAGATATGTCCAACTTCTATCTTGACATCATCAAGGACAGACTTTACTGCGAGAAGGAGACTTCTGTTCTCCGCCGCGCAGCTCAGACGGCAATGTACCGCATAATCAGTGCGATAACAAGACTTGCCGCACCTATCATTTCATTCACAGCCGAGGAGATCTGGCAGTTCATGCCCCACTCCGCAGGCGACGACAAGCAGAGCGTATTCCTCAACCAGATGCCCGAGAAGAGCGGTATAGAGTTCAGTGCCGACTTCAAGGACAAGTGGGAATTTATCTACAACACCCGTCTTGGTGCTAACAAGGCTCTCGAGGAGGCTCGTAATGCCAAGACCATCGGTAAGTCTCTTGAGGCTAAGATCATCATAAAGAGCAGCGATGCCGACTATGACAGATACGCTTCACTGGCTGACCAGCTCAAGGATATCCTGATCGTTTCGGGAGTTGAGGTGGAGAAGGCAGGCGCTGAGACCATATTCGAGGTCGCAAAGGCAGAGGGCGAAAAGTGCGAGCGCTGCTGGTGCTACAGCAAGTACGTCGGCACCAACCACGATCACCCCACTCTCTGTGAGAGATGCGCAATAGCTGTAGAAGCTTAAAACGTAATTATATTGCCTGTCGGCTGTTCGGGTCGGCAGGCAGTCTTATTGAAAGGATAAAACCATATGGCAATATTTCTTGCGGTACTGGTCATCGCCCTTGTGGGGGCGGATCAGCTTGTGAAATACTGGGCTGTCCATGAACTGAAGCCCGTGGGCTCCATGGACTTTATCCATTTCGGGAGCCATAAGATCGTGGATCTTACCTATCTTGAGAACGACGGTGCCATATTCGGAAGTATGTCGGGACAGAGATGGTTCCTCATCGGCTTCACTACCCTCGTGGTCATAGGCTGCGCGATACTGCTGATCAAGGTATTCCGCCGCTCGAAGCTGCTGGACGTTGCTCTTGCACTGTTCATCGCGGGAGGCATCGGCAACCTCATCGATCGTTTCCGCTTTGCGTATGTGGTGGATATGTTCGAGATAAAGCTGTTCCACTTTGCCATATTCAACGTCGCTGACATCTGCGTTACCGTGGCATTCGTGCTTCTTCTGTGGTATGCGGTGTTCATCGACCCGAAGCTTGAAAAGAAGAAGAAAGCCTCTGCGGAAAAGGCGGAGACAAATGAGTGAGCAGGCAGTTCTCACGGCTGCTCCCGAGGATAAGGGAAGCCGTATAGACAAGTATATTTCGGACAATATTGCTGAGCTTACACGTTCGGCAGTACAGGGACTCATCGAAAAGGGACTTGTCCTTGCCGGCGGCAAAGCCATAAGCAAGAACTACAAGCTCAGAGGCGGCGAGGAGATATCCGTTATCATTCCCGAGCCCGAGCCCATGGACGCCGTTCCCGAGGATATCCCTCTGGATATCGTCTATGAGGACGACGACCTCCTTGTGGTCAACAAGCCCAAGGGCATGGTGGTACATCCTGCTCACGGCAACTACACGGGGACTCTCGTGAACGCTCTCCTGCACCACTGCGGAGACAGCCTTTCGGGCATAAACGGCGTTATCCGCCCCGGAATAGTCCACCGTATCGACAAGAACACCAGCGGTCTCCTTATAGTCGCAAAGAACGACGCCTCCCACCTGAAGCTGGCGGAGCAGATAAAGGTGCACAGCTTCACAAGAGAGTACGAGGCTGTCGCCTGCGGATACTTCAAGGACACCGAAGGTACCGTTGACGCGCCCATCGGACGGCATAAGACCGACCGAAAAAAGATGTGCGTGACCACGGAAAATTCAAGGAATGCGGTCACTCATTACAGCGTCATAAAGCAGTACGGCGGCTACGCCCATGTGAGACTGAGACTGGAAACGGGAAGGACTCACCAGATAAGGGTACACCTGAGCTATATCGGACACCCCGTTCTCGGGGACGACGTATACGGAAAGCCCTATAAGGGGCTGGAGGGACAGTGCCTTCACGCCCGTAAAATAGGCTTTGTACACCCCACAACAGGGGAGTACATGGAGTTTGAGAGCGACCTGCCCGATTACTTCGTTTCGGTGCTGAACAAGCTTGAGAAAATGTAGGAGTGATATTTTGTTTGAAGATATATCGAGAGTTGTGCTGCTCAGTGATATGGACGGCACTCTCCTCAACAGCCGCAAGGAGATAACCGATGCCGACCGCTCTGCCATCGAGCGGTTCACGGCGCTGGGAGGACGCTTCACTGTGGCTACGGGACGGACTATCCAGTCCTTTGACCAGTTCCGCAGTATTCTCGGGCTGAAATATCCCATAATCATGTATAACGGAGCGGCTATCCACGATTATATCAGCGGAGAGACACTCTATACCCACCCCCTCACCCCCCGCGCCAAGGAATACACCGCGGAGCTTCTGGAGCTCATGCCTCAGGCAGGAGGAGAGGTGCTGAAGACCGAGGGCACCTATGTTTTCAGAAATACGGATTATCAGCAGCTCCACACAAGACTGTGCGGTATCGTTCCCAATTATGCGGAGCTTGCCGACATCAGCGACGGCGGCTGGCTGAAGGTGCTTTTTTCACTTGCTCCCGAGGATGTGGAGCATATGCAGCTCCTTACAAGGAAGCTGGCTTATGAGGACGTTGATTTTGTAAAGTCCTCGGATATTTTTCTTGAAATGCTCCCTCAGGGCGTGAGCAAGGGCTCCGCTCTGGCGGAATACCGCAGACTGAAAGGCATGGAGGGCTGTACCTTCGTGTCCGTCGGCGACTTCGACAACGATATAGAGATGATAGTCGAAGCCGATGTGGGAGCCTGCCCTGCCAACGCGGAGGACTCCGTAAAGGCAAAGGCAGACCTTGTGCTCTCACGCACCAATGACGAGGGCGCAGTCGCGGAGCTCATAGACTATATAATCGAAAGGTGCAAACAGTAGAACAATGAAAAAGAAGGCGGCAATAAGCATATATGTCATCGGAGTACTCATAGCTCTGGGACTTCTTGCGCTGCTTGTATACAGCAGCGTAAGCGGCATAAGCTCGGGAAGCACGGCAAACTTTACCCTCAGCGACATCGCGACGCTGGGACTGGCTGTCTGGGCTCTGCCCATGTGGGGAGCAGCGCTTTTCCTCATAAAGGCGCTGAGAATAAGAGGAACTCTCCACGAAAAACAGAATAAGATGCTCATATCATTCCCCGCAGTGGTGTGTACGGGCTTCTTCATATTCTATATGATAGTTCTGGTTATGATGTTATTCAGATAGTGAGCAAGAAAAGTCTTGCAATGCGACTTTTTTTGCGCTATAATTATTAAGTGATCAGTTGTCGATACATAGTGCCGACAGCTGAAACTGACACAAACTGATCGCGGCAGAAGCCGTTAAATAAAATCATGGAGGTCAATATGGACGCAAAGCTTAAAAAGGAATTGCAGAAAACAGCCTGCAAGGTTAGAATGGGCGTTATCGAGGGAACCTATAACGCTAAGTCGGGTCATCCCGGCGGTTCGCTGTCTATAAGCGATACCCTGACATACCTTTACTTCAACAAGATGAACAACGATCCCAAGAACCCCGACGCTCCCGAAAGAGACCGTCTTGTGCTCTCAAAGGGTCATACAGCTCCCGCACTTTACTCGGTACTTGCTCAGAAGGGCTATTTCCCCGAGGAGGAGCTGAAGTCGCTCCGCCATATCGGTGCTCTCCTTCAGGGTCACCCCTGTATCCATATCCCCGGTGTTGATATGTCCAGCGGATCTCTCGGACAGGGCATCTCCGCAGCCTGCGGCATGGCTCTTGCAGGAAAGATCGACGGCAAGTCATATAAGGTCTACACTATCCTCGGCGACGGCGAGATCGAGGAGGGTCAGGTCTGGGAGGCTGCTATGTTCGCAGCTCACAAGAAGCTGACTAACCTTGTTGCTATCGTTGACAACAACGGTCTCCAGATCGACGGACCTATCTCTGAGGTATGCTCACCCGAGCCTATCACAGATAAGTTCGCTGCATTCGGCTGGCACGTTATAACTATGGACGCTCACGACTTCGATGATATCGACAGAGCCTTCACAGAGGCTGAGTCCGTTAAGGACAAGCCCGTTGCTATCATCCAGAAGTCCGTTAAGGGCAAGGGCGTTTCATTCATGGAAAATCAGGTAGGCTGGCACGGTACAGCTCCCAACAAGGAGCAGTACGAGCAGGCTATGTCAGAGCTTAATGCGCAGTTAAAGGAATTGGAGGACTAATATAATGGCAGATGTTATCAAAAAGGCTACCAGAGAAAGCTACGGCGAGGCTCTCAAGGAGCTTGCCGAGGAATACAAGGACCTGATAGTTCTCGATGCAGACCTTGCTGCTGCAACCAAGACAGGAATTTTCAAGAAGGCTTATCCCGACCGCTTCTTTGACTGCGGTATCGCAGAGGCTAACATGATGGGCGTAGCTGCAGGACTTGCTGCCTGTGGAAAGATCCCCTTCGCAAGCACATTCGCTATGTTCGCAGCAGGCAGAGCTTTTGAAATAGTAAGAAACTCCATCGGCTATCCCCACCTCAACGTAAAGATCGGCGCTACACACGCAGGTATCTCCGTTGGTGAGGACGGCGCTACACATCAGTGCAACGAGGATATCGCTCTCATGAGAACTATCCCCGGCATGACTATCATCAACCCCTGCGACGACGTAGAGGCTAAGGCTGCCGTAAAGGCTGCTCTGGACTTCAACGGTCCCGTTTATATGCGTTTCGGCAGACTTGCTGTGCCCGTTATCAATGACGCTGCAAGCTACAAGTTCGAGCTTGGCAAGGGCGTTGTTATGAAGGACGGCAAGGACGTTACCATCGTTGCAACAGGTCTCATGGTAAACGAGGCAGTTGAGGCTGCAAAGACTCTCGAGGCTGAGGGCGTTTCCGCAAGAGTGGTAAATATCCACACTATCAAGCCTCTCGATAAGGAGCTTATCTGCAAGTGCGCCAAGGAGACAGGTCTCATCGTAACAGCTGAGGAGCACAGCATTATCGGCGGTCTCGGCTCGGCAGTTGCTGAGGCAGTTACAGAGTGCTGCCCTGTTCCCGTTGTAAAGATAGGTGTAAACGACGAATTCGGTCATTCGGGTCCCGCAGTAGACCTCCTTAAGGAGTTCGGTCTCTCTGCCGAGAATATCGTAAAGACAGTAAAGGCTGCTCTCAAGAAGTAATATTTGAGAATACGAGCAATTCGTGCTCATACAGATACCGATATAAAAGTTTTGCCCCTGAGTGCTTTATAGCACCCGGGGGCATTATGTTTTTTACTGCTGAACTAAATCATAATTTCGAGCTGAGCCAGCTCGACCGCTTGCCACGTTGTCGCTCGTAAACTCGCTTAATAATATCAAAAATGATATTTGTACATCGCTTACAGCGCAATAAGTACGCCGAGCCTATGTAAGGGATTCCAAAGG
>JAFWTA010000065.1 GCA_017519145.1 Ruminococcus sp.
AAACAGTCCGGTGGACTGTTTTTGAAAGAGGGACGCCCTGCAAGTGAGGGCGTCCCTTGATTGAGCGGATGATAATCGCCACTATAATACGAATTTTTCGGGACGCCGAGGGCGGCGTCCCCTACATTATGCTAATGGCTAATGGCTGACGGCTCAAATCAAAATTTAACTTTGCTAAATTTTGATTTATCTTGGCAGCAATATTCAGTCTTACGGGGCAGCTTTTTACACAGGGGGAATGTTGTCCGCAGCAAACTGCACTTGCATAAATCCAGATGTAATGGTATAATGTTTTATATACGAATACAGGAGGTAAACAATGAAAGTCAACGACATTATCCACGGATTTTCCGTTACACGAACAGCTCCCGCCCCCGACTGCGGCTCGGAGCTCATAGAGATGCAGCACATAAAGACAGGAGCAAGGCTTGTCTGGCTGAAAAACAGCGGCGAGAACAAGCTGTTTTCCGTAGCCTTCAAGACTCCTCCCACGGACGATACGGGCATCTTTCACATACTGGAGCACTCCGTTCTGGGCGGCTCCGAGAAATATCCTGTAAAGGAGCCCTTTCTGGAACTCATGAAGGGAACCATGAACACCTTCCTCAACGCCATGACATATCCCGACAAGACAGTTTTCCCCGTATCCAGCCGAAACGATACGGACTTCATGAACCTGACAAGGGTTTACCTTGACGCAGTGTTCGCACCTGCCATATACTATAATCCCAACATCTTCTATCAGGAGGGCTGGCATATCGAAATGCGAAGCAGCTCCGACACTCCCGTATACAAGGGAGTTGTGTTCAACGAGATGAAGGGCGCCATGTCCTCGGTATACAGCCGCATGGAGTCCGATATGATGCAGGCGCTCTATCCTGACAGCTGTTACAGATTTGAGTCGGGCGGACTTCCCGAGTCTATTCCCGACCTGTCCTACGAGCAGTTCATTCAGGGGCATAAGACCTACTATCACCCCTCAAATGCCTACATATACCTTGACGGACCCGTAGATATAGATTCTGTTCTGGAGCTCATTGACGGCGAGTACCTCTGCCGCTATGACAAGCGCGAGGTTGAGAACGATATTCCCGTGCAGGCGCCCATTGCTCCCACGGTGAAAAAGAGTTATTACGAGATATCCCCCGACGAGGAGGAGTCCAACCATACATACTACCTCATAGGCAAGGTGCTGGGCAGCTGGAAGGACCGTGAGAGGATAACTGCCGCTTCCGTTCTGGGAGAAGCTCTCACCGGTTCTAACGATGCGCCTCTGAAACGCGCTCTCCTCGACACGGGGCTCTGCCTTGACGTATCACTTGAAGTAAGCGACGGCATCATGCAGCCCTTTGGCTGTATCGCCATAAACAACACCGATGAGGAGAACTGCGGCAGTCTGAAGGAGACTCTCCGCAGCGCAGTATCCGAGCTTTGTGAAAAGGGCTTAGGCAGTGAGCTCCTCACCGCAGCCATAAACCGTCTGGAGTTCCGTTACCGTGCAGGCGGCGAGCCCAGAGGTCTGACACGCAATATCAACGCCCTGTCCGCATGGCTCTACGGCGGCGATCCGCTTCTCTATCTTGAAATGGGCGAGGTATTCGACAGCCTGAGAGCAAAGACCGGGAGCGGCTATTTTGAGGAGCTTCTCAGACAGTGGCTCCTTGAGGCGGAGGGAACAGCCGAGCTGTATCTCCTGCCCTCACGCACCTACGGCGACGAGCAGAAGGCTGACGAGGCGAAGCGCCTTGCAGCCATCGTTGACGGGCTTGCCTGCGAGGAAAAGGATGTTATCGTCGAGCAGAACCGCAAGCTTGACGAGTGGCAGCAGTCCGTGGACACTGCCGAGCAGCTTGCCACAATGCCCCATCTTGCCATCTCCGAGGTAGGGGAGGAGCCTCTCGGCTTCGACACCGAGGTCACGGAAATAAACGGCATCACCGTGCTCCGCCATCCCTCATCGGACGAGGGCATAGCGGCTGTCAGCCTTTACTTCTCACTGGCGGACTGCACAGAGGAGGAGCTTTCTGCCGCAGCGGCAATGTCAGAGCTCCTCGGAGAGCTCCCCACCGCAGACAGCTCCGCAGCAGAGCTCCAGCGCAGGATAACAGGCCTCCTCGGCAGTATAAGCTACAGCGTTGACGTCTTCTCGAAGCAGGGTGTTACGGACAAGTGCAGCCCCTATTTCTCGGTAAATGCACGATTCCTCGACAAGAACACCCATGAGGCGCTTGCTCTCATCGCTGAGATAATCACCAAGACCTCATTTGACGACAAGGACACCGTAAAGGAGCTCCTTCTCCAGACCGATGAGAACTACAAACAGAGCATCATCGCCAACGGTCACACCTACTCCATGACAAGGGTAAGAGCCGGCCTGTCTGCGGAGTCCGCGGTGACAGAGCTTGTGTCGGGCTATGAGGGCTACAAGCGCATACACGAGGCTGTAAAGGCTCCCGAGAAGCTCATTGCTGCCATCAAGGCACTGAGCAGCCGCATCATATGCAGGTCACGTCTTACTGCGAGCGTTACGGGAGATATCTCCCCGGAGGCTCTTATCACGGCGCTTCCCGAGGGAACTGCTCCTGCTGCAAGGGAGATGAGCTTCCGACTTGACATACCCGAAAAGCAGGGCGTGGTAATTCCTGCGGGAGTATCCTACTCCGCAATGGCATTTCCCGATAATTCGGCAGATACAGCTGTAAGAAAGGTGCTGTTCCGCGCACTGTCCCTTGAGTACCTCTGGAACGAGGTCAGAGTCAAGGGCGGAGCCTACGGCACAGGCGCATTCATGACGGCTTCGGGAGAGCAGTCCTTCTTCTCCTACCGCGATCCGTCGCCTGCCGCAACTCTTGACATATGTGCAAAGGCTGCGGATTTCACGGAGCAGTACTGCGCAGGGAAGCCCGATATCACACAGTATATCATCAGCTCCGTGGCTAAGGATGAACCTCTCATGTCAGACGGCAACAAGAGCAGAAAGGCTGACGGGCTGTGGTTCAGAGGCATCACCGACGAGGAGAGAGCTGCCGAGAAGAAGCGTATGCTGGGAGTTACCGTGCAGCAGCTCCGCGAAGCAGCCGAAAAGCTGAGAACAACGGGAAATATCTGCGTAATGGGTACTGAGTCCGCAATGGAGGGACTTGACCTCGTTAAGGACACCCTTGCATGATATAGCTTAAAAAATGTATAATTCATCATTTTTCGCAGATGATAGTCACGGGAGATGATGGAATTGAGCAGAAAAAAGCGGGAGATACCCGTTCCCGACCCCGAAAACGACAAGGAGTACATCTGTCCGTCGGCTTCGTGGGGCGATATTACGGGAATTATTCCCCTTGCTGCCGGGGACAGCACTCAGAGCGGTCCATATGAGGAGGTATACCCTTATCCTTCCGGATATGAGGAAAAAGGCAGAAAATAAAGGCAGAAACTGCGGAGAGAAAGCTCTCCGCAGTTCGCATTTTAGACAATGAGGACAGCACAAAATTGACATATCCTACAAATTTTGCAAAAATGCTTTATTTATTACTTAAAGCATGGTATAATGTATTGAGTTTATTTAATTTATCAGCTTCGTAATATACGGAGATCTATCGGGGGTTCAGATGAAAAACGGTGTTAAAATGCTCGACATCGCCACAAAGCTGGGCGTCAGCGTGGTAACGGTGTCCAACGCCCTTGCAGGCCGTGACGGCGTAAGCGAGCAGATGAGAAGAAAGATCTGCGAGACCGCAGAGAAAATGGGCTACAAGCCCTCCAATACCAAGAGCGAGAAGAAGCGTCTTGCAATGCCGAAAATAGGCAAAAACGTGGGTATACTCACATCCGAGAGGTTCGTGGGCGCAAGGGGCACCTTCTACTGGGAGCTCACCGCCAGCATATCCAACCAGCTGTCACAGCTCAACGTCTGCACGGTCTATGAGTGCGTTACCGCTGACAGCGAAAAGAACGGCATACTGCCCAATATGGTCACCGACAACAAGGTGGACGGCATAATCGTCATAGGACAGGTCCACAGGAGCTACATAGACTGTCTCAGCAAGCTTACCATGCCGCTTATGTTCGTGGACTTCTACGACAACAGGTACAACATCGACTCGGTCATCTCCGACAGCTTCAACGGCGGCTATATGCTCACAGACCACCTTGTGGCAAAGGGACACAGAAAGATAGGATTTTTCGGCACTCTCAACGCCACCAGCAGTATCAACGACCGCTATCTCGGCTATGTCAAGTGCATAATGGAGAACGAGCTGGAGTTCCGCAATGAGTGGATAATCGGCGACAGAAACGAGAGAGGTATACTCAACGACAAGATAGATTTTCCTGACGAGATGCCCACGGCTTTCGTCTGCAACTGCGACGAGACCGCATTCAGGGTCATCTCCGCGCTGAAGTCCAAGGGAGTGAGAGTTCCCGAGGATATCAGCGTTGTGGGCTATGATAACTACACAGTTTCCAGCATCTGCATCCCAACCATCACCACAGTGGAGGTGGACCTTTCAAAGATGGCAGAGGTATCGGTGGGCATCATGGCGAAGAAGCTGGCAGACCCCGAATACTCAGAGGGAAGGCGCATAATCAGCGGACGTCTCATCGAGAAGGAGAGCGTTCTCGATATAAACGGAAGCTACAGTGAGGAGCGTTCCGATGCTTTTTGAGAATTTCTTCGGACATCTCAGGACTGTCCGCCAGCACAGACATCAGGTACTCATACACTGCATAAAGGCAGGCATACCATGGAGAGGACTTGTCCACGACCTGTCAAAGTTCTCGCCCACTGAGTTCATCCCCGGAGTCATGTACTTTCAGGGCAACAGAAGCCCCAATGAGCGTGAGCGTGAGGTCTTGGGGTATTCCCGTGCATGGATGCATCATAAGGGCAGGAACCGCCATCACTTCGAGTACTGGACAGACTACAACACAAAGACAAAGCAGCTTGAACCCGTAAAAATGCCCGATATATTCATATTCGAGATGTTCTGCGACAGAGTTGCGGCTTCAAAGATATACAACAAGGAAAATTACAGGGACAATATGCCGCTGGATTACTTTCTGCGCTCAAAGCACAAGAGGGTGATCGAGAAGACCACTGCGGCAAAGCTGGAATTTCTGCTGACCATGCTCCGCGACAAGGGCGAGGACGCAGTTTTCGGCTACATACGGAGACAGGTAAGAAAAAACAAGCGGCGCTGAGCCGTAAGGGCGCCGAAAGGTGCCCTTTTTTATGAAAGAAAGCTATTGAGGTGAATATGAATCCGAGACTGCCCTATCTAAGGGAAAAAACAGCAAAGCTGACCGCCTCCCCGGGAGTTTACATCATGAGGAGGAAGGACAGCTCAATAATATACATCGGCAAGGCGAAGAACCTGCATAACCGCGTCAGCAGCTATTTCCGCGAAAATCCCGACCATACGCCAAAGGTGGCGGCAATGGTGTCCAACGTGTACGACTATGACTTTATCGTCACTGACAGCGAGTTTGAAGCCCTTCTGTTGGAGTGCAGCCTTATCAAGCAGCACAAGCCTAAGTACAATATCCTGCTGAAGGACGACAAGGGCTATCACTACATCCGCATATCCGATGAGGAGTACCCCCGTATAACCAACGAGAAAAACACCAAGCAGAGCGGAAAATACCTCGGTCCCTACACCAGCGGTGCCATCACCAAGGAGGCTGTCAACGAAGCCAACCGCGTGTTCATGCTGCCCACCTGCCGCAGGAAATTTCCGCAGGATATAGGCAAGGGACGCCCCTGCCTCAACTACCACATCAAGCAGTGCATGGGAGTCTGCCGCGGCAGGATAAGTGCCGAGGATTACCGGAAGACCGTGGACGAGGCTGTGGAGTTCATACGCAGCGGCAGTGCTCAGTCTGTTGAGCGCATGGAGGCGGACATGAACAAAGCTGCCGAGGAGCTGGATTTTGAGAAGGCAGCTGTGCTCCGCGACAGGATAAACGCCATAAAAAAGGCTTCCGAGAAGCAGAAGATAATCAACAGCGGCGTGGAGTCAGCGGACGTTATCGGCATAGCGGAATACCCCGACGGACTGTACATCTCGGTGCTCATGTACCGCGAGGACAGGCTCTTTGACAAGGCGGTGTTCGAGCTTCCGCTGCCCGACGGCGGCGAGGACATACTAAGCCATTTCATGCTGCAGTTCTACTACAAAAAGCCCGAAATACCGAAGAATATCATCATTGACCATATGCCCGAGGAAAGCGAGCTCCTCATAGAGATGATGGAGGAGCAGGCAAAGCGCAGGGTGAAGCTCCACGTTCCGCAGAAGGGGCGGCAGCTGGAGCTGCTCAGGCTCGCCAAGAACAACAGCGCGGAGTACGCCGCCATAAAAAACGACCGCACAGGCAGGGAGGTCATCGCCCTCGAGCAGCTGGCTCAGAGTCTGGGACTTTCCAAGCCGCCGCGGTATATCGAGGCATACGACATCTCCAACCTGTCGTCGGAGTCCATGGTGGCAGGCATGGTGGTGTTTGAGGACGGCAGACCGCTGAAAAAGGCATACAAGCGCTTCACCATCAAGGAGCAGGAGCTCCAGAACGACTACGGCAGTATGCGTGAGGTGCTGAAAAGACGACTGATGCATATACTGACGGGAGAGGGCGATGAGTACTTCACACGGACTCCCGACCTGATACTCCTTGACGGCGGCAAGGGCCATGTCAATACCATCGCTCCGCTGCTGAAGGAGCTGGGGCTGGATATACCGCTGTTCGGAATGGTCAAGGACGACAAGCACCGCACCCGTGCCATCGCTACGGGAGGACGGGAGATACAGATAAACGAGCTGAGACAGGTCTTTGACCTCGTAACGAGGATACAGGACGAGGTACACCGATATTCCGTCAGCTTCATGCACTCCCGCCACAAGAAAAAGACCTACAGCTCCGAGCTGCTGACAGTACGGGGAATAGGCGAAAAGAAAGCGGCGAAGCTGTTCATGAAGTACAAGACCATAGCCAATCTCCGCAGGGCTTCTCCCGAGGAGCTGGCGGTCACCGCAGGCGTGGGAAAGGACGTAGCAGAGGAGCTCTGGAGAGTCATACAGGAGATGTAGCCGCAGTGGGAATAAACACAAATGTGAAAATGTATATATTATAATAGTATACGAAGGGAAAAAGTGCAGAAAAAGGGTATCAAATGTAAAAACTATAAACTTGTCCACAAGTTTCAGTGCGGATTTGACCGCGTAACAATGGTCATTTAATGGGAGAACGGGCAAATTGCCTAAATTACAGTTAAGCAAATTGCCGCAGTTTACAATTCTGTAAAAAAAAACAGAAAAAATGAGCTTTTATGTTGCAATTTAAAAGCGAGTGTGTTATAATTATTGTGGAAGTTTAACAATGTTTGGTATCTGTGTGCTAATACCTATCATTGTGCTGCCTTCAGACGTTGATTTTGAGGCGATATAAGCCGTTTGCAGAGTTCAATATTACCGATGGTATAAATCTTGGTAAATATTGATAAAAAACGGCGGATTATTTATGTCAAAAAAGCGATTGAAAAGTAACTCTTAAAATGATATAATTGTTATTATTAAGGCAGTGAGAAACGTTCATCACAAGTATTAATTATGGAGGTGGTTTCATGAAGAGTTATTCCTATGATGCTCAGGACGCAAGAGGCAAACACACAAAGGGTGTCATCAACGCTGAGAATGAGCAGGAATTCTTGCAGCGAGCCAAGGAAAAGGGCTTGTATATCAAGGATTTCAAGGAAAGCAATTCAGGTGACTCAAAATCAATCTACAAGTTCGACACGAAGGAACTTAACTTCTGCTGCAGACAGTTGAGTGCTATGCTTACTTCGGGTCTTACACTTGTAAAAGCCATCGATATCCTCACCAAAGAGCAGGAGAATGAAAAGGCGAGAGCTATATGGCAGGATATCTACGAGAACGTTCAGAAGGGTGAATCCTTCTCGTCTACTCTCCAGATGCATTCGGGATCTTTCCCCGAATTCCTGATCTCAATGGTCGGCGCGGGCGAGAGCAGCGGTTCGCTGGATATCATCATGACCCGTATGGCTGATCATTACATGAAGGAGAACAAGCTCAAGAACTCTATCAGAAGTGCTATGGTCTACCCGATCGTTCTTCTCGTACTCTGTATAGTTGTTGTAATCTTCCTCTTTACGTTTATCATGCCTACATTCATCGAAATGTTTGAAGATAAGAGCAAGATGCCGCTCCTCACAAAGATGATGGCGGCGATCAGTGACTTCCTCAGAACAAAGTGGTGGCTCCTCATCATCATCGTTATCGCAGCCTTCGTTGGCTTCAAGTACGGTATGACGGTGCCCAGCTTCAGAAAAAAAGTACATCGAATGCTCATCAAGGGACCGGGCTTTGGTCCTCTCGTAACCAAGATCTACACAGGAAGATTCGCAAGAACCCTTTCTTCACTCTACTCCAGCGGTATCCCCATGGTAGAGTGCCTCGAAAGATCTTCCGCCATCCTTGGCAATTCGTACATCGATGAAAAATTCGAGAATGTTATCGACGAGGTAAAACAGGGCGAGACACTTTCTTCGGCTATCACCCGTACAGAGATATTCGAGCCTATGTTCTGCTCGGTAATCTACGTTGGTGAAGAGGCAGGTGCCCTTGACTCCATCCTCGAAAAGACATCCGATTATTATGAAGAAGAATCAGACGCAGCGGTACAGCGACTCGTTGGTATCGTACAGCCTGTGCTTCTCATATTCATGGGCGTTATCATCGGTCTGGTAGTCTGCGGCGTATATCCCGCACTCTACGGTTCACTCGAGAGCCTCGAAAACGGTTAATAAGGAAAGGTGGAAAGATAAATGCTTTCATTTGATATTACTGATAGAAATATACGAGTTGTTAAGGGTTCTGATAACGGCGGCAAGGTCAAGATCAGCTCCGCAGCAACAGTAGCAGTAGAAGAGGGCTATATCGTTAACGGACACGTTAAGGATGTTCCCGCAGTAGCTACTATCATCAACAAGGTGCTGAAAATGCACAGGATGCCCGATAAGGAAGCGATCGTATCGTTCTCCTCCAACCTGACCATCTTCAAGGAAATGGTCGTTCCCAAGGGCAGGAATCAGGATCTCCAGAAAACAGTTAAGATGCAGATGCAGGCTGAGCTTAATCTGGATGACTCATACAGCGTATCCTACATCATCGTAGGTGAGGCTGACAGCAGTGAGGCAAGCGAGCCTTCATACAAGATCCTCGCTACCGCCTGCCCCTATGAGATCGTAAACAGCTATAAGGAAGTGTTCAGACTTCTTTCGACTATCTCACTGAGATCGGTAATGATCGGCTGTAACTGTATCACAAGAGTACTTCTTGCAGATACAAAGATCAGATCGAAGATGCCTCTCCTCGCTGTTCAGATCGACAACAACTTCATCTCACTCAACCTCTACGAGCACGGACAGCTTTCATTCTCACGTTTCGCTTCCATCGATGCTGCCGACTACGGCTACTCCGATGACTATGTATTCGAAGCTGTAAACGAGAACATCTTCCGTATGCTCCAGTTCCACAGAAGCCGTAACACAGGCGAGTCTATCGAGAACGTAATCTTCTACGGAGATACTCACGAGTATGTAAGACTTACCGATGAGCTTGAAAAGCTGGATCTGAAGACCAGCCTCATCAATGTTCCTCCGCAGATCCACGGTCACGAAAATCTTGAGTTCTCTCTCTACGCAAACGCTATCGGCGCTATGTTCAAGAGAAACAAGGACGTTGAGAAGATCAACCTTCTCGAAGCTGACCTTGGTACTGTTGTAAAGACAAAGATGAGAAACGAGAACATAGGAAACTATGCTCTCATCGGATGCCTTGCAGGTTCGCTCCTCATCGCAGGCGGTGCTTACGGTACGACATTATTTATCGACAAGGGAGTCAAGGATGACATCAAGGCTACTGAGGATTATATCAACAGTGCTCAGACAAAGGCTGAGCTGGAACACCATGACAGGCTTCTCAAGCTCAAGGAAGTCGTAAATTCATATTACACAAAGATCCACAACGCAAAGGACGCTTACCTTTCACAGCCTAATATCACAGGTGATGAGTATAACGAAGTTGAGAAGATCCTTGAAGATCTCTGTAAGGAGAAGGATATCAAGGAGTTCAAGATCATAAGCCCAAGCTACAACGACGGCGAGCTCATCTTCTCGGTAGAGTGTGAAGCACAGGATAAGGAATACTCACAGAAGCTTCCTGCTGAATATGTTCAGAAGCTCCTCGAGAGTGATCTGTTCAAGGGCGCAGGCTATTCAGGCTATCAGGTTGAAACAAGGGAAAATCAGGAGAACAACGAGAAGAAGGATTATATAACCTTCAACACCGGAGTTCAGCTCAAGCCAAACAAGAGCGCTTATCAGCCTGAGACCAAGAATGAAGAGGAGGCTAAATAAAAATGAAAATCACTTACAGAGATAAGATCGTTGCTGCGGTCCTTATTGCAATAGCAATTCTTCTTATAGGACTCTTCGCACTGGTAAGACCTAAGATCAAAGATATCAAAGCTCATCGTGAGACCCTCAGAACTTTAAAGGTACAAGAAAAAGACATCAAGGATCAGATCAAAGAGATCCCCGATATCAAGGCAGACATCGAAGAGATATACAACAATACAAACAGCGAATCAAAGGTATTTATTCCTCTTGACAGAGTTCTTGACACAACATTCATCGACCAGTATATGCAGAGCTTTGCAGATGATGCTAAGGTAAAGCTCAAGAGCGTTGAGCTTCAGAACTCTACACTGGCTCCCCTCGATTATTACTATGACAGTATCGAGGATCCCCTCGCTGATATGCGTAAGGCTGCCGACGTAAACGGTGACCTTCAGGCTGCGTACAATGCAGAGCATGCAGAGAGCAACAGCCTGTCACAGAGAGCTAAGGAGTCTATCGTTCAGACCAACTATGGTGTAACAGTTTACGGAACAAGAAAGAACATCTTCAACTATCTCCAGAAGCTCAAGGAGTTTGAGAACGCTGAGAATGTAGTTTCTGTTCAGATCTCAGATTACACCTTCGGTCAGGATGCTGCAAAGGGCGCAAAAGTTTCTCTCCCTGATGACAAGGAGACAGAGGACGTAGTAAAGGTGACAGTAGATGGTAACGGCGAGATCTCAAATGCTTCGGATGCTACCATTGTTATCACTCTTTATTCAGTATACAATATGGAAAAGCCTAATACAGACTGATCTTCCATCGGAACAAGTATGCAGAATACCTACATTATACGCTGTAGTTATGAGAAAAAAATAACTTGAAAGGCGGTTAGGAAAATGAAAACAGAGAAAAAGAAAACATTACGCGGCTCCGTTCTGTTCACTGTTGTTTGTGTAATGGCACTGTTGATTATCTTTCTGACTGGTACTCTTGCTCTTGCTTCAGCAGCAGGTAACAGAGCACACAGATCATATTCGACATCACAGGCCAATTACACAGCAAGAGCGGCGATCGAGAGCTTCACCACAGCAATGCAGCGTGATGAGCGCATCGTTGCTGCCGTGCAGTCAGTAGGTACGGATCCTTCTGTGCCTGCACTGCATCCTCAGGTAATCATCAACGACAAGTCTCTTGGCGAGATCGGTTACTGGGGTCCGTCAGGATGGGTGCCGGATCATATCGAGATCACACCTGTTTCAGGCGGCGACACCTATGCTTACTATGATAAGAAGGGTGACGGAACACTTGACTGGTATGAGGTACAGACTGTAAAGATCTCTGCTACCTGTAAGGTAGGTAAGGAGTTTGAGACGGTTTCAGCTTATATCCAGAAGTCACCTTCAAAGCAGACACCCAGAAACCCCGGCGGTATCCAGGGTCTCCAGGAGGTCGGCGGTAATTCCTTCGCAAACGGCGCCTACATCACAGGTGGTCTGGGCGTTGGTATCGGTAGTTCTGCCCCCGACGTTTATCACTTCCACAATGACGCAACAGTTGAAACAACACTCACTTATGTAAACTCATCACTTTGCGGCGGTACATCAAGCTTCAATATCAAAGTTCATAAGCCGGATGATCCCGATGCTGAAAAGCCTTACTCACAGACAGTTATCGACGGAAATCTGCTTATGGAGAACAACTCTTTCGTAGTACTTGATTACGAAATGCCTGATGACTACACTCAGAAGGAAGTTCCTTATCTTTTCATCAACGGAATGCTTACACAGGATCAGCAGTCACAGCTCAACCTGGTAAGAGGAAACAATTCTCCTTTCAACGTATTCATCGGTACACTTAATCCTATGGGTCCCATCAGCATCAACGGTGATCTGTACCTTATGGATCAAAATGATGGCTCCAGCATTACAGCTAAGTACGTCAACAGAGACGGTAACCGTGTAGAATCAAAGGACGTAACAGCTCCCAAGGGCGTTAACTACTTCGGCAAGCCCAATCAGGGCGGTAAGCTCTATGAGTGGACCAAGTCTGTTGTACAGAGAACTGATACACAGTTCAACTCCTCAGGCGGAAGCATCTACTGCATGGGCGACCTCAATCTTGCAAATGCCACTATCCGCGGCGATGTAAGAGTAGAGGGCAACTGCAATATCGATAACGGCGTTACTATCTACGGTGATCTGGTAGTTAAGGGCAACCTTACATTCAACAACCAGAACGCTAACAGGATCGTAAGAGGTAAGATCTACAACGATTCTCATTCAGGTGACGAGTCCAAGACTCAGGTAATGAAGCCCGGCTTCACATACCACGAGAACGAGCTCTTCCCCGGATATGTCGAAGTAGGCAACTACATCTTCGACAACACAGAAGTACCCGACATCGAGGAACAGCATGAGACCAAGATGAATCATGATCCTTGGCACAATGAGATGGTATATCCCGATGGTACAGTTGAGGACCTTGAATGGGGCACAAAGACCATCTATGTAAAGAAGAATACCACAGAATGGTATAACGCAAAGCCTTACTACGCAACATATGTTGACGATGCAGGCAACGGATATGACGATACAAACAAGATCGTTTACTCAGACAAGACCATCTTTAAGGCAAATCCCGACGGTACTGTAATGTTCGACCTTGACGGCGACGGCAATCCCAGACTGGATCCCGACGGAAGAAAGATCGGCGTCACAACCGATAAGGAGCACACATATTATAAGGCTCCCGAGTCCGTCGACGACGACTACGAGGAAGTAGAAGAAGACGATGCAAAGGGCACATATTACACAAAGGAAGGCGACAGCAAGCGTTACGGCGTTAATGAGGTATATGAGAATGTAGGTACAACAAACTACAATTCTTACGCTTCATACGGACAGCCTGCATATCCTACAAAGATGACCAGAGAGAAGATCTGGGGATCCAAGAATGCAGCAGGCGAGTTCGAGGCAGCTCCTGCTGAAACGAAACTTATCAAGACTCTCAAGGAAGTTAGAGAGTCACTTAACTATGATGAAGACGGTGAGTATGATCCCAGCATCTACTATACCGAGGTCCCCGACAACTATCTGCCTATATCAGGTGATCAGTCATCACTTCCTTATGCATATGTAAACGGTGCACACAACACAGCTGATTCGGAGCTCTGGAGCAACGGTGCAATAAGCAAGTCGTGTGTTGTTGGAAACAGCGAGGATCCTACAACAATGTTCTCTCTCCCCGAGACACTTACTATCCATCCTTTTGCTGAGATGTGGGTAGTTCTCCAGAGAGTTGACATGGACTTCAAGGAGATCGTTGTTGACAGATCAAACGGAGCAAACGGCAAGGTTAACTTCCTTGTGGTAGGCAATAACAAGCTCAACGGAAGCTCTATCAGATCCAGCGAGTTCGTAGACGGTACAAAGGTAAAGTATAACCAGGAGTGGGGCATGGAGTTCTACGCAGCTCCCGGCGCTACACTTGATATGACAAATCCCTGTACTATAACAGGTACATTCAAGGCACCCGAGCTTACTATCAGCAACAAGGTTGCAGGTAAGTACAAGATCAGTTACGAGGACGAATACGGCAATCTCATTCCGAATTTGGAACCCGTTATCGTCGGAAGTGCTCTCGTTTCATCAGTTACAGACGCACAGAACAAGTTCAGCGTTCTTAACTCAGGAAACGGCGGCAAGGCTCCTACAGGCACATCATTCGATACTGCTCTCGGACGCTTTGAGCTCATGTACTACATGGGAGTATAAAGGAGGAATGTTCTTATGAAAAAAAGCAAAAAGAAGCTAAAGGGCATGACTCTTATCGAAATGATCATTTCGATAGCAATATTCGCGATCATGGGCGGACTTCTCGTACTTGTGGGAACTCATATCGACAATACCACAAAGGCGACTAACAGGCTCAAAAACAAGGTAGTCGTAGAGTCACCCTATGCGGCTAACAAAATAAAAAAGGTAGGAGTAGATGCCATGGGTAACGATGTCAACCTGTCAAGTCAGGTAATAGACATCACAGTTATTCAGGACGGCGCTCATGGCGATTACTATGTACAGGAACCCGATCCTAACGATGCTTCCAAGAAGATAATCGTTAAGAAGAGCTACGGTCAGGGCAGCGGCGACAGAGTCGATATGACTGCTCAGAAGTACACTACAGAGGATCTGGTTACTGACGGAATGACTGCTCAGGAGAAGCAGGACTTCCGTGACGGCGTCAACGGCGGACTCAACCTCGATTTCATCGAGATCGATCCGTGATGGAGGTGTCGTTATGAAGAAAACAGTAAGAAAAGGTTTTACTCTCGTAGAGCTGCTGGTAGTTATGGCGATATTTTCCATACTTCTGGTCGGTGTAATGGCTATCACAAAGCCTGTATCCACATTGTTCAGGAACACGTCGCTCTCAGAGAAGACCTATGCATACGCAAACAATATTCAGGTATACCTTCAGGGCAAGCTGGAATATGCAGAAGATATCGTAGTTGCAACATCGGATCATATGGACGTTAACAGCGACCTGACATTCAATGATGTTGACCTTGCTACAATGGCGGAGGATTTCCGTTCAACACACTTCAACAACACTGTGGGCTATAACGGAACTGCTGTTGTACCGCTCAAGGGCAAGATCCATATCGTGAGACTGGTAAACAGCACTACAGACCCCAACTTCCCTCAGGGCTCTATCACAGAGCGTGTCTATGACTTCCAGTCAGATACAGCTATCCCTACATCGACAGTTGTTACCGAGACACAGGACCTCAATCCTGCTTACTTCACAGCTCAGGATGCTGCTTACAACTTCAGCTACGCACTGGGTGCTTCAACACTTGAAGTAGTTCCCACTCCTCCCGGAGGCGACAGCAAACAGGTTTACAGAGCTCTTGACAAGGATATAGAGGACAGCTTAGTTAATATCGGTTCAGGTACTCTTTCTGTGACCATTGTTCTTGATAAGAGAAACGGCGGAGCTTTAACAGTTCCCGCAGGCAGCGGTAAGGGTCCCAACAGCTACAGAGCATACAGAGACCCTGTTGCTATTCAGGTTGCTCCCCTTCCTCTGACCAATATCTATCAGAGAGGCGGAAGATCTGCTACAGGCAACCTCGGTATCACTCGTCCTTATAAGGATCCTGCAACTGGTACCGTTCAGTATCAGACACTTGCACAGTCTTCTGTAGGACTTGCATATGAGGATACCAGAGCAAATAAGTCCGTAGACTTCAACAATGACATCTACTTCGTATTTGCTTATTCCGATGAGATCATCAACAAGTAATAAGTAAAAAAACAGGCAGCAGTTTCAATGCTGCTGCCTGTACTTATTTTTACTTTTTCCACAGAGATCAGTTTCCGCTTAGTCTCTCGGGAATGCTCAGATACCATTGTGCGATCTGTGGACCCCACAGAGAACCAATAGCAATTCCGATTGCAAGGAAGGGACCGAATGCAAACTTTGAATCCTTGGTCACCGCCTTGACTATAATGCCGCCGATCGCGGCAACGATAATACCTATAAATGTTGAAACGATAACAGCTTGTGTTCCGAGGAACGCTCCCGCAGCGAACATCAGCATACTGTCTCCCAGCTCGATAGCTCTGAAGTCTTCACCGAACTTCTTTCTGATGATCGGTCGGCTGAGCTCTCCGATAAGGAAGAAGGGGACGCTGATAACGAAAGCTCCGATGATGCGGCTCTTCAGTGTGACATCTTCATACTCCATGGAGTAGAAAAGATGAAGCGGAACAGCAAGGACGAGTATGACAACAAGCATACCTATGTAAATGTCCTTTGTGTCCCAGTCGATAAAGCCTATAACAATAAGGAAAGACATGAGAACGCAGGTTATTATGGATTTAACATTGATGTCCAGAACAAAGAACGTCAGGACGTAGAGAAGACCGTTGAGGGCTTCTACTATGGGGTAGCGCGGTGAGATCTTCTGACCGCAGCTGTGACATTTTCCTCTGAGCATGAGCCAGCTGAAAACAGGTATCAGATCAATGGGTCTGATCTTGGCGCCGCAGGTCATGCAATGAGAAGCCTTTTCCTTATCCTCTTTCGTGCCACCTATACCCAGTATCGATTCGCCCGCGGGGAGTCTGAGGATGACAACATTGAGAAAGCTTCCTATGCAGATGCCGAACAGGAAAATAATGACGTAAAACATGATCTTGAATGGCAGCTCGGTAAATTCACTATGGAGCATATCTTCAAATCCGAACATGATTTTACCCCTCCTTCATAGTTATTAATGTACATAATATTATTATAACATAAATTATGGAAAATTCAAGTAAAATTTTAGAATACACGGCGGTATGACGGATACTTTCGTGTGTTCAGAAAATAAGCGGAGGTTTTTTATGAGAAACGAGAGAATTGGTGACTACTTAGTCAATCAAGGGCTGATCACAAGCGAGCAGCTTCAGCAGGTCCTTGACGCCCAGAAAGCATCTAACGGTTCCAAGAAATTCGGTGACGTCGTAGTTGAGCTGGGCTTCATGTCTGAAGTTAACTTCGCGAAGGCACTGGCAGGCAACCTGAGAGTTCAGTACGTTGACCTCGATAATGTAGAGATCAACACAGAGGCTGTACAGATGGTTCCCGAGGCTCTGGCAAGAAAGCATACCGTAATCGCTATCAATGTACAGGGCAAGCGTCTTACAGTTGCTACCAACGATCCTGTTAACTTCATTGTTCTCGAGGATATCAAGGTATCAACAGGTATGGACACAGTCCCCGTGCTTGCAACCACATCTGCTATCAATAAGGCAATAGGTAAGTGCTACTCAATGCAGAACGTAGACAGCGTTCTTGAGGGCGTTAGCCAGATGGGCGGCGACCTTGGTGAGATGAGCGAGGCTGACCTTGAGTCAAAGGACAGAGTTGAAAGTGCTCCTATCGTTAAGCTTGCTACAACTATCGTAGAAAACTCATACAGAGCAGACGCTACCGATATCCATATCGAGCCCTTCGATAAGTATACAAGAATCCGTATCCGTGTAAACGGCGACCTCGTAGAGCTCATGAACATCTCCAGTGCGGTACACAGCGCCCTGACAACACGTTTCAAGCTCATCAGCGGCATGAATATCGCCGAGAAGAGAATCCCTCAGGACGGCCGTTTCACACAGGTCGTTGACGGAACAACTCTTGATGTCCGTGTATCCTCACTTCCTATGGTACACGGTGAAAAGATCGTTATCCGAATTCTTTCAACAGGACAGATCGCCCTCCGTAAGATCACTGATCTGGGTATGTCCGATTATAACTATACACTGTTCGAGTCAATGCTGAGAGTTCCTCACGGCGTTATCCTCGTAACAGGACCTACCGGTTCAGGTAAAACAACTACTCTTTACGCTGCTCTTGGTGAGATCGCTAAGCCTAACGTAAACGTAGTTACCGTTGAGGACCCTGTCGAAAAGGCTATCGACGGTATCAACCAGTGTCAGGTAAATATGAAGGCAGGCATGACATTCGCCGCAGCCCTCCGTTCTATCCTCCGTCAGGACCCTGACGTAGTTATGATCGGTGAGATGCGTGATACCGAGACAGCAGATATCGGTATCCGTGCCGCTATCACAGGTCACTTGGTTCTCTCCACACTCCATACCAACGACGCTGCATCCACAGTTGTCCGTCTGGTAGATATGGGCGTTGCTCCCTACATGGTCGCTACTTCACTTATCGGTGTTATCGCTCAGCGACTCGTTAAGGTACTCTGCCCCGACTGTAAGAAGCCGAGAATGACAACTCCCGAAGAAAATGAACTTATGAGTCTGGATCATTCTATACAGATATTCGAGCCCGGCGGATGCCCTGCCTGCAACAACACAGGCTACAGAGGCAGAACAGCTATCCATGAGATCATTCACTGTACAACAAAGGTTTCCTCTATCATCGCAGGCGGCGGTACTAAGGAAGAGATCGAGAAGGCTGCCAAGGAACAGGGAACAAAGCTTCTCCGTGACAATGCTGCCGAGCTTGTACAGGCTGGCGAAACATCTATCGACGAGCTTGTAAGAGCTACATATACAGTATAATGGTTTTGCACCTAATTAGGGAGGATAATTAATATGGCAATCGAAATTCATAGAATACTTGACGAGGTAAGACTCCTCGGCTGTTCTGACCTTCATTTCACAGACAGGATCGCTCCTGTTGTACGTCTTAACGGTACTCTTAGAACAATGCGTTCACAGTACCCCGAAATGGATGAGGAAGAAATACTCAACATCGTTCACCAGATGACTAACGACGCTCAGCAGACAAGCGTAAACAATCACCACGATACCGACTTCTCGTTCACAACAAGAAGCGGCTACCGTCACCGTGTAAACGTATACTTCCAGAAGGGCAAGCCCGCTATCGCTATCCGACTTCTGAGAAACGATATCCCTACACTTGAGGATCTCGGACTTCCTCCGATCCTTGCTGACTTCGCTATGCGTCCCCGTGGACTTGTTCTCGTAACAGGCCCTACCGGTTCAGGTAAGTCAACTACCCTCGCAGCTATGATCGACTTCGTTAACCTTAACAGAAGTGCTCACGTTATCACTGTTGAGGATCCTATCGAGTACGTTCACGAGCATAAGAGATGTATGGTAAACCAGAGAGAGATCGGCGACGACGTTCAGAGCTTCGCACTCGCTCTTAGAGCTGCTCTCCGTGAGGACCCCGATGTAATCCTCGTAGGAGAAATGCGTGACTTTGAGACCATTCAGGCTGCCGTAACCGCTGCCGAAACAGGACATCTCGTTATGTCAACACTTCATACAACATCCGCCGCTGATACCATCAACCGTATCATCGACGTTTACCCCGAGCATCAGCAGCAGCAGATCAGGACCCAGCTGGCTAACAACCTTGTTGCCGTTATCTCTCAGACACTTATTCCTAAGAGAGACGGTACAGGACGTATTGCGGTAATGGAGATCCTGAATGTTACCGATGCTATCTCGGCTATGATCCGTGATAATAAGATCCACCTCGTTCAGTCTGCTATCCAGACAGGTAAGCAGCAGGGCATGATGTCTCTGGATATGGAGCTCGCAAGACTCGTTTCCAAGAATGTCATCACCGAAGTCGATGCTATCGAGAAGTGTCTCGACAAGCAGGAATTCTATCGTTTCCTTGCACAGCTCGGCGGCGGCCCCAGAGGAGGAGCTATGCAGGCTCCCATGCAGGGCTGATAAAGACAATAAAGCTAAAAGGACCGTCGGACAGTTCAGTTCGGCGGTCTTTACATTTTATCCGGGACGATAGCAGGAGGAGCTGTTCATAATTCTCCCACGGGTCAGTTGCGGGGAGAACCGGCTGGGGAAAAACAAAGTCAATAATGAATTGTGAATGTATTATTATAATAGTACAAAGAGTTTAGCCGAAACGGACGAAGAGAAAAATAATAATGTTATTCTTGCCGAAGCTGATAAAAAATTGTCTGTCGGAAACGCGGAAAAATAAAAAGAATCTGAAAAAATTTCTTGAAAAAACTCAAAAAAGAGTCATATAAGAAGCAAAATACCGCTATACATAAAGTATAGTTGACTGTGAATATAACAAAAACAAGATAAATAAATTACTTTATTCACAGACTCTTGTGCAATTCGACGAAAACCCTAAAAAATAAATGCCTATTCACCGTTCTGATGTAAAAACTGCCTTTAGATATGGATTTTTTTTTCAAAAAGTGTTGACATTATGTGAATAAGGTGGTATACTATAATCACAGGGAAGGGAAAGGGAGATAAAAAATCCCCGAACCTAAAAATCGAGTGGAAGTCAAGGAACTTTCACAAATCTATATTTTTAAAGGAGGGTTTTCTTATGAAAACTACAAAGAAAGGCTTTACACTTATTGAGCTCATCGTTGTTATCGCTATCATCGGTGTTCTCGCAGCAATCCTCGTTCCTTCAATGCTCGGCTATGTTAAGAAGTCAAAGGTTTCTTCGGCTAACTCAACAGCAAGCACACTCCAGAAGGCTATCAACACAACTCTGATCGAAGTTGATGAAGAGACTCAGGATGCTGGTTCTATCTCATCTATCAACCACTCTAAGAATGCTACTACAGTTACAGTTAGCGGTCTTCCTTCTGGCTACACAGCTGGTCAGGTTTGGAACAAGATCACAAACTACATGGAGAAGGCTCAGAGACTCGAGTTCGTTTCAAGATGTGAAGGCGCAGCTTGCGTAGCAGTTGCAGTTTGCCTCGATGACACATACACAGGTACAGCTCCTGGTGGTGTAGTTACAGTTGATAACTACAAGTCATACAGCGGTCAGGCTCACCTCGGCGCAGCTCTTACAGGCGCTATCGCAAAGGCTTCATAATCGCCTCAAGTTTGTAACTTGAACTGAAATGAAAATAATGCTCCTTCCTGACGGAGGGAGCATTTTTTTACAGAAATGAAGCGGAAAATACTGGCTAAATGCACAATAAACAGGTGCAAAAATTGTCGCCGTGAACTCATTTTTATTATTGACAAAATGTGAACTTTTTGATATAATGTAAATGAAGAATTGTATTGGGAGGTGCATTTCAATGAGAACGAAAAAAACCAAGAAGGGCTTTACTCTGATGGAGCTTGTTATCGTGCTTGCGATACTCGGAATCCTTCTTGCGATAATCGTGCCTTCATGGGGATACTTTATAAGAAGATCACGCGAAAGAAGTGCTAATGCAAAAGCGAAGGTCGTATTCAATGCCGCTCAGACTGAGGTCACAAGAGTCAGCATGAAAGAGAGACCTGATCTTAATGTTGTAAATGATCCAACAGCTGACAGCGTTAAGAAAAACGCGGCTCAGGGAAATCTGTATATTGGCAGTGGAGATTTTTATTTCTACTGGGATGGACGTAATGGCGAAAAGGTTGATATAAACGGTTCACCGGTTACGGCGAAAGGAGCAAGTAACAATTCCTTTGCAAATGGAGTTAATAACATTAATAACAACGGTGAAGGGTGTTACAAGATCTATGTCAACAATTATAATGTGCAGTCTGTTGTTTACTGTGATTTGGAAAATGGCAGATACAAGGGCACATATCCCAAGGGTATGGATGAACTTTCATCCAGCGTTCAGGGTGTTGTAAGATCAACAAGTGTCCGCAACATTGATCTTACTACAATCACATGATGAATTTGTAAAGCGCAGCTTTCAAGCTGCGCTTTATTTTTTGCTTTATCATCTTGTGAAAACTGCTGATAGTAAGATTTCAACATTTTAATGTTTGCGAAGTTGAAAAGTTTGTGCTTGACAATGTCGATAAAAAGAGTTATAATATATTTACTGTCCGACAGGGAAGCGAAAGCGGTCGAGCGAAAAAATTCAAAGAAATTTGAAAAAAGGCTTGACAAACTTGAAGGAAAGTGATATAATAGTTAAGCTGTCTCAGAGAGACGGTAAAGAAAACAGCATCTTGAAAATTGAACAATGCGAATAAAAAAGTAACGACCCTTGAGATTCCTTTATGAGAAATAAAGGGAAGTCAAGAAAAGACTTTAAAAAAACACGAAGAGTAATAACGCAAGCGTTATGAATTAGGATCGATATCTAAATCTGAAGAGATTTAAATATACAACTTTAATAAAGAGTTTGATCCTGGCTCAGGACGAAC
>JAFWTA010000001.1 GCA_017519145.1 Ruminococcus sp.
AATTTGGTTGCGGCGGCTGGATTTGAACCAACGACCTTCGGGTTATGAGCCCGACGAGCTACCTAGCTGCTCCACACCGCGATATATAGTGCAGTATCATCTGCGACTATATTAGTATACCACATTTGTGATACAATGTCAACAGTGAAAAAGATATTTTTTTATTTTAACAATGTTACTTCTCAAAACAGCAGCTCCATCTCTACGCATTCCCACGTTTCTCCAAGCACC
This sequence comes from Ruminococcus sp., assembly GCA_017519145.1. Lineage (GTDB taxonomy): Bacteria > Bacillota > Clostridia > Oscillospirales > Ruminococcaceae > Ruminococcus. The sequence continues at coordinate 232 of JAFWTA010000001.1, forward strand.
GAAAAGCTCTCCGAAACACCGCTTGCCTCAAAACCTGCAGCCTTATAGCAGCTTTTAGCAGCTTGGTTTTCGGCAAAGACGCCAAGTGAAAGCATTTTCGCATGAAGCACATTCTTCGCATAGATCTTAGCCATCTCTAATATTTCTCTGCCGATGCCATGTCCGCGTCGTGAGCTGTCCACAATGACGAATCCAAATCGAACCACAGTCCTCTCGGCGTCGGTGTATCTGAGTATCAGGTGTCCCACTGGGACATTGCTTTCGTCCACGGCAGTCATGGGAAAGAAGTCTCCGTTTTCCGAGCAGGCAGCATAATTATCAATGATATCCTGTGGAGAAACGGGATAGTTTTCGTATCTGTCGGCGCACCACAGTCTGAACTCTCTTTCACTGCCGGTCCAACCAATGATATAATCCGCGTCGGTTTCCATGAACTCTCTGAGTACCATACATTCACCTCAAAGCCACTGTATAAATGCAGTCTTATCGCTGCTGTTATAGCCTGCATTCTCATAAAAGCGGAGAATTCCTGCCTCTTTTGAGCCTGTCAGGAGCATCATCTTGTAGCAATTCTCCTTTATGGCGATCTCCTTTGCGAAGTCAAGACAGGCAGAGGCAAGACCGCGGCGGCGATAGGGAGCGGATGTGACCACATTCTCGATAAAGGCGTAGGGACGCTGTCCTCGGGTCAGATTGGGTATGATGACGCAGACGCATGAAGCGGCGATAATTCCGTCCACATCGGCAACTATTATATGGTGGTCGGGGTCACTGATTATTCTGTTCCAAATCTTCATGAACCGCTGATCCTTTTCGGGAAACGGATTATCGTGAAGCTCCATATAAAGGGTCATGAGACTGTCAAGGTCATTATTTGTAATTTCTCTTATCACATCAATCGCCTCCTTTTCTACAATTATACCACACACAGGCAGAAAGTCAACAAAAAGCACTTCACATTTTGTGAAGTGCTCTGTTTTTATTTTTTTAATGCAGGACCATTATAAATCTTTCCACAATATTTGCAAACATTTGCTTTTAAAACCTGATTTGAGCAACGCCCATTTTTGTAGCCTATTCTGCCACATCTTGGACATTGATATAAATCCATACCACATTTACATTTTTTGTTAGCCATAGATTTAGCTCCTTTAAGTTTTAGAATAAAACTACATCTTTAATCACTATTTTAGATATTTTCGATCCTGAATCTACTTGATACATATCATTAAATGTATACTTTTCATCTTTTTTCAAAGCATCTGTCACTATCCGACATGTTGTAATTGCTCTATCATATTCATTGTATACATCAAAATAAACACTAATACCTACTTTACAATCAACTTTAGCCGTAATTTCACCTTTAACTGTAAGATATGAAATATCTTCATTATAGTCTACAGTAAAACCGCTTAAAGACACTTGCTCATTGCTTTTGAAATCACCATAATCAACTTCTATTCCACTATCAAAGATTAATATAATGATAGACAATAATATGGAAATTGCACCAATGCCACCTAATAAGGCTACAAAAATTTTTTTGGCACTTGGCTTAGTCGTATTTTTGACTTTTGTTTTATCAGCAGGATTAGCAGCCTGATTGCTTTTAAAATTCTGAGAAGCTATCTGTCCGTTTTCCTTTGGCTGTTCAGAAGCAGGAACTACATTAGGATTATTTACAGGAACTTCATCAACTTTTGCTCCACACGAGGAGCAGAATGCAACTCCGTCCTGGATTTCTTTACCGCAGTTTTTACAGATCATAATTATACCCCCATTTTAATTTTTTGTTTTCTTCAATTTCATAAATATATAACTTCATTGTCCATACCTCCCTGATTTTATTATATTCATTATAACATTTATAATGCTTACAGTCAATATTTAATGCTACAAATTAATTTATTCCGTTTTGTAAATAATGTATAATGAATAGTGTAAGGGAGTGAAGCTATGGAAAAAGAAATAGATTACGTCGCACTTGGAATGCGTATCCGCAAAGCCCGAAAAGATCATCATGTCACGCAGGAACACCTCGGAGAGATATGCGAGCTTTCTACTGCACATATAGGTCATATCGAAAGAGGCACCCGTATCCCATCACTTGATACGCTTTTCAGAATATCACAAGCCCTTGGCGTAAGTATAGATCACCTGATATTCGACTCCGTTGCTCCTGATGAAAATATGCTTACATCGATCAACTCCATACTTCAAAATAAAGATAAGCGCAAGGTAAAGACATTTTTGACCATAATCCGCGCCATAGCGGATAAGATCGACGAATTATAAAAAACGTCCTATGATAAAATTTCATCATAGGACGTTTTTATTATGTAATATTTAAAGTTCAAGGGACATAAAAACATCTGCCCTTTCGTTTGAATTATATCGCTCTATAGGCTTAAAGCCCATTTTTGTATACAGCCGCATTGCCCTTTCATAGACGGATACGGTGTCCAGAACCATCTGTGAAAAGCCGCTGTTCCGTGCAAAGCTGACGGCTGTCTCTGCAAGTCGGAAGCCCAGCTTCTGACTGTGATACTTTTTGTAAAGATAAAGCCCCTTCAGCTCGCACCGTATATCGCTGAGCTTCTTCACAGCCACAGTGCCGATGACTTCATTGCTGTCCATAAGGCACCAGAAGCCCATGAAATTATGCTCAATATCTGCAAAAACAGCGTGTCTGCCCTGAGGCTCAAAGACCTTTCCGGACTCGGGAAATACTTCCGCAAGGAAGCTCAGGACCGCACCGCGCATACTCTCATTGTATTCTGTAATAATATAATTCACTCCTTACCAAGAGCTCTTTTGATCGCCTCTCGCTCCTGCTCTCCTTTCTTGCGTAATCTTTCTGCAAACTTACTCTCCCCCATGCTCTCAGCCGTAACAGCAAGAGCGTCATATTCCACGGGAGCCATTTTATTGAACATCTTTTTGATCGCAGGTCGTATAGCAGCCCATATCTCGGCTTTTCTCTCCACGTTCTCACAAATAAGCCGATTTCCCACACTATAATAAGTTCTGTCGTGAGTTTTTAGTAAACCGAGCCTCTCCATAAAAACCTCCGCAGCCCTGTCACCTTCGCCCTTATCAGCCAGCATGAGGATATAGTCCTCCGCCGCGCTGCAAAGATCCCACTCGTACTTGGGCGGCTGCGCAAGATAGGTCTCATATATCCCCGTAACCGCCTGTTCCCTGTCGCACATTCTTTTCGTAGCATGTTCGGCATAGAGTTCAAGTTGTTTCAGTTTCTCAAGACCGAGGGGCTGCTCCTTGAAAATATCCACGAATTTACAGGCATAATCCTGTCTGCCCAGATCATCCGCCAGCCATATACAGTTCTCGAGAGTCAGCTCCTCAAGGGGCTTGAACCGCTTCATACAGTGATCCTTGTCATAGCCCAGCTCACAGTCAAAATTGGCATTCTTTGCCCTTTCAAACAGAGCATCGTCCTCGGGTCGCTGATATCTGCCGAGGAGACAGGTCAGCAGCTCCAGATTTACACCTACGCCCTGAAAGGACTCGTTCTCACGGGAAATGACCTCAGTTTCAAAGAGCTCTCTGACAGCGTCTTCTATTTTCTCCGCCTGATAGCCGCCGTACATCAGCTGGTAGCACAGCCTTGTACGGTTGACATAGTTCTTATCGGTGTCGCCGTATTCCTCGTCGTTCTCCTTGCAGTAAAGGTAATCCGTCTTGTCGCCCGAGAGGTATCTTTCGGAATCGCCGCGGCTTTCGTCCATCATTTTATACAGTAATTCCTTGTAGTTCATATAGCTGCTCCTTGGATATATGCTTTATTATTTTACTCTCTTTCCGCCGAATGCGTGGATAGTCCTTGTGCCTGCCCTGCAGCTTCCGCCCTGCACCGTCCCCTTGGGGATAAAGAGCTCGTCCCCTGCACGGAGAACAGTTGCTTCACCGTTTATAGTGACAGTGTACTCCCCCTCCACGCATATCATGTACTCGTCATAGTCGTGAACGTGCTCCTTTGACACTCTGTCATGGGGATAGCTCCAGAAAGCCATCTGGCTTCCGTCGGGAGCGGTATAGTAGTAGCCCTCGATATCGGGAGTATTCTGCTGTCCGGACGGTATCCTGTTGGCAGCTCGCTTCATAAAATCGGGAAAGTCTTTCATAGTATCCTCCATAGTGTTCAAACAGTCCGCAAATTTATAAATACATCATAGCATATTATTATAGATAAAGCAAGGGATGCGGTGTTGTCTGCACCAAAAAACAAAAAGCAGACCCCTAATGGGGTCTGCATCGTATGAGCAAATATAGTTTAAAGCTTATCCGATCAAGCCTGAACGTCTCCGAGGCTGTTTATCTCTCTGTTTACAAACTTAGAGATAAGAGTAGCATCATAAGCTGTTACCCGACCGTCGCCGTCAACGTCTGCTGCTTTCTTATTGATCTTATTGTACTTATCAGGATTTGCAAGGTGCTGTCTGATATAGATACCGTCGCTGAGGTCTACCTTCTTGTCCTTGTTTGCATCGCCAACGAGAACATAATACTCACTTACTCTGCAATCCATATCATAGGTACGAGTAACTCTGTCCTTTTTCCAGTTGTTTACGCCAAACAGATCTATATCCTGATTAGCTATGAAGTTCTCGAGAGCTGCGTCTACTGCTGTGCAATCAAATGTCTCTGAAGAAACAGGACCTTTGTAGTATGAAAGCATCTCTGACTCGATGGAAAGGAAGCTTCTGCCTGTCTGAGGAGTGCTGTGATAGAAGCTGCCGGAAACGAGTGCCTTGCACTTGCGGGAAACAGTAGTATTGGTGTTGTTGCCTGTTAAGTACCTGTCAAGATTGAATTCATAGAGCGGAATATCGCTTGCGTCTACTGATGTATAAACTCTGAATGTCATGACACGGTTGTTAGTTGCAGCGTTTGAAGTCACTGCGTTTGCCATAGGAAGTGCGCACATTACTGCTGCGGAGAGAGTTGCTGTAAGTTTTGCGATCATTTTTTTCATTGTTAATGATTCCTTTCTGAAAATGTTTTATGGGAGGTCACTGCCTCCGAGAAATATTATACTGACCAATTATTGCTATCTCGAATTTGTTGCACATGGTTAACGTAAAATTGTAAAATCATCCAAAACAGCGAGGCTCTTTTCAGTCAGATATATAGTATATTTTCTTTATATTGCGTCACTTTTCACAATTTTACTCCATTCTGCTCACAAAAAGTTGAAAGACGTTCAAGGAAGGATTTTTCACCGTTTTCTGTGTTCCTGACGAAGTTTTTGCAGTTCCTTTTGTCAAAAATTGCGGTCAGCAGAACTCCGTGAGATCCACGCTGACCTTATGCCGCAGTCAATAAAAAAGCAGACCCCGAATGGGGTCTGCACCGTATGAGCATATAGAATTATTGAAGTTTATCCGATCAAGCCTGAACGTCGCCGAAGCTGTTTACAAGCTTAGCAATATATCTCTGGATGAGCAGAGCATCGTAAGTATTGATGAAGCCGTTTCCGTCAACGTCAGCAGCCTTCTGGTCGATGCCTGAGTACTTAACGGGGTTAGCAACGAACTGCTTGATGTAAACAGCATCGCTGAGCTCGATAGTGCCATTGCGGTTTGTATCACCAACAAGAACGATCTCTTCGCTTACCTGATCCTCGAAATCATCATAGTAATCAGTGTAACCTTCGTTTCTCCAGTCATTGAAAGCCCAGATCACCTTTGTGATGCTGTTTTTGAAACCATTGACATTAGCGTTTGCATATGTGCAGTCATAGGTCTCTGTTGCAGCAATGCCCTCGAAGCGGAGGAGTCCGTCTGACTCGATGAAGAGGCAGCTTCTGCCGGTCTGAGGTGTTGTGTGATCGATGTCTCCTGCTAAGAATACCTTGTATCCGCGGAAAGTTGTTGTGTTCTTGTAAGAACCGCCAAAGCGTCTGTCATACTCGAACTCGTGGAGGTCATAGTCTGATGCATCAATGCTGATGTAGGTTCTGAAAGTCTTGACAGGTGTTGTAGCAGCACTTGAAGTGATTGCGTTTGCCATAGGAAGTGCACACATTACTGCTGCGGAGAGAGCTGCGGTGATTTTTGCGATTGTTTTTTTCATTGTTGGATAATTCCTTTCTGAATAAATTTTATTGACGAGACTTATGTCTCCGCAGTAATTATACTGCTCATTTCATGTTACTGCTCATTTTCACCAACTTTTTTCGTGCATTATACATAACTTCCAGTTTGTCTGTATCAATATTTCAGCGATTTCAAGCCAGTTAACAGATCGTTCACTATACTTTGTCGAACTTCTTTCCGCAGCCCGCACTAAAAAATGCAGGGCTATTTTTCGTTCTCTCTTCCCCCCATTTATTGCGCGAAGAAGCGTAGCCAAAAAAGGTGCTGACCGATTTTTGCGGTCAGCACCCTAATTATGGCAAATTACAGCATCAGCTCACAGCCGCCGACAGGACGCACTGTCAGCACATAGCAGCAGCCTGCTCCGAAGATACGCTCCATCTCCATAGCATAATCCGTGGTCAGATAATTGGGCACGAATGCCTGTATCGTACCTGCAAATCCGCCACCGTGGACCCTCACCGCCCCTGCTCCTTTAAGGAAGCGCTTGCTGAGCATTATGGCGAGAGGCACAGGCTGCACCTGCGGCTCAACTGTGGAATACAGGTTTTGCAGCAGCTCCGCCGAGGAAGTCCCCGACTGCTCCACAAGCTCAAAAAACCGCTCTGTATCGCCGTCTGCAAGAGCCTCAGCCTCCTCGGCGGCACGGCTGTTCTCAGCAAAGAAGTGTGCAGCGCGAAGCAGTTCCCTGTCGGTACACTGCCTGCGAAGCTCGGGAAGCTCCGCATAAAAGCTCTCCTCATCGCATTCGCGGAGATACTCGCAGCCCATAGCCCGGGCAACATTCCTCATCTCCGCCGCCACAGCGTCATACTCCTCCGAAAGGTCGGCATGGCTGCCTCGCGTATCGGTTATGCAGACGGAATACCCCGCCTTGTCAAAGTCAAATCCCAGCTTGGACATTTCGGGCGCGTCAGTGTCGGCAAAGTCAATAAACACCGCGCCTCCCTCGGCGCACACGGTCTGGTCCATAAGACCGCAGGCCTTGCCGAAATACGCATTCTCGGCGAATCTGCCTATACGCGCCAGCTCCGCCGCCGCCGCTCTGCCCTCATTGTACCGCTCATTTATTATAGTCGCAACAAGTATCTCGAAGGCAGCCGACGAGGAAAGACCGCTGCCGCTGACCACCTCAGAGGTGATATACGCGTCAAAGCCCTCTGTTTTCACGCCCATTTCCGCGAATCTCGCCGCAATACCGCGGATAAGCGCCGTCGAAGTGCCTTTCTCCGCAGGATTGACCTCAAGGCTGCTAAGGTCTATCTCGTCAGCCATGTAGCCCTCGGAGCGCACACGGATGACTCCCTCATTATGAAAGCTGACAACGGCTATCATATCCAGACTTACCGCAGCCGCCAGAACGCAGCCGTGCTGGTGATCGGTGTGATTTCCGCCTATCTCCGTCCGTCCAGGAGCAGAGTAAACGTGAATATCCTCACACTCGGGGCACATCAGCGAGAACTTCTCAGCGGCGCTGAGATAACGTGCTCTCGCCCTCAGTACAGCTCTTTCCGAGGCACCGTACAGTCTCCTGAACTGTTCGTCAAATCTGCCCTCGGATATGCCGCTTATAAGGTCGTAAATATTCATATGCCCGCCTCCTTTTAAGCTATCATTTAAGTAGACTCTGTCTGTTCATAAGCAGATAACGTCGTATGACAGGTCTTGCATCCTGCATTTTTACAGGAAGTCCGTGGCCTGTTGCCAGCCATTGGGGAGATATCTCCAGTATCCTCCGCAGAGACTTCTCCATGGCGGCTATGGATGTGGCGTGAGGCGTTATATCGGGCTTTCCCCACATTGCCGTAAAGGCATCGCCGCAGTACAGCACTCCCTCCGAGAGCACCCCCACGGAACCCAGAGTATGCCCCGGCAGAGGAACTATCTCTCCGTCGAAGCCAAGCTCCCCGAGGATATGCCTGTCGCCGCTTCCCACAAGTATATCGGGAGTATAGGGACGAGTGCTGAAAAGCTTCATCCTGCCGCAGACATTCTGCTGTATATTGCGAAGCCTGTAACGGCTCGAAGTAGCCCTGACGGGCTGTCTGCCGTAGTGACCTATGAGCTCCCTGTCACGCTCGCCGAGAATGATCTCCGCACCTGTTTCGCGGCGGAGCCTTTCCGCGCTGCCGTCGTGATCAATATGGGCGTGGGTAAGGAAAATATATCGGATATCGAAGCCCGAGATGTACTCGGCAAGCCTTTTGTAAACAATGGGCATCCCCGTATCTATGAGCATATCACCGTTCCTGCCTCTGAGAACATAGCAGGACATGGGACCGTTTCCCACAGAGGCACAAAAGAAGCGGATATTGCCGAATTGCATTGTACGATCAGTAATTATTTTCATGGACTGCCTCCTTTTTCTTAATTATACACCTAAAAACCCGCCTATTCTATAACATTATGTAAAATCATTATGTAGAAAAAACAGGGCTGAAATAGTGCATTTTCACGAAAATAACAGTTTTTTGAAATTGTACTTGACGGCAGCATAATTTTACTGTATAATTTAATTAACACATCACCATCAACTTTAATTTAAGGAGCTCCATATGGCGGATATTAAAATCATCGGCAGTGATCTGCCCGCTATCCCATGGCAGGAAAAGCCTGCCGGCTGTACCGCTCCCGTGTGGAGATACAGTGAAAATCCCATTATCGGCAGAAACCCTCTGCCCGACGTAGCAAGGATATTCAACAGCGCAGTCATGCCCTATGAGGACGGCTTTATCGGAGTCTTCCGCGGCGAACAGCGCAACGGCATCCCCCACATCTACCTCGGCAGGAGCAAGGACGCTGTCCACTGGGAGTTTGACCCTGAGAAAATACCGTTTACCGACAAAAACGGCAAACCCTTTATGCCCATATACGCCTATGACCCCCGCCTCGTAAAGGTGGAGGACACATACTACATCATGTGGTGTCAGGACGCTTTCGGCCCCACCATCGGCATTGCAGAGACAAAGGATTTCAGGACATTTACCCGTCTTGAAAATCCCTATCTCCCCTACAACCGCAACGCAGTGCTCTTCCCGAGGAAAATTAACGGCAACTTCGTTATGCTGTCCCGCCCCTGCGACAACGGACACACAGCATTCGGCGATATATTCCTTTCCGAGAGCCCCGATATGGAGTTCTGGGGACGTCACCGCCATGTCATGGGACGCTCCGACAACTGGTGGGAGAACCTGAAGATAGGCGGAGGAGCTGCCCCCATCGAGACCGACAAGGGCTGGCTCATGTTCTACCACGGAGTAGTCAACACCTGCAACGGCTATGTTTACAGCATAGGCGCCGCCATACTTGATATCAACGAGCCCTCAAGAGTTCTCCACCGCTGCGAGAACTACATCCTCACTCCCGAGGAGTGGTATGAGGAGCGGGGCTTCGTGCCAAACGTGTGCTTCCCCTGCGCCACACTCACTGATGCTGCAACAGGCCGTATAGCCATTTACTACGGCTGTGCCGACAGCTATGTGGGAGTAGCCTTTACCACTGCCGAAACAGTGTATGACTACATACTCGCTCACGACAAGCTTCAGGAGGGAGACAACACCACAGGAATCAGATAACATCATTCCATCACTTATAACTAACAAAGCATAAGCCCCGAAACAATGCGTTTCGGGGCTTATGCTTTGCGCCGCGATTCAGCGGCGGTAATTATTGTAATTATTCGGGAAGCCGCCCTGACAGCCGTATCCTGCTACCGTCTTTTTCTTATCCTTATGGCGGCAGATGAGCACCATTATCAGTGTCATTATGGCGCCGAGAACAGCTGTATCAGCAAACACGCATCTCAGGAACCTGAAACGCAGTACCGTTACAATGGCCTTGCCGTCTTTGACCTCCACCATCTTTGAGTTCACAACGCCGTTACCGTAGCTCTTTTCGTAGTCATTCTGGTCGCCGTTGGCAAAAACCACCTTATCCGCAAGCTGTTTTGCAACTCTGTCGGATCTTCTCTCGCCTCTTTTCGCGTCCTTTATCTTGAGATAAAGGCTGTATCCGGAATGCAGCTTGTCCTTATTGTCATGATCAATATAGGTATTATCGCTGTTTATGACCTCGCCGCTTGCAGGGAAGTCAAAGGACTCGATCTCCGCGCCGCCCTCGTGAAGCACCGTAATCTTCACAGGTGAAACAACATAGTTCTCGTCCACGGTATAAGAGTCAAGCCTTACCCGTATATCGTCGCTTGTCTCCATTATGCTGTATATCTTTCCGGCGGCACTCGTCTTTATAAACTCGTTGACATCGATAACTCCAACAGCGCTCTTGAACTTATCCGCTCCCAGACCGTTATCCTCATAGGCAACGGCAAAAATGCCGTTAGAAAGCCTGCTCATGCCGTTTTCATCGAACATTATCACAGACTGGTCCATCTGAACATTGGTAAAAATAAAAGTGCTCAGGAAGTTCTCTTTGCAGTCAAGGCATGAATTGTCGAGCAGACTTCGCATATTAAGTCCCAGCAGGCCGTTGCTCTTGCCCTCCGCCTCAGGCTCCCTATACTCAGGATGTATCATCATATCTATTTTTGCAGAGTAGCCTTTCATCGAGTCGGTCATTCGTTCAACCAGAAGCTTATCCACAAATAGCGAGCCGACAGCATTGACAATGAGGAATATCGCTGTCAGAAGCACAAACCAGATGATCGTTCGTTTTAACATTTTCATAGTTGATTACCCCCTTCAATATGATCCCGATATCATAAATCAAATTATAGAGCATTTGTGTTCAAATGTCAACACTGTCTGATCTATTCCTTTTTCTTCGTCATTTTTACTAAGGGGTATTCCGTCAAATTGATGAAAACAGGAAAAATTCATTGTCATTATGCACAAATATCCGCGTTGAAAATTGTCCGCTATGTGCTATCCTTGCGAATTTCACTGTGCTATTCTGCATTTTCGCAAAAAATACTTGCAGTTTTTTGTGAATTGTGATAAAATAGAGTGATACTGGAAAATGACAATAGATTTTTCAAGGATACTATTTAAAAGGAGAAACATATGGCAAAGATAAAAGCTGCCGTTATTTTCGGCGGCACAGCAAGAGAGCATGACCTTTCACTGGCATCTGCCGCTGAGGTCATAAGCAGTATCCCGAGAGATAAATATGAGGTGATCTGCATCGGCATCACCCGTAAGGGACGCTGGCTCTATTTCCCTGGCGACGCCGAGAGCATTGCTGACGGCACATGGGATCAGGATCCCGACTGCACTTCCGCATTCATCTCTCCCGACCCGCTCCACAGAGGCATCATCACCATCGAGAACGGTGAGACCTCGCTGAAGAAGATAGATGTGGTATTTCCCATACTCATGGGAAAAAGATGCGGCGACGGAACTATACAGGGCCTCCTCGACCTTTCGGGCATCCCCTATGTGGGAAGCGGAGTTCTGGCTTCGGCTTCATGTACGGACAAGTCCCACACCCACATGGTCATGGACGACTACGATATAAAGACCGCTCAGTGGAGACTTATCACTCAGCGTGAGATAAACTACCTCGACAAGAAGTGCTCGGAGATATCTTCCGAGCTGGGCTTCCCACTTGTGGTAAAGCCTGCAAACAGCGGCAGCAACGCAGGAGTGAGCTTCGCTCATAACAGTGAGGAGCTCCTCGCCGCAGTCAAGCTGGCATTCTCCAGCGACAACAAGGTGGTAATAGAGAAATACATCAGCGGCCGCAAGCTGGAAGCAGCTGTATACGGCTATGATTCGCCGTTCTGCTCAGCTATCGGCGAGATAAACTCCCCCGATATCCCCTACGATCCCAACAACTTCAACGTCAGCACAGGCGACGACCTGACCATCCCTGCCGACCTTCCCAAGGACATAGAGGAGAAGGCCCGCGAGACAGCCGTCACAGCCTTCAAGGCTCTGGGCTGCAAGGGAATGGCAAGAGCAGATATGTTCCTCACGGACAGCGGAGAGCTCCTGCTCAACAAGATAGGCACTATGCCGGGACTCAGGAAGAACAGCGTGTTCCCAAGACTTATGGAGGAGCTCGGCTACTCCCACGACGAGCTCATCGACGGGCTTATGGAACAGGCTATGGACAACGCAGACAGAACTTACTGAGCCGATAAAATATATTAAGGAGACTGCTTTGAAAAATAACGTTTTGATCTCACTGACGAGTATCCAGTGGCAGGAAGACGAAAAGAACGAAACAGAGCTGCTCACCAAAGCCAAAATGACCCATGAGAACGGCTGGGATATCATCTCATATGAGGATACCTCCGCTACGGGCTTCGAGGGCTCGGTGACCACCATCAAGGTGGACGACAGCAGAAACGCCTCCATCACCCGCGAGGGAACGGCAAATTCCGTGCTCTCACTGGAAATAGGACGCAAGCACTTCTGCCAGTACGGAACTCCCTACGGCAACCTTCAGATCGGCGTATACACCCACGCTATCGAAAACACCTTAGCCGAAAACGGAAGGCTCTACCTTAAATATACTCTCGATCTCAATTCCTCGTATCTATCTGATAACGAGATTATAATGACAGTACAGGCTCAGAACTGAGCCCAGAAGAAAGGATAGATCAAATGTCAGACCTTATCAATTCCGCTTCGCTCCGCCTCCGTGAAGTCATCATGGAAGCTCTCGGAGCACTTGTGGCTGAGGAGAAGATCCCCGCAGAGCCACTCCCACCATTCAATATCGAGATCCCTGCGGACAAGTCCCACGGTGATTTCGCCGCAAACACCGCAATGGTATGCGCAAAGGCACTCAGGATGCCCCCCAGAAAGATCGCCGAGCTCATCTGTGAAAAGCTCAGCCTTGAGGGAACTATCTTCGAGAGAGCCGAGGTAGCAGGTCCCGGATTTCTCAATTTCTTCCTCAGCAGGAAATGGTTCTCGGACGTTGTGAGAAACGTTCTTGACGAGGGAGAAAACTACGGAAAGACCGACCTCGGCAAGGGCAAGAGAGTCCTTGTGGAATTCGTTTCCGCAAACCCCACAGGCCCCATGCATATCGGCAACGCAAGAGGCGGCGCTATCGGAGACTGTCTCGCCAGCGTTCTCCAGTGGGCAGGCTATCACGCCGAGCGCGAGTTCTACGTCAATGACGCAGGAAATCAGATCGAGAAGTTCGGCAAGTCCCTCTCCCTCCGTTATATGCAGCTCTGCTCCGAAAAGGGTCAGCAGCTCATCTATGAGTACAGGGACGACACCGAGAAGCTCTGCTCAGAGATATACGCAAAGAGCGGTGAGGGCGAGGACTTCGAGATGCCCGAGGACGTTTACCTCGGCACCGATATCATCGAACACGCCGCAAACTACTATCACGATCATATATTCGAGCTTCAGGAGCTCAGCGAGGAGGAGCGCAGAAAGGCTCTGGTAGACTATGCTCTTCCTATTAATATAGCAGGTCTCGAGCGTGACCTTAAAAAGTACCGCATCGTTTACGACAACTGGTTCCGCGAGAGCACAGTTCACGCAAAGAACGAGACAAAGAAGGTCGTTGACAAGCTCATGGAGGCAGGCAAGGCTTACGAGCAGGACGGTGCCATCTGGTTCAGGGCTACGGAATACGGCCTTGACAAGGACTTCGTTCTCAGGAGAAGCAACGGTCTCTATACTTATATAGTACCCGATATCGCCTACCACTATGACAAGCTGGTGACCCGTAACTTCGATAAGGCGATAAACGTACTGGGTGCCGACCACCACGGCTACGTTCCAAGACTGAAGGCTGCCCTGACAGCTCTCGGCGTTGACGCCGACAAGCTTGACGTAGTTCTCATGCAGATGGTAATGCTGGTCCGCAACGGCGAGGTGGTAAAGCTCTCAAAGAGAAGCGGCAAGGCTATCACCCTTGTTACTCTCCTCGACGAGATACCGATAGATGCAGCGCGTTTCTTCTTCAATCTCCGTGAGGCAAACTCACAGTTCGAGTTCGACCTTGATCTGGCTATCGAAAAGTCCTCACAGAACCCCGTTTACTACGTTCAGTACGCCCACGCAAGAATTTGCAGCCTGCTGAGGAACCTCAGCGACGAGGGCGTTGCGATACCCGACACTGCCGACCTTGATCTCCTTGACAATCCCCGCGAGATCGAGCTCATCCGCCATCTTGCTTCTCTACCGAGAGAGATCGACATGGCTGCAAAGAGCTATGATCCCTCGAAGATCACCAAGTACTCCATTGATCTGGCAACTCTCTTCCATCGCTTCTATGACGCCTGCAGCGTAAAGAATGCGGAAAATGAGCAGATCAGGGACGCTCGTATCCTCCTCTGTGTGGCAGTCCGCCAGACACTCAGGAACGCTCTGGAGATACTCAATATCGACAGACCCGAGAAGATGTAAGAAATTACATTTTCCACCGTAAAAAATTACGGTTTGGTTACAAAAAAATTGCCAACCTTGGCAATTATAAACAAAATTCAACATATATGTAAGTCATGTTTGTGAGCCTTCGGACGAAAGTTAACACTTTGTTAACAAATTACAGTCAAAAATGTGTTACAATTTGTAATATGTTGAGGAGCAATGTGCTCCCCGACTCTCTCTGAAGGTCCGCTCAAAATAAGATCTTATTAAGAGAAAGGATGTTAATCATGTCCAACAGATTATTTCAGGGTTTAGTTCATCAGATGCGCGACTCTATCGACGCTACCATCGGCGTTGTGGACGAGACCGCAACTATCATCGCCTGCAGCGACCTTACCCGCGTAGGTACCACTAATGAATTCGTTTCACTGGACCTCAGCGATTCCCACGATATCTTTATCCGTGACGGCTTCACCTACAAGCCCTTCGGCTCAAGAGTAAAGCCCGACTATGCGGTTTTCGTGGAGGGCGTTGACGACGCTGCCGCAAAGTATGCAAGCATCCTCGCTATCGCGCTTTCAAATATCAAGCAGTACTACGATGAGAAGTACGACAGAAACAACTTCATAAAGAACGTAATCCTCGATAACGTACTCCCCGGAGATATCGTTATCAAGGCAAGAGAGCTCCACTTCAACGCTGAGATCAGCCGCGCTGTATTCCTTATCAGGATCATCTCCGCCAACGATATCTCGGCTTATGATGTTATCCAGAACCTCTTCCCTGACAAGAACAAGGACTTCGTCTTCAATATCACCGAGACTGATATCGTTCTCGTCAAGGAGCTCAAGAGCGCTGTTGACTCAAAGGATCTTGAGAAGCTGGCTCGTTCCATCGCTGATACTCTCAGCAGTGAGTTCTATACAAGAGTAAACGTCGGTATCGGTACAGCCGTTGTCGGCGTAAAGGATCTGGCTCGTTCCTTCAAGGAAGCTCAGATGGCTCTCGAGGTAGGCAAGGTATTCGATACAGACAAGGTCATCGTAAGCTACGACAACCTCGGTATCGCCCGTCTTATCTACCACCTCCCCACAACTCTCTGCGAGACATTCCTCCACGAGGTATTCAAGGTGGGCAGCATCGAGTCACTGGATCACGAGACTCTCTTTACTATCCAGAAGTTCTTTGAAAACAACCTGAACGTATCGGAGACTTCAAGAAAGCTCTTCGTTCACAGAAATACACTCGTTTACAGACTGGAAAAAATCAAGAAGCTTACAGGTCTTGATCTCCGTGAGTTCGATCACGCTATCATCTTCAAGATCGCCCTCATG
Source organism: Ruminococcus sp. (assembly GCA_017519145.1). Lineage (GTDB taxonomy): Bacteria > Bacillota > Clostridia > Oscillospirales > Ruminococcaceae > Ruminococcus. The sequence continues at coordinate 15,988 of JAFWTA010000001.1, forward strand.
GTAAAGAAGTATCTGTCTGCTAATCCTGTCAAGTTCTGATAAAGCCTTTTCACAGGCATTATATCGAACTTTGGGCGGATCATTTCCGCCCTTTACAGATTAAGGTAGGTGTGACCCATTGGTAGAACTTAAAAACGTATCCGTGACCTACTCAAGCGGTGTTGACGCCCTCAATAACGTCAGCCTCAAGATAAACGACGGCGATTTCGCCTTCGTGGTAGGTTCATCAGGTGCGGGAAAAAGTACTATGATCAAGCTTCTACTGAAGGAAATAGACGCAACAAGCGGTGTTGTTACCGTTAACGGCTATAACCTCAACAAGCTTAAAAGAAGAAAGATCCCCGAATTCCGCCGTACTCTCGGCTTCGTATTCCAGGATTTCAGACTTATCCCGTCGATGACGGTATATGAGAACATCGCTTTCGTTCTCAGAGTTATCGACGCCCCCATCAAATACATACGCAAGAGAGTTCCCTACGTTATAAGTCTGGTAGGACTCCACGCAAAGACAAACTCTTACCCCGATGAGCTCTCGGGCGGCGAAAAGCAGCGTGTTGCCATTGCAAGAGCGCTGGTAAACGACCCCCAGCTCATCATCGCAGACGAGCCTACGGGTAATATCGACCCCGAGCTCTCCTACGAGATCGTAGAGCTCCTCAAGGGCATCAACGATCAGGGTACTACTATACTCATGGTTACCCATGAGCACGATCTGGTCCGTCACTTCGGCGGACGTATCATCAACATCACCGAGGGCGAGATCGTCTTCGATGAGGTCATTACAGGTACGGGAGACGAGCTCCTTGCCGATATGGATACAGAGGTGCCCACAGAGGCAATGGCTGCTGCCATCAGCGACGCAGAGCGCATAAATGAGCCTGCTGCCGAGGAGGAGCCTCAGCTCACAAATACCGAGGACGCCATCGACCTCCCTATCGAGAATATGACCGCCGATGATATCATCTCCGCTATCGGAGGCATCCCCGACGGCAGCTCAGCGGATGAGCCCCAGCTCATGCAGAAGCTTGCCGATAACATCGACGTTGATATCGAAAATACTCATCACGTCAGAAAAGCAGGAACTCCGGAGGAGCTTCTCGCCGCACTTACAGAAAAGACTGAAGGAGGTGCGGAATGAAGCTCAGCGGCATCAAATACCTCGCCAATCAGGGCGTTGAAAACATCTGGAAAAACAAAATGATGGCATTCGCAACGTTCTGCGTTCTGCTCATATCCCTTCTCCTCGTTGGAATAGCAGGTCTGTTCTACATCAACCTCAATTCCATGATAAAGGGTCTGGGCAGCCAGAACGAGGTAGTGGTCCTCATGAACGTAGGCACTACCGCGGAACAGAATACCGCTGCGGAAGCCGCTATAAAGGAACTCCCCAATATCGACAAGGTAACTTTCATATCCAAGGAGGACGCTCTTTCAAGACAGAGGGCTAACCTGCCCAATGCCGAGAAGATCTTCGACGAGTACATCGGCTCGGACGCAAGCTTTATGCCCGACGGATTCAGCGTCACCGTAAAGGATACGGATCTCATTACCGAAACTACCGAAAAGATAAGCGCTATCGCAAATATACAGAGCGCCTCCGCTTCTCCTCAGGTAGCCGAGTTCCTCAGAGAGCTCCGTAAGGTAGTATCTCTCATCGCAGGTGCTATCATCATCGCACTTGCTGTCGTATCTATGATCATTATCTCCAATACCACAAAGGCAAGCGTTTTCGCCCGCCGTGAGGAGATCCAGATAATGAAGTACGTCGGCGCTACAAATGCATTCATCCGTATGCCCTTCTTCGTTGAGGGTATGGTAACGGGTCTGTTCGCAGGCGCAGGCGCATACTTTATAACATGGGCTGTATACCGTGCGGTATACAACATGATAACCGAACAGGGTATGCTCATGAACACCTTCGGTGTAAAGAGCCTTATCCCGTTCTCAGACATCCGCCTTCCCCTTGCACTTGCATATCTCGTGGTCGGCGCTCTTATCGGCGCTCTGGGAAGTGTGGTAAGCACAAGAAAGCATATCGATGTATGATGTGCGTCAGAAAAAACCGAAGATGTGAATTTTTTTATGAAAGGAGTGTGCATTCGGACAGCACCATCCCCGTCCGATACGCAGCTTAGTTATGGAAAAGCTAAACATATTCAAAAAGGTAATTTCATTCGTAGCCTGCTCTGCCCTCTCAGTTGCAGCTGTAGGAGCATATCCCGCCCTCAAAGGCAGCAGGAACAATGCTTCCGCTAAGACTATCGCCGAGATACAGGAAGAAAGAAAAGCCAACACAGCAAAGATCGAAGAATTACAGTCACAGATCAATTCACTTGAGGGCGATAAGGAAAACGAACAGGCTTATCAGTCAACTCTCTATGAGCAGATAGGCTATATCCAGGACAATATCGACCTCCTCAACAAGGAGCTCGACAGCATCAATTCTGATATTGAAACAGCTCAGGACAATATCTCAGACCTCGATCAGGCTATCGTGGATCAGCAGGAAGAGATCGACGAGAACGTCGAGCTGTTCAAGAAGCGCCTCTGCGCTATGTATGTTACCGGAAACGATAACCTCGCTACCGTAATGGTAGGTACATCCAGCTTCTATGATATGCTCTCAAGAGTTGAGATGGTAAACCGTATCGCTTCCTACGATGAGGAGCTCATCACAGATATCCTCACAGAGATCGACAATATGGAGCAGTCCAAGAAGGATCTTGAGACAGAAAAGCTCACACTCGAAATGAGACTCGAAGATCAGAAAAAGCGTAAGGAAGAAAAAGATGCCGAAATGGCAAGCCTTAACGATAAGATGAGCCAGACTCAGGACGAGATCAACCGTATCGCTATGGAACAGCAGACCCTTGAGCTGGATAAGGCTGAGCTTCAGGACTACATCGCTCAGCTGGACGCCGAGGAGGCTGCGATCGAAGCTGAGATCGCCCGTCAGGCTGCAGCTGCACAGGCTGCTTATGAGGCTGAACAGGCAAGACTGGCTCAGGAAAGAGCTGCCGCAGCAGCTGCTGCCGCTCAGCAGGCTGCACAGCAGGGCGATACATCATACACTCCCGTTGTAACAAGCGAGCCCGCTTACATCCCCGCTCCTTCCGCATCGGGCTTCTCATGGCCTGCTCCCGGATTCAGCTACATCTCCAGCGGCTACGGATACAGATGGGGCACCACCCACAGAGGTATCGACGTGGGCGATGCAGGTATCATGGGCGGAGCTGCCTGTGCTGCAAAGTCAGGTACAGTTATCGCCGTTAACAACTCATGCTCACACAATTATGCCAAGAACTCCAGCTGCGGCTGCGGCGGAGGATATGGAAACTACGTTATAATCTCCCACGACGGTACATACTCGACACTCTACGGTCATCTGTCATCGGCAGCTGTTTCCGTCGGTCAGTATGTAGAGCAGGGACAGGTCATCGGCTACATCGGCTCAACAGGCTGGTCAACAGGCGCTCACCTCCACTTTGAGGTCCGCGTGAACGGTGTCGCAAATGACCCCTTGGGCTACGTTAGTCCGTAAAATGCAGAAATCAGATTCAGGGCAGTTCTTTGCAACTGCCCGAATTTTTGCCAGAAAGCGATGATAATATGAATAAGAAAATCAGCCTTGGCCTTGCGCTGAGCCTTATCGCTATCGCTTCTGCGGTCACCTTTATACTTACGTCATTCTTCTCACTGCAGAGCTTCAACAAAAAGGTAGTTGACGTCAACGAAAAGGGCAGAAAGTACAACTCGCTCCAGACCCTTGACTCCTACGTCCGCGAACACTACCTCGGCGATATCAATGAGGGCGACCTCAGCGACGGTATTCTGAAAGGCTATATCTCGGGACTCGACGACCAGTACTCCAAATACCTTACAGAGGAGGAATATCTGGAGGAGCAGAGCGAGGACGAGGGTCAGCTTGTGGGACTCGGTCTCACTCTCGATGAGGACGAGAGCGGCTATATCCGCATCGCCGATATCATGGACGACTCTCCCGTTGAGGAGGCAGGTCTCCGCACAGGCGACATAATCACCCTTATCGACGGCGTTGATGTTCTTGCGGCAGGCTTTGATGAGTCCATCGAGGCTATGCGCGGCACAGAGGGCTCAGAGATAAACATAACCGTCCGCAGAGGCGGTATCGATAAGGACTATACCTTTACACGCCGCTCCATCGAAGTAATTACCGTAAGCGGCGAGATGGTCAACGAGTTCGTTGGCTGTATCACCATAACAGGCTTCAAGAAGAATACTCCACAGCAATTCGTTGAGACTCTTGAGAGACTTACCTCAAACGGTGCAAAGGCTCTTATATTCGACGTCCGTGACAACGGCGGCGGTATAGTGGAATCATTGTCGGACTGCCTTGACCCGCTGCTTCCCGAGGGCGTTATCGCCACCGCGGAATATAAGGACGGTCACAGCGAGACTCTGGTCTACTCAGACGAGGCTGCACTTGATCTGCCCATGGTAGTGCTTGTAAACGGCAAGACAGCCAGCGCTGCGGAGCTCTTTGCGGCTTCTCTCCGTGATTTCGGCGGTGCTCAGCTTGTGGGCGAAAAGACCTTCGGCAAGGGCGTTATGCAGCAGACCACTGAGTTCGACAACAAGGGCGCGGTAGTTCTTACCGTTGCAAAGTACAAGACAGAGCGCTCGGAGTGCTATGACGGCGTGGGACTTACTCCCGATATCTCCGTTGAGAACACTGACGAGGCTTACGACGATCAGTACGCAGCAGCTGTTGACGCTGCTATGGCGGCTTTACAGTAACACTCAGGGAGACAGCAGATGCTGTCTCCTTATTCATATCATTAACACAGAACGCCAGAATGCGTTCCATTATCAATATAAAGAGGAAAACATGAAAAAAGAATTATCTGCTGCTGTGTTATTTGCAGCTTTACTTACATCATGCAATGCACAGCAAAGCTCCCTCAGTGAAGAGAGTGCTGACACAACGGCAAGCGTATCAACTGCTGAAAGCACCACAGCTGCCGCAAATACTACTGAAACCACAACTTATGCTGCTGGGACTACTGAAACAGCGACAGTCACCACAACAGTCCCACCACGCAGGACTATGCACACAGACTTGTGCAATACGATCACTGCCGAAGACGAGCCAAATGCCGAGGAGGATATAAAGGGGATAACACTGACAAGTCTGAACTTTTATCCCGGTAAAGAAGCCCCCCTTCCCTATGAACCCACCGACAGCGAAAAGCAGCTGATACAGGACTATATCATTTCTCACGACCTGTCCCCTGTTGATGACACTGACTATCACTTCTTCGACGATCAGGAAAGCCCTCCCGACTACAGTCAGGTCGCTTTCTATGCTTCTGTCAGCGTTCCCCGTGCTTCAGGAGATCATATGCTGGCATTTTCAAAGGATATGACGGTGATTGGCGTAAAATGGAGCGTTGCCGAAGGAGGCGGAGGTAATTATTATCTGATGGAAGACGCAGAGCAGCTCCAGCCCATATTTGCCATGGCTGAACAGTATACAGCAGGTGAGCTGTCCTGAGAGTAAACACACAGCAGAGCGTCTCCCCTGGATCTGACCACTCACCACTTATTTCTGATCTTTCAGGGTTGACTTTTTCGGCGTGATATAGTATAATAATATGTAATGCTATTTAAGCTTCGGGGAACTTTGTGTTGATTCTCTCCCGAAATAAATCATATAAGGAGTGCATTGATATGGCTACAAAGAAGATGTCCAGAGAAAGCTACGACAAGCTCGTCGCTGAACTCGATGATCTCAAGATCAATAAACGTAAGGAAGTTGCCGAAAGACTGAAAGTTGCCCGTTCTTACGGAGACCTCTCCGAGAACGCTGAGTACGATGAGGCAAAAAATGAACAGGCTATCCTCGAAGCTCACATACAGGAGCTCCAGTATACCATCGACAACGCTGAGATCGTTGATGACGAGAGCATCTCTGTTGACGAGATCGGTATGAGCTCAAAGATCACTATCAAGCGCCTCGATACAGGCAAGCTCGAAACATTCACCATCGTTGGTACCAACCACGCAAACGTAAGAGAGGGTCTCATTTCGGACGAGTCTCCTATCGGCAAGGCTGCCATGAAGAAGAGAGTCGGCGATATCTTCATCGTTGAAGCTCCCGCAGGCGAGCTGAAGTTCGAGGTCGTTGAGATCTCCAAGTAATCGAAAGGATATAAATATGAGCGAAAATCAGGTCAATTCCCCTGTTCAGGCTGAAGAGGAGCCTGCTCAGGATATAAATATACTCAAGAAGGACAGACTCGACAAGCTGGCTGATCTCCGCGAGCTGGGTCACGACCCCTTCACTATCACAAAGTTCGACGTTACAGGTCACGCTGCACAGTACAAGGCTGAGTATGAGGCAAAGGAAGCCGAGATACTCGCTGCTGTGGGCGACGACGAGGAGAAAAAGGCTGCCGAGCTTGAAAAGCTTAACGAGAATATCGTCCGCATCGCAGGCCGTATCATGAGCTGGAGAGACATGGGCAAGGCCAACTTCATCGACGTCCGCGACAAGTCCGACCGTATACAGGTATATGTTCGTTCCAACGATATCGGTGCAGACCTTTTCAAGGAGTTCAAGAAAAAGTGGGATATCGGTGATATCATCGGCGTTGAGGGCTATGTCTTCAGAACACGCAAGGGTGAGATATCTATCCACGCAAAGAGCATCACCCTCCTCACAAAGTCACTCCTGCCCCTCCCCGAGAAGTGGCACGGACTCAAGGACACTGATACAAGATACCGTCAGCGCTACCTCGACCTCGTTATCAATCCCGAGGTAAAGGACACATTTATCAAGCGCTCAATGATAATCTCATCCATCAGACGCTACCTGGACGCACAGGGCTTCATGGAAGTTGAGACTCCCATGCTGGTATCCAACGCAGGCGGCGCGGCTGCAAGGCCCTTCGAGACTCACTACAACGCTCTCGACGAGGACGTTAAGCTCCGTATCAGTCTGGAGCTCTACCTCAAGAGACTCATCGTAGGCGGACTTGAAAGAGTCTATGAGATCGGCAGAGTTTTCCGAAACGAGGGTGTTGACACCCGTCATAACCCCGAGTTTACACTCATGGAGCTCTATCAGGCTTACACCGATTACTACGGCATGATGGACCTCACAGAGAATATGTTCCGCCACGTTGCTCAGGAAGTATGCGGTACTACCTGCGTTCCCTACGGCGAGTACATGATCGACCTGGGCAAGCCCTTTGAGAGACTTACCATGATCGACGCTGTAAAGAAGTACTCCGGCGTTGACTTCAGCGAGATAAAGACTCTCGAGGAAGCCCGCAAGATAGCAGATGAAAAGGGCGTAGAGTATGAGGCTCGCCACAAGCGCGGCGATATCCTCAACCTCTTCTTCGAGGCATTCGTTGAGGAGCACCTTATCCAGCCTACATTCATCATGGATCACCCCATCGAGATATCTCCCCTTACCAAGAAGAAGCCCGATGCTCCCGACTATGTTGAGCGTTTCGAGCTGTTCATAACAGGAAGAGAAATGTGTAACGCTTACTCAGAGCTCAACGATCCTATCGATCAGCGTGAGCGTTTCAAGGCTCAGGAAGAAGCTCTCAGTCAGGGTGACGAGGAAGCTAACCGCACAGATGAGGACTTCCTCAATGCTCTGGAGATCGGTATGCCTCCTACGGGCGGTATCGGCTACGGTATCGACCGTCTGGTAATGCTGCTGACAAACAGTGCTTCCATCAGAGACGTACTTCTCTTCCCCACACTCAAGTCCCTCCCTGCAAACGGCGGACGTCAGGAAAAGGAAGACAAGACAGAGGAATAATAACAGTACGGGCGGCTTATGCCGCCCGTTATCGTAAGGAATAAAGTATGAAAGAAAAAGAAAAAAACACACCCAAGGCAGCTCCCGACAGCGACGAAAAGCTTGAGATAAACAAGAGCCTTTTTCAGGTGAACAAGGACCTCAGAAAGCAGCGCGAGGCAGAGCTTGAGGCTCAGCAGCGCGAGGCTGAACGCCGCTATGCCGAAAAGGAAAAGCAGAAGCGCGAGGCTTACGAAAAGCAGCTTCAGGACGAGAGGATAGAGCTCATGCGCCTGAAGCAGGGCATAGTTGAGGAGAGCGAGTCCACCATCCACGAAGAAAAGGAAGAGGAGATAAAGCTCTCATTCTGGAAAAAGATAGGCAACTTCTTCTACCACAACAAGTGGTGGCTGGGTCTGGGAGTGTTCTTCCTGGCACTGGGCGGCTATCTTGCCTACGACCTGCTGACTAAGCCGAATCCCGACATGGTAATACTCATGCTATGCGACAACGAAACCGTCGGCAACTCCGCCTATCTGGAGGAGTACTTCACCGAATTAGGCGAGGACTCCAACGGCAACGGCAAGGTCTTAGTCTCGGTTTACTACATCCCCTACAGCGATGACGAATACCAGAACTACATCAAGGGCGTCACCAACAAACTGACCAACTTCCTTGGCAACGATGAGTCCGTGGTGGTCATCGGCAACAAAAAGACCTCGGACGAGCTCCTTGAACCGACTGAGTCCTTTGTGGATCTTTCGGAGCTCTACCCCGACGATCCCCATATCAGCGGAAAGTACTTCTACTATCTGAAGGATACCGATTTTGCGGACAAGATAGGCGTAAGCAGGTCTGATATCCCCGACGATATGTACCTTGCACTGCGCAGACCGAGAGGTCTTATCAATGCAAGTCAGGAGGATATGCAGGAGACCTACGACAAGGACTTCCCCACATTCGACAGGATTATACACGACCTTTCAAAGTAAAAAAAGCGGAGCTTTATGCTCCGCTTTTCTATTCAGAACAGATCCGATATAAGCATTCTTTTCATGGCGCAAAGGTCGAAAATATCGACTTTTCCATCGCTGTTGACATCGGCTGAGTGCCAGTCGGGGAAACTGATATCCTCCCTGCCCAGCAGCCATTTCTGCACAGCTACTACGTCGGAAATATTGAAAAACCCGTCACCGTTAGCGTCGCCTGCTATGCCTCTGTCAGAATCGAGCCGATATGCTGTCAGTTCACCATTTTCATCAATGAACCATATCTTCGGTTCCTCAATATACATCAGCAGCATATTGCTGTCGTCCTCGCCGAGCCAGTACTCCGCACGGGTAATGCCGCTTCCGCCTAAAAAATCGGGATATCCATGTATGCTGTTAAAGCGTTCCATTATCTCGTAAACAGTACCGCCGCCGCTGATGATAGCTTCTGCCTCATCAAGGGTGATACGGGGCGCATCGGGAGCAAGCTCTCCGAGCAGTATCTTTTCCTGACGGACGTACTCGCCTGCCGCTCTCTGACCTTTGTTCCTCAGTTTCTCAAGCTCGCTGTTCTCATCTGAAGCTGTGACCGTAGTTACGACAGACTCGGATGTAACGGGCAGTGTTCCCGTATATTCCACGGTTGCTTCGGGAATATCCGCGGTCTCATTCTCTGCTGCCCTTGCGCTGAATGTCATGGCTCCGAAGCCTGCAAGAAGCACCGTACAGGCTGCCGCTGAAATAAATCCATTCATCTTTTTCATAGTAACACTCCTTTCGTATGCATCGGAAACGTTTCCTTTCACTATAACATACGGAAAGTTTCAGCGGAGTGTTGCATTTTTCAGAAAATAAGATACTCTATCACCGAATTTGACATGAGGAAGCCCTTTGCCGTCAGCCATACCCTCTCGCCATCGGTCTGTGCATAGCCCTCCTTCACAAGGGGCGGCAGCTTCTTCATTATCTCCGCCCTGTGCTCCCCGACATCGCAGAGGGACAACCCCTCCCTCAGTCTCAGCCGCAGCATGGCGAACTCCTCAAAGCCGCAGGGAGCTTCATCGGTGACAGTGACCTTCTGAAAGGGAGCTGCTATAAAGCCGTCAATATCACGCTCTGCGGCAAAGCGCTTCCCCTTATAGCAGGAATGGGCGGCAGGACCTATGCCGAGATAGTCCAGACACTTCCAGTAGCGGCAGTTGTGGCGGCTCTCAAAGCCCTCCTTGGCGAAGTTTGACACCTCATACTGTGCAAAGCCTCTCTCCTCCAGAAGTCTGACCATTTCGAGATACAGCTCCGCGGAAGTCTCCTCATCGGGCAGCCGTCCCCTTATCTCCTCGCAGTCAAAAGGAGTCCCCTCCTCGATCTTGAGGATATAGGCTGAGATATGCTGCACGGGAAGCGCGGTCATGCGCTCTATGGAATAGCGCAGGCTCTCCGCAGTCTGGTCGGGCAGGGCTATCATCAGGTCGCAGGAGATATTCCCGAAGCCTGCGGCGGCTGCGTCCAGCACAGCCTGCTCCGCCCTTTCGGCAGTGTGGACTCTCCCCAGCACGCGGAGCTCCTCGTCCCTCATTGACTGGACTCCCACAGACAGCCTGTTCACGCCGATACTGCGGAGCTCCGAAAGCTTCTGCGGCGTAAGGGTGCAGGGATTTGCCTCAATAGTTATTTCGGCAGCCCCGTCAAGTGCGAAGCTGCCGTTTATTTCGTTTATTATGCTTTGAAGCTGAGCCGTTGTCAGCAGCGAGGGAGTCCCTCCCCCGAAATAGACCGTATCCACGGTCTGAGCCTTGTCGCTGTAATGGCGGATGTTTCTCAGCACCGCCTCTGTGTAGTCCTCTGCCCTCTGCTTTGTCCAGCCCACGGAGTAAAAATCACAGTAGGCGCACTTCTTTCCGCAGAAGGGCACATGGATATAAATTCCCAGTGTCATTTCTCTTTTTCGTAGGCATCAATGCGGACGGTCTCCATCATCTTGAAGAAGAAGCCGTTGACTATCCTCGGCACGATGAGCATATTCAGTATCAGTCCCAGTACGATAGGCATCTCGTGGGTGTACCACCATTCACTGTCCTGTCCGTGGATAAAGACGATGACGATGCAGATAAAGGATATGGTGAAGTACAGTGCCGCGAAAACAGTTGCGCCCTTTCCGTTGACGCAGCGCTTGCCGCACTTCGTGCATTTCTTTCCCTTTGACTTCATTGTCCCTGCCATTGCCTTGCTCAGCGGATTGAAGGTTTTCTTGCCGCAGCAGGGGCACTCGTATATACTGCTCATATTTATTCCTTTCCTTCCTCTGCAATTACCTCTGTCTCAATGGGCTCCAGCACCTTTGCAAGCTTTGCAGCAGGAACCTCTCCCGCAAGCTTGGGTGTCAGCGGCAGCAGAGTTTTCTTCTTTGCCTTGCGTCTTGTACGGAAAATGCTGAGGAAGTCCTCGGGGTGGAGGACCATAAGAGTCACCAGCATTATTCCCAGAGCCGCAAGCAGCATGAGCTTCCTGTCGTCACCTGCCGCAAGTCCGAAGATAAGCAGGACTATGGCTGTGACGCAGAAGCTTGTCCGCGACTTTTCGCGGAGCCTTATCCTTATGGCGCGGAGAAAGCGTCCTGCGCCTGTATTCTTTCCGATGAAAAACTCGGTCAAAACCGTTATGATACTCAGTATCAGGACCGCACAGAGCAGTCCGAGGATGATATAGTTTATCATAATAAGCCTCCCGTTCTCAGCTGTCAAGCTTCAGAACGCTCATGAACGCCTCCTGCGGCACCTCTACGGTACCCAGCTGGCGCATACGCTTTTTGCCTTCCTTCTGCTTTTCAAGCAGCTTCTTCTTTCTGGTGATATCGCCGCCGTAGCACTTTGCAAGAACGTCCTTACGCACAGCCTTTACGGTCTCGCGGGCGATTATCTTGCCGCCGATGGCAGCCTGAATAGGCACCTCAAAGAGCTGACGTGGAATGTTCTCCTTGAGCTTTTCGGCTATTTTACGGGCTCTGCCGTAAGCCTTGTCAGTGTGGATGATGAAGCTGAGAGCGTCCACCACATCGCCGTTGAGGAGTATATCCAGCTTTACAAGCTTGCTGGGAACATAGCCCATCATCTCGTAGTCAAAGGAAGCATAGCCCTTGGTACGGGACTTCAGCACATCGAAGAAATCGTATACTATCTCATTCAGCGGAAGCTCATAGTGAAGCTCCACACGGGTATCGTCAAGGTACTTCATGTCCTTGAACACACCTCGCCTGTCCTGACACAGCTCCATGATGTTGCCGACGTAGTCCGAGGGAGCGAGAATGCTCGCCTTTACCATGGGCTCCTCAGCCACCTGAATAAGCGCAGGGTCGGGATAGTTGGTGGGATTGTCTATATACTGCACCTCGCCGTTGGTCATGGTGACCTTGTAGATAACGGAAGGGGCTGTGGTTATGAGGTCAAGGTTGTACTCTCTCTCAAGGCGCTCCTGTATTATCTCCATGTGGAGGAGTCCGAGGAAGCCGCAGCGGAATCCGAAGCCCAGTGCCACGGAGGTCTCGGGCTCGAAAGAAAGAGATGCGTCATTGAGCTGGAGCTTCTCCAGTGCGTCGCGGAGGTCTCCGTACTTGGCGCCGTCAGCAGGATAGATACCCGAGAACACCATTGGGTTTACCTTGCGGTAGCCGGGAAGGGGCTCATCGCAGGGGAATTCGTCATTGGTGACAGTATCACCCACCTGAGTATCGCCGATGCTCTTGATGGAAGCGGCGATGTAGCCGACCTCACCTGCTTCGAGGCTGCCGTTGTTCACAAGATTTGTGGCGTCCATGAAGCCTGCCTCAACCACGTTGAAAACAGCTCCCGTAGCCATAAGTCGGATATTGTCCCCCACCTTGACTCTGCCCTCCTTGACGCGGACGTAGATGATAACGCCCTTGTAGGAGTCATAGTAGCTGTCGAAGATAAGCGCCTTCAGGGGCTTTTCCGGGTCACCCTTGGGAGCGGGGATATCCGTTACTATCTTTTCCAGCACCGCCTCGATGTTAGTGCCCATCTTTGCGGAGATACGGGGAGCGTCCATGGCAGGTATACCTATGACGTTCTCAACCTCGCTGCATACTCTCTCGGGGTCTGCCGAGGGCAGGTCTATCTTGTTGACCACGGGGACTACCTCAAGGTCATGCTCAATGGCAAGATAGGTGTTGGCAAGGGTCTGCGCCTCTATACCCTGTGAAGCGTCCACCACAAGGATAGCTCCCTCGCAGGCTGCAAGAGAACGCGACACCTCGTAGTTGAAGTCAACATGACCGGGAGTGTCGATGAGGTTGAAGATATAGTCCTCGCCGTCCTGAGCGGTATACTTCAGACGAACCGCACGGGCTTTGATGGTGATACCGCGCTCACGCTCGATGTCCATATTGTCCAGAAGCTGATCCTCCATATCGCGGATAGCGACGGTCTCGGTCTTTTCGAGGATACGGTCGGCAAGGGTGGACTTGCCGTGATCTATATGCGCTATAATACAGAAATTTCTGATCTTGTCGTTAGCCAAAGCTTTACCTCTTTTCAAACATATTTACTCAGTATAATTATATCAGAAACACCTTATTTTGTAAAGGACTTTTTTCATTATAAAAATGAAATTCCCCGCCACTCAGGCAGGGAAAGATATTCATTACTGAGGTACAAGGTCATAAAGAAAATCCAGTTCTTCGGGATCATCTATTTTGTATGTATTAAAGCCTCCGCTTAATCCTTCTCTCAAAGCAAAGTATTTTCTGTCAGCAGAAAAGATGAATTCATAATTTCCGTTCATATGTGGTCTTTCGAGCCATTCTTTGTTATATGCCATGATGAGCCATATAAGATTTTTTGCAGCCGACTTGTCATGAGGCAAGCCGCAGTCCCAGAGATAGTACGTATAAGTATGATCGACTTCTTCAAACTCATGACTTGTAAAATAATCATAAAGCATTTGCTTGTGTTCATCTGTCAGCTCGCCATCAAGAGTGCTGTAAAGTGGGAACGAAGCAGGATTTTCTTTTTCCTCCTCAGTAAGGTCGTCATAGGTACGTCCGTTGTAATACCTGAAAGTGTTGAATTCATACTCCTCAAATATATCTTCCGGAAGCTTTTCAATTCGTATGACCGTTGGCTCGCCGTCTTCATCAGCCGTATTTACAGTCTCTGTCGTTGTAACTGTGGTGGTTGCAGTTGTTGTGACTGTTGTTGAAGATGTAGCTGTAGTCTCGGGTTCTATAGTTGCTGTGGTCGCTGCCTCAGTTGTAGTTACTGTTTCGTGATCGATGTCAGTTTTATTTTTGTTGCAGGCAGTAAGAGCTGCCGCACAAATTACAGCAAAAATTAGTGCTTTTTTCATAACATCACCTTTAATTAAGATTTTTTCAAATACAATTATAACAGATATCTTCCGACTTGTAAAGTCATTTTTGGCGGCCCCCACCTGTCTGGTCCGGGGAGAGCTAAATATCAAAAGAGCGAACACTAAGTCCGATCTTTAATTGCAGTAAATTAAATTCCGAATCACTTTAACCGCTCTGATAGTATTTGAACCCTTATCAACTAAAAAGAATATGTTTAGATATTTTTGTTAATCGATATTATCGTGATAATGTTTTGTATTACACAATAAAAGTCAGCCATACGCACAGATCTGAATAGGAGATTTTATGCATATGGCTGAACTGTTTTATCGTATTATATTCCGCTCATTACTCGGGAACGAGAGTGGTTCTCTTCTTGAGAAGGAACTCCTGTATCCTGAGAGCGTCATTTGAAGTAAGTCCCACTGTGGACTTATCAACATCGGCATTTATTCTGCCCTGTGCGGTAAGAGCCTTTTCGTAGCTTCCGCCCTCGCCGTACTTATTGGGATTTGCAAGGCACTGCATTACGAGGATAGCATCTGCAAGCTCAACTGTTCCGTCACAGTTTGTGTCGCCCCAGACTGTTGCTTCGCTGCTGCCGCCCTTTATGGTCACCTTATAGGAGATGTCCACGCCGTAGCAGTAGGTGTATTTGTAATAGTCACCAACGCCGCCCTTGATATTTACAGTGTACTCACCTGCGGGAAGTGTCTTGAACTTATCCTTGGTGTATTCCTTGCCGCTGCTGTCTTTAATGGTCACGATGCTGTCGCTGACATCGGCGTCAGTATATCTTCCGCCGCCTGAGCCTGCACCGCCCTGTGGAGTACCGCCAAACATAAGACCGCTGAGGTCGAGCTCCTCACCCTGCTCATAAACCGTCTTTGTGGGGTATGAATCAACGCCCCTGAAGTCATAGCCGGGGTGGATAGTAGGACCTGATGTAGTAGTAGTGGTAGTTGTTGTATCGGCAGTTGTTGTAGTTGTAACAGAAGTGGTTGTTGTTGATGCTGTGGAGATGGTTGTAGTTGTGGAGGTCGCAGGTCTGGGAGTTGAAGCGCCGCCGTAGTACTCGGAAAGCGAGATACCGTTGCCTGCGCGTCCCAGCGGGATAGTGTGGTCAAGGCTTACGAACTTGCCGTCTGTGGTCTGCCAGAGGGCAGGCTTGATGAACTCGTACTTGACATCGTCCCACTTCTGGAAGTTATCGTAAACAAGTCCGCCTGTATCCGATGAATTCTCATTGAAGCACCAGAATGTATGGTGGATATGCTTGTCGATCATATAGTCGCGGAGCTCCTGCATCCAGTGAACATTTTCACCTGTCTTGTCGTGCTCCGCATCGACCCAGCCGCCCCATTCGCCCATGAGCAGGGGTGAGATGTTCTCCTCAACGAGGAATGCCCATGTATCTCTCCAGTAATCGTCAAGGAGAGTCTCTCTGCTGAAGGTCTTGGAAGGATCTTCAAGATAGAACCATGTCTGCTTGTATACCTCGGGACCGTAGTCATGAGGTGAATATACCAGCTGGCTCTGATGCTCGCCAAGGTCTACGGGATAATCCCTTACGCCGCGGAAATTAGCTCCCCACCATGCACCATAATAGGGCTGGTACTCGGGATCGCCATAATGACCGTAATCAGTGGATGGTGAATTCCAGTCAAAGCCCTTGTCGGTCTTGGGATATACCTCGATACCCTCTACCATGATGAGCAGGTTGGGATTCTGGTCGAGGCAGGCTTTAGCGCCCTTCTCGGCGGCATAGCGCCAGTTATTCGCATCTTTTGAGCCGTCCCATTTTGCGAAGATACCGTCGTCCTTTTTGCCGTGAGGCTCGTTCTTGAGGTCGATGGCGATGATGGTGTCATCGTCCTTGTAGTAGTCGGAGAACCAAGCCAGAGCGTCCAGCCAGTCCTTCTCGCTGAAGTTTGTGTCATACCACAGAGCGTAGTTATGACCTGCGGCATTGGTTGTAGCGCAGTGAACGTCCATCATGATCTTGATACCGTTCTCGCGGCACCACTTGACTACCTGATTCCAGATGTCGAAGCTGTACATGGGAGTACCGCCCTCAACGCCCTCAACGGTCAGCTCGGGATTTTCGTACTCATTGAGCTTGATAATCGGGTCGGGCTTGCCGGCCTTCCACTGGAGAAGTATCTCCGTTGACATAGGAACACGGAGAAGATTGAAGCCGTGGTCTGCGATAAGGTCGAGACAGTGGTGTACATTAGCTGACCATGCACCGTCGAATATCTGGCTTCCTACGTTGTAGCCGAACCAGTTGACGCCTGTCATCCAGACCTCGTTGCCGTTCATATCAACGATCTGTGCCTTATCGTTGACATGGAGCCAGTCGTCATGATACTCGTCGGGAGCTGCGACTGCTTTTTCCTTTGGCAGCTTGTTCACTGACGGAACAAGGAGCACGGCAGCAGCCGATACTACAGCAGCTGCTCTTTTGAAAAGATTTTTTGCCATATCAAGAAACCCCTCTCTTTTTAAATATTGGCATTGTTACGAGTTTATTAACATCATTATTATACATCTTTTCGCATACCTTGTCAACGCCGTTTGTCGATTTCAGCAATAAATGAGGAATTTTTTACTGAGTGTGCCTGAAAAAATTTTAAAAAAGCATTGATTATTCCGTGTGTATGATGTATAATTATTTACATTAAGGGGCTGCCTTATGGCAGTAATATTTATTTAGGAGGACTTTCCATGAAGATCAGAAAGATCACAGCTGCATTTTCCGCAGCAGCGCTGCTCACCGCAGCATTACCACTGACAGCACAGGCTATCGAGACAAAAAATTATGACAATATCAGCTTCGATTCGTGGCAGGCGGCATACCATGTGGTGCTCTCGGACTTTTTCGGCTCGGAGGAGTTCGACTTCACCGACAAGGACATTACTTCCGGCTCACGCTTCGAGCTGTACGACATCGACCACGACAGAGTGCCGGAGCTTTTTGTCTCACAGAACGGAGGACGCAGCGGACGCTGTGTTGTCTACTCATTCTATAACAACAAGCTCTCACAGCCCGTCGTTCTCGGCACCTACGGCAACGCATTCGCCGATCCCAACGCTCATTACCTCGTTAACTATGACAGGCACATGGGCGAGGTGAGTCTCACATATTTCAAGCTCGAAAAGGGAGTTTTCACCAGAGAGATCTCCTTTAATGACAATTCCGAGATGAAAGAAATGGGCGAAACAAATATCGTATACATGATCGACGGCAAGGAAGTTTCCGAGACAAAATACGTTCAGGAAAAGGAAAAGTACGACCACTTCGAGCTCATTGCCCACGGCAGAAAGACTCAGCTGGACGCTATGGACACAGAAAAGGACAATGTTATCTACTCATTTTTCCTTGACCATTACACAGCTCTCGGCGCGTCAACCAATCAGAAAAATCTCAGCCTCACCATTGCCGACTCCATAGGCGATGTCCCTGTTACCGAAATTGAACAGAACGCCTTCAAGGGCAGCGATAACTTAGTCTCGGTAACTATCGGAAAGAATATCCGTGATGTAAAGAACAGCGCGTTTGAAAACTGCACTAACCTGAAAACAGTGAAGTTCACAGGCGATCCCGGACGTATCGGTCCGAGATCCTTTGCAGGCTGTACCTCTCTTGAGGCATTCACAGGCATGGACAGCTCAAACATCTATAAAACATACAAGATCGTTGACGGTGTGATCTACCGTACGGATATGGGAGACCTTGTGGTATATCCCTCGGGCAAAAAGAGCACATTCTTCTCCATTCCCAAGGGCATACAGACAATAGAGCCCAACGCCTTCACAGGCAGCGCCTACATAGAGAACATCGTGTGTCCCGAATGGGTCAACACCATTTGTGAAGGCGCATTCGCAGAGTGCCCCGCACTTAAAGAGGTTTCCGTTTACAATGGTGAAGCCCGTATAATGAACGAAAAAACGGAATGCACCGTCTGCAACAGCTACGATCCCAGAGTTCCGCTGAACACATACAAGGGCGTTATCATGGCATACATGGACTCCACCGCATACGAATGGGCAGACAGCAGAGCTCTTCAGATAGTTCTTCTCACAGGCTCCTACATAAAGGAAACAGGCGATGTCACAAGAGACTCAAAGATAGACGCAGTTGACGCTTCCCATATCCTTGCGGAATACTCACGCACCTCCACAAACAAGGAAGCAGAGATGGATTTCGCTCAGAGACGGGCAGGCGACATCGACAAGAACGGTACTGTTGACGCAGTTGATGCCTCCAAGGTACTCTCCTACTATGCATTCCTCTCATCCAATGCCATTGAAAACGTTCCCACCATCGAGCAGTTCTTATCCATGGCACAGTAATATTCAGCTAAGCAGCTCCTCTCTCATCTGAGTGAGGAGCTTTTTTTCGCGCCTTGACACCTGCACCTGCGTCATTCCCAGCGCCTGAGCGGTCTTTGTCTGGGTGAGTCCGCGAAAGTACCTGAGCTCAAGCAGGGCGCGGTCACTGTCGGGGAGCCGCGCCATTATCTGCCTCAGCGCCAGCAGGTCGGTTATGCTCTCGTCGGGGGACTCCGTAGGGATATCGGTCTGACCCTCGTCATCGTCCCCTGCGGTAAGGGACACGGGAGGCTGACTCACGCAAAGCGCCTCTGCCACGGCAGACTCGCTCTCCCCCGATAGCTGTGACAGCTCCGCCACTGTGGGCTCCCTCATCTCACGCTGTCGGAAGTCCTCGCAGATACGGCTCAGCCGCATGGAAAGCTCCTTCAGGCTCCTGCTGACGCGGACTGCGCCGCCGTCACGGAAAAGCCGCTTTATCTCCCCAAGTATGACGGGTACGGCATAGGTGGAGAACTTCACTCCTCTGCCGCTGTCGAAAGCCTTTACCGCCTTCAGCAGCCCGATGCAGCCAGCGGAGTAAAGGTCATCGTACTCGATGCCCCGTCCGCGGAAACGGTTGGCGCAGAGATGGACAAGTCCCAGATTATCCTCGGCAAGGGGCTTCCTGACTTCAGTCTCCATGGGCAGACAGCCTCTTTCTCATGATGACGGTGGTGCCCTTGCCGGGAGCGCTTCTCACTGTCAGCCTGTCCATGAAGGACTGCATGACCGAAAAGCCCAGTCCCGACCTCTCCTCCTCGGGAGCGGTGGTGAAAAGGGGCTCCATAGCCTGCTCAACATCGGCAATGCCGCAGCCCTTGTCCCTGACCTTTATGTATATGACCCTGTCAGGGAGGAGCCGCACAGTCAGCTCGATGTTTCCCTTTTGGCGCCTGTATCCGTGGACTACCGCATTTGTCACAGCCTCCGATACCGCCGTGCGTATGTCGGACAGCTCCTCCACGGTGGGGTCCGCCTGTATCAGAAATGAGGACACCACCGCTCTTGCCGCGCCCTCATTCACCGACAGGGAGGGCATGATGAATTTTATCTCGTTGAGTATTTCCATAGTTATTCTCCTTTTATCTTATTCTGACAATGCGCTCCAAGCCTGCAAGCTTCAGCACACGGCGTATATAGGGCTGGGGATTGCGGACCTCCAGCCTGCCGCCGCACTCCTTCATGAGCTTGCTCCTGCCCATTATGAGCCCTATGCCCGAGCTGTCCATAAAGGTGATACCGCCGAAATCTATGGCAAGCTCTCTGGGCTGAGCCGTTACGATAAAGCGGTCCAGCTCCGCGCGGAGCTCCTTGGCGTTATGGTGGTCAATTTCACCGCTGAGCCTTGCAATTGCCGCTCCATTCTCATTTTTTATGTCAATATTCATGTCCTTTCCTCCTTTTTGCTGCACCGTGCAGCCTTTTCATGCCTTATGATACCACCAACGAGCCGCGAAATATGTCGCAGACCGTCGGCGGAGCAAATTTTCAAAAAGGATTGCAAAAAAGGCTGTCTGATGGTATAATGATAGTGTATGTCATCATACGGATATGAAAGATGTCTTTTCTTTATCAGGGGGAATAATTATGGTCCTTTACTTTTCAGCCACAGGCAATACACGCTTTCTCGCCACAGAGCTGGCAAAGAAGCTGGATGACGAGTGCGTTGACCTTCTCAGCAGGATAAAAAAGGGTGACTACTCGGAAATACGCTCCGAAAAGCCCTTTGTTGTCTGCGCGCCCGTTTATATATGCGAGATGCCCAGATTTCTCAGCAAGTACCTGAAAAAGGCACAGCTCACAGGCAGCCGCAGGGTATACTTCATCTCAAACAGCGCAGGCTACAGCGGTATCACGGGATACCTTGCAAAAAAGCTTTTCCGCAGAAAGAAAATGGAGTTCATGGGCTATTCCGAGCTGGTGATGCCGAGGAATTACTACATCGGTCACTACCCGGTACAGAGCAGCGAGGAGATACGCAGCCGCATACTCAACTCATACAGCAAGCTGGACGATATAGCTGCCGCCATAAGAAACGGCGGACGCCTGAAGGCGAGATATGTATTCCTTTTTGAAAAGATAATCACCCTGCCCTTCAACCCGGTGTGGGCGAAGTACAAAATGCCCACCAAGGACTTCTTCGCCAATGAGAAGTGCGTGGGCTGCGGCAAGTGTGAGAAGGTCTGTCCCCTGAACAACATTTCCATCACGGAGAAAAAGCCCCTCTGGGGCACCAGCTGTACCCACTGCATGGCTTGTATCGGCAACTGTCCCACCGACGCCATCGAGTACGGCGAGATAACAAAGGTCAAAGGCAAGTACAGCTTTGCCGACCACAGAGATGTGCTGAAGGACAAACGCTTCACCTCGGGTGCATGGTCTGACAGTGCCCCGAAACACGACTACAAAAGGAGAAAAAATGGCTAAACAATTCTGGAAGGGCAGCACCCTTCTCGCTCCCGTGCCTGCGGCTCTTGTGACCTGCGGCACTCAGGACTCTCCCAACGTCCTCACCATAGGCTGGACAGGTATCGTCTGTACCCGTCCGCCCATGACATATATATCCGTCCGTCCCGAGAGGTACTCCCACGACATCATAAAGGAGTCGGGGGAATTCGTCATAAACCTTACCACCTCATCAATGTGCCGCATCACCGATTTCTGCGGAGTAAAAAGCGGCAGGGACGTCAACAAGATAGAGGTGTGCAGACTGCACACCGTTCCTGCAAAAATGGTATCGGCTCCCCTTATCGAGGAGTGCCCCGTCAGCCTTGAATGCAGGGTCACGGAGTCAAAGCTGCTGGGCTCCCACACCATGTTCCTTGCGGAGATAGTGGGCATAGACGCCGACGAGAAGTACCTCGACAGCAAGGGAAAGCTGAACCTCCAGCAGAGCGGACTCATGGCATTCGCCCACGGTGAATACTTCGCTCTCGGCAGAAAGCTTGGCGACTTCGGCTTCTCGGTGCGGAAAAAGAAAAAGCACCGCAAGCCGCAAAAGTCCTCATGAGGAGATGTCCTCAATGAACTGCCTGAGCTCCTGCTCCGAGGAGAAATAAAGCCCCTCGGCAAGCAGCTCTCTGTCCTGCTCCGAAAGCAGCGAGGGCAGTATATCAAGGAGCAGATACGGCTTTTCGCCGCCGTCCCTGAAAACTGCGATGCGTCCTCCGCTCTCGCGGACAAGAAAACGGGGCTCACCCTCCTCAATGGCAGCAGCCGCAAGCCTCACCTCCGTCCTGTGCCTGCGGACCACCTGTCCCAGTGTACACACGGTCAGAAAGCCCGATGCGGTCAGTGCCGCCACTATGGTAAAATACACTCTTTTTGCGCTCCTGCGCGTCATAATACCACTCCTTTGCCGAAATATCTGTAAATAATATCTCCCGATTTTTCTATATTATACAAATTGCCGATTTTTTCGGAAAGGACTTAACATTTTGCGTCAAACGTGCTATAATGTATAATGTATATTTATATATACAAGAAGAAAAAATATATAAATCTTTGAAAGGAGCTGCCGCCGGGATATGGCGGTCATTCTGACAAAATGAAGGATAAAGAATTAACTCACTCCGACGAAAAGGAGATGCGCAGCGATCCTGCGCACAAGAAAAAGAAGAAGAAACACAGCAAGGGCTTCATCATCTTCAAGAAGCTGATGACGGTCATCGCCACCACCCTGCTGTCGCTGCTGCTTGTCATCATCATCACGGGAACCATAGTAAGTACCGCGCTGACGGTCTACGTCCTCAACTTCATGGACGACTCCACCAGCATAACCCTTCAGCAGCTTGAATCGGGAAGCGATACCTACTTCTACGGCAACAAGACCAACGCAAACGGCGAGAAGGAGCTCATTCTTCTCCACCGCAACCAGAACCAACAGCAGCGTATCCCCATCACCATCGACAAGATACCCCAGCACGTCCGCAATGCTTTCGTTTACACCGAGGACGAGCGTTTCTACGTCCATGACGGTGTTGACTACAAGCGTACATTCTCCGCCTTCCTCAATATGTTCCTCCACTTCTATGATACGGAACAGGGCGGTTCGACTATCACACAGCAGCTCATCAAGAACCTGACGGGAGACAACGAGCGCTCCCCTCAGCGTAAGATACGAGAGATATTCTCCGCCATGCAGCTGGAAAAGTCCTACTCCAAGGACGAGATACTTGAGGAGTACCTCAACTACATCAGCTTCGGCGGCTCCACAAACGGCATACAGCTGGCTTCCATCCGTTACTTCGGAAAGAACACCGAGGAGCTCACTACTCCGGAGGCGGCTGTTCTGGCAGCTATCCCCAAGAGCCCCGAGGACTACGGTCCCTTCGTTTACTACCACAAGGACGACGACCTGACCCAGCCCCTTGTAGTTGACGGCCGTGCCAACAACAAGCCCCGTCAGGAGTACGTTCTCTACAAGCTCTACGAAAACGGCGCTATCTCATTCGACGAATATCAGCAGTATATCGTTACCCCCCTTGTTTTCACCGACTCCGAGGAGTACAAGAAGAACCACCCCGAGTCAGCGGCTGAGGACATGGAGGCACAGCAGAAGATATACAGCTGGATACTCGATGCTGCTTACTATGAAGCTCAGGACATCTTCATGGAGAAGTACGACATCCCCGATGAGGAAACAGCAAGAAGAAAGATAGACAACGGCGGATACAAGATATACACCTCATACGACGACAATATGCAGCAGTACGTCGAGGACAAGCTTGCCGACCTCTATAACTTCTATCCCACATATGCCCGTGAGATAACAGGATTTACCGCAGATATCGAGCCTCTGGGACACCCCGACGGCAAGGCCGAGACCTATCTCCCTCATGTCGGCTTCGTAGCTCTCAACTACGACGGCGAGGTGCTCTGTGCAGTAGGTAACGTAGGACCCAAGGAAGGCTCACTTGTAACAAACTTCGCAGTAAAGGAACCCCGTCAGGTAGGTTCTACCATCAAGCCCGTGGCAGGATATGCCTACGGTATCGAATCAGGCGACATTTCATGGGGCTCTGATATCAAGGACGCACCTACCAGAACAGGTGACGACGGTCAGCCATGGCCTCTCAACTACGGAAGACAGGCAGGAAGCGGCGGAAGCGTCAAGACTTACTACGCTCTCCAGCAGTCCTTCAACACCTGCTCAGCTCAGCTGGTAGAAAAATACACCGTCGATGAAGTATACAAATTCTCCAAGGAGAAGCTGGGATTACAACTTACAGTAGTCGATAAATCAGGTCCGTCGCCTCTCAGCCTCGGAGCTCTTGAAATAGGTGTTCCTCTTGAAAACCTTGTAAACGCTTACCTCCCCTACGGTAATCAGGGCATCTACAACGAAGCCCACCTCATAACCCGTATCGAGGACAGCTCACAGCAGATAATCTACGAGAACAACGGAAACCCGAGACAGGCTGTCTCAGACGAGACCGCATGGGTAATGAACCGTCTCCTGAAGAATGTTGTTGAAAACGGTACAGGTACTGCCGCAAGGCTCAGCAATAAGGTAGTCTGCGGTAAGACAGGTACCACACAGGACTGGTTCGATGAGGCATTCGTTGGTCTTACACGCGACTTCGTCAGCGGCGTTACCATCGGCTTCAAATACAAGGTCGACGGTATACAGGTAACCTCAGGTATCTCCGCTCTGGTATGGCAGAACATAATCGGTGAGTATGCAAACACCATGTACCCCGATACGGGACGCGACTTCGAGCCTGTAAAGACTGTAATAGAAATGCCTATGTGTCAGTCTACGGGCAAGATAGCTTCCCAGTACTGCAGCAAGGGCGTTACGGGCTACTGGAAGTCCGAGATAACAGATACCTACTCGCCTCCCTACTGCGACGGCGCACACGGCTATGTAAGCACAGGCACCGACACAGGCGCAGCAGCAGGCACAGCAACAGGTACAGACACAGGCACAGCAGCAGGCGGCACTGCAACAGGCGGCGGTGACGCAGGCGGATACACAGGCGGCGGCGATGTAAGCGGCGGCGGCGGTAACGCAGGCGGATACACAGGCGGCGGCGACGTTAGCGGCGGCGGCGGTGATGCCGGCGGATACACAGGCGGCGGCGATGTCGGCGGCGGCGGTGACGCAGGCGGCGGCAGTGCAGGCGGCGATGCAGGTGTACTCGAATACTGATAACAGGTGATAATTTGAACAACAAGATAAGACTTTGCTGTCCATGCCATTTCGGTCTGGAGAGCGTACTCAAATACGAGATACAAAAAATAGGCGGAACTGACCTCAAGGTCAGCGACGGTAAGATAAGCTTCACGGGCGACGAGAATATCCTCGCCCGTGCTAATCTTTGCCTGTCTACCGCAGAGAGAGTCCTCATCGAGCTCATAGAGTTCAGGGCGACCACCTTTGAGGAGCTCTTTCAGGGCGTAAAGGCAACAGAGCTGGAGCGCTACATCGGTCCCGAGGACGCATTCCCCGTCAAGGGCTATTCGCTTAATTCAGCCCTCCACAGCGTTCCCGACTGCCAGTCCATAATAAAAAAGGCAGCCGTGGAAAGACTCAAATCCAAGTACGGCATAGAGTGGTTCGACGAGACAGGTCCAACGGTGCAGATAAAGTTCAGCATCCTCAAGGACGTTGTTTCCATTTACCTCGACACCAGCGGTGTGGGGCTCCACAAGCGCGGCTACAGGCGCAATTCCAACGCGGCTCCCATTAAGGAGACCCTCGCGGCAGGCATCATCGACCTTGCAAGGGTTCGCTCGGACTCAATAGTCTGCGACCCGTTCTGCGGAAGCGGTACACTCCTTATCGAAGCGGCGCTGAAGGCACTGAAAATAGCTCCCGGTATCAACAGGAGATTTGCAGCCGAGAAATGGAGCTGCTTTGACTCAAAGATATGGCAGGAGGAGCGCAAACGCGCTATCGAATGCGTTGACAGGAGCGCAGAGTTCCACGGTATCGGCGCCGATATCGACGATGCGGCAGTTGCTCTCACCCTCGACAACGCCCACAAAGCAGGCATAAAATCAAGGCTGAAGATCGAGCAGGCTGATATAACGAAGTTCGTTCAGCCCGAAAATTCCATTGTTATCTGCAACCCTCCCTACGGCGAGAGACTTCTCGAGCTGAGAGAGGCTGAGGACATCTACCGCAAAATGGGCAGAGTTCTCGGT
This sequence comes from Ruminococcus sp., assembly GCA_017519145.1. Taxonomy (GTDB): domain Bacteria; phylum Bacillota; class Clostridia; order Oscillospirales; family Ruminococcaceae; genus Ruminococcus. Next base: position 41,669 of record JAFWTA010000001.1, read on the forward strand.
AAGGGCGGCGGCAGACAGAGCTATATCATCTCCCCTCACGAGGAGTTCGAGAAGTTCTTCGGCGCAGAAGCACGCAAGCGCAGAAAGCTCTACAACGGCATGATAAAATGCCAGCTATACATGTATTTCTGATAAAAAAGCTCCGCCGCAAACGGAGCTTTTTCCATAGGTGATGATATGAGATATATTACGAAGCGAAGGCTTCTCCACATTTTCTTTCCAACGCGGTGTCCCGTCTGCGGAGGTATTATAGGAGCAATGGACCGCTTCTGCGGCGGCTGTGCGGCAAAGCTCAACAGCTATAAGGGCGGCTTCTCCGTTGAGGGAGCTGTCAGCTTTACGGCTGCATTTGACTACGATGACAGTATAAAACCTGCGATCCTGCTGCTGAAAGACGGCACCGACGGCAATGCCGCCTATGCTCTCGGCGGAGCACTTGCGGACAGGCTCCGCGCAGAGGGTGCTTCCGAAGGCGCGGATATGATAGTACCCGTACCAATGTACCGCAGGGACACTTTCCGCCGCGGCTTCAACCAGTCCGCCCTCATAGCCCGTGAGGTGGGCAGGGAGCTTGGCATAGCCGTAGAGGAAAGGGCTGTCCGCAAGATAAAAAGCACCAAGGCGCAGAAGGAGCTTAACAAGCTTGAAAGAGCGCTCAATCTCCGCGGAGCCTTTGCCGCTGACGCCGATAAGGTCATGGGAAAGCACATACTTCTCATTGACGACATATGCACCACAGGCAGCACTCTCCGCGAGCTGACAGCCGTACTGCTCAAAAGCGGTGCAGCCTCTGTAAGCTGTGCCTGCTGCTGCAAGACTGTGAGCAGAAAAGAAAGCTAAAAAAGATGCCGATACAAAAATTTGCCCCTGAGCATTACAAAGTGCTCAGGGGCATTTTTTATAGTAAGCTAAATCAAAATTTAGCGTAATAACTTTGCTGAACGCCTGTAAGGGATTCCAAAGGGACTGTGTTCCTTTGGCAGAGTCCAGAGGCGGCGCCTCTGGTCGTCGCTTTCAGCTTTTAAGGCGACGAAATAAAACAAAGCGCTC
>JAFWTA010000009.1 GCA_017519145.1 Ruminococcus sp.
TGGAATCCCTTACATAGGCTCGGCGTACTTATTGCGCTGTAAGCGATGTACAAATATCATTTTTGATATTATTAAGCGAGTTTACGAGCGACAACGTGGCAAGCGGTCGAGCTGGCTCAGCTCGAAATTTTGATTTATATCAGCTGTAATTCCTTGCGATACGGTAGTCCACGGAACCCGTAAAGGGGTCGTAGAGGATATCCTCATTGTCGTCCTTCGCCACAAGGTAGGAGCTCTTATAGAACAACGGCACAAAGCCGAACTGCTGAAGTATCTCACGCTCTGCCGCCGCATAGCCGTTCACCAGCTCATTCACCGTAGAGCACTTCATGACAGCCTCGGAGCTGTCTTTGCCGCCTGCCGCCTTTTTAAGGCAGTCCACCTCCGAGAACTTACCGAGAACTGCAAGTCCGCTGTTGAAGTCTCCTCTCACGGGATACAGTGCGATACTGTAATCGCCGCTGTCTATCCGCTCATTGAACTCCTTTGAGGTAAGGTCCTCGATACCGATATAGATACCGAGGCTGTCCTGCCAGCTCTGTGAGAGTATATGGAGGTAACGTGAATCTATGGTACTTGAGTCCACGATTATCTTCACGCTTTCAACGGAGCTGACCTTCAGCTCCTCCTTAGCCTGCTCAACGAGGGAAGCCGCCTGCTGAGGGTCGTAAACGTCGAACTGCTTGTCCGAAGCCAGCTCACGGTAGCTTCTTCCTGCAACATCCACCGCGGGAGGGATTATGCCGTATGCGGCTTTGAGGTCACTTCCAAGCTCATTGTCAAGAGCCTCTCTGTCCACCGCAAGAGCAACAGCCTTGCGAAGAGCGGCGTTGGAATAAAGCTTGTCATCCGGGTTGAATATCATGCCGAGGGTAGTTCCCTTCTGACCTGATATATTATACTTTTTGGGGTTATAGCCTCCCACCTTCATAGTGGAAAAGCACTCTGTCTCGTCGTCCTTGAAAGCCTGCTTTACCTCTGCCTCGCTGTCAAGCACCGAGAAGCTGACAAATGTGGGGAGTATCTCGTATCCCTCATGCTCGTTCATCTCATTCTTGCGCATATAGAGGATATTGTTGCTGCCGTAGGGGTCATAGAACCACTGGCGGACATAGAACGGACCATTGGACATGACCGACCTGTCGTCCAGACCGTATCTGCCCTTGGTGGAGTTGAAAAATTCCTCGTTGCAGGGGAATGACGCAGGAGATGTGAGAAGTCCGAGGAACTCCGCACAGGGATAGTCCAGAGTGAACTGCAAGGTAAAGTTATCCACAGCTTCAACGCCGAGACTGTCGGCGCGGTAGCTTCCCTCTGATATCTGTTTGCTGTTCTTCAGGCACATGAAGTACCTTGCGAAGGGCGAGTGCATTTTCGGGTCAAGGATACGCCTGAACGCGAAAACGTAGTCATTGGCGGTAACGGGAAAGCATTCCTCCTCGTCGATGATATCGTCATCATTCTCATCGAAGAACCAGTAATTGTCCTCTCTCAGGCGGAAGGTATAGATGCAGCCGTCAGATGACACACTGTAATCCGAGGCATTGCAGCAGACGATGCTGCCGTCCTTATCCTTCATCATGAGACCGCTGTAAAGGTTCTTTATAACAGTTGCCGACGAAGGATCGTTTGCGAACTGTGGGTCAAGGCTCTCGGGATTGCTTGCAAGAGCGGCACCGTACATATGACCTTCACCGCCGCCCTTCTTGTCTCCTCCCCCTCCGCAGCTGCCGAGGGAGCCTGCTCCCACAAGGGCACAGGCTGCAAGAGCGAGTATTTTTTTCTTTTTCACATTTTTCTCCGTTTCTTCTGCGCCCTCACGGGCATTGCCGCAGCCTGCGGCACATCATGTCATAATCAAAATATGTCCCCCGAAAACGGGGGACATTCAGCTTTAATTCATGCTTACGGTAACGATAAAGCCGTCAACGTTATTTCCCGAGACCGTATAGGTCTTGTTTGAGGGAACGGGCACTTCCGTGTCGCCCGCAGCGTTGGCTGCTGCGTAGTATATCTGGTAAAGCTTATTGCCGACCGTGACCTCAAGGGGGCTTTCATTAGTATGCTCCTTGACCTTGTCGATATACTCCTCGAGGCAGAGTTTATTCTGCTTCATATAAACGGCATGGGGAACTCCCACATACCTGTATGTATAGTCTCTCTGGCGCTCGCCTGTTTCTGAGTCCTTACCCTCGGGGAAGCGGACAACGAAGCCGTACTCAGCGGCGTGCTCGTCTATCCAGCCGTAAACGCCCGTAGGCATATAGTATCCCGAGCTTGAACCGTCTGTGGGGAAGATACCCAGATCGAAGCTCCTGCCCGTATGATAGTCGGAATAACCGCCCTGGAACTGGGAATTGCCGTAGTTATACTTTTCGTCCTGCTCCTCGGCAGTACGGAACGCGCCGATAACGTAGATGTCTGAATTTGCCTCAGCCTCATAGAAGCCGTCCATGAGCTGATTGAGGTGATCGAGGGTCTCCGTATCCAGCTTTGTTACCAGATCGCTTACATGGTAATGTGAATCGTCGTGGTTATCGTAGATAGCCAGTAATTCGGTATCGCCTTCGATGAATTTATATTCGTGGGCTGCGTTTACGAGGACGAGGTTTCCTCTGTTAACGTCGTCAGCCTTGTGAACTTCCGTTGTATACTGTGACTCCGAGGGCTTCTGACCGTCGGGAGTACCTGTTATAAGCGAGCTTGTCTCACCGTTGGATGTGAGGTTATCCACGATAGAGGACTGCTGCGTATTGTCAGTGATGGTTGTCTGTGCCTGTTTAGCGGAGGTTTTTTCATTGCCCTTCTTTGAACAGCTCTTACAGCAAGAGCCGAGCACAACGATGAGGACAACAAGGACCAGTACCACCGCAACGAGTCTGTCGTATCTTACCTTATAGCGTTTAGATACACGTTCTCTCTTGCGGTTTCTGCGTTTATCTCCGTTTGCCATAAAACGAAATCGCTCCTTAAAGAATATTCGGTTAAATCGTAACAGTCAGCTGTTAAGAAAGAGGGTAAACAGCGGACCGTCTGCATATACACGCCGCGAAAAGCCGCGGGATCTCTCCAAAAATTGCTCCCCAAGCGTATCCATATATCATAAATTGCTCATACTCAGTATTATATCACAATTTTTTGTACTTGTAAAGAGTTTTTTTGATTTTTTGCACTAATAATTTCATATAATTTGCGCATAGTGTACTAAGGAATTCCAAATGTCCACAAAAAATCACTTATCTTCCGTGGACAAAGCACGCCTTCTGAACTCCGAGGGAGTGCAGTTTTTGTGTTTTTTGAACTGTCTCATAAAGTATGACTCGCTGTCGTAGCCGCACTCCACAGCTATCTCATAAACGGACTTATCCGTATTTTTCAGCAGCTCAGCCGCCTTGAGGAGCCTGCTCTCGATGACGTCCTGCAGGCAGGTGACGCCGAAAGCCGAGAACCACAGCCTGTGGAAGTAGGTCCTGCTTATCTGCATCTCCTCGCACATCTCATCGATGGACCAGCTGTTCATGGGGTCGTCATAAATAGCCTGCCTCAGCTTTTGCAGCTCCGCATAACGGGGTATCTTCTCCACGGGAGAGGCAGGCAGATCGTTATAGGTCTCGCTGAGGGCGATGAAGATGATACGCATGGAAAGCTCCATGAATTCGCTGAAATGCTTGCCTCTGTGCATGGACTGGGACTGCATTGAACGCAGAGCGCCCGAAATGACGAAATCGTCCCCAAGCTCTATGGGGGTATCCTGAGGGAAGTTCATAGAGGAGATATACTGTCTGTCGGCGGCAGATGTCCTGAAGCTGACCAGATCGTAGCGTATGGGCTTGCCCTTCAGCGGACGGAAGCTCTGCTTGTAGCCGCTTGTAAGCAGTGCGGCGGAAACGCCCTCTGTGCAGAGCTGCTGTCCGTTCTCCTCATACATTATGGGAGACCTGAGAAGCAGGAACACGGGGTCTGCGCCCAGCTCTCCGCCGAAAGCGGTATCACGGCGGCAGTTCAGCTGTATACGGTTGATCTTCACGAGCATTCCCCCTTTCTGCCATAGTAACTATATGTATTATGATAGCATAAACTGAACAAAAATGCAAGGCACGCGAATAACGCTGCCCTGCGCATAATTACGCATTACGAATTACGCATTACGCATTAAAAAAGGGGCATTGCCCCTTTTTTCGGCCTTATTCGGCAGTTTCAGCCATTTTAACAGCCTTCATCATGATAGCGCACTCAAGACGCTTCTTTTCCAGCTGACATGAGATCTTGTGAGCAGTTCTGATATCGCCCATATACTGGTAGTTATTGGCGTTACAGCCGCCGCTGCAATAGAACTTTGCCCAGCACTCGCGGCAGTCGGGCTTTGAGTAAACGTGAGCCCTTGCGAAGTCCGCCTTCATCTCCTGATCGAAGGTGCCCTCGTCGATGTTGCCCATCTTGTACTCGTCTATGCCTACGAACTGGTGACAGGGGAAGATGTCTCCGTCGGGGGTAATAGCTACATAGTCGTTTCCGCAGCCGCAGCCCCTGAGGCGCTTGATAGCGCAGGGGCCCTGATCCAGATCGAGCATGAAGTGGAAGAAGTTGAACTTCTTGCCCTTTTTCTCGTTTTCGAGAAGCTGAAGCGCCAGTTTCTCGTACTCTGCAAATACCGCAGGAAGATCCTTCTCGGTAAGTGCGTAGACATCGTCATCACCCACAACGGGCTCAACGGATATCTGGTCGAAGCCTGCTTCATTGAGGGCGAAAACATCCTTGGAGAAGTCAAGGTTCTTGTTGGTGAATGTACCTCTTACATAGTACTCCTTGTCACCTCTGCCCTCCACCAGCTTCTTGTACTTGGGAAGGATGATATCATAGCAGCCCTGACCGTTGGGGAGCACGCGGAAGTAATCGTTTACCTCCTTGCGTCCGTCGATGGAGAGTACCACGTTTGACATCTCGCGGTTGATGAAGTCTATCTTCTCGTCGTCAAGGAGCAGACCGTTTGTGGTGATAGTGAAGCGGAACTTCTTGTTGTATTCCTTTTCGCGGCTCCTTGCGTACTCAACTACCTTTTTCACCACGCCGAAGTTCATAAGGGGCTCGCCGCCGAAGAAGTCAAGCTCCAGATTGGGACGGTCGCCGGAGTTTTCCAGCAGGAAGTCGATGGCGTGCTTGCCTGTCTCGAATGACATGAGCTTTCTGCCCTTGCCGAAGTCGCCTGTGGACGCGAAGCAGTACTTGCATCTGAGCTGGCAGTCATGGGCGATATTGAGGCACATAGCCTTTACAGGGGAGGCTACGGAATACTTTGCATACTTCTCGTAATCGTCCTCTGAGAAGAGTATCTTATCGTTATACAGCTCCACTATCTCGGCGTAGCAGTCGCGGATATCCTCCTCGGGATAAGCCTTGGAGAGCTTGTCCACCACATTCTGAGGACATTCAGCCTCAAAAGGCGGCTCCACATTGTCGAGAAGGTCGTATGTGAGCTCGTCCACGATATGAACGCCGCCGCTGTTCACATCGAGAACTATGTTCAGTCCGTTAAGCTTGTACTTATGTATCATTATTCATACCCTCAATTCAAAAAATATGAGGCAGCATTTTCATACTGCCTCCACCGTTTTTTCAGTGTTAAGAGCTTATCTCTCGCACTTCTGGTTAGCAACTGTGCAAGAGGTCTTGCAAGCAGACTGACATGAAGCCTGGCACTTGCCGCAGCCGCCCTTCTGAGCAGATTCCTTGAGATTAGCCTTATTGATAGTCTTGATATGTTTCATTTTTTTACCCTCCATAGGAATGTACGGCACTCTGCCGCATAGTACTTTCTGATATTATATCATATTTTCAGCTTCAATGCAATAGTTATTTCAAATAATTCAGATTTTTATCTTATTCAGCATGAAGGCTGTCAAATACGAAGTTGTAGATATCGACGTAGGTACCGTCCGTATAGTGGAGACCGTCGAAGGTCGAGAAGCCGTTCCACATAAGGAACGTGTACGAGTCGAGGAAGGTTATCCTGCTGTCGAGACCTGCGCTCAGGTCGCTGTTGAACTGCTCTATCCTGCTGTTGAGGTACTGATAGTTGCCGTCGCAGGGATTTACTGCCATGACGATGACCTTGTTGTTATCGAGGAACTCGTCGGGCATACTGTTATAGAGATTGAGGTAAGCCCTGCTGTCAAGGTCGTTTACGCCGAGGTTCATGATGACCGTCTTATCGCGTATCTGATAGATAGACTCGGCATTGCTCCTGAAGAAGCTTATGGTAGCTCCCACCTTGCCGATATAGTCTATATCTATTCCTCTTGCCATGCCGACTGTACGGGAGTCGCCCACCCAGAACCACTCGGCATACTCGCTGTCGATACGGGGGATGGTGTACTCAAAATTGCCGAACTCAAGGGGAGGCATCTCCTCGGAACTGCCCGAAGTCTCTCCGCCGTTCTGTTCGTTTGTTTTCTCAGCCTTTTCCTCCTCGGTCTCACGCTGCTTGAATCCGTTCTTCTCGAGGAAGTCGGTCATGATGCCGCCTTCATCTGTTGCCGAAGCCCATGCGTAATACGAAAGTATAAGGGAAGCATCCACAGCGTCAACAGCACTGTCGCCGTTGAGGTCGGCTGCCGAAGTCTGATACGAATAGAGGGGCGAATCCTGCCCCGCGGAGGTACACGCATATGCAGAAAGCACGGCAGAGGCGTCCGTAGCGTCCACCACACCGTCACCGTCTATATCGCCTATCATGAACAGCGAAGCCTCACCGTAAGCGGTGACAGCGGCTGAAGAAAGGGCGACAGCCGCAGCTGCGGCAAAGCTCATAAGCGTTTTCATCTTCATAAATTACTCCTTTTCACTGGTCAAGCTCAATAAGAAGCTCGAAATCCTCATCAATCCTCTGTTTAAGCTCTTCGATCTCGGCGCATTTACTGTTCATCAGCTCATAGTCGCTGTAGACCTCCTCTCTGCCGATCTCCTCGGTAAGAGAGTCTATCTGCGCCTGAAGGTCGTCGATTTCCTTTTCAAGGCGTCTCATTTCGTTTTTTCTTGCAGCGTCGGCACTTCTCTGCTGCTTGCTGCGATAATTCTTAGCAGATTTTTCCTTGGCAGCTTCCGCAGCCTTCTGCTGTTTTTCGGCTTCTATCGTCTTTCTCTCGGCAGCCTGCTCCTCGCGGAGGACGTCGAGATATTTTTCAAAGCCGTAATTATGAAGTCTGTAAGTTCCGTCAGTGAGCTCTATAAGCCTGTCGGCTATTTTACTGAGGAGATAGCGGTCATGGCTCACAAAAATGACCGTACCCGTATATTCAGCCAGAGCCTCCTCGATAGCCTCCTTTGAGCTGAGATCGAGGTGGTTGGTAGGCTCGTCAAGAATGAGGACGTTGCCGTGCTCCTGCATCATGATGGCGAAGCAGAGCTTGGCACGCTCACCGCCGCTGATGACTCCTGTCTCCTTGAAGACGTTCTCGCCGATGAGGCGCACCTGCGCCAGAAGATTTCGCACCTCCAGATCGGACATTGAGGGATAGCGGCTGTGGAGCTCCTCCATAACGGTAAGCTCCTTGTTGAGGTTGGTGCTCTCCTGCTCGAAGTAGGAGATCTTGATATTGCTGTTCCAGCGGACCAGTCCCTTGTGAGGGAGCTGTTCCTGTATGATACGCAGAAGGGTGGATTTACCGATGCCGTTGTCACCGATGACGCCTATCTTCTCGCCTCTGCGGACCTCGAAGTCGATGTTGTCCACAAGGGTCTTTCTGGCACCGCCCTCTCCCACGGAGATATCCACGCCCTTTACTTTCAGGACGTCGATAGGCGGCTCGACTGCGTATGTGAAGCGTATCTTCGCATTTTTTGTCTCATGGACGGGGCGCTCTATGCGCTCCATTTTCTCAAGCTGCTTTCTGCGGCTCTGAGCCATTTTTGTAGTTGAGGCACGGACGAGGTTCTTTGCCACATAGTCCTCAAGCTGGGCTATCTGCTTCTGCTGGAGCTCATACTCCTTCTCGCGCCGCGCGTCGTTTTCCTCTCTCTGGCGGACGAAGGCGGTGTAGTTGCCCTTGTACCGTGTCAGCACTCCCCTCTCTATCTCGCAGATAGATGTGCAGAGCCTGTCGAGGAAGTATCTGTCATGGGAGACTATGAGGACGGCTCCCCTGTATGAGCGGAGGTAGTCCTCAAGCCACATGATGGTCTTGAAGTCAAGGTGGTTGGTAGGCTCGTCCAGAATGAGGAGATTAGGCTCCTCAAGGAGCAGTCTTGCAATGGAAAGGCGGGTCTTTTCGCCGCCGCTGAAGCCTGAAACAGTGCGTTCCAGCTCCTCCCCCGAGAAGCCCATGCCGTTGAGGACCATCCTGATCTTCACATCGGTATTGTAGCCGTCATTGGCTTCTATCCATGAGGACAGCTGCTGGTACTCATCTGCGGAGGAATCATCGCCGCTCTCTATTTCCAGCTCTATCTCTCTGAGGCGGTCTATGGCTCTGTGAACGGGCTCAAAGACGCTTCGCATCTCCTCGATGACGGTATTTTCGGTATTGAGTCCGCCCATCTGTTCGAGGTAGCCCACGGTAGTCTTTGCCGCCATGGAGATTACGCCGTCCTTTTCGGTGAAGCGGTCGGGCTCCACGGAACCTGTTAGTATCTTCAGCAGCGTGGACTTTCCGCAGCCGTTCCTGCCTACGAGACCTATCTTGTCGTTCTCGTCGATGGACAGCGAAACATTGCACAGCACCTGATTGCCGTTATAGAATTTATTTACATTAGTTAAGCTTGCAAGCATATCGAATTTCCTTTGTCTGCCACTATGTACAAAAAGAAGCGTTATTATTTGTGCAGGCTGCAGTTATATAACTTTATCATACCATGTTATGAGAAAAAAGTCAACCGTCACGGTAAATATAAATGAAAGTCGGTTTTTGTGGGATTTTATACATAATATATCAAGAAAAGGCGGTTTTTCGCAGTTTTTACAAGAAAAATGAAAAAAACCTCCCGCTGGGGAGGTCTTTTCCGAGGGATAATGAATAAAAAATAAGAGAGAGAACTGAATATGCTGTCCTGCACTATATTGGGCTCCGTGAGCCGTGGCCGTAACGACAAGGTGAGCGCCTATTCTCACATTGTCCGAGGGCAGCCGATCCCCTGAAAGGCATAATCGGATGGGGTACGGACAGCTGCTCGTGCCGTCCGAAAGGTTTCGCTTACGCCTTACAATATATATTATACACCTTTGATGAACAAAAACAATGAAAAATACTATCTTTTTGAGGAGACTTTTTGAAATTATCACAATAAATATATAAAATCATCTTGCAATCCCATTGTATATATGATACAATAGTACATAGACAGAGCGGCGGAGGATCTCCGCCCCGAAAGCTGATACAGAAAGGAGAGATAAAATGAGCCGCAGGATACTTATGGGCGTTATTGTCGCCGACTGCCATATAGATTTCCAGTGCGAGATCCTCAGGGGCATAATCACACAGGCTTACAAGGGCAACTGCGACGTCGCAGTTATCTCGCCGCTGCATAACTTCTCCATAAATTCCGTACACAAGGACGCGGAAAAAACTATATTTGACCTGATATTCTCAGAGAGTATCGACGGAATAATCTACGACAGGAACTCCTTCCACAATGAGGAGGTCTGCAAATATATCGACGGGCTCTGCAAGCGCTCGGAAAAGCCCGTAATGCTTCTGGACCACAACGACCACAAGAGTTTCGAGACCACGTCGGTAGACGATCTGGAAGCCTTCGAGACCATAACCGACCACTTGATAAACGTCCATGGCTACAGGAAGATATACTGCCTGACGGGGCCGAAAAACACCTTCAGCGGAGAGGAAAGGCTTCAGGGATACAGGAACTCAATGAAGCGCCACAGCATAGATATAGGCAAGGACTGGTTCGAGTACGGCGACTTCTGGACAGAGGCTCCAAAACGTTTTGCCAAGCGCATACTCAGCGGCGAGCTGAGCCGTCCCGAAGCCATAGTATGCGGAAACGACGTCATGGCTATCACCCTTTCAAAAATATTCATCGACGCAGGACTGCGGGTCCCCGAGGATATTGCCATAACCGGCTATGACGCCTCCATAGAGGGATACCAGTCCAGCCCCTCCATAACCAGCTACAGCCGCCCCAACTTCCAGCTGGGCGCAGAGGCTGTGCGCAGGCTCTACCGCATAATCACGGGAAAGATATGCAGCAAGGTGCCCAACGAGAACGGCGAGCTCCGCCTCGGAGAGAGCTGCGGCTGCGATGAGAACCCCGGTCTCCGCAGGAGCATACTGCGAAATCTCAGCATCAACAGCCGTTTCGAGTCACAGCTGCTCTACGGCGATATGCTGTTCGACATCACCAACGCTGACAATATCCACACCTTTGCCGACAGACTTGACAACTACACCTACCTGCTCCACAAGATGAGAAGGCTGAGGATATGCCTTACGCGGAGCTACGTTGACGCCACGGTGGACAAAAATGCCGAGGAGCTCAGCTTCCATGTGGGAGACGATATGAAGGTCATACTGGCAAAGTCCGCCATATGGCGCGAAGCTGAGACCCACGACTACTTCTCCTCGTCAAAGCTGCTCCCCGATTACAGCGAGGAGCGCACCTACCCCTCCGCATTCTTCATCTCTCCCCTTCATTATAATAATAACTTCTTCGGATACTGCGCCGTATCCTTCGGAAAGGAGCCCCGCTCCTTCAGCTCGCTGTATCTGAAGTGGATAAACTACGTCAATGTGGCACTTGAACAGGTCCGCATAAAAGCCATAATGAACCGAACCATCCTCAACACCAGCAAGGCTCTCCTCTATGACCACATAACGGGTCTCATCAACAGGAGCGGTATCGAGCAGGAGTTCGCGGCGAAATTCAGCGGCAAAACAGGCAGCGTGGAATGTGTCACCTTTGAGCTCCACGGTCTGAAAAAAGCCTATTACCAGAGCGGCGAGGAAAAGTCCAACAGCATCATGGCTGCCTTTGCCAAGAAGCTCCGCTCCTGCATCAGCAGCAGCGAGATATGCGGCGCATGGGCTTCGCAGACCCTTTGCGTCATAACACCCGTGGAGGGACGGGCAGAGACCATATGCAGCGACCTCTGCGGCAGGATAAAGGAGACTCAGTTCAGCAGCGGCGAGGAGAACTGCAACATCGACTTCTCCGCAGGCAAGTGCAGTCTTGCACTGAGCCCCGCGGCAGACCTGTCCGACGCAATGTACAAAGCCACCATGAACAAGGTGTTCTCATATACCATTTCCGAGCCCACCTCAAATCCACAGTTCGAGAAGCTCTGCCTGCTCCGCAACAGGATAATGAAAAACCCCGAGCTTCCGTGGAATATCAGCGAGATAGCCGAGAGCCTCTACCTGAGCAAGAGCTACCTCCAGAAGATATACAAGTCTTATTTCGGAAAGAGCATAATCGAGGAAATGATAGAGTTCCGCATAGACAACGCCAAGACCCTGCTGTCCCAGACGGATATGACCGTCACGGAGATATCAAGGGAGTGCGGATACTCCTCATACAACTATTTCGTCCGCCAGTTCCGTACCAGCGAGGGCTGCTCGCCGTCGGAATACCGCGATGAACAGAAAAGAAAGGCTGAAAATGATGAAAGCTGAAGTTATACTTATGAAATGCCCCGAGGTGAACCGTATATACGGTGTCAGAGTCGAGGAGCGCTATAATGACTGGTTCAGGACATGGGCATTCCCCATCGACGAGCGCCGCGCCTCCCACGAGGGCTTCGACAGGAACGAGATAAAGGGAAACCTTGACTATACCGATGATTACAACGGCTGTCCCTACTGCAAGTCCAAGAGGATAGTGCAGTGCGGACGCTGCGGCAGACTCAGCTGCTGGAACAACGAGGAGCGCATCACCTGCGGCTGGTGCGGTCTGACAGGCGACGTTACCACCACCGAAGACAAGATAAATGTCAAGGGCGGAGAATATTGATACACAAGGAGTTTTTAAAGCATGGCTACGGTCACAGTAGTAGGAAAAGGAAGTATTTCGGTAAAGCCCGACCTCATCTGCCTCGGACTGAATATACAGATAACAGACAGGGACTGCGAAAAGGCAATGGACAAAGCAGAAGCATCTCTTGACGAGCTGCGCTCTATACTATGGAACTGCGGCTTTGAAAAGGACGACCTGAAGACCTCGAACTTCAGCGTAAGGACCGAGTACGAGACTGTCCCTGACGAAAACGGCAATTACCACAACGTATTCAAGGGCTACTGCTGTGCTCACGACCTCAGCGTCAGCTTTCCGCTGGACACTCAGCGCCTTGCAGTGGTGCTGGGACGCATAGCCTCATCGGCGGCGGCTCCCGAGATATCCGTAAGGTTCACCATAAAGGACGCAGAGTCCGTCCGCGAGGAGCTCATACGGATGTCCGCAGCAGACGCGCGCAAAAAAGCTGAGCTTCTCTGCAAGGCATCGGGCGCAAGACGAGGAAAGCTGCTTAGGATAAGCTATGACAGACCGGATGTGAATATGAACTCAACTGTGGGCTACGGAATGGACATAAACTGTCTCCGTGCCTCAGCAAAAGCCGTGAGCATAGACCCCGAAGACATTCATCTCACGGACAGTGCAGAATTTGAATGGGAGATAAACTGAAAGGAAGCATCATGAATTGAACAGAGATAAAGTCATAATCCGTACCAGTATCATAGGAATACTGGCAAATATTTTTCTCGCGTCATTCAAGGCTGTGGTCGGAATACTAAGTTCCTCCATCGCCATCGTCCTTGATGCGGTCAACAACCTGAGCGACGCCCTGTCGTCGGTCATAACCATTATCGGTACGAAGCTGGCTGGCAAGCGCCCCGACAAGAATCACCCCTACGGCTACGGCAGGATAGAGAACCTGAGTGCTACCCTCATTGCTGTCATAGTCCTCTACGCAGGTGTCACCTCCCTTGTGGAGTCCATAAAGAAGATAATACACCCGTCAGTCCCCGATTATTCCGCGGCTGCTCTTGTCATAGTGGCAACGGCTGTCCTCGTGAAGATACTGCTGGGACTCTATGTAAAAAAGAAGGGCGAGAGCGTAAACTCCGACTCGCTCATATCCTCGGGCAAGGACGCCCTGCTGGACTCGGTCATCTCTGCCTCTACCCTTGTGGCAGCGGCTGTTTACCTTATATTCAACATAAGAACAGAGGCATGGCTGGGTGCAGTCATCTCGCTGGTCATCATCAAATCAGGACTTGAGATGCTGGGCGACTCGCTGTCAAATATCATCGGCAAGCGAATAAGCAGTGACCTTTCCAAGGAGATAAAGCAGACCGTAACCTCATTCCCCGAGGTGCAGGGCGCATATGACCTGCTGCTCCACAGCTACGGTCCCGACCTTATGATAGGCTCCGTGCATATAGAGGTCCCCGACACCATGCCCGTTGCGGAGCTTGACAAGCTGGAGCACCGCATCACCGAAAAGGTTCTCTCCGAGCACAGCGTTATCCTCACGGGAATAAGCGTCTATGCCGTGAATACCCGGAACGACCGCGCCGCACAGATATACGGCGATATCCGCAGGAACGTCATGTCACATGAGTACCTGCTCCAGATACACGGCTTCTATCTTGATGAGGTGCACAAGACCATACACTTCGATATCATCATCGACTTCGCAGCTCCCGACGCAGATGAGCTTTACAGGCACATCCTCACGGAAACTCAGGGGGCTTACCCCGATTACACCGTAAGCATAACCCTTGACACAGACGTCAGCGACTGAGCACAGCTCCCTTCGGGGAGCTTTTTCCTTGCCTCAGCTATGGTAAAACCATATACTATCATATTGTTTTTATATACCTCAGGTATATAAAACGAATATTGATATCCACAATCAACAAAGGGTACAATAAAATGAGCAGCAACTTCTACACTGCCGCCCGTTTATCACACATAATAATCACATAATTTTCACATAGCGGTATATAATAATTATATAGAGCGGTCGACTTCTCTAAAATACTTTACAAAGGATATATTAACAATGAAAAAGACATTCAAAAAGATCGCAGCAACCCTTTCAGCAGCAGTTATGTGCGCTATTCCTATGGCAAACGCTCTCTCTGCAAACGCAACAGCAAGCCCCAACGCACGCTACACAATGAGAAAAGTTTACTGGGTAGACAGCACAGCTTACGTTAAGAAGATCAATGTTGGCTTCACAAACAAAAGAGCAGGCTGCTCACCTGCAACTATCACTCCCCTCGTTAAAGGCACACCCAGCTTCGGCGGAAGCGCAGGCGATGTATACTATAACTGCGGCGGCACACTCACTGCAAACAATTATTTCGGCGGCCCCGCTATCTCATTCTCAGTAATATGCGATTCTGTTTCCGACTACGGTCAGGGCAGCAACGTATACTGCAATGCGTTCAAGGCTAACGGAACACAGTCATATAACTCTGTAAGAACAGTCAATGCTTTCCTCGTTGGTGACGTAAACGACGATGGTATCATCAACGATAAAGATCACGTTATCGTTGATGCAGCAGGACGTGCAGGCGCAAATACTTACAGCGCAACAGACAGGATCTATGTTAACTTAAACGGCACAACAAAGAGCTATCTTGCATACAAGCTCGATATCAACGACGACGGTCGTATCACCCTTGACGATGCATATATGCTCAACTCATATGTAAGCAATCAGCTCCAGAAGTTCCCCAGATAACAGCTGAAGCAGAATAATTTTTATAACATCGACTGAAAGGCTCCCTTCGGGGAGCCTTTTTATATACCAAAAGCACAAAAAACGATCCCCGTTTATAAATTATGCTCTGATGAGCAGCAAAATCAGCAGTTTTTTCTACACGGCGGCGGATATATCACACAAAATTATCACACACTTGTCACATAAAATTGTATAATTGGTGATAGAGCGGTCGACTACTCCAAAATACTTTACAAAGGATATAATTTACTATGAAACACACATTTAAAAAATTCACAGCAGCACTCGCAGCAGCAGTTATGTGTGCACTTCCTACTGTAAACGCACTCTCTGCTAATGCATACGCTAACGACAACGCACGCTATACATTCAGAAAAACTTACATCGTTACACGCAGCTCAGACATTGATGCGATCTCTTTCTCATGGAATATCAATTCCAACGGAAACTCAGCACCTCAGGTAACAACTCTGGTACCCGGAGAATTCATGAACGGCGGCACAGGTGTTATCAATCACCATATCGGTGCAGGCTCTTTCTTCCCCACCAACCCCAATGTAACAGGTCCTGTTTTCACACAGAGCTTTATCTCAAATACTAACACACCTACTGTATACGGCAACTCTGTATCAGTATTCAAGACAAACGGTCAGATCGACAACTCAGCAATCGTAGTTACCGATAAATTCCTCGTTGGAGATCTCGACAAGGACGGCGATATCGATGCAGCTGACCGTGAAATAGTAAGAAGAGCTTCATACAGCAATCTTACATCATATACCGATACCACTTATGTTTATCTTAACTCAACACAGAGATATCTCGCTTATCAGCTCGATATCAACGATGACGGCAAGGTCAACACTGCTGACTACAATATGATCTATCAGTATGTAAGAGGCGCAAACTATCTGTTAAGATTCCCTAAGTGATCGTTAAAGCAGAATAATTATCATAACATAATAAAAGGCTCCCTTCGGGGAGCCTTTTTATATACCAAAAGCACAAAAAACGAGCCCCGTTTATAAATTATGCTCTGATGAGCAGCAAAATCAGCAGTTTTTTCTACACGGCGGCGGATATATCACACAAAATTATCACACACTCGTCACATAAAATTGTATAATTGGTAATAGAGCGGTCGACTACTCCAAAATACTTTACAAAGGATATAATTTACTATGAAACACACATTTAAAAAATTCACAGCAGCACTCGCAGCAGCAGTTATGTGTGCACTTCCTACTGTAAACGCACTCTCTGCTAACGCATACGCTAACGACAACGCACGCTATACATTCAGAAAGACCTTCGCTGTTTCTTCGCCTAAAAATATCAAGAGACTCGTATTCGGTGTTGCTTGCAGTACATCGGGCACAAACGGTCCCTGGGCTGAAAAAATAGCCCAAGGAAATCTTGAGCGAGGAGCTGGCGGCGGTGTCGGCGTTCACAACGCAGGCGGAACCTTTTATCCTACAAACTACAACATGGTAGGCGGTATGGTATCTATACACATGGTTTGCAATTCCCCTTCAGACTATCATGAGATAAGCACTACCAACTATGCATATGCGCCCAATGGCAGTCTTATCCCAAATGCAGTTACAGCCAGCCCTACATTCCTCGTAGGAGATGTTAACTTTGACGATCAGATAGATTCTGACGATTTCAATTTCCTTTACAGAGGTATCCATGACAAGATCAACTCAACACACCCCAAGTACAAATTCAGCTATTTTGAAGTCCTCAATGTAGCTGTAGGAAATACATATGGCAATTTCTCCGCTTATACATTCGACATAAACGATGACGGATATTTAAGTCAAGCTGATCTCGATATGTTCCTCTACTATACAAGCAGAAACATAAGATTCCCCAGATAAACATCCTTGAAATAATCATAACATAATAAAAGGCTCCCTGCGGGGAGCCTTTTTTGACAGCTGTTTACTTTGACTGTGATACCAGAAGCTTTCTCAGCTCCACCTCATCGAAAACGTCAACATTTCTGTCGCTGTTGAAGTCGAACTGCACAGCGACCTCCTCAGAGGCGAATGGGTCAAGTCCGAGAAGCATCCTCCTCAGTCTTACCAGCTGAGACACCTTGTAGACCTTTTCAGGCTTTGTGCCGTCGGGCTCGGTGCCGCCGATAAGCTTTCCGTCTGCGTATACGCACACGTTCTCGCAGCGCTGCGCGAACTCGACGCCGCTGACGATATTGTCGTAGTCCTCCCCCTGCTCGGTAAGGTCTATCATGCCCTTTTTGCTCCAGTCGTTGGAGGAGTCCCAGTTCTCGCCGTAGTAATTTCCGATGATGAGCTGATACTTCTTGTTGGAGTTGGCAATGGCGTATTCCGGCCATGCGATCTCGATATAGTAGATATCGTCCTTGTACTGCTTGGGCTGTGAGAGCACCGCCGACTTGCCTGTGACCTCGGTCTCAACCTGATCGTAGGTCTTCTGTAGCACGAAGCTTCCCGGGATCTCTTTTTTGTCGAACTCCTCTATGCTGAAGTAATAGCGTATGGAGATATCCTCATGGGGCTCAAGTGAGTCGGTCTTGACGAAAAATGTCAGCTTTGTAACGCCTGCACCTGTCTTTTCGGGAGCGTCGGAGCAGTAGCCTGCAGCATAGAAATCATCACCCGAGAAAAGCTGTGTATCGTCAGCCTTCTCAGCAGGGGGAAAGTCCTCCTCGGGCTTCATTGTACCGTCGTTATTATAGAGGTACATACCTGCGGCAGCGCCTACAACTGCGGCATTATAGTCGATGGTCACCTCGTTGTATATCCAGTCCTTGGTCAGGTCAACGTGCTCGTCCTTGGCGTCGGGACCGCCTGCCAGAGCACCGTATAGAACGTGCTTCTGGGGAGCCGGGTCCTCAGCCATGGTAAGTCCCGAAGCCGCGCGGTGGTGGGGATATTTTACGGAGTTTTCGCCGTAGCCCACGATATAGCTCCTGCCCAGAGGGTTGTCGCCGATGATGTACTCCATCTGACCGATAGCCCAGTCCGTAAAGGTATAGTCAGGATTTTTCTCGTTGTACTTATCCTTGCCCTTGTTGTACTTATCGTATACCAGAGCCGTGAACTGCACGGCGGTATTGTATCGTGCGCTTCCCCACTTGTCAAGGTAGAGGTAGCCTCCGGGAGATATCTCGCCTTTCTTGCCTGATGTTACCTCATTGAGAGCCTTTGCCTGCATCTTCCAGAAGTCCAGCACTTCGTACTTGTTATAGCCTCTTGCGTCACGGGTCTCGGCGCAGACCTCGGGATAGATGTCCTGTATCCTGCCGAATACCAGTCCCACGCCGTTCCACATATCGTTCCAGCAGAGGACATATCCGGGCGGAGCATAATAGTCGATGTATTTCTCGCAGGCTTCAAGGTAGTCGTGGTCCTTTGTTATGAGGTAGAGCCAGCCTGCGGCAAAGCAGAAGTCGTCCTCCCACTTGCTTGAGGTATAGAAGCTGGCAGGTCCGTCGCCGCCTGCTCCCACCTTTTTCTCGTTCTTGTTTGCAAAGTCAAAGAGCGCCTTGGAATAGTCGAGGCATTTCTCGGCGTACTCGGGGTCTGTTTCCTTGAAGTTGAGGTAGTTTATCGCCAGAGCTGCCGCACTTTCCGATACATCATCGGTGGTGGGGAGGGATGATGTGGCGAAGAATGCAGGACGTCCCATTGCGTCTATCTCGGGGGACTGCCAGTACTGATGGTCAACGGCACCGTCGCCCACCTGATAGCAGAATGCGATGACATCGCCATTGTCGTCGCGGAATGTGCTCCGCATGAAGTAGTCGCAGAAATGACGGCAGATAGTCTCAACATGGGTATCCTGACCTGTCTCCTCATAAGCCTGTCTGAACTCATAATAGCCCCACGACACAACGGAAGCGGCGTAAGCTTCGGGAAGTCCGAACTTTACATGGTCGC
The DNA here is from genome assembly GCA_017519145.1 of Ruminococcus sp. GTDB lineage: Bacteria > Bacillota > Clostridia > Oscillospirales > Ruminococcaceae > Ruminococcus. Next base: position 18,628 of record JAFWTA010000009.1, read on the forward strand.
CTGCATCGTGAAAGCCGCCGGATACGTCGATAAATCCGTCACCGTCGGGGTCGAGGATATCCTTGTACTTCTCCATGAAGCTCTCGGACATATTCACGCCTGTATGGTTGTCATCTATCGGGTGCATGGGCACCTTTGAGTCGTAGACATGGCAGTTGCCCCTCCAGCTGAACCTGCTCTTGCCTGTGACATCTGTTCCGCACATATTGGCATCATAGAAGTGGAGAGTGTACTGGAGCACCTTTGCCCAGTTGTTGTCGGTCTCCTCATAGTCCGCCTTATACGGCGTCGCCGCAGCGTCCGCTGTAAAAGCGCAGGGCACCGCTGAAACGGCTGTGACCGCCGCCGCAGCCAGTGCAGATAATTTTTTCGCTATTCTCATTATATCATTCCTTTCTCAGGATAATGTCTGTAATTTTATTTTACTCCATCGCCGCGGCTCTGTCAACGCAATACTTGCGGAGTTTTCGGCTCGCAGCGCACTGCCGAGGCTTGACACTCAGCAGCATATAGTTTATAATTAATGTATACTCATTAAAAAAACACGGAGGTGCTTCGTGGGAAACAAAAGTCTGAAAGAAGGGCTCAAGCACGCCGATTTCATCATAATCGACCTGCTTTGTCTCCAGCTTTGCTTCATAGTGAGCTACTGGCTGCACCTGCCCTTTGAAAATCCGTACGGTACCGAAGCCTTTCAGTATCAGGCGGTCATACTCACCACCAGTCAGCTTCTGGTAATAGTCTTCACCAACAATTACAGGGGCATACTGCGGCGTGGACGGCTTGACGAGCTGTGGGCAGTAATTAAATACATAGCCGAGGTCATGATACTTGCCCTCATTTACCTTTTCGCAGTAAAGCACTCCACCACGGCTTCACGACTCCAGCTGGGTCTTACGTCCGTCACCTACACGGCTGCGGACTATGTATTCAGACAGCTGGGCAAGCTGAGAGTGTTCAACTCCAGCAAATACCGACAGAACCGCCGCTCGGTGGTGCTGATAACCTCGGGGAGCATAGCGGAAAAGACCCTGTCCGCTCTCATGAGCGACCCACGTCACAGCAGCTTTTTCATCTCCGGCGTAATAATCACCGACAAGGAGTGCAAAAGCGGCGAAAAGCTTGGAGAGGTCCCCGTTTACGCCCTTGACAGCGAGACCATATACCGCCTCAGTCACGGCTGGGTGGACGAGGTGTTCCTGCTCCAGTCCGAGGACATGACATTCCCCTCAGAGCTGATGAACGACCTTTTCAGAATGGGAATAACCGTTAATTATTCCATAACGCCCATAACCGACGGCAGATGGAACATCACGGAGATGCGGAGCCTCGGACCCTTCCGCGTACTTTCAAGCAGCGTATCGGCTGCCCCCGCAGGAAAGCTGGCAGTTAAGCGCCTTGCGGACATAGCAGGCGGACTTGTGGGATGCATCCTGACCCTGATAGTATTCCTGTTCCTTGCTCCCATAATATATGTGAAGTCCCCCGGCCCCATATTTTTCAGGCAGAAGCGCGTGGGACAGAACGGCAAGCCCTTTGTCATGTACAAGTTCCGCAGTATGTATATGGACGCGGAAAAGCGCAAGCAGGAGCTCATGGAGAAAAACAGGATAGGCAGCGGCATGATGTTCAAAATGGACGACGATCCCCGTATCATAGGCAGCGAGAAAAAGGACAAAAACGGCAGGCCCAGAGGCGTCGGCAATTTCATACGCCGTCACTCAATAGACGAGCTTCCCCAGTTCTTCAATGTGCTTATCGGCAATATGAGCCTTGTGGGCACAAGGCCGCCCACTCCCGACGAATGGGAGAAATACGGTCTCGGTCACAGGATAAGGATGAGTATAAAGCCCGGACTTACAGGGCTCTGGCAGGTCAGCGGCAGGAGCCGCATAACCGACTTCGAGGAGGTCGTAAGGCTGGACCGCGAATATATCGAAAACTGGAGCCTGCTCCTTGACGCAAAGATAATACTCAAGACAGTTGCCGTTGTATTCAAAGCCAGCGGCGCTGAGTAATGGCTGCGGCAGTGCGTAATACAGAGCTTTCGGGAGCCCCTTCTGCGGAGGGGGCTCCCTTTTTGTAATATCTCTCCGATACGCTCTTTTATGTTTCGGAATATTATTATCATTTAATACAATAAGTAATATTTTTGTGTGTAACACAAATAAAGCTTTTCAACATAAATGTATCAACTGCCGTTTTTTATATCCGTTTCGTATATTACCGCAAAATGACTTGACCCTGTACAAGCGGATGTGCTATAATACCCTATAATATTTTTTACCATAGGAGGAACTATCATGAATATCAAAAGATCCGTATCCGTCATTCTTGCAGCATTCTGCCTCACCGCAGGAGCAAATATCTTTACCGCAAATGCAGCGACCGTATCTCCCGAGGGCATTGCTGCTTCCGAAAATGTCGGTGCCTCAAAAGACGATCAGATAAAGGACCTAAAGGCTCAGTTAGCTGATATGGAAAACCGTTATCATCGCTTACAGAATGAGATGGAGGATATGGAAGCAAATTATCAGTACAGGCTCCGTATGATGGAAGAAGATTTGATGGCTGCAGAGGATAAATATTCGAGAGCTCGCGCCGAGGCTGACGAAATGGAAATGAATCTCAACAATCATATCAAATCTCTTCAGGAGGAAAATTCGTCACTGAGCTCTGCCAATTCTTCTCTCTCAAAGGAAAACTCCACACTGAATACAAACAACACCAACCTTACCAAGGAAAACTCCACACTGAAGACTAACAACTCCAAGCTCTCCAACGATAATTCGACCCTCAAGAATACTGTTGCAGAATACAAGGCTCAGGCTGAAAAGATAACAGATAAATATAACGCATATGTAAACGATATCCTCCGCCTTGACGTAAACAGCGACGGTACCCTCGATGCTACCGATGCTTCTGTTATCCTCAGCATCTACGCTTACAACAGCACCAACAAGACACCCGTTACCACTATCAGCGACTATTACATAAAGAAGTCATAAGATACTGCCATAACCTGCTTCTCTGAATATACGCATACAGGGAGACCGCTTCTGCGGTCTCCCTGCTGCTTTTTGCACATAAAAACGCGTTCCACAAAAAGTGAAACGCGAACTGTGCTTGTGTTACGATTTAGATACCTCTTCATGCGCGGAAAAAAATTCGCGCCCCAGTTATACTGAGACGCGAACTTGGCTGCGGGGGCTCCCCGCTGTGTATGTGTTACAAAATAGACCCTCTGTTTTGAAAAGATTGTCTTTCTATCAATCTGTTCCGATGTGCTCAAAGTTGCTATTGTCAGTATCTACTCTTACAACTCAACGAAATCTCATGGTACTCTAAATAACCAAACTCCCGATATATTTGAGCGTAAACATCACTCAATATTATACGGATGATTTGTAACTGTACTCTACTCTACGATTCAGATGTTATATTTTACTAAGTTTTGTTTTTTAAAATTTGGATATTCAATATGCTGGCTTCTCAATCAGATATATCCTCACAAATAGTTTATATACGGCGTATCTGGACAAAAGAGAGTCCCTATCTTAAGCTAAAAGATCAAATAGGGGGAGTCGTATCATGATTGAAAAAAACCATATTATTGTTAATTTTACGTAATATCATACTTATGTTTATTAATCCGTATGATCGAGCTAGATAATCTGCTTTTTTATAGCATTGTTTAGCATCTTGATAATAGCCATTTACGAACAAATTTATCATATGAAGAATTGTATTATGAACATTATAAATTGGCGCATTATATTCATATTCCGAATTAATATAAGTATTAAAATCACTTACAATGAAATGCTCCCACATCAGCGAGATATTTCTAGCTTCTTCAATTGAAAAAAGTGTATTATCAATATCATCTATATTGATAATCTCTCTAAAAATATCTTTATGTTGAGGGTACGAATGGTGAAACAAGGATTCTCTAAGCAATAATTCATAAGCATTTTCAAAATTTGATATGTATTCGGGTTTATTTCTTTTATTAATGGATAATTTTTGCTTGATTTTTTCAATTAATAATTCAGGATTATGATTTCCTTTTTCCATATATTCACATACGACAATATTACATTCAATAAATGAAATGACATACTCTTTACTTGGATTTTCCCAAGAATCAATAATTGCAAATAAAGCGTTTTCAAAAAAGTTTTTCGCTATGATATACTCGCACGCATTATAATAAAACCTTGCCAATTTAATGAATATATAAATACAAATGTCCATATTATAATCCAATTTATAATTTATTCCAAGCAGATCTTTTTTCTTTGTATCAAAATTGTTAGGAGTATTACTTGCATTTATTATTCTATCTATAAAAAAATATATAGCCAAATATCTTACCGAATTTTCTTCAATATTATTTATTTCTGAATATGTTTGAGAGAATAAAGAACTATCATATTTTTTTATCATACTAATTCTATCAAATAACCGTGAATAATCATGATTACTTATATCAACATTTCTGCGCAAATCAAAAATTTGTCTATTTATGCTTGCAGGAGATGGAAGATCTATGATTGGAATAGATAATATAGAACAGAACCATTTGGTTGTATCAAAATAATAATTTACGCATGTTTTAAAATCATAAGCATACTTCAAAATTTGATAAAACTCCGGTTGCTGAGATATAATTATAACATTATCGTATGCAAGTGTAAACAGATCTCTATTAACATTTATGTTATTGACCAAATCAACATTGTCATCATACAAATATTTTAAATTATTAGTGAAATCTAAAATCAAGATTTCTCGAGAAAAAACATTGTTATTAATATTCTTTCGTAAAAACCCTCCTAATGATAGTGAGTCCTGTATATCTTTACACTTCGGAATACAAATATTAAACCCATGTCGTTTCAATTTTAACAATATTTTATTAAATATAAAACAAGAGTTGCTATTTATCATTATCAAATGTTTTCCACCATTACGCAGCATTTCTATCATTTCTGAAAAATTAGAATTAAAATTGTTTTTGTATTCTTCAATGACTTTTACCTTATCAAACACAGCTTCTACCTCATTTCAAGCAAATGTTTTTTTTCTAAATATTTAATAACAGCTGGGTGAACTCCCCTCCATTGCTCACAATTATACTCAATGATTACTTCTTGTTTCATAAGTTTAAAGTAATCATCTTTATTTTGAACTAGCCCATCAGGATTATTGTATACACTTAATATAATATCTAAATATTCCTCTCTTAACACATCACTATACTCTATTTGTAATTTATCAAAAGCATATTCATAGTCTATTTCTTCAATTTTAGTTCTTTGTTCTGACTTTGCTTTTTTAGAAGCGTTCGTTAACATACTAAATAAATCTCTTAAAACGCCTCCTGATGCTAAAATCATTTTCTTTAATACTTCTTCATCTATAAGCGACTCGTCTACTCTTTTATATACGATTTTTTTCATTGTATCTACCGCCGCACGAAGGGGAACATGATTCTTATCTGTTACTGCAATCATCGGGCATATTTCATAGCAAGTAAAATTCTGCTTAAGTGCATTAATAAAGTTTAAATTATATTTTAAATATATAGGGGTAGTTAACAGCATGCCTGCGTTTATACGTCGAAAATAATCGCTTCTATTAACAAAAATTTCTTCTGCGCAATCAACGGATATTTTCTCCAAATCTTCAAAAAGGAACAATACAGATTTATTATTCATATTACATACGCATTGAAGCAAATCATTTAAGGCGGCTATGTATTTATTTATATCATTTTTTATTTCCAAGGTTACTTTTTCTTTCATCTCAGATCCATACTTTATTGAACTAGTTAATTTTGTCATTAATTCAACCAGTTTTGAAGAAATTCCTACTCCAGCAGTGGCATCCACATCTATTTCTGAAGCGTGCCAATCAGCCTTTTCAATTTGCGTAGTAGCATACCACATATCAAGAATACGTTGTTGTAACTTTATATCTTTTTTAGTGAACGAATCCTTAAATGTAAAAAGAGTTCTTTCAAACATTACGCATATCAAATCCGAAAAAGATATATTATTTATATCCAACAACTCTTGTACAGAAAAACGTATAACATTATAATCTGAAGATAAAGCTTTTTCCAATTGATACAATAAAGTCGATTTTCCTGAACCAATGTGTCCTAAAAAAGCCACTTGTTGATAAATCTTATATTCTTGTGGAAGGATTTCAAAATCTAGCAGAAGATTATTAAGGACATCAATTCCCCTAGCTTCTTTTGTATCAACGTAAAATCTCGACAAATTTTCATCATCTAACGGATAATAACCACATGTAAAACTAATTCCAGATAAATCAGTTGCTTTACTCATAATATTCCACTCTTTCATTTTTCCTCCATTATAACTTTAATTATTTAAGTAGTAAATATAGACTCGTTTTTTGTAACAGTTTCTAGCATAATTATATCAAATACAAAGATATTTTTTTGTCGTTATAACGGAGATATATCAAATTTTCAATAATAAATATTGCCGATGTTTCCACATTGCAACATATACAGGCTTTATAATGCCTTTTTTATAATTTGTCTTGTTATCTTTTATATTTTATTTCAGTTTCAATCACACAAGAATGCACCTTTGTTTCCGTATCATAGTTTATACCTACAAGAAGGATATCTCCTGCATATTCCGATATTTTATCAGAATACTGCTTGCGTTTTATCTGCTCAATTGCAGTATCAGCGGATTTATCCCATTTAAGCTCTATGACCATAGCAGGCTTATCTGATGTCTTTCGTGGTATAAAAACGAGGTCTGCAAACCCTTTTCCTGTCGCAAGCTCCCTGTGGATTATATATTCTTTCCTCGCTGAATAGTAGGCGAGCGAGATTACGCAGCTCAAGGATGTTTCATTGTTATATCCTATGATAGAAGCATTCTCGTCGTGAGCCTTTTCTACCATTTTAGCAACCTTTTCCTCATCACCGTTGATCGTCGCTTCTATCAGCTCGTCAGAGGAATGTATCGCATTCATAACGGTTTCCCAACCACCGTCCTCGATAGAATTGATGAACTCCTGCTGCACTTCGCTGTTCGGTATCCAGACTTTTCCGTCATTGTAGGTAAGGTAGCCAAGGTGAATAAGCAACGTAAGTACATCATCTGCGCTGTTAAAGGTACTCATATCATTTTGAAACTTTCCAGTATTAACGCTGACTTTTTCTCCAGCTATCATATCCACAACCTTTTCACGAAGTCCGTCAAAATTCATCTGGATATAAACCTTTAATGCTTCGTAGGTTTCAGTTGAAGTCCAATAGCTGTCAAAGTCGTGCCCTGTCATAGACATTACTACGGAACGAGGGTTATATATCGAAACGCCCTTTAAATCATATCCATCATACCAACGCTTGGTTTCCTCAAACGGCATATCGTATTTTTTACAAAGATTCTGAACCTCAGCTTCAGTAAACCCAGTAAACTCAGCATATTCACGAGTATTGGTCATTGCAATCTCTGTGAACATATTTAGTGCTGAATGTTTGCCGTATTTTTTTATAGGCAGTATTCCTGTCATATATGCAAGTGCAACATAGCTCTGATCTTTGAGTATTCGCCTTAAAAAGTCGAGGTATTGAATCTGTCCTTCCGTGTCATTTTTATACTCACGAAAAACGCAGTCCCACTCATCAATTATAAAAATAAACGGCACTCTTTTCTCGTTAAAGACTTCTGCCAATACTGACATCAAATCGTTCCAATCGAAACAATCCACATCGCCGTTTTCTTTTTTTATCTCATGTATCAATCGCTTTGACAGATAATCAAACGATTCTGTTATAGAATTACCTTTACTAACAAAATCAAGCATATTGATATGAATCACATTATATTTATTCAGATGCTTTTCAAAAAAAGGATCAGCAGATATCTTATACTTACTGAACATTTCTTTTGAGTCGCAGCCTCTGCTATAATAAGCAGCAAGCATATTAGCAGTCATTGATTTTCCAAAACGTCTTGGTCTGCTGACACATATAAAACGTTGTTCGGTATATATCTGAGCATTAGTTTGCTTAATGAGTTCACTTTTATCAACATATATTTCTGAATTAAGTGCCATCTGAAAATCCATATTGTCAGGATTAAGGTATATTCCCATTGCCGTTCCTCCTTTGCACTTATATTACTTTTATTATACTCTATATCGCTAAAAAAATCAACTGTTTTTAGAAAAATAGGTGTTTGCACTGCCTTTCGGTCTGCTATGCCTCACACTGCCACGCAAACCGCTTTTATTGGCTTCTTGTCTTGTCAGCGGTATATCTTCCCTCTTGCGGCTACTCTCTCAAAAATAGCCGTTATTGCTGCGATTTTTGGCTTTCTCCCTTATATAAAAATACCGCCTGCGTCCAAAGCAAGCGGTAATAAAAATAAATAAACTGAATTCATGTCAATAATTCGGACTTTATCTCATATCCGCCCTTAAAAGTGACGGATATTTCTTCTTTGTTGAGTATTTTAACACATTCAACAACCTTTCGCACCAATATGTCATCGTACTGTTGAAGTTCAAATCTGCTATTGTCAATATCGGCTTTTAATGTATCCGCAAGCTCATTTGATTCTGTAACTGCCTGCGCTTTGAGCAAAAGGAGCTTCTGACTCAGCTTTTCTTCTTCGCTATACAGACTTGCAAACTCATCATCAAGAGAATCTGGATCACAAGTCCCTGTTGCAATAAGGTTGACAAAGTCATTACGGGCTTGGTCTATATCCTTGAGCCGCTGTTCAATCTGTTTTATTTCGTTATCACTTGATCCCGAAAGGACAGTATCTGCCGCTGATTTCAGTACCTTTGCCACATCATCGCTGCAGTTATAGAACTCGTTTATAGCTCTAACAATAGCATTATGAAGCGGTTCTTCATCAATAGTAGTGTAACATATTTTATAGGATTAATCAATAAGGTAATAAAGTTTTTATCATGATAAAGATAAAACGAGCGTGTTTCTATACATAATCGTCTGTAAATACTAACTTTTTTCTCTTTTGATTCACACATAGAATATCAGAGCTCACAGTGAATTGCATGTTCTCACTGTAAGCCCAAGCCAAATCATTAACCCAAAGCAGCATGTATTTATAGGTTGTCTTGTTTTAATTAGTATTTATGTATAACCGATTACAAAAAAATAAAGCACTCAATAATAAGTACAAAAATCTTTATTTAAAACAAATCTATTTTGTCATATCATAATCAAAATTTACTATTAAGCATTTTACTGCATATAGGAGCAAATTACGGCACATAAATGAAAAGCCTTTCTGAACATACGGATTCAGAAAGGCTTAATCATAACAATCAATATTTATTCTATTGACTCCGTCAATTTCTTCCTGATAAGTATCATATCAAACACATCTATTACGCCGTCATCATTCATATCACCGTAATAAGCTCCTGTGGGGACATATCTGCCAAGCAGGAACCTCTGGAGAGCAACAGCATCGGCAATAGTTATACCTCCGTCAAGATTTACATCTCCTGCTTCTGCTTCTAAAGCTTCAAACTCCAGTCCCCATTCGTTTGCATAACGCTCGGCTTCTGTACCCTTGTAGCCTTTGATGACGCATTCGCTGTCAAATACACATTCCTGTTCATCGGTAAGGGGATGAATTGCCTTTACTTCAATTCCCGTTGTAGCGCCTACGCCTTTTGCTCTCGGAAGTGCGCCGATTATCTCTACCGTTGGTGGTATAATGATCGTTCTCAGACCGCACGGATCATTACTTACAGTGCCTAACTTATAATCGCCAAAAGCTCTCGTACCGACAGACTTTACGGAGCTGCCAAGGCTGACATTTTCAAGTGAAGTGCAGCCCATGAAGGCGTCAGGACGTATTGCTCTGACATCATTTCCGAAAGTTGCTTTTTTAAGCGATGTACAGAACAAAAAAGCTTTTTCACCGATAGTATCTGAATTAATATAGATCTCTTCCAGTTTTCTGTTATACTCAAAAGCACTCGGATAGATCATCAATTCAGGAGCATCTATGTACAATTTTGTCAGACCGCAGCAGTTAAACGCCAATTTACCGATATATTCAAGTGAACCGGGAAAATTAATATCAGTAAGATTAAAACATCCATAAAAAGCCTGTGCTTCGATCAGTTCAATTGTATCAGGAATCTGAATATCTGTTATCAATGAATTAATAAATGCACCAGCCCCGATGGAAGTTACAGTATAGCCGTTGACCTCAGAGGGAATAACTACCTGTTCGGTTATGGCAGGGGCTTCGTAATTACGAA
>JAFWTA010000010.1 GCA_017519145.1 Ruminococcus sp.
CGAGAGGACCGGGATGGACGCACCGCTGGTGCACCAGTTGTCATGCCAATGGCACAGCTGGGCAGCTAAGTGCGGAACGGATAAACGCTGAAGGCATCTAAGCGTGAAGCCGGCCTTAAGATAAGATATCCCTTCGTAAGAGTAAGACCTCTCATAGACTATGAGTTTGATAGGCCTAAAGTGTAAGCGTGGTGACACGTTCAGCTTGCAGGTACTAATCGGTCGAGGGCTTTTCCTTTTTACTTCTTTCCTTTGTTCCTGCCTCGCATTACGCTTTATTCTTTTCAATTCTTCAATATTCAGTCGGTGCTTATGGCAATGAGGTCACACCCGTTCCCATTCCGAACACGGAAGTTAAGCTCATTCACGTTGACGATACTTGGCTGGTGACGGCCCGGGAAACTAAATCAGTGCCGACATTTATATTCCTCCTTAGCTCAGTCGGTAGAGCACTCGGCTGTTAACCGAGTTGTCGCCCGTTCGAGCCGGGCAGGGGGAGCCAAAAAAGCGTCTGCAATAGCGGGCGCTTTTGTTTTTGATATATAAAAGGCAGCTTCAGAGTGCTGCCTGTTTTATTATTCAAATTTACCCATTGTTACCAGTCTTGCGGTGAACATTTTGCACTTGGGGCAGAATGTGATGGAGCCTCTTGTTTTTCGCAGCATAGAGGAGTGGCAGGAGGGGCACTCGTGGCGGAACTCCACTGACATGGTAAATTCCTTCCTGTTCATGAACATCTCCTTGGCGATCTGCACGGAGAACTGCCTGCAATCCATGCACTGGTATAGCTCTGTGTCGCAGTTGATGTATATTTTATCCCTCTCGTTTCTGACGAGCTGGCGTATGCTTTCGCCGTATTTACCGTAGAGAGCGGCGCTTCTGAGCTCTTCTTCTGCTTCTTCGGTACGTTTTTTGTAGTCCTTGGTCATTAGCCTGCCGCCTACGAAGTATTCTTCCTCAAAGCCGCATTCATCGCATTTATACTTATATGATGTACCCATAGTCACCACTCCTTTCGTGTATTCTTTTATATTAACACAGTCTCAGAAAAAAATCAAGTATAATATGTTTACTTTCATGACAAAATATGTTGTAATTATTTATTCCCTGTATTATTTTAAGAAGCAGTTGATTTTTATGTTTCTTGGTGATATAATATATATAATATCTTATATAAAAAATTAATGAGGTGATGGGATGGAGATAAGACACATTAACGAAAACGATAACTATCAGGATATAAGAGATATTTACGAAAAGAGCTGGCAGTTCGCGTATAAGGGCATTATACCGCAGGATTACCTTGATAATATACCAAAGTCCAAATGGGGCGGAAATATACTTAAAAACGGCAGAACGGAGATAGCTGCCTTTGATAACGGCAGGGCTGTTGGTACTGCAAGCTTTTGCTCGTCACGTTGGGAGAAGTTTGCCAGCTGCGGCGAGATCGTTACCATCTATCTGCTTCCCGAGTATATGGGCAAGGGGATTGGGGCAATGCTTCTGAAAGAGTGCATCGATGAGCTTGAGCTGCTGGGCTTTACAACTATACTTATATGGGTCCTCGAGGACAACTTCAGAGCCCGCAGATTTTACGAGAAGCATGGCTTTATAAAGACCGAAGAGTATATGAACGACGTTATCGGGGGCAAGGAGCTCCGTGAAGTCATGTATCTGAGGAGAAAGTGACGGTATTTTTTACCTCAGGTGTGTCGGTATTATGTGAATAAAATATGAACAAATCCGTGCATTTCACGCTTAAAAACTACATTTCATGCACTTACTATTGCATTTTCTTTGATAATATATTATCATATTATACGTTGCTTGTGATGAGCAGCAAAAGAAAATACTTTAGTTGTACCCCCTTAATAAAAAATCTCAGAAATAAAAAACAGTAACATCCTAACCAATCTATCCCCTTGTATGACTATTGTATTTTCTGCTTCCACAGAGGAGACTCCTCTCCTTTGTGTTTCCTCACTTGAAAACAGACTCTGCCGCGGGTCTGTTTTTTCCTTTTTGTACAATACCCTGCAATGCGCTTCCGTGAACTCAAATGCTCGCGGGAGCGCTTTTGTATTTTAGCTTCTGATAAAATTGCACAGGGGAAACAGTGTTCCACAAATTTTCCATAAGGGAAAAAGAGGAGAAAATGGTAATTGTGCGACTTTCATAAACCTGAGTGCCCAAGGTTGTACAAAAGGTAATTCTTTGTTCTGAATGCCCTTTTTCCCTTGATTACAGCGAAAAAAAGTGTTATACTATTATTGGATGATTATACCCTTTTGAGTTTTTCCGTACACAGAAAGGAGGAGGAAAATGACGCCGAAAAAACGAATACTTCTTATAATATCCGCTGGCGTTCTGCTGCTTATAGCGGCTATGTCCGCAATGCTTTCCTCGTCCGATGATGTTACCAACCGTTTTCAGTCGGGAAAGTTCGATATTGTTCTGGAGGAGCCTCACTGGACCCACGATCATGACAGCGTGGTACCCAATGAGGAGATCCCGAAGGATCCGCAGGTCAGGAACAGCGGTGAAGTGGATGCCTTCATTTTTGTTGAGGTCAAGGTGCCGTATTACGACGAGCTTGTCACCGAGGAACTTGACGGCACAGGCGCAGCAAAGAGGTCGCTTCCTGTGGTGAAGTTCGTTTGCAGCGGCAAGGAGCCCGCTTATGACAGCACAGCCACAGCTGCACAGACAGTCAATGACGGCTGGCTGGAACTCAGCGAAAGTCCCGTTAAGGACGAGACTGCAAAGACCTTCACTTATACATATGCCTATGTGGGCGCAGACCCTGCCTCCATGGAGGCAGTCACTCCCGAAGCCGTTACAGGTCAGCTGTTTGACAGCATAAAGTTCTGCAACGCACGGGAGAGCGAGGCGGACACCGAGCCCTTTATTGAAAACAAGACCGTTAATGTCAGGGTCTCTGCTAAGGGCATACAGACCGAATATCTGAAGTCTGCTTCCGAGACCGAGACCGATCCCGAAAGGGTATGGCAGGTGCTCAAGGGACTCGGCGAGGGCTGATGATGGAGGAAAAACAGAAGAAGTCTTCCCTTATGAGCATCATAAGGCGGATATACGATATTATCGCCACCTTGCTCATAGCTCTTGCGGCAGTAGTCGCAGTGCTCTGGATAGCAGGGATACGTCCCTACGCCGTGGTGTCGGGCTCTATGGAACCGGCTGTTCATGTGGGCAGTGTATGCATCGTTGATCAGCACGCTTCCTACAAAAAGGTGGCTAAGAACGACATAATCGCCTTCAGGGTCGGCACCGATACCCTTGTGACCCACAGGGCTGTAAGGATAACCGCAGACGGCATAATCACCAAGGGAGATGCCAATAACGCTGAGGATGCCGAGCCCGTTACCAAGGATGATTTTGTGGGGAGAACATTGTTCTCCATACCAAAGATAGGATATTTCATAGGATTTGTCCACACACGCCGCGGTCTTATAGCTTCGGCGGCAGTACTGGCGGCATTCATACTTTTCGGAGCTGCTGTCTCCGAGAAGAAAGAGAAAAAGAAAGAATAACAGGAGGTGAACAGGCATATGGATAAGAAAAAACTCATAGCTGCGGCTGCGGCAGGCGGTCTGCTGCTTCTGTGCAGTCTTGCCGTTGCCTACTTCACCGATCATGATACGAAGAACAACGTTTTCACCGTTGGAAATGTTGCACTGGAGCTCAATGAGGAGCACTTCATAGACGGGCAGCTTGCAAGGGCTGACATAAGGATTGACAAGGATCCCACCGTAAAGAACACGGGGAAAAATGACGAGTTCGTCTTCCTTGAGGTGAAGGTGCCTAAGGGTGAGATCACTCTGCTGGGCAGTGACGGCAAGCCTGCGGCGCCTAAATCATCGCAGGAGCTTTTCAGCTTCTTCGGCGGAAGCGGCGCACAGACCGTCAGCGGCAGCGATAACTTTGCTTACAACAGCAGTACTTCATCTGCTGACGGCTGGGTCTTTCTGGAAAAGACTGCGGCTGCGGATGAGGACACCTACGTTTTCGGATACAGCACCGCCATCTCCACGGGTGAGGAGACTGTGAGTCTTTTCGATAAGTTCGCTCTCAGGAAGTTCATCGAGGAGGAAGTTGCAGGCGGCACCAAGCTGACGGTCCCCGTAAATGCTTACGGCATACAGGCAAGCAGCCTCGACGGTGTAAGCGGGCTCCCGGAAAGCGGCAGCCTTTCGGTACAGAACCTGAAGGACATATTTGAGATATGCAGAAACAAACAGAACTGAGCGGAGGCATGATATGAAAAAAAGAAAAGTCTTTACAGGCTCGGCTGTTCTGCTCGCCGTGCTTGCGGCAGCAGGAGGTATAATGGCATATCTCGGAGCCGCCGATGACGCTGAGAACACCGTGGAGGTGGCTCACGACAAGATAACGGTCACGGAGAACTTTCCCAAGCCCTCCGACCTGTCAAGCAATTCCAACAATTACTATACCAAGGAGGTCGCCGTTGCCAATACGGGCAATGTTGACTGCTATGTGAGAGTTTATGCGGACTTTCCCGACTCACGCACAGCAGCAGAGTCATATTACTCCGCAGACGGCGTGAACTATTACAGCGCCGTAAGGGATGCGGAGCGTTCAGGGGATACGGAGACCGACGACAACGGCAGAACGCTGCACACACAGAGCTTTGTGAATATGCTCAACAGTCAGGACGGGAAATGGATATTTGTTCCCGACGACAGCAGCAGCGAAAAGCTCAGAGGGTATTTCTACTATAAGGACCCCGTTAAGGTGGGGGAGAGTACTCCCGACCTTTTCAGAAGCGTGATGATAAAAACAGGCGATGCCCCCGAGTCCCTTGACCTTGTGGTCTATGCGGAATCGGTGGACTGTGTATATGAGGATAACGGACAGGCAAAGACCTATGCGGACTACGCTTCCGCATGGAATGCCTTTCTGAACTGAATGTGAAATATCTCTCGGAAGGGGGGGAGAAGATTGACTGCAAAAAGAAAAAATGTATTTTTAAGATTTATTGCGATGATCCTGTGCCTTGGAGTGATGCTGGGAAGCAGTCCCGTAATGGAGACTGTCAGCGCTTTCGCAGAGGCAATGACCGATGAGTCGGAGAAGTATTCCGCCTCCATCACATGGCGTAAGAGCGACAACTCGGGAAATGCCGAGAACCCTTATTCTGTCTATGATGAGGACAGCAAGCGCGATTACATATATCTGGGAATAAATATAAAGAACGCTACGAATTATGTTCTTATGCCCGGTGAATTCACACTGAATATCACCAGTCTTGCAGACCTCAAGCGAAACGGCAGACTGTTCCTTGTGGACGATGACCCTGTATTCGCAGAGAACTGGGAAGTCATCAGCACGGGCACTGACGGCAGCAGCTACGTTCTCAGAAATAAGAAGCCCATAACAAAGCAGGTGCTCTCGACTCTCCACTGGGAGATAAATTCCCGTGACGCCGTGGCTCTGGAGGAGGGCGAGGACGAGACCTTACAGCACTTCATGAGGACGATCAGCGCCACATATGAGATAAACAGATACAGCAGGAACAGTGACGGCGAGCTCCTCGACGAGGACGGCAATGTCATAGATGAGGACGGCTATCTCAGGGACGCAAGCGGAAGATACGCGGTCAAGGACGAGAACGGCGTGCTTCTGGGAATAATTCCCGATAATGACAGCGACCCAAAATACGGTCTCCTTATTGACAGCGAAGGTTATTACCGCGACAGCAGCGGCAACAGGCTTTTCAAGACCGCTGACGGTGATTACATAAGAGTTGACGAAAACGGCGAGCCTCTGGAGGGACCCGTTACAGGCACACCTGCTGCCGGCTCTGCACAGACGGGCACTCCCGTGCTGGAATACGACGGCGAGCCCGTTGAGACAAATACTCTCGACTTCGAGTACTTCTCAAAGCGCGACGAAGTCAACATAAATGTAACAGGCAGAGAGGCAACAGCCCTTGAGGCTGAGGATCTCAACAACAAGTACTCATGGTACAGCTTCGATGTAAAGCTCCAGCAGGAGAAAAACGCAAGAGGCGTACATGACTCAGACCTGTTCATAGCTATCGACCTTCCCGAGGGAGTTACTCCTTCCGATGTGTCCGTTCTGGACAGGAACGGCAACCCGGTCACCCTGACTACTCAGATCATCAACGGCGAGGAGCGCCTCGGCTTCTATGAATACAAGAACAGGAACGGCGATATAAACGGTTATTCCACAAACTATCGTGTAGGTGTGCTGAAGAGCAAGATAACCGATGAGCCCGAGGATAACGTCCTCAGGTTCACAGGCGTATCAAGGGTCCTCTACAACGACGAAAAGGAGTCGGAGTACAAGGAGGATACTGCAAGGAACACATACGAGACCGGTGATATCGACGAGGGAACAGTTATATCCGTTCCCGATTTCGGTGACCAGTTCTACGACCCGGGACTCATAAGCTTCAGCAAGTCCAACAACGCAAAATACGAGAAGTCCGACCACACGGATCCGGGCACCGATACCTCCAAGAAGCTCCTTTCGGGAAACCTTTTCAGCGGTCAGACGATTGCCTTCGATCTGGGAGTCACTGTAAAGAAGACCACCGCAAGAAAGGGCGCTCCCGCAAGGATACTGACCACTGCCGATGTGGTAAGGGATGTGCTCAGCGGAGATATAGCCCCCGGCGGCGAGGCTGTTTCCGACGAAACAACATATGACCTTGTCGTGGGCGATGATACCCTCGGTCTGGTATTCGCTTCGGGCGAGGAGCCGAGAGTCCTCGAAAAAGGCGAGTACAACATACTCAATGTTGTTGTACCCGCAGGCATCTTCCACGCCAGCGATGATCCCGACGGCGCATACAGTGCAGGGGACGGCTATGACTTTGAGCTATACGTCAGCAATGACGGCGGCGAGACCTTTACAAAGACTGCCGAGGGAGTCACCTCAAAGAGCAGTTCACAGACACTCAGCGTAAACGGCGACGCATTCTACCTTGTCATAAAGGACCTTGACAAGGTAGTGGACAACAAGAAGTTCAGAACGAATATAAAGTTCACTCTCGACCCCGAAAGGGAAGAGAACCAGATACTCCTCAGAAGCGACAGCACATTTGAGGAGTCAGCTGCAAGGATAGTCAACTACGGCTATATGCAGATGATATACGAGAAGGACGGACAGCTCTATGATCTGGCAGCAGGTACGAACCGCTGCACCAACAGCGTAAACGGCAATTCTGTCATCGAGGATACCGTCAACAGCCGTACGGGCGACCTCGAAAGCGGCGCATACCTCCGCAGGAGCTATTCCAACGTCTACCTTAGAACAGACGTTACAGAGCTGTCATCACGCACCGAGTTCACCTCTCCTCTCACAAGAGGAAGGCACTGGGACGCAGACACAGCAGGCAGTATGGACAGGTGGTACGGAACAGTTACCACAAAGGGCACTCTCATTTCCGAGAACCCCGGCACACTGAAAAAGTTTACCGTCAGCGCGACTCTGCCCAAGTACCTTGAGCTGAGAGACCCGTCTCTTACTGCGCTCAGGGACTCACTGGTGTTCTCAGCCAATGACTTCGGCAACAAGGCTCACTTCGATTCGAGCATACTCTCCAGCGAGAATACCGCATTCAGACTTATCGAGAATGCCGACGGCTCAAAAACCATTGAGATCGATTTCGACTTTACGGGAAATCCTCTCCTTGCCAGCGAGCTAACATCGGTGCAGTTCAGCTATGATGTGTATGTCGAGGACGACAACCCCTATATCAACAGGGAAAAGCCCTTCAGAGTGGAGTCACGCACCGTACTGGGCGATCAGGGCAGAAAGGTCACGGTCGCATCGGGCTATAACAACGGCAGGCTCATCGACAGCAGAACGGTTTCCTCATCCGCTGATAATTCCATCGGCACTACCGATATCGTAATGCGCACAGAGCTTGATAAGAGAGTCCTCACCGAATTCAGCAACGGGTTATATACACACAGCTCTATGGTGCGCGGAAGCACAGAGGAGATCTTATCGGATTACACCTACAGGCTTGGCTTCAATATCTACGGAAGCGAGAACGGAGCACTGAAGGAGACCGTTCTTGTGGACAGGCTTGAGAACTATAAAAAGAACGATGACCCGAATTCCGGCTATAATACACAGTGGCACGGAAAGCTCAGATATGTGGATATCGGCGAGGCTTATGAGAAGATGGGTATGCCCGAGGGTGCAAAGGTCTATTACGCCACAGATACAAACGCATATATCACCGACAGGTCCATGACCTCGGAGCAGGCATCGGATATGATCGCTCACCTTGACTCCGCCAACGGCTGGAAGCTCATGGAGAGCAGCGACAGCAGGGTATGGACAGTTCCGGACAGCGAGACAGAGAATGTCCGTGCCATAGCAGCTGTGCTCATAACTGCTGACGACACCAAGGCTTCAATGGACAGTGCAGGCGGCGGATATGTGTTCAATTCGGCTATATATGTCAATATGGAGGCGCCTGAGGCTAACGACGAAACTGTCAACCGTATGGCGGTAAACAACTTCTCGTCGCTGACTACTGTCGAAGCATTCAAGGACGGTACCTCTGACGATTACGGCTATGACGACAGCAATGCGACATACATCACGCTCCTCAACGCTCTGAAGATAAAGAAGATCGACTATGATAACCGCAGCAAGGGACTCAGCGGCGCTAAATTTGAGGTGCTCACATTCAATGTTCCAAAGACTATGGCGGAGTACAACGCATCCAATGATAGCTTCGGGCTTGACGAGATAGGTCATGTGCAGTACACGGTGTTCAACGAGAATACCTTTACCTACAGCCGAAGAGAGCTTACATCACTTGAGGTGGATCCCAAGGGCATTATCGAGCTCAATATCCCTCCGGGATTTTACTTCATAAGAGAGATAGAAACTCCCAAGGGATACGACGGCGACTGCGAGCTCTACTACCTTATCTATTTTGACGATAAGGGAAGAGCAACACTGAAGAATACCTATGACATTACTGAGGGAGATGTTCTCAGGGAGTTCAGCAGCGGCGCTCAGCTCGTCGATGACGAGGACGGCGTTCAGGGACTCATCAGTGTAAGAAACAAGGCAAATACTTTCGGTATGGCGGAATTCACCAAGGCAGACGCAGACACAGGCAAGGTGCTTGAGGGCGCTGAGTTCAGGCTCATGCGCTATGATGACAGCGGCGAGTTTCAGCAGGTCGGCGTCGTATATGATAATTCCGATAAGTATTACCATTGCAGCGAAAGCGGAACAGATACCATAACCTCTGACGAGGATGGAAAATTCACCATAGCAGGTCTCTCTGTGGGTACATATGCCCTTGAGGAGACAAAGGTGCCCGAAGGCTATACGGCTCCCGCCCACCGCATCGAATTTCAGGTCAGACTTGGAAATATAGATGCAGACGGCATGGTGGACCTCACAGATGATGGTCAGGAAAAAGATGTATCCGTTATAAAGAACAGCGAGATACGCTCGGAGCTCAGACTTGTAAAGCACGATGAGAACGAAACAGATCAGGAGAAAAATCTTGCAGGCGCAAGATATTCGCTGTATCAGCTGAAGGACATTTCAGAGTTCAGCGACTTCACAGATGAGGAAGCTTTCCTCGCGGCGGCAAAGTCCGAGATCTACGGCTGGGACGGCAAAAAGGTGCTCACATACTGGACAAAGACCGACAAGGAGCTCATCACAGATGTTTCGGGCGCAGGCACTATCGACGATGTGCTCTTCGGCACATATTTCCTGTATGAGGAGCTCGCTCCCTCCGGATACAAGAGAAACAACAACAGAAACGGCTACATCAGCAGCGATGCCTATGTGGATGAGGGAATATTCACCGTCAACGCAGAGAGCGCCGCAAGCCACGCCAATGCAGCCGACAAGACCTTCTCGGTCACCCATAACGATGTCCGCAAGAAGGGCAAGGCACAGATACAGAAGCTCAGCGCAGCCGACGGAACTCCTCTTGCAGGAGCAAGGTTCGCACTGCTGAAAAAGCTGGGCAGCACACAGAATCCTCCTCCGCTGAGCAATTACGATCAGCTGGCGGATAAGGACAGCTATGACACAGTCATCTATCACAGCGGTTCATACGATTTCTCCACCGACAGCGACGGCTGGACACAGGTCATTGACAATCTGGACTGGGGCACATATTACTTCAAGGAGATAAGCGCTCCCATAGGCTTTGAGCTCAGCAATGAGACCAGAGAGTTCAGGATAAGCGCCAAGACCTCAGGCTCGGTAAACCGCCTCTTTATGGACGACGATCCCAAGAGCGGCAGCGCTCTGCTGGAGAAGTACGAAAAGGACAGACCCGAGGTAAAGCTTGCAGGAGCAAAATTCGGACTGGTCCGGAAGTTTGCGGACGGCACCTCAAAGCGCTGCAGCGTCATACTCAGCGGCGGTGTTTACAGGATAGCCGACAGCACAGAGGCAGGAGCCGTTACGGAGCTTATCACAGACGCAGGCGGCAGGATCAGCGTTGAGGGGCTTGAGTGGGGCACATATGAGTTCATCGAGACAGAGCCTCCTCAGGGCTATGCAGCAGCAGTTGTGGAGAGCTTCACAGTTGACAGGGACAGCTGCAGCACCCAGATATACCGCAAGTGCGAGGAGCCCAGAGCAAAGGCGAATATCCTCATAGACAAGGTGCTTCCCGAGGGTGTGGACTACTCCGATGCATTCGGTACTCCCACATTCATATTCAGGATAACCGAGATCAACAGTATGACAGATCATACTCCCAAGACGGACGGAATGACTTATACCGAGTTCATGAGCTTTGCCGAAGGTGATACCGAGGGACATACATCGGTATCTGTTGCACAGGGCGTATATATGATCGAGGAGATAAGCGTTTCACGCTATGAGTTCATGCAGCTCAGGACAGTGGACAGTGACACCAACATCAGCAGCTATTCACCTGCTGCGGGAACTGCTCAGACAGACTCAAAGGTCGCATACTGCGACCTGCGCGAGGAGCTCGGCAGCGATACTGTCCCGCAGTACAGAGCTGAATACAGCAACAAGATAGAGCGCTATGACACCCTCAGCCACGTTACAGCGGCACAGAACCGCTTCCCTGCGGCAAACAGGTACATCACGGGACTGAGAGCTGTTTACGACGGATTTGTACCCGTTTCGGGCGCTGACTCATCAAAATACAGGATACCTCTTGACGATATCGTCATCAGCCGCACAGACAGCAAGGACGAGACAGAGATACTCACTGCGGCACAGAAGGCTGCCCTCACCTATACGGGCAATGACGGCTACAGCGTTCAGCTGGTGAACGATGGCGGCACATATTACCTTGAGGTGCCAAACACCAAGGACTACAGCCTTGCAGGCAGGAGCGTTACGGTAACGGACACTGAAAGCGGCATCACAGCAGAGCTCCAGATACGTTATGAGGGCGCAAAGTCCGATATAAAGAAGTATGTGACTCTGAGACAGGACAGCGACAACTGCTCCGTATTCGGTGAGGATGAGACCTCAGCTGACGTTATATTCACAAAGAGCGCTGACACGGGAGATATCACAAGCAATATGTCCGATCCCGGGAACAAGCTGAATATCATCGCTTCGGGATACAAGTTCATGTGCTGGCAGTACGAGGACGAGGACGGACAGCTCACCGACAAGACATTCACCTCCGAGCAGGAGATACAGGACTTTATATTCAGCTCAGATAACGAGGGAGTATCAGCATTCACCTTTGTGGCTCAGCTGGAATACGTTCCGAGAACTATGGCAAAGTTCCTTGTAGGAAACAATGATGGATTTGACGGTAAGAAAGCGACTCAGAACGGTGCAGATATAAAGAGCAGGATGAGCTGGCTCTGTGCAAGAGACGATGATTCTACTTATACTTCCAGTCTTAATCTTGAGCAGTCAGGTGTAAGAAATGGTTATGCTATAGACTGGCGCCTTGCTTCTATACAGCACTGCACTGAGAGCGATTATCAGAGAGACCTTGCTAATGGTCTTATTTACAGAGAAGTATATCTGTCGCCTGCTGAGGGAGCGGCAGACTACGATCCCGAGTATCCTGTTCCAGTAAAGGGTTATACAGTACTTGATCCCGCAACGGATATGTATACACTGTATATCTTTACAGAAGGAATAGATTCAAAGATACTGTTGCCTTCAAATTGTTACAACATGTTCATAAAGGTAAGAAAGATCAAGGATCTTTCGGGACTTGAATACTGGGATACCTCACAGGTGACCAATATGAAGCAAATGTTCAAGGATTTGGCATTGTATTCAAATACTACGGCAGATACTCCTATAGATATGACTCCCATACAGAACTGGGATACTTCCAGCGTTACAGATATGGAAGGAATGTTCTATAACTCTAATAGCCAAAGAGTTTACTATACAGGGTTTGATCTGAGCAACTGGGATCTTTCAAATGTAACGAAAATGAATGATATGTTCAGAGGCAGTTACAATACACATCTTTCTGAGATCATGTTCGGCGGAGAGCTTACCAGTGTTACGACTATGCAAAATATATTTAATGGTGTTCAGGGGCAGGTCGATGCAGCTGCTCTCATAAGCACATGGAAACTTAAAGGTTCAAGTTTACTGACTAAGGGAAATGCCGCAAGGAGCACAGGTAAAACGGATATCGCAGGTACTTATACTACCGCAGACGGCGTTACGGTAACAATAAACAGCAGCGGTCAGATGAGTTTCAGCAATTACTGATCACTTACCCCCTCGGGAAACCGAGGGGGTGTTTTTCTTTTGGCTTGATTTTTGCGAGGATATATATTATTATATAGGAGGAGGTAAAGGATATGAGAGCTATTATACTTAATTCCGGAAGAGGAAGCCGCATGGGCAGCCTTACTGCCGCACAGCCGAAATGCATGACGGAGATTTCTGACAGCGAGACTATACTCAGCCGTCAACTCGCACTGCTGGCGGAAGCAGGCATAACAGATGTGGTCATAACTACTGGCGCTTTCAGCGGCGAGCTGATCGGCTATTGCGAAAAGCTGGGGCTCCCTCTTGATATAAAATTCGTACATAACCCCGATTTTGCACAGACCAATTACATATACTCCATCTTTCTTGCGGAGAAGCTTCTCCGCGGCGATGATGTCATACTTATGCACGGCGACCTTGTTTTCGAGAGAGCGGTTTTCGATGAGGTCATCTCTTACGGCGGAAGCTGCATGGCGGTGAGCCTGTCGGCACAGCTCCCCGAGAAAGATTTCAAGGCGGTCATATCTGACGGCAGAGTGAAAAAAGTGGGGATCGAGTTCTTTGGCAAGGGAGCTGCAGCGGCGCAGCCGCTGTACAGGCTCACCGCCCGTGAGTGGGAACGGTGGCTTGACAGGATATGCGCCTACTGCCTGAGCGGTGACCCCGAAAAGCGCCGCTGCTACGCGGAAAATGCCCTTAACGAAATAGGCGTCAAGGACATAGCTCCCTTTGATACGGGAGAGCTGCTCTGTGCGGAGATAGATACTCCCGATGACCTTGCAGCCGTAAAGGAAGCGCTGCGAAAGGCAGAGGAGAGAACGGTCTATATGTGCTTTTCCACTGACATCATACACAGCGCCCACATAGCTATGGTGAAGCGCGCATCAAGGCTGGGAAAGCTTACCGTTGGAGTGCTTTCCGATGAAGCTGTGGCAAGCTACAAGCGCTATCCGCTGCTGCCCTTTGAGGAGCGCAGGACCATGTTCGCAAATATAAAGGGCGTTGAACGGGCAGTGGAGCAGAAGCAGCTGAGCTACAGGGAGAATATACTGAAATACCGCCCCGATATAGTTGTCCACGGTGATGACTGGACAGAGGGCTTTCAGAAGCCCATACGCGACGAGGTTAAAAAGCTCCTTGACAGCTACGGCGGCAGACTGGTGGAGTATCCATACTCCGACGACAAGAAGTACAGAGAGCTTGACAGGAGAGCAAGGGCGGAGCTGTCTCTCCCCAACTTCCGACGGGGCAGATTGAAAAAGCTCCTCGGCATGAAGAAGCCGGTCACAGCCATAGAAGCCCACAGCGGTCTTACGGGGCTTATCGCCGAGAATACAGTGGTATACCAGAATGGCGGAGCACGGCAGTTCGACGCCATGTGGATAAGCTCACTCTGCGACTCCACAGCCAAGGGAAAGCCCGATATAGAGCTTGTGGACATGACCAGCCGATACAGGACCATCGACGATATAATGGAGGTCACTACCAAGCCAATCATCTTCGACGGGGACACGGGCGGACTTACGGAGCACTTTGTCTACACCGTAAGGACACTTGAACGAATGGGCGTTTCCATGGTAATAATCGAGGACAAGACGGGACTGAAGAAAAACAGTCTCTTTGGCAACGAGGTGAAGCAGACACAGGCGGATATACCGTCATTCTGCGAGAAGATAAGGGCAGGCAAGAAGGCGCAGAAGACTGCCGACCTGATGATATGCGCCAGAATAGAGAGCCTTATCCTTGAAAAAGGCATGGAGGATGCTCTTGAGCGGGCTTTTGCCTACAAGGAGGCAGGTGCCGATGCCATAATGATACACAGCCGCAGCAAAAGTCCCGGGGAGGTCATGGAGTTTGCCGAGCGGTTTCGTGAAAAGGACAGTGCCACGCCCCTTGTGGCGGTTCCCACATCATACAGCAGTGTCACCGAGGAGGAGCTGAGCGCCTGCGGAATAAACGTGGTTATATACGCAAATCAGCTGACACGGTCGGGCTTCCCTGCGATGCAGAGGGCGGCTCAGCTCATACTGGAAAACCACCGCGCAAGGGAGTGTGACGATGTATGTATGCCTTTCCGCGAGATAATCAGGCTCATACCCGAGGAGGATTGACATGGACGCAAAAGAATTTATGGATATCATAGGCGCGGACTTCTATACGGGAGTCCCTGACAGCCTTTTAAAGCCCCTTTGCAGCTGCCTTGAGGACAGCTGGGGCAGTGACCCTCACCGCCACCTTATCGCGGCAAATGAGGGCTGCTGCGCGGCTCTGGCGGCAGGCTATCACCTTGCAACCGGAAAGGTGCCCGTGGTGTATATGCAGAATTCGGGAGAGGGCAACATGATAAACCCTGCGGCTTCGCTGCTGAGCAGGGAGGTCTGCGGCATCCCCGTGCTGTTCGTCATAGGATGGAGAGGAGAGCCCGGGATCCACGATGAGCCCCAGCACATATATCAGGGCAGAGTCACCCTGAAGCTCCTTGAGGTCATGGATATAGACTATTTCGTCATGGACAGCTCCACCGCTGCTGAGGAGCTCAGTGCAGCTTTAGAGGGCTTCCGTGAGGTGTTCTCACAGGGCAGACAGGCAGCCATAGTGGTGCGTAAGGGCGCTCTTTCCTATGAGGGCGGAAAGAAGTACCGCAGAAAGGCTGCCATGCTCCGCGAGGAGGCTATACGCCGCATCATAGCAGTGTCGGGCGATGACCCCGTCATCTCCACCACAGGCAAGGCGAGCCGAGAACTGTTCGAGCTCCGCGAGGGCGCCCATCAGGGACATCACCGAGATTTCCTTACCGTAGGCTCCATGGGACACAGCTCTTCCATAGCTCTCGGAGCAGCCTTGCAGCAGCCCCATAAGCGTTTCTGGTGCATAGACGGCGACGGAGCCGCTCTTATGCACATGGGAGCGCTGGCGGTCATGGGCACCGCAGCTCCGCCAAATCTGGTTCATATAGTCATAAACAACGGAGCCCACGAGTCCGTGGGCGGTATGCCAACTGCGGCGGCAAAGCTGAGGCTTGCGGATATAGCCGCCGCCTGCGGCTACCCATACACCGTCACCGTGGACAGTCCCGAGGGGCTTGACAGAGAGCTTGCCGCCGCAAGGGAACGCGGACAGCTCAGCTTCATAGAGGTCATATGCGATGTGGGAGCCCGTCCGGAGCTGGGCAGACCTACCACCACCGCTATGGAAAATAAGCAGAGCTTCATGTCATATTTGTAAAAAAAGGCGCTGCACCGCGGATTACCGCAGTGCAGCGCTTTATTCGTATGTACATTTATTATCAGGCGTCGTAGTAGATAGAGCCGTCTTCGAGGCTCTGGAGTACGGTCGCACAGAGCTCCTTCCACTGTGCTACCTCAGCCTCATCGTAGGAGATGACCTTCTTAGCCCATGTGCTGCAGTGTGCGCAGGCATTGGGAGCGGTCTGACCCTCTTCGAGGATGTCGTTAACACAGAGTGAATTTGCACAGTTGTTGTTATTGATGAAGTGCTCAAGGAAGCCGTCCAGCTTCTTGTTGTCAACATAGAGCTTGGGCAGATGCATAGTTCTGCCGTATCTGATCATAGCCTCGGGCTTGAGCTTTTCCATCCATCTCATGATAGGAGCTCCGGGAGGAGGTCCTATAGGAGGCTCGCCGTTAGGACCGGGCTGTGCCCAAGGAGGAGGTCCGCCAGCACCTGTTGCCCAAGGGGGAGGTCCGCCTGCACCTGTTGCCCAAGGGGGAGGTCCGCCTGCACCTGTTGCCCAAGGAGGAGGTCCGCCTGCACCGGTTGCCCAAGGAGGAGGTCCGCCTGCACCTGTTGCCCAAGGAGGAGGTCCGCCTGCGCCGGTTGCCCAAGGAGGAGGTCCACCTGCGCCGGTTGCCCAAGGGGGAGGTCCGCCTGCACCGGTTGCCCAAGGGGGAGGTCCGCCTGCGCCTGTTGCCCAGGGAGGAGGTCCGCCAGCATTCTCTGCTGCGGGAGCACTGCCTGCTGCAGGAGCACCCTCGGGAGCGCCGACAGGAGCACCTGCGGGTGCTGCGCCCTGTGCCATGGGATCCTTTTCGTCAGGTCTTGTAGCTATAGTCTTAGCCTGTGGCCAGTTTACGATATCGAGGAGGTTTCCGTCGTAAGACTCTTCCATGTAGCCCTTTACGACCTTGTGGAGGAAGTCTGTTGTTCTTGTTCTGTCGATGAGCTTTATGGAGAAGTGCTTGTTGCCTGTCTCCTCAGCCAGCTCTCTGTAGTAGTGAACGTCCTCGGGACGGATGAACTCTGCTGTGAGGATAGCTGCGGGGTGAGTTACCTTCTTGTATGCGCAGTTTACCAGTGAGTAGTCCATGGAGAACTTCTCGGGATCAGAGTGACCTACGAAGCATCCGTGAGCCAGTCTGAAAGGACATTCTCTCAGGCAGAGGTTGTTAGCGATGACGCGGAGGTGAAGATCTGTGTCCTTATACTGAGTAAGGAGCTTTCTGAGCAGATCAAATCTTCTGTTGAAGCCGTGGTCGAGAGTGATTTCGTCAACGCCCCAGTTGCGCCAGTACTCGATGTGCTGGATAGTTGTGGGGTAAGCGTAAAGACCAAGAGTAACGAAAACGTCCTTGAACTCTCTCTTTACATACTTGATGAGGATAGGGGAATTGAGAGTGAAAGCTCTGATACCCATATCGTACATCTGGTGGATAAAGTCACGGATCTGCTTGCCGACAACGGGGTCGATCTCATTCTGATCCATTGACAGAGGATTTATCAGGTAGTTGAAAGTGATGTCGCGCTTCTTGCATTCGTTTACATAGTCAGCGAGCTGATCCAGTGTAAAGTCAGGAATGATAGAAGCAGTACGGCCTCCGGGGAGCCCGTCGCGCTTCAGCTTGCCGAAGAAGCTTGTGATCGCGTGCTTTTTGTCATACTGGTCTACGAAATCGAAGAGCTTGTAATCAAAATTGCAACCGAGATCAAATGAAATTGAATCCTGATTCATGTGGTTACACATCTCCCTTAAAAATAAAGTAAGGACTTTTACACCTTGTAATATCTGATTGAGGGTATACGCTAAGAAAAAGCGGGTCGTGTCAATTCTGTTAGGTGAGTTTTGTGCGTAATATCGCGGAAATATGTATTTTTTACCGCGAAAGCCCCATATTAAAATTATACCATTTTTGGGTCAAAGTGTCAATATAATCTTATGCAACTTATTGGAAGCGCAAAAGCGTTTATTTTTGTAGAAATCGCCCAATCACAGCACGATATTTTTGAGGATTACGCTGTGAAGGGGCGAGAGTCCCCTATATTTCGACGATAATACAGTCGGGATAATGAGAAGAAACATATTTTCTTTTTATAGGCTCTTGACAAGGAGAAAAATAAGGTTTATAATATAAAAGAACAGATGTTCGGCAAGGAGGTGCGGCATGGAAAAAACTTATATAGCTATCGACCTGAAGTCATTTTACGCTTCGGTGGAGTGCGTGGAACGGGGGCTTGACCCCCTCGATACAAATCTTGTGGTGGCGGACAAGAGCCGCACCGACAAGACCATATGCCTTGCGGTGTCGCCGTCCCTGAAAGCCTGCGGCATCCCGGGCAGACCCCGGCTTTTTGAGGTGGTGGCAAAGGCGGCGGACGTAAATGCCGCAAGACGTTACAAGGCACCGCGCAGGCGTTTCACGGGGCAGTCCCATCTGGCTTCGGAGCTTGCAAAGGATCTGTCACTGGAGCTGTCCTATATCGTGGCACCGCCCCGTATGGCGCACTACATCGCATACAGCACAAGGATATATCAGATATACCTGAAGTATGTCGCTCCCGAGGATATCCATGTCTACTCCATAGACGAGGTGTTCATCGACGCTACGGCTTACCTCAGGACCTACGGCATGACCGCCCATGAGCTGACCATGGCGATGGTCAGGGACGTTCTGAAGACTACGGGCATAACCGCTACGGCAGGCATAGGCACCAATATGTACCTGTGCAAGATCGCCATGGATATAGTGGCAAAGAAAATGCCTGCGGACAAGGACGGTGTCCGTATTGCTGAGCTTGACGAGATGTCCTATCGCAGGCTTATGTGGGATCACCGTCCCCTTACGGATTTCTGGCGCGTTGGCAGGGGCTACGCAAGCCGCCTTGAGCACAGCGGTATATTCACCATGGGGGATATCGCCCGTATGTCTACCACGGAGTTCGGGGAGAAGGCTCTCTACAAGATGT
The DNA here is from genome assembly GCA_017519145.1 of Ruminococcus sp. Lineage (GTDB taxonomy): Bacteria > Bacillota > Clostridia > Oscillospirales > Ruminococcaceae > Ruminococcus. Next base: position 18,949 of record JAFWTA010000010.1, read on the forward strand.
TCGGCGTCAATGCGGAGCTCCTTATCGACCACGCATGGGGCTGGGAGCCCACCACTATTGCCGATATCAGGAGCTATCGCCCCGAGAACAACAGTCTCAGCTCGGGACAGGTGCTTCAGGAGGCTACGGAGAACGATACCGCCCGTCTTATAACGTGGGAGATGGCGGACCTGCTGTCTCTTGACCTTGTGGGAAAGGGGCTTGTTACAGACCAGCTCACCCTCACCATAGGCTACGACGTCAACAACCTGCGGAGAGAGGACGTAATGCGAAGCTATGAGGGTAAAGTCACTCTCGACCACTACGGCAGGGCTGTGCCCGTACACTCCCACGGTACCATAAATCTCATCGCTCCCGTGTCCTCTTCAAAGGTCATAACCGAGGCGGCTGTGGAGCTTTTTGACCGTATCACCGACGGTATACTCTGGGTGCGCAGGATAACTATATGCGCCAACAGGGTGGTGCCTGCGGAGTCGGTGCAGGAGGAGTTCCGTCAGCTTGACTTCTTCACCGATCCCGAGGAGGATCAGCGCCGCAGAGAGGCGGAGGAGCGCGAGCTGCGGCGTGAGAGGTCGCTCCAGCTGGCAATGCTGGATATAAAGGAGCGCTACGGCAAGAACGCTCTGCTACGCGGTGCAAATTTCCGCGACGGAGCCACCGCCCGTATGCGCAATCAGCAGATAGGCGGACACAAGGCGTAGGAGGGATAAAAATGACAGACAGCTATAATGATATAATCGGTCTGCCCCACCATGTTTCGCAGACCAGACCACAGATGTCACGCCGTAACCGCGCGGCGCAGTTCGCGCCATTTGCGGCTCTTACGGGATATGACGAGGCAGTCAGGGAGTCGGCTCGCCGTACCGGCAGCAGGGCGGAGCTCTGCGACGACGACGCTGCCGAGCTGAATAAAAAAATACAGCTCATAGGGGCGCGTATCGCCTCTGAGCCGTTCTGCGAAGTGACCTATTTCGTCCCCGACAAGCACAAGGCAGGCGGGGAGTATATAACGGTTTCGGGCAATGTCCGCTTCATAGAGGAAGCCACGCGGCAGATGGTATTCTGCGGCGGTCTGAGGATACCTCTTGACGATATAGCGGACATAGTCCTGTAAAAAGAGCAACAGCCCTACCTCCGCCCAATCGGAGATAAGACTGTTCTGATCTGCCCTCTTACAAAAGGATGGATAGCAAAAAGGAATTACTTACAATATATCACAAAGACCGCCTATAGTCTTTGTAGAGTGTTCGCAACGATCTCTGCGTGATACTGTATATACCCGTGGCTCCCGAGCTATCCTGTCGGAAACGGCGGGTACAGCAAACCCGAAAGCAGGTGGGGGAGTATAGTGCAGAGTCTCCCCGCCTGCGGGTCTGTTGACTGAGAGGTATTGCCGCCTTAGCGGCTTATATTTTCGGTCAGGATCTGTTATCGGGGAAGGCTGTGATCTTGCCGAGAATGTACTGCTGTATAAGTAATGTGTCCGTAATGTTGTATTCGCCGCTCATATCCACATCGGCAGCCAGTGAGGAGATATTGCTGCTGAATGTGCCGCTTATGAGTCCCCTTCTTGCTGCGATGACGTCGAAGGTGTCAACACTTCCGTCGCAGTTGATATCGCCGAGGACAAAGGTGACGGGAGAGGGGCCGTCTACCTTTGTGCCTGAAACAGCGCCTATTGCCTCGTCGATATAGAAGTTGCCCGTGCCCTCTGTGGTCTCAACATAGAGCAGAAGGTCGGAAGCTCCTTCAGGGATCTTGAAGTTTGTATTTGCCAGCTGCACATACTGACCCTTCAGGGCAGTTGCCTGTGCAATGTGGGCGAATTGGGTCTCTCCCGCAGAGTCTGCGTACTGCAAAGAGAGCACAAATTCCTGTGTGGGGGTGCTGCCCTCAAGGTACTCGGCGCACACGCTGAAGCTGTACTCATTGCCGGGCTTGAAGACGTCGGTGCTGAGGGACTTCTGGAGACCGTTCCATGCCTTCTCACGGTTCTGTGAGAGGAGAGCCTCCTTATCCTTGTAGGGGGTACGGCCGCTGAGTGTAGCCTCTGCTGCGCCGTGACCCTCCCAGCTGAAGGTGTCGCCCTCAAAGGTGTCGCGGAAATAATAGCCGTTCTCATCAGGGTCTGTATTAATGGGAGGGGTAACAGGTTCACTCGGCTGATCATTTCCGCCGCCGCCCTCAAGAGTTACTACGAATGTGGAAACACTTCTTGCAGGGAGCTGAGCCCAGAAGGAGTCTCCGGTGTATTCGAGGTTTTCCGTTTTTGCAAGGTTTTCGTTGCTTGTGGTCCTCCAGCGGTCGATATCCGAGATATTCTTTCCTACGGAGAACTGCTGTGCATAGCCTTCGTCGCTGTTGTTTACGGCAACGACGGTCACCTGATTCTTATTATTCTTGTAAGCCGAAACGAATACGTTTGCAGCGGGCTGCTCGGTAGCGTCAACGCGGACATCGCCGGGACGCACGAACTTGGAGTACTGCGCCATGCAGTAGCCGCGCTTGCTTATGGTGCCGTTTTCGTTCATGGGGCTGTAATTTCTTCTGATATACCACCATACATAGGCGTTGAGGTTGCCCACAACGAGACCGTTGTGGATATTCTCGGATACCTTTATGGCTTCGGGCCAGCGCTCGTTTGAGTTTGCCTCGCTGTTGGGGACGTATACCTCGGTCATCCAGATCTCCTTGCCGCTGTTTTCAAGAGCAGGGAAGTCCATCTGGCTGCGCTGAGTGCCGTAGAAATGAGTTCCGAAGAGGTCGGTGTTGTTGTAAGCCGCAGAGTTATTGAGGATAGCGTTATAGATATCCTTGCGGTACTGGAAGCTCTCGGGAGACATGAGCTTTGCCTTTGTGCCCGATGTTACCTGCTTGCCGTACTGTGCGATGAATGAGGCGAGGTCGCTTGCGCTCCAGTAGGTCCAGTCCGCAGCGTAGTCAGGCTCGTTCTGGACGGATACCGAATAGAGGTTGACGCCCTTGCTCTCCATAAATTTTACATAGCTGTTGAGGTGCTTTGCGTAGTCAGCCCACTTGTCCTTTCTGAGCTGATACTTACCGCCTGCAACGCCGCCGTTGACGGTGTTTCTCATAGAGGCGGGAGGGTTCCAAGGTGTGGCGAATACAGTTGCGCCCAGTTTCTGAGCAGCCAGTGCAGTGGGGACAGCTCTGCTCCATGAGTTGCTGTCGTCGCTGACATAGATACGGAGAATGGTGAGACCAAGCTCGTCATCGCCGTTTCCGAAAGCCTTCTGTACCTGAGCGGAGGACATATCCGAGCCCACCCATTCGGGAAGGTTGATACCGCCGAAGCCCCTGATGGTCTGATAGGTCTTGGACGTATTGATAGTACATAATGAGGCAGCATCCGCCGTAAAGCAGGGAGCTGCGGGAACAGAAGCGGCAATGATAAGTCCGCTGATAACAGCAGAGACTACCGCTTTTGCAGTTTTTACAATTTTCAATTTTATCACTCCAAATATATAATATCCCTTATAGCTTCTCTATTGCTATATGTTTATTATAAATAAAATATGAATTGATAACAACCTATAAAATAAATATTTGGTGGACAAAATGAAGAACTTGCAAAAATTGCCCGTACTGACCGATTATTGCGGAAAGTACGGGCTTTTTTGAACTATTGTGTCAGCTTCGGAGGCTGCGTTTTTGTGGTTTGAAATGTCTGTTTTTTGTCAGGCATTGTCAGATGACCTGATGACGCATCATACGCTTTCAGAGGTCTTTTCGGCGACGGCTTCGGCGTATCGGGAGGATACTCCGATGGTGTACAGAGATAGTAGTCATTGGTGCTGTCTATGTGTACTGCACACAGCTCGTCGGGAGAGTATCCGTCATAGACGAACAGGTAGACATATATCGTTTCGCCTGTGTCGGCATCGGCATAGAAGCAGTCGATCAGCTCCGATACCCTGTTGAAGTCAGCGGTCTCACCTGTGAGTTCATAGTATGTATCCAAATGCGTAAAGGCTGCGGGAACTGTGGGATTGACAGGTGATACAGGTCTTTCGCCCGTGCCGACGGTAGTGCTGACAGGTGGGAGCGTAGCCACAGGCGGCAGGCTGGTCACGGGAACTGTTGAACCTGATGTTAAAAATTCGGTGGTGATAGCAGCTGTAGTCCTTACGGCTTCCTTCGTGGCGGAGGTGGTGGACTGTACCGCAGGCAGGGTGGATAATTGCTTTGAAGTTGTTACGACGGGTCTTGTAGTGGCGGAAGTGGTTTTGGTGGTGGTTCTGATGGTGGTGGCAGTTGTTTTTCTTGTTGAGGATGTAGTCGCGCGGCTGCCGGGAGCAGGCGGCTCCTGTGACTCGTGCTCATAGGGCATTGTAGTCCTTGAGGGAGAGGTTGTCTTTGTGTCCGATGTGGTGGTCCGTGACGGAGCGGAGGTTCCCGGTGTATCACTGCGGGCAGTGGTGTGAGCTGTGCTCACGGTGGAAGCAGCGGCGGAAGATGCCGCCGTGGCTGCGGAGGTGCCGCTTTCCTTTGAGGTGTCGGCGGCAGTGGTGGTCGTATCCGCATATGCGGTAGTCAGGGCAGAGGTGGTCTCTGCGGCAGTTTCCACGGTAGTTGCAGCAATAGTAGTGGTAGTCGCAGCTTCCGGTATCCTGAAGTCGTCGTCCTTGGGAGCTATCCTGCTCAGAAGGTCGGTCTTCCAGATACCTATGCCCAGCATTATCATTATACAGCAGCTCAGGGCAACGGAAGCGCTTTTTATGTACAGGGCTCGTTTTCTTTTCTTTTCTGCAAGGTATTCATCTCTGCGCCGAAAAACCCGATCTGCGATCTTATTATAGTCTCTCATACTCAAAGCCCTCCTTTTCAAGCTTTGATCTCAGCGCAAGCTTTGCACGGTACAGGAGATTTTCTATCTGTCGGTTGCTTTTTCGCATTATAGCGGCAGCCTCGGAATTGCTCAGTTCCTCGAAGAAGGTGAGATAAAGCACCTGTCGGTAGTCTGAGTTCAGAGTCTCCATAGCTCTGTGCAGAGAGATCTTTTGTTCCTCGCGCAGGTAGTCCTGCTCGATACTGCGCTCATCGGATATGTCATAGAGATCATCGACAGTCCTGTCCGAAATGTGCTTTTTCCTGCGCATACCGTCGATGGCGGCATTGCGTCCAATGGAATAGAGCCATGTCTTAAAGGAGCTCTTTCCCGAAAATCTCGGTTTTTTTACAGCCAGCTTGAAGAATGTTTCTTCAGCAAGCTCCTCGGCAAGGCAGAAATTTCCTGTGATGCCGTTGAGATAAAGCACGAGACCGTCGTTATAATCTCGGATGATCTCGGTCAGTCCGTTGTCGTCACCGCTGAGGTAACGAGCGTAGCTTCCCGCACCGTTATCCATGAGCTCCTCCTTTCTTCGGGATAGTATCTCTCTGTAATTTAGACGAATGAGCGGTGTTTTTCTCTCAGTCAGAGAGAAAATAACCTGCAAGGACACCTCTTGCCTCATCGTACTCAAAGGTACAGGTGGACAGGAGGACGAGCCTTTTCTGTGACAGCTCCTCCGCAGTTATATCGCTGTGATAGGCTGCGGTGTGCAGCAGCAGCTCAGCGTATTCTCTGCGGTCCTTGTCTGTGATGAATACCGTGTTGTAAACAGGTGAGTCGGCGGGGACTGTGAGATAGGCGAAAAACTCTATCTCCTCCCTGCCCCTGTCGGTTATGATGCAGCCGCGCGGATGGCTGTCCATATAGGAGTTTTCCCTGAACAGTCCCACAGGCGCGAACATTGCCATATTTTCGTAATTATGGGCGTAGATGACCGAGTTATACCCCGAGAAGTCTCCTGCGCAGCGGTAGTCCAGCACTGGCAGCCCGAAAGGGTCGCTCTCTCCGTCGAGACCGTGGCTGAGGTAGAAGCTGTTGTCATCGCCCTGAGCGATGGGATAGTCAAGTCCCGTGTCGGGCACATACAGCCAGCCCACAGCATCGGAGCAGACCTCCCTGACATCCTCCAGAGGGGAGGGGGGAGGAGCTTCGCCGCTCTCTGCATCGTTTGCCTCTGTGAGCGGAATATCGGGAGATATGGGCGCTGCGGCGGGAGTGCCGTCCACATCGGGACGTATTCGGTCAAAAAGCTTCTCCTGCTTTTCAAGAGCCTCGGATATACGTTTTTCAGGCAGACAGACCTTCTGCCGATATCTGTATACCGCAAAAGCTCCCGAAAACAGGAGAAGCAGTATTATTGCTATAATAATTCTCTTTTTCATTGCTGTTCCTCTGAGCGCTTTCTGCGCTTTTTTAACAGCAGCAGGAGCAGCATAAGGAATATCAGACCTGCCATGCCTGCGATACTTATGGTCCAGAAGCTGTCCTTGGCGGAGAGAAATCCCGTATCGGGGGGATCGTACTCCTCGTCCACAGCTGCATAGAATATCCACTTGAAGATTATCTCGCCCTCTATATGGCGGTCGCCGTTCTTGTCGCGGACTATGGTTATGCCCTTGTCGGTGACTATACGGGAGCCCTCGTCGATATGGCGTGAATCCTCGCTGAGCCCCGACCACACCACGCTGCATGAGAGGGTATGGCTGTCACCGGGCTGATAATAGCCGAGATCCTGTATCTCCTGAGTGAGGTCGATATTGCCCTTGCCGTTGACATTTCCCTCAAAGAACTGCTCTCCGTCGAGGCTCATGGTGCAGTCCACTTCCTCCTCAAGGTCTATCTCGCCGTTTTTGGAGACAGGCTCCACATAGAAATAGATGTGATAAGCCTTGTCCTCGCGGAGGTTCATGAGCTGGACGTCCTTGGTATAGGTCTCGCCGTAGGTCATATCCTCAACGTGGAAGAAGTACTCGCCGGTGCTGCTGCTGACCACATTTCCTTCCGAATCCATAGCGGTCAGGTCTGAGGGGAGCCCCTTTACAGCTCCGTCGGGGAGCTGAACAGCTGCCGAAGCCTGTGCAGACGCAGAGAAAAGGAGGAAAGAGCTGCACAGAGCAGCAATAAATGCTTTTACTCTCATGCTCTTTCCCCCTTCTGTTATGACTTATGCTGAAATGTCAGAGCCTTATGCTCGTGACCATGTAGGATTGCCTGTGCTGCCGTCAACGGTCGCATTGGATACCCAAGGTGTTATGGACTTGTCCTCATATACACCTGCTTCTGTCTTTGTCATCTGAACGCTGTCAAGACCAACGGTCAGATCGTATGTCAGGTCGAGATAAGCGCCCGCCTGTACGGAATTATCGAGTGTAGCAGCTGTGATCAAGTCGCCTGTGTTAGCACCTGCGGCGAGAAGCTCATTGTAGTAGAAATATCCGTCTACGTCAGTAGCGTCGCCTGTCAGATCCTGCTTGTATGTCCACTTGGACTTGTTTGCGGAGTCGAGCTCAAGAGCGATAACGATGTCATCGTCTGTGGAAGCTGCGTCCTCGCCTGCGTATGTAACAAGGATATGAGTAGCGTCGTCCCAGCCCGAAGCAGCTTCCCAAGCGCCTGTGGTACCGTTCTTCTTTGAGAGAACAGATGTGACATCGCCTGTTACCAGATCCTTTGTGTCCTGTATCTTCACGCCTGTAACGCCTGTGAGCTTTCCGTCGTCCTTAGCGCCTGTATCCGTGGGAGCAGGAGCGGGAGTGAGAACAGCGTCAACAGTGAGATCGCCGTTGTCCAGCTTTGTGGTAACAAGAGCGTAGTACTTGCTTCCGTCAAAGTAATAGCCCGAGTAAGCAAAGCCGTCGGTTATCTGTCTGCGGAAGATATAGAGACCCTTTACAGTAGGAGTGAACGAATTGGAATTGTTGATGGGACCTGCTTCAACGCCTGTTGCGTCGGTATATGCGAGATAACCGCCTGCCTGAAGGAGTTTGCGCTCAGCATCTGTGAGCTCAACAGCATTGTTCAGAGTGGGATTGCTGCTGTAAGCAATGCCGTCGCCAAGCTGAGTACCCTGCAGAGCGTGCTTGAGGTCCAGTCTTACATATGCGTCGATGTTTCCGGTGTTGACAGCGGAAACGTCCTTGTTGATCTCCTGTCCCGGGAGCCATTCCGTGGGAGGAGTAAATGTTTCGGTAATGGAAACGCCGTAGTCGGCTGCTGCTGTCAGGCGGTTAGTTACTTCATCACTGGAAGTGAACCATGCAAAGGTGCTGCCTGCTGTGATAACAGCGGCTATCCCCAGCGCGCCTATCAGGACTTTTTTATCCTTCTTATTATCTTTCGTATTTTTCATAATCTGCACCTCTCTTAAAAAATTTTTATGTTCACTCCGTCTTTTCAGCAGTCTCGGGAGCTTGCGGAGCATTGTCCGTTTCTTCGCTCTTGGGAGCGAGATACATATTCAGCAGTCTGAAGAATATCCACAGCAGAATTATAAGTGCTGCTACGAAATACCATCTCAGCTGTACAAAGCGTACGATATATCCCAGCTTGGGGATACTGAACTTCACGCTTCCGATCACTCTGCTCTGATCTATGAGCATGGCGTCCTCGGCATCGTTTGCATCACCCTTTGTTCTGAAGCAGGTAACCCCCGTACCATCGTAGTTTTCCAGTTTCTGGGTAACACGGTGGGTAAGGTAAGCGTCAGAACTGCTTGACGGATTGAAAGTTATCACGTCGCCCACATTGATATCCGAAGCGTTCTGCAGCTTTACGAATACCATATCGCCTGTCTTGTAGGTAGGACTCATAGAAGGAGTCAGTACGGTGTAATACCTGTAGCCGAATAAAGATTTCTGCGGGCTGTGATCTGCGGCGAACAAAACAGCCGCTATGATTATCCCTATGGCGAGCAGATATATAAACAGCTTTTTCACAAAGCCGAACACCTTGTAGCCCGTACTCCGTGCGGGTACATTATTCGCTTTTTCGCTCATAGCACTCCCCTTCCGAGAATGATATAGTATGACTGTTATTAAAGAAAAATTATTATCTTTAGTGTAATAATATAATACCATATAATCATTATATAGTCAAGTGAATTGCGCAAAATTTGACGGTTTGCACAGTAGAGAAAAATTATGCGGCTTTTTGTAGAAAATAACAGTTTTCACATGGTTTGAAAGGGGAAAAAAAGAAATTTCAGTAGATTTTTGTGGAACAAATGGTAATTTCTATGTCTATTCGCAAGATTAATGGTAATTTTCTTAACTCAGAGTGTCAATTTTTGCTGACTTTTGATGTTTTGTTCAGTTTTTGCTGTTTTAGTTGACCGCCTTTGTGAAAAATGTTATACTGAAATTACGGAATATAGTCAAAAAATGAACTTCAAGTGAAAAAATCAATGGCGGGATTTTAAGATTACTTTAAGACTATTTTAAGATTGCAAATTTATCATAAAGACACGATATGAACGTAAAACGGGCAAAAACTCGGTTAAAAACATGAAAGATCACATATGGAGGGATATGAAATGATCAAAAGAACAGCAAAAAGAACAGGCGCAGGCATAATGAGCCTTGCCCTCATCCTTGGTTCGGCAGGATTTTTACCTGCACCCAAGGCAGCGGCAGCAGGAGCAGTCACCATCAATGAGGTCTGCCCCAAGAACAGCACATACCCTGCCCCCGACGGCGGTTTATACGACTGGATCGAGCTCTACAACGGCTCGGGAAGCGCAGTTGATATCAGCGGCTGGGGCATCACAGACAAGGAGGATACTCCCTACCGCTTCACTATACCCTCGGGTACAGTGCTTCAGGCAGGAGAGAGAAAGATATTCTTCTGCGACGGAACAGCAGGCGAGACCAACAGCAGCATAGCTCCATTCGGTCTTTCCACCAGCGGCGAGATACTCACTCTCACAGACGCTTCCGGCAATGTGGCTTCACAGATAACTTTCGGCGATATGGCTAAGGACACCTCCTATGGTCAGTATCCCGACGGCAGCGGAGATTACTTCGTTCTGGCTGCTACTCCCGGGGCAGCCAACAAAGCTCCCGAGGGCTCAAACGCAGTAAGGACACCTTCCTTCTCGGCTGAGAGCGGCTTCTATAACAGCGGTTTTTCACTTTCCATCGACGTTCCCGAGGGAACAACAGTTTACTATACGCTTGACGGCAGCGACCCCACATCATCATCCGAGAGGTACACGGGCCCCATCAGCGTCAAGGATATGACCAGCGAGCCCAATAAGCTCAGTGCAAGAACAGATATCACAGCCTATACTGATATCCTCGCTCCCGAGGAGGGAGTCCTCAAGGCAGCCGTAGTACGCGCTGCGGCAGTTGACTCTCAGGGACGCACCAGCGATATCATCACAAAGACCTACTTTATCGGCTCAACAAATGTTGACAAGTATAAGAATATGAAGGTCATCTCACTCGTTACAGACCCCGATAACCTCTTCGACTATGAGAAAGGTATCTATGTAAAGGGTAAGGTATACGACGATCAGAACGGCGGAGGCGGCTGGACAATGCCCGGATGGGGCGGCCAGCAGAATCCCGGACAGCAGATCCCCGGACAGCAGGATCCCGGACAGCAGATCCCGGGACAGCAGGATCCCGGACAGCAGGATCCCGGACAGGGCTGGAATCCCGGCGCATGGGGTCAGCAGGACGGTCAGCAGCAGGGCTGGGGCAATTTTAATTTCGGCGGCGCAGGCGATCCCGTGGCTCTTGCAGATGAAGGCGGCCAGCAGCAAGGCGGCTGGGGCGGCTTCGATATGGGAGGCGGCGGCTTCGGCGGTGGCGGCTTCGGCATGGGCGATTTCGCATTCATGTCACAGGCTAACTACAACCAGAAGGGACCCGAGTGGGAGCGTCCCGCAAATATCGAGATATTCGAGAACGGTCAGAGCGTAGTTTCCCAGAACGTGGGCATCAGGACAAAGGGTGCTGCATCCCGTGCATGGGCACAGAAGAGCTTCAATGTCTTCTCCCGTATGGACTACGGCAAGGGCGAGGTGGAGTACGACCTCTTTGAGGGCAAGTCCACCAAGGAGAAGAACGGCAAGGTAATAGACAAGTTTGACGGCTTCACCATCAGAAACGGCGGAAACGACAACATGGCAGGTTATTTCCGTGACTCTGTGAATCAGGCTCTCGTATCCGACAGACACAATATGGCAACTCAGGCTACAAGCGAGTGCATCCTCTTTATCGACGGCGAGTTCTGGGGCATCTATCAGCTTACTGAGAAGTATAACTCCGACTACTTCAAGTCGCATTACGGCGTGAAGAAAAACGATGTCGCCTTTGTCAAGAACGGCAATCTGGAGGAGGGCAGCGATTCAGACCTCAGCGACTGGAACAACCTGCTCAACCAGATATCAAGCGCCGATATGACCAATGAGGCTACATACAGGCAGTTCTGCGAGAAGCTGGATATGCAGAGCTATATAGACTACTTTGCAGCTCAGATCTACTGGGCTAACCACGACTGGCCCGGCAACAATACCGCTGCATGGCGCGCAAATACAGTCGATCCCGAAAATCCCTATGCAGACGGCAAGTGGCGTATGGTGCTCTTTGATACCGAGTACAGCGCTAACCTTGCAGACAAGGTAAACGAGACAGGTCCTACCTATAACAGCTTCAGCCAGTTCGGCGGAGGCGGAGGCTTCGGCTTCGGAATGGGCGGAGGCGGACTCAGCGGCTCATTTACCTCACTGATGAAGAATGCAGAGTTCAAGAAGCAGTTCGAGCTGACATTCATGGACCTTGCAAACTATAACTTCGATACCAAGAAGACCACAGCTGCCATCAACTACTACAAGGGCTTCAAGCAGCAGATAGTTGATACCTATGCACGTTTCCCCTCATCGAAGAACATCCACAATGCACAGACCTTCGATCAGGATTATCAGCTCCTCGAGACCTTCTACAACACCAGATTCGGCAATGTTACAAGCCAGATGAAGAACTATATGTCACTTCAGGGCGACCTTGCAACAGTTACCGTAAATAACGACGGCTCAAAGGGCTCTGTAAAGTTCAACACCATCAACCTTGACGACTCTCTCAGCACATGGAGCGGAAAGTACTACACAGACTATCCCGTTACCGCAAAGGCTGTGGCAAAGGAAGGCTATACCTTCGATCACTGGGAGGTAACAGGCGCAAATGTTTCCGATACACGTTCCGCCGAGATAACAGTTCCCGTAAGCGAGGGCGTTACCATCAAGGCTGTATATACAGCAGGTGCAGCTCAGCCCGTGACTACCACCACAACTACCACTACTACCACAACAACAACGACCACAACGAGCACAGCTGTTCCTACAGGCATGATAAAGCTTGGCGACACAAACTGCGACGGCACCGTTGAGCTGGCTGACGCTATCCTCATCATGCAGAGCCTTGCAAATCCCAATAAGTATACACTTACAGATCAGGGCAAGCGCAACGCAGACGTTGACAAGGCAACTGAGGGACTTACCTCAAATGACGCTCTGAAGATACAGGAGTTCCTCCTTGGAAAGATAAAGACACTTGACTGATAAAAAAGTGAAAAGAGAATAATAAACATACCCCGAAGCGGCTGATGGGCTGCTTCGGGGGATTTTTTCGTATATTACATTCGTGACTCCGAGAACGGATTTCCCTGCAGCGGGCGGATAATATCCGCCCCTACAGGCTAATGGCTAAAGGCTGAAAAAGGAGACCGTAAGGTCTCCTTTTTTATACATCAAATATATCATCATAGCTGACACCGAGCAGCTTTCTCAGCAGGATTATCTCATCGGGATAAAGATGACGCTGTCCCACTTCTATCTTAGCAATGGCGCTCCGTGTTATATCGCAGCCGTTGACCTGCAAGCGTGCGGAGAGCTGTTCCTGCGTTATATCCGCTTTTTCGCGAAGCCGCCTGATATTTGCGCCAACCGCCTTTTCCACCTCTTTATTCATAATGAACAAATCCTCTCCCGATTTTTCTGCACTTGAACAAGCACAAAACTGTTGATTTTATTATATCCGTATGTTATAATAAAATTGCACCCGAATAGGTGCAAAGAATGATTATACAACACATGAATTCTTTAAGGGGGAAAACTATGAGCAGATATAATATGTGTCCTGATTGCGGACGTCGACTTCATCGGAAACTGGATTGTTTTGGCAATTGGGACGGAGAAAGCTATTATTGCGAATATTGTTCTGATTTGTACGATGATGATGAGGGCATTAGCGTTTATGAAGCAGCTGATATTTGGGCTTCAAACGGAAAAGATGAGGATTATATGTTTGGCTATTCTGAGGAAGAATTGGAAGATGCACTTAACAGTTAAAGCAGGTGATATAATGAAACTATTTCCTAATATTTCAAAAGTCTTTAATTTCTTATCAAAAGTTGATAAGTATGAAATTAAGACAACAGATACAGATAGAAAAGTTTTTAAAGCCGAAAAAGATGGTGAAAAGTTTTCTGCTGTAGATTATCCATCGGGAAAAAGAGTAGTCACACATTCTTACTATCCTAAGAATGATGATAATGATGATTTTTGAGAATTATCTCCAATAAATCGTGCGCCTTTGCTATGCACTAAGCACTAATAAGAGGGTCGCGGCTCCTGTTGGGAGGCGTTCCCTACAAGCTGAAGGCTAATAGCTATGGGCTGACGGCTGAAAAAAGAGTACCTTGCGGTACTCTTTTTTCATAGTATGAAGCAGATAAGTCCCGAGCAGCCCTCGTTGATGACTCTTTCGAGAGTCTCCTGAAGCTTCATACGGGCGTCCACGGGCATCTTGAAAAGCTTGCTGTGAAGCCCCTCGTTGACCAGCTCGTGCAGGGACTTGCCGAAGATATTGCTCTCCCATATCTTCTTGGGGTCATCGTCAAAGCCGTCCAGCAGGTACATCACCAGCTCCTCGGACTGCCGCTCGGTGCCTACGATGGGACTTACGGTGGTGTTTATATTGGCTTTCATGAGATGTATGGACGGGGCGGAAGCCTTGAGCTTGACGCCGTACTTGCCGCCCTGACGGATTATCTTGGGCTCCTCGAGGGACATCTCCTCAAGCTCGGGCATTACTATGCCGTAGCCCGTTGCCTCCACCTCCGCAAGGGCAGGCTCTATGCGCTTGTACTTTCTGCGGATATCGTTGAGCTCCGTGAGCAGGGGCATCAGGTCGCTCTCGCTCTCTATGTCTATGCCTGTGGTCTCGCCCAGTATCTTGTAGAAAAGGCTGCTGTCCAGCTCCGCGGTGATGGTGACGGAGCCCTTTCCCAAGTCAATGCTGCTGACCTCTGCTTTCATCACGTTGGGGCACTCTCCGATAGCTGCCGCAGCGTCCTCAGCCTCTCTTACAAGGCGTATATCCTTGGCAGCAGACCTTATGCAGTCCAGTATCTCCGACCTGAGCCAGTGTCCCTTTTCGAGTGAGTTTATCCATCTTGCGGTGCGGATATTTATCTCTCTTACAGGGAATGAGAACAGTATCTCCCGTATTATTCCGCGGATATCCTCCTCGCTGAGCTCCAGACAGTTGACGGGGATGACCTTGGCGTCGTAGCGCTCTGTGAGCTGCGCTGCAAGAGCTTTTGACTCCGCCGACCCCGGAGCTATGGTATTGAGTATTACCACGAAGGGCTTTCCCAGCTCACGGAGCTCGCGGATGACTCTTTCTTCGCACTCCGCGTACTCCTCACGGGGGATATCCGTCACGGAGCCGTCTGTGGTGATAACAAGGCCGATGGTGGAGTGGTCGGTGATGACCTTCTGGGTGCCTATCTCCGCCGCCATATTGAAGGGTATCTCCTCATCGAACCACGAAGTCATGACCATACGGGGCTGTTGGTTTTCGATGTAGCCGAGAGAGCTTGGGACGATATAGCCCACGCAGTCGATGAGCCTTACATTGAAGGCGGCGCCGTCCCCGAGGTCTATGCGCACCGCCTCCTCGGGGATGAACTTGGGCTCGGTGGTCATGATGGTCTTGCCTGCGGCGGACTGAGGAAGCTCGTCGAGAGCTCTCTCTCGCATATATTCGCTGCTTATATTGGGTATCACCAGCGACTCCATGAATCGTTTTATGAATGTGGATTTGCCCGTGCGGACGGGTCCCACCACGCCTATGTAGATATCGCCTCCCGTGCGCTCGGCGATATTGCTGTATATATCTTTAGCCATATAAATACTCCTTTTTATGAAACTATGGGTATCAGCAGCATACCGCCATTTTCAAGCCGCTCTCCTGCAAGATCATTCTCCTCGATGATGGCGTCAACGCTGGTGCTGTACCGCTTGGCGATGTCCCAGACGTCCTCGTTCTCGATGCCGAAATAGAGCTTGATGGAATAGTCGCCGTCGCGCTCCTTTCTTGCGGAGTCGTCAACGGTGATATCAGTCACAGCCTTTACGGAATCGGAGCTGTATACGGACAGCTTAACGCCGATATCGGCTTTTGCGGTGAGAACGCCTTCTGCGGAGATATCGTAGGAGGTCTCGCGGACCCTGACCTCGGCGGACACCGATGAACCGCTGATATTATCGGGGAGGGCAATGGTCTCCTCAAAAGCCTCATCGCGGTCGGGCATGACTATCATTCCCGACCTGTCCTTTGCAGCCATGGAGTAAGTCAGCATACCGCTAATGACAACGGACCTGCCGTCGTCGCCGATACGGGTGTTGATGTTCTTTGCCTCGCTCCACATGGAGTATACAGTCTGTGGGACAGCATCTCCCTCGGCAAGCCGTGCGCTGTGGCGGAAGCTCTCATTGTATACCGCAGGTATCTGCTCCGCCCTTATGTCGGAGAGCTCCACGGTGCAGGGATATACCGTGGAGAAGGCGTCCTCGGCTATCATGACGGAGGCTGTCTTTACGGCGCGGCAGCACAGTCTCAGCTCCGCCTCGCACCTGACTGCACGGTTATCGTCGGCGGCAGGGGAGATATCGCAGCTGACCACCTCTGCGGTGACGGTGCAGCCGAAGCTGTCGTCCAGACCCTCAACATCGATTATCTGGCTGTATCCCAGCGAGAAGTTCATGGTCTCCACGTTGCCGCCGCCTCTGTAAAGCAGCTCCACATCGGCTTCGCCCTTGGCGAGGAGCTTTCCCGAGATCAGCTTTACCTCGCACTCCTCAGCGGTGCAGCTGCACCGCAGTATGCCCGAGATATCCGGCTGAGCCGCAGAAAGCTCCATCTCCTCCTCGATTCGCACGTTTTTCTCCGCGCTGAGCCTGCTTGCGGCAAACTCCACATTCCGCCGCTTCAGCTGTATATTCATGCCCTCGGCGTCGGAGACCACCTGCTGCTCCTGCTGACCCGTTACGCTTATCTTTACCGAGACCGCTCCTCTCAGGTCAAGGCGGCGCTTGTTGACGGCGCGGTAGTTCACATGGTCGGTCTTGGGAGCGAGCCTTATCTGCGGAGACACGGGGCTCCGTCCCAGCTCCACGGTCTTGGTGAAGCTCCTGTGCTGGTCAACGGACTGGACCTCGCTGCCGTCCTCGCCGCAGTAGAGGATATGGATATCACATCTCAGCTCATAGGTGAGCCTGTCGCCGCTTACGGACCACTCTGTGATGACGGGAGAAGTGTCGCAGCGGATAAGGCGGAAGATATCGGGACAGTAATCGGGGAGAATATAATCAAGTTCCACGGACTGCTCCTGAACACCGTCGAATATGACCTCGGCGGCAGGGACAGTCTCTCTGTTGAGTTTTAATTCCATAGTGGGACCTCCTTGAATTTTGCTTTGTGTAATTATATTCGCGGGAGAGCTCCGTTATTCCTGTCCGTATTGACTTATGCCCCGTACTGTGCTATAATTCGGGTAAAGACCCATGTACGAAAGGAGATTTTTTATGAGCGGACAGCAATTCCGGGGTTACAAAGGATATATTCAGAAAAACGGCGGCGAGATACTGTATGACGCCGGCTCCTGCTGCATTGCCCATTACAGCTATCCCGAGGACACAAGATACTTTGTGCAGTGTGAATTCCCCGTAAAAACAGGTCTGAACGAGACAAGCAGCCCCGAGATATGGACAAGCAGAGAGTCTGAGGCAAAATACCTGCTGGACAATCCCGACAAGGTGGTGGACTGGCTCCGCAGACGCATAAAAGCAGACCCGAAGTTCAGCCGCTATGTGGATAAGCCTGTGATAGAGATGGATCACCGCCTGCCAAATTACGGCGGAAACCCCCGGCTCCTGGCGAAAACTCCTCAATATATCATCTTCCGGTGCCACTGGGCTGCCAGAGAGAAATACGAACTGGCAGCAGAATGTAACCCACGCGGCAGCCATGACTCCACACCGATGTGGGCAGTGAACCTGTCAAAAAAAGAGGCGGACGCTCTTCTCGCCCACCCCGAAAGGATCGCGCCCTTTTTTCATGCTATGCAGGCTAAATACCCATACGGTGACTGATATTGCATAACCGCGGGCTGTTTCGCGGCTTAAATGAAAAAAACAGCAGTTTATTTCCGCGCCACTTGCTATTTTTGTGATAATATGCTATAATATTTATGAACAACATAAATAAGCAGCACCTCACAGCCGCAGAAGCAGGGTGTCATGCTTATATTCTGCCCGTATTTTCGGGCAAGAAAGGATAGTCTATGCTTCACGAGAAATCATGCGGCGCCATTGTCTACAGGAAATACCACGGCAATACGGAAATACTGCTGATAAAGCATATCAACAGCGGTCACTGGTCCTTTCCCAAGGGTCATGTAGAAAAGGGCGAGACCGAGGTCGAAACTGCTCGTCGTGAAATCAAGGAGGAGACCTCCATTGACGTTATTATTGATCCGACATTCAGGGAAACAGTTACCTATTCACCGAAAAAAGACACGGTAAAAGTCGTAGTTTACTTCCTTGCGAAGGCGAAGAATGTTGATTTTTCGCCGCAGGAGGGAGAGATCGCCGAGATACGCTGGGTCGATATCTCCTATGCCTCGAATATCCTGTCCTATGAGAATGACAGGACTATAGTCGCCAAGGCAAAAAGCGCTATCAAGGAAAATCACTGAACAGAAAAAAGCTCCCCCACAGAAGTGGGGGAGCTTTGCTTTATATGCGTTTTCAGTTGTTTCTGACCTCGGTGTAGTAGTATACCGCAAGCTGAGTCCTGTCGCGGAGCGCCAGCTTGTCCAGCAGGTTGCTGATATAGTTGCGGACAGTGCCCTCGCCGAGAAAGAGCTCCGCGGAGATCTCCTTGTTGCTGAGGCCCTTTGCCACCAGCTCCATTATCTCGCGCTCCTTGTCGCTTATGCCGTGGGCGGCAAAATCGAAGCTGCCCTTGGGCTTCATGAGCTCGGGGAGCTTGTTTATTATCTTGTCGCCGAATACGCTCTGACCGCCCATTACGGCTTCGAGAGCGGGGACGATGCCGTCGAAATCCTGCTTGAGGATATAGCCCTTTGCGCCCATGCTGAGGGCTTTTACTATGTACTCGTCATCGGAGAAGGTGGTGAGATAGAGTATCCTTGCCTCGGGGAACTCCTTCAGTATCAGCTCTCCTGCCTCCAGACCCGTCATGCCCTCCATACGGATATCCATGAGCATTACATCGGGCTTGTGGGTGCGGTACAGGTCGGATGCCTCAGAGCCGTCCGAGCCCATGGCTGCCACAGTGACCTTGCCTGTACTTTCGAGAATGGTTTTCAGTGACAGAGCAACCAGCTTGTCATCATCTATAACTACGATGTTCATAATATCTCCTCTCTGCTGTCTATGATTTGGGGATGGACATGAATATCCTGAAGCCCTCGGGTGAGGGTGTAAAGCTTATCCTGCCTCCCAGAGCTGCGGCGCGGTCACGCATATTCTTCAGACCTATGCCGCTCTCTCTTATCTCGGAGCAGCTTCCGTTGTCCTCCATTACCAGCTGGCAGAAGGCGGGGTGTTCGCGGACTATGAGCTTTATGCTGTCTCCGTTGGAGTGCTTCACGGCGTTGGAGAGCCCCTCCTTTATGACGCCTATGATACACAGCTTTATATTGCCTGACAGGTGCTCGCTGACGTCGCAGTCGAAAGTTACGTTAAATCTGTCCTCTACTGCTCTGAGGCTGTCCTCCACTACTTTTTTCAGGTCGATGGAGTCATCGTGGAGGTCGTGGACGCTCTCCCGTATGCTGGTCATAGCTGAGTCAAGGGTGCCGCGGAGGCTTTCCAGCGGCTCGCGGAGCTGCTCGTCCTTGTTGATGACGATGAGGGCTCCCGACTGGAGCAGGGAGCGCGTCAGCATATGACCCACATTGTCGTGTATCTCACGGGCGATGCGGTTTCGCTCTTTCAGTGTGGCGAGGTGTATCTCGTTGTCCTGAGCCTCGGCGAGGAGGAGATTCTGCTGAGCCAGCTGCTGATTCTTTCCTGCCACCTCGTCGCGGAGGTCCGTGAGCTTTGTGACGGTCTGCTCCAGACCCGACACTCTTATGTATATTATGACAGCCACCGCAGCAGCTGCAAGGGTTATCATTATCTGTCCTGCACTGAGACTGCCGAGCTTTATGAGAGCCAGAGCCGCAGGAGCCGTCAGCCACCATTTCTTCTCCCACAGTGCGTCATAGAGCAGCAGGGGCATAGTGCAGATGGTGACGGGGAATACTCCGCACAGCAGCGAGAAGCCTGCAATGAGAACAGCTGCCGCCGCAGTGCCTGTCAGCAGCTGTACCGCAGTTGAGACCGCCATGGCGGACAGTATTATTATGACGGGAGCCGTAAAGCTGTCGGTCATCATCAGGCTCATCAGACATATGAGCAGTATAGCCAGCTTGTCTATCAGTCTGTTCAATCTCACACCGCCTTTATCCGTAGTTGAGAGTTGAGAGTTTAAAGTCAGAACGTTCAACTCTCCACTTATTATAATTCTTTGCAAAAATAATTATATCACGGCAGGGAAGTATTTGCAAGTGACATTTGCAAGGATGAAAATGTGACAAATGTCATCTCCGAAACTGACTGGGGACACTACAAAAGGGGACTTTTCTGCGGTATAATAATGACAGTGAAAAACACAAAGGGAGGAATCCGATATGGAAAAGAACGTTGTTAAGATAAATGAACTGGTGAAGCGCTACGGCGACCTCATCGCACTGGACCACTTCAGCCTTGAGATAAAGGAGGGTGAAGTCTTCGGACTTCTGGGACCCAACGGCTCCGGCAAGACCACTACCATAAACTGCCTGCTGTCGCTGCTTGCTTTCGACAAGGGCGATATCGAGATATTCGGAAAGAAGATGACGCCTGTCAGCTACGACATAAAGAAGGAGATAGGCGTCATCATGCAGAATGTGGCAGTCTTTGAGGAGCTGACCGTATATGAGAACATCGACTACTTCTGCGGACTCTACATCACCGACAAGGCAAAGAGAAAGCAGTGCGTTGAGGAGGCAATAAAGTTCGTGGGACTGGAGGACTTCCGCAAGTTCTATCCCAAGAAGCTCTCAGGCGGACTTCTCCGCAGACTCAACATCGCCTGCGGCATCGCTCACAAGCCAAAGCTCATAATCCTTGACGAGCCCACAGTTGCCGTTGACCCACAGAGCCGAAACCGCATACTGGAGGGCATACAGGAGCTGAACCGCAGCGGTGCCACGGTCATATACACCTCACACTACATGGAGGAGGTAGAGCAGATATGCACACGCATCGCCATCATGGACAAGGGCAGAAAGGTGGCAGAGGGCACCAAGGACGAGCTGAAGCGCATGATAAAGAACACCGAGACCATCACCATAGAGATACTTGAGCTTCCCGATGACGTCCGCAGAGAGATATCGGGACTGCCCCACGTTTACGATGTGAGATTTGATGACAGCAAGCTCGTTATCGGCTGCTCGGGCGGCAAGCACAACCTTACAAGAGTGCTCGATGTGCTCCAGAAGCGCGAGCTCAGCTTCGGCAGAGTATACACAGAGCTCCCCACACTCAACGATGTGTTCCTTGAGATAACGGGCAAGGCTCTCAGAGACAAGGAGGATTGACAATGTTTCTGCACATACTGAAATACGAGCTGAAAAACGGTGTCCGCACAAAGGACCTCATCATCTGGCTCATGGTCTTTCCCATAGTTCTCGGCACTTTCTTCAAGATAGCCTTCGGAAGCGTTTACAACAAGACCGAGAAGTTCAGTGCCATACCCGTTGCGGTGGTGGAGGAGACCGGGAACCCTGCATTCAGACAGGTGCTTGATGGCATAGAGAGTGCCGATGAGCCATTCCTGAAGGTCACCTACGCCGACAGGGCAAAGGCGGAGGAGCTCCTTGACAGCGGCGATGTTGAGGGCATAATAAGCTCCGCCGACAAGCTGGGGCTGACGGTAAAGCAGAAGGGACTTGCCCAGACCATGCTGAAATCCTTCGTGGAGCAGTACACTCTCCGCGAGAAGATAGCAATGGATGCAATACAGACCTCTCCCGAAAAGGCACAGGAGATAATATCCTCACTTATGAGCGGCACGGTATCATCGTGCAGGGAGATACCACTCACACAGGGCAATCCCGATATGTACATACAGTATTTCTACAACCTCATCGCCATGGTGGCAATGTTCGGCTGTATGACGGGAATGCACGTTACCATGCAGAATCAGGCAAATCTCTCCGCTCTCGGAGCAAGGAACAACTGCTCGCCCGCGCCCAAGCTGGTGACCATTCTTGCCTGCCTTACGGGAAGCTTCATATTGCAGACGGTATGTATGCTGCTGTGTGTCACATTTCTTGCGTTCGTGCTGAAGGTGGACTTCGGCGACAGACTGCCTCTTGTATATCCTGCGGCTATACTGGGCGGCATAATGGGTGTATCCTTCGGCTTCTTCGTAGGCTCTGTGAGCCACATGAGCCAGAAGACAAAGACAGCGGTACTCATGTCGGCATCAATGCTGCTGTGCTTCCTCAGCGGACTCATGGTGGGCGACCTTAAAGGCACCATAGCTCAGAAGGCTCCATGGTTCAACGATATAAACCCTGCTGCGGTAGTTTCCGACAGCTTCTACTGCCTCAACATCGACGAGGACTACACACGCTTTATCACAAAGCTCATAACAATGGCAGTCATAACCGTTGTATTCATAATGCTCGGCTTTATCATATCAAGGAGGAAGAAGTATGCAAGTGTTTAAGACCATGTTCAGGGTAATGAGGAGCAGGCTCCCCTCAGCCATGATATACATAATCATATTCCTTGCAATATCCGCATTTGTCACCAGCCAGTCCACCAAGGACAACAAGTTCGAGATGAACAGGCTGAAGGTATGCGTATTCGACGAGGACGATACTCCCGAGAGCCGCGCACTTACGGAATTCATCGGAAAGCACAATGATATAGTTGAAATAGATAATAACAGGGACACCATCACCGATTCGCTGTACTACAAGACAGTGAACTACGCACTCATCATCAACAAGGGCTATGCAGAAAGGCTTGCCGCAGGGGAAACGGCTGAGCTTTTCGGCAGCTATCACATGGACGAGAGCTATTCCGTGGTCTATATGAGCAAGATGCTCGACGAGTACACAGGCTCCGTAAAGGCATACCTTGCCATGGGAAAGAGCTTTGAGGAAGCTGTCTCCGCCACAGAGGCGGCAATGTCTCAGGAGACAGAGGTAGAGATGCTGAGAGTTGACAAGGGGGGCGACTCTCACTTCAGCGTGGACTTCGCACAGTACTTCGAGTTCATGCCCTACATACTCATCTCCGTAATTATCAGCATAGTCAGTCTTGTTCTGGTGACCATGAACAAGAAGGACATACGCTACCGCACGAATTGCTCATGCCTGAAAAACTCAAAGTACACCTTCCAGCTCTTTTTCGGAAGCTTCCTGTTCGTGCTGTTTATATGGCTCATATTCATGGTTGCGGGAACTGTCTTCAATAAGGAGATGTACACAGGCAGAGCGTGGCTTGCAGTGCTCAACAGCTTCATATTCTCCATGGTCGTGGCAGCTCTTGCGGTATTTATAGCCAGCTTTGAGCCCAAGGACAATATCCTCAACCTTATCACACAGGTTCTGGGACTGGGAATGAGCTTCTTATGCGGCGTATTCGTGCCCATGGAGATACTCAGCGACGGAGTCCTCTCAGCGGCGAGATTTCTTCCCGCATACTGGTACGTCAGGGCTAACCGCATGATAAGTGAGGAAGACGCATTCAGCTCCGAGGGCGTTATGAAGTGTATGCTGATAGAGTGCCTGTTCATCGTGGTACTGGTACTCATGACGATTCTGGTGCGCAGACTGAGATACAGCAGCGCATCCATCGGTTCAGCTGTAAAAAAGGCAGCAGCCTGACGTGAGTTGAGAGTTTACAGCTGAAAGTTTAAAGTCAGGGGCGGCTGAATGCCGCCCCTACAAAAAAGAGCGCACAGTTGTGCGCTCTTTTTATTCTGTTAACTGAGCACTTCTCAGAAGCCCAGCTTTTCTTTGATTATTCCGCAGACCTCTTCCTTGTGCTGCTGATAGTAGAAGTGACCGCCGGAGAATGGGTACACCTGACAGCTGCCGCTTGTGAACCTGCTCCAGCTGTTCATATCAACATTCTGCATAAGGGGATCCTCCTGACCGTAAAGCACGGTTATATCGCAGCCGAAGGTGACGTCCTCGGGGGAAGCGCTGTAGCGCTCAGCCATGCGGACATCGGTGCAGAGGATACGGTTGAGAGTCCTCATCAGCTCCTCGTCGGGGACGGGAGCGGCTGTGGACAAGGAGTTTGCCGAGAAATATGAAACTATCTCGTCATCTGTGGCTTCATCGATGTTCTCGAAGCAGTGAACGTCCTCATCGGGAGGATTTTTTCCCGACAGGAAGATGTGCTTGGGAAGCGCCAGTCCCTTTTCCTTTGCCTGCCTTACCAGCTCTGTGACCAGTACCGTACCCATGCTGTGGCCGAAAAGCGCATAGTCCTCTCTGAGCAGCTCAGAATGCTTTTTAATGAGGTCCTCCGCGCAGCCCTGTACTGTATCGAGGAGGGGCTCGGAAGAGCGTGTAAAGCGTCCTGAGAGCTCCATAGGCACAACTGTCAGCTCTTTCGGGAGAAATCTCTTGAAGGAGCTGTAGCTTTTTGCGGAGCCCCCTGCATGGGGAAGAAAGAAAAGTATCATATCATTCCTCTGTGGGAGTGCCCTTTTCGTTGAGGAGGTCGAATATCTCGCCTACCTTGCTGATGGAAGCCACCAGTGAAAGGGGAACATTGAGCTTAAAAGTCTCTGTTATCTCGGAGCCGAGACCGAAAAGTCCCAGTGAATCGAGGAAAAGGTCGTCATAAACGTCTGTATCTCTTGTTATCTCCTCGGGGGCAACGCCTACATAATCGGAGATAGCCTGCTTGAATTCATCAAAATTAAGGTTATTCATTACTTATACTCCTTTTTTCTCAGGTATTTGAACTGTATCTTGCCGATGTCCTTGGGTATCTCCTCAACGGGGACTACCTTGTCGGGCACCTTGTAAGCGGAGAGCTTTCCGTCGAAGTACTTGGCGATATCGCCTCTTGTTATCCTTGCATCGCCCTTGGGCTGGATATAGGCAACTATCTGCTGACCGATAACGGGGTGGGGCTCGTCTGTAACAGCTGCGGCAGCTATCAGAGGATGAGTGAGGAGACAAGCCTCTACTTCCTCAGCGTGAACGAGGTTTCCGCCGCGCTTGATGATACGCTTGCTTCTGCCTGCGAAACGTACTATGCCGTTGGGGAGCTTGTTTACAAGGTCGCCTGTACAGAACCAGCGGCGTCCCTGATCGTCTGTGAGTATCTTCTCTGCGGACAGCTCGGGATTGCCGAAGTAATCTGTGATAACGCCGTCTGTGTATACGCAGAGCTCGCCGACCTCGCCCTCGGGAACATCGTTGTGCTTCTCGTCGATGACGCGGACGTCAGTGAAGCTGAGCTTGCGGAAGTCACTGGGGTCTGTGCCTGCGTCTCTTGCAGAGTCCCATACCACCATGGTGCAGGTCTCGGAGGAACCAATGACGTTTACCACACGGATGTGGAGCTTCTCAACGAAGATATCGGCTATCTCCTTGGGGAGTACCTCTCCTGCGAAGTAGCAGATACGGACGCTTGAAAGGTCGTACTTGTCAAAATCGGGAGTTGAGAGCAGCACCTTTGCCAGAGTTGAGGTGAGCTGTATTATGTTTATCTTGTATTTCTGAACAGTT
Organism: Ruminococcus sp.; assembly: GCA_017519145.1. Lineage (GTDB taxonomy): Bacteria > Bacillota > Clostridia > Oscillospirales > Ruminococcaceae > Ruminococcus. The sequence continues at coordinate 43,973 of JAFWTA010000010.1, forward strand.
TCAAGGAAGGTGATGGGGTTGAACTGGGGCTGATACATAACAGTACCGCCCTTGAGCACCATCTGCTGACCCATACCGAAGCCGCCCTGATGATAGAGGGTCATGCCCAGCATCATTACATCGTCAGACCTGAACTCGAGGTATGTGCCCATATCCTCCTGTGTGGACAGGAAGCCGCCCGAGGGAACGGACAGTATCTTGGGAGTACCCGTGCTGCCTGAGGTGCAGGCGAGAGACATGGTGTGGAGGTATTCGGGCTCATAGATATCGCACTCGCTGCTGCCGTACTCAGCCATGAACTTATCGGCGGAGATATAGCAGCTGTCCTGAGGGATAACGCTGTCATCGGCAAAGCAGATGACCTTGCTGAGAGCTATCTGTGAAGGAACGAGAGCGCTTACTGCGGCGATGATGTTGTTGTTCCTGTACTTCTCTGTGATGAACATTACCTTTGATGTGGTAGCGGGAATGAGCTTTGAGAGCTCCATAGAGCCGCTCTGGGGGTCCATGGGAACAGGCTGGGCGCCTATTCTTACAGCTGACCAGAATACCAGATACCACTCGATGCTGTTGGGCATACAGATGCCCACCTTGTCGTCCTCGCCGATGCCCATTTTCTTCAGAGCCGAGCCGAGAACGGCTGTCTTTTCCATGAACTGAGCGTATGTCAGCTCATTGTCGTCTATCCTCAGTACCACTTTGTCAGGAGTTTCCTGAGCAAAGCGGCTGTAGTAATCGAAAAACTTCTTTGACATTCTTATTTTCCCCCATTAAGTCTTGCAGCTATGAAGTCTGCTGCGATGTGCTTTACCCAGTGGTACTGCTCGCCCACCGGCATAGCGTGCATGATGGTCTCCTCTGAGACATAAGCGGGCTTATCCTCTATGTGGATGCATTCCTTGTATCCCTTTGCCTTGTCAAGGAGCTTCTGTGAAGCCTCGGGAGTCATCCAGTTGTCGTCGCTGCTGTAAACCATGAGGAAGTCGGACTTGTGAGTGCCCTCCTCAAGCTTTCTCATACCCTCAAGGTAATCGTCGCTGTACTGGTAGGAGCTCCACTTGCCGCGCTTCATCCATACGGGGATGCTGTCCTGATCGGCGAAGTTCATAAGGAGCGGGAACAGGCTCACGCATACCTTTGCGTTCTTGCGCTTTACAGTTGAGCGGAATGCATAGCCGCCGCCCATGCAGAGACCGAAGTTGCCCAGATCTGTGCTGCTGAGCTTGTCGGTGCTGTCGATGAACTTGTATATGCCCTCAAATGCAGCCTCTATCTGCTTGCCGCCGCACTTGATGCCGTTGTGTATGATAGCACCGCCTGCACCGGGCATATCGGGAGTGATAACTGCGATGCCTCTCTCATTGAGGGGAGCAGCCAGCATTTCCAGCTCCTCCTTGCAGCTTCCGATGCCCGAGTAGGTGATAACTACGGGATATTCCTTTTTTCTGCCCGAATCGGGATAGTGTATGTAAGCGGGGAGCTTGCCGAACTTTGTATCTATCTCCACATACTGTATCTTGTTTTTGCAGAGCCTGATATAGCGCTTGTAGCTCTCCTCGAGGCCGCTGTAGATCTCTCTCTTGTGTTCAACGTCTTCGATATTTATCATAAAGCAGGCATAATGGCACTGTGCCACCATTCTTGCATATTCTCTTGCGGAGATCCTGTTGCCGGCTGCTTCAGCCTTGTCGCGGAGCTCGGCATAGCGGTCGATCTTTGCGTGCCATTCTTCGAGCCATACATTCTGTATCTGCTTGCCGCTCTTGACTTTTATACCATCTATCTTCTTGAGGATATACTCAAGATCGAAGGGGTCAGCGCCATAGAGTAAGGATCGTGTTGCCACGGGATTGAGAAGGTCTCTGATTGCCCATTTCATATTTATCTTTTCCTTTCATTTATGTCAGCCTGTATAGCGCCATGCGCCCTCACGGGTCATTTCCGTGAACTGCATATATATGCGGTAAGGGTCGACTTTAGTATGCTTTTGTATGAGACTGAGCATCCTGTCAGCCAGTTCTTTAAGAAATGCGGACTTGTCGTCGGCATATTCCTGAGGGAGGATGTATCTGAACTCTGCGAAGAATACAGTATCCTCCGAGCGGTTCATGTACATGGCGCAGTCATCCAGCATGACCATTATGGCGGGCAGGGGCTTTTTAAGTATATCAGCCAGCTCTGCCGCAGCCTCATCGAGGAAGCTTGTCTTTGCTGCAGGGGAGCTGAACCTGAAATTTGTCTTCATCTGTGCTATCGGCATGATAATTTATCCTTTCATCGGAGCTGAGCGACTCAGCCCTCGTATCTCCTGAGTACCAGTGTGGCGTTGTGTCCGCCGAAGCCGAATGAGTTTGAGATAGCAACATCTACCTTGTGCTCCTGAGGCTTGTTGGGAACGTAGTTGAGGTCAAGCTCGGGGTCGGGCTCGTCATAGTGGATAGTGGGAGGAACGAGACCTGTCTCGATAGCCTTGATGCAGGCAATAGCCTCCAGAGCGCCGCCTGCGCCGAGGGTGTGACCTATTGAAGCCTTTACAGATGACATGGGGATATCGTAAGCCCTCTTGCCGAAGACCTCCTTTACCGCCATAGTCTCATAGAGGTCGTTGAGACCTGTTGATGTGCCGTGAGCGTTGATGTAGTCAACATCGTCGGGTGTGAGACCTGCATTGTCCAGAGCCATTCTCATGGACTCAGCCATGCCAACGCCGTCGGTCTTGGGAGCTGTCAGGTTATAAGCCTCGCCGCACATTGCAGCGCCTGCAAGCTCGCAGTATATCTTAGCGCCTCTTGCCTTTGCCGATTCCTCCGACTCAAGGATAACGGTGCCGCCGCCTTCGCCCATGATGAAGCCGTCACGGTTCTTTGTGAAGGGGCGTGCAGCTGTGTCGGGGTCGGGATTTACGGACATTGCGAGAAGCTGATTGAATCCGCTTATTACAAGGTGAGTTACTGTATTCGAGATGCCTCCTGCGACCACCATATCGCAGAGACCCGATTCGATGAACTGCTTTCCGAGAGCGATGGCATACGCGGATGAAGCGCAGGCTGTGCTCACATTGAAGGCAGGTCCTGTGAAACCATATCTTATTGAAACCAGTGCGGGGAGCTCATTGGGCATTTTCTTCAGCGTTATGTTGAGGGGCTTTTCAAGCTCATAGTCCTCATAGGAGTTATCTATAACACCGTAGATAACGCCGACCTTTCTGCCGTCATAGGTCTCTGTATCAACGCCGCAGTCAGCGATAGCCTCGCCTGCGGAAGCCAGACCCATTCTTGTTGTGGTAGTTGTAGCGTTGAGCTGGCGCTTTTTCCAGTACTTGCCTGCCTCTGCCTCGAAGGAGTCATCCACCTCGGCAGCAACAGTAGTATCATGATTATCAAGAGGGATACGGGTGATAGTTCTCATTCCGCATTTGCCGGAAATGAGCCCGTCCCAGTAATCTGCGGCAGTATTGCCCACAGAAGTCACGGCACCTATGCCTGTGATAACAACTTTTTTCATAACCTTACCTCATATCTCCTGAAATGTGTTACTTGAAGAGCGCATCCCATGCACTCTTATCCATGTATGAATACGAGCCGAAGCCTGTCTTTGCGCTGAGCTCATCGAGAGCTGCGAAAAGTGCCTCTGCACCGTATTTATCATAGTAGAAGGCGGGAGCCTCGGCGAGTCCGAGAGTATCCTGCACCGCCTCTGTAAGAACAGCGGTATCGCCGCTGTAATCATTTGCGGCATTGACTGTTTCATTGAGTATCAGAGCTGCCATATAAAGAGCAGCCTTTCCGCAGTCTGCGCCTGTTTCGCTCTCACGCTCAGCCATGAAGTCAAGGAAGCTGAGAGTTTCCTTGGGGCAGCCCTCTGCCAGCCAGCCGTTCATCTTTTCACAGCCGTAGCCGAGGAGACCCTTGTTGCGCTCTATGCGGAAGTTATCGGGGCTGCCTGCCATGAGTCCGAGACCCACGCTGTCCAGCACCTCGAAGGGGTCGGCAATTGAGAACATCTCTCCCAGAGCCTTTCTCACCTCGGGCACTGAAGCGCCGAAGCTCTCTCTCAGGTAGATAGCGTGAGAGACCATGCAGGCGAGTATCTGGTTGAGATAGATGTGGTATTCGCCCGAGAAGACTATGGGCTTCTTGCCCGCAGCCTTTACCAGCTGTGCAGCCTTTTCCGCGGAAGTCTCCGATGTCTCGGGGAGCACATTGAGCTCCACGAAGCCTGTGAGCTTTACGGGGTAGAAGAAGTGCAGACCGAAGCAGCGCTCCTTGTGGGGAATATCCGCGAATACCGAGGGGATATCCAGCGATGATGTATTTGAAAGCAGCAGGCAGTCATCCGAGACAGCTGCGGCTGCTTTTGCAAACAGCTCCTTCTTGGCGTCCATGTTCTCGAAAACGGCTTCTATGACAACGTCACAGCCGCTTAGAGCAGAGATATCGTCAGTGAATACGAAGGAGTCCTTCTTGAATTCGTACTGCTCCTCGGTGAGCTTCCTGCGCTTCAGGCTCTTGCCGAGGGTCTTGAGAACGGCTGCGGTATTCTCCTCAGCGCCGAAGAGGTCGATGACCACGAACTGCGCGTCGGGGAGCTTGTCAAAGAACAGGGAAAAGATATCCTTTCCCATTTTTCCGTAGCCCACTATTCCTATTTTCATATTTATGCCTCCCTGCTTTTCTTGTAGGAGTCCATGTACTCCTTATAGCGTGAGGGGTCAAAGTCTCCGAAGTTTGCGGAGATATACTCAATAAGGCTTACAGCCTCGGGAACGCCCTGCTTCTTGTCGGCGAAGATATCAGCCCAGCCGAGAGCGAATGCATCATCTGCGGATACCAGCTCGCCCGACATAACGAGAGTATATGCGTTCTGAGTGCCGCATATCTCGATAGTTCTTGCAACGCCGCCGAGAGCGGGGAGAATGCCGAATGTGGATTCGGGCTGACCTACTCTTGCGTTCTTCTCGATTATCCTGTAATGGCTGTTGACAGCTATCTCGCTGCCCGAACCGATACAGAAGCCCGTTACCACGCTTACCACGGGGAACGGGAGCTCTCTCAGGAATGTGAAGAAGTGCTTCTGTCTGATGTGTCCCTCGGGGAGCACTCCTGTTGAGTCGTCGTAGGTCTCGTTTGCGGAACGGTCGGCAAGAGCGTCAACATCGGCGCCAACGCTGAAGTGGCGGCCTGCGCCCTTGATTATAAGTCCCTTATATTTTCCGGCGGAAGCCTTAGCCTCGATGTCAGCCATGACTGCTTCGTATTCCTTGAAGAAATCGGCTGTCATAAGGTTATTGCCTGCCATATTCATGGAGAGTATCAGGATGCCGTCCTGCTCCTCCAGTATCATACCGTTATTTTCATTCATTGGAGTTACCTCCGTTCTTGTCAGCCATCAGTCGGTAGAAGGCTCTCGACTCTGTGGCAAGTACCTCCTCCGCAGGAGCTGTACGCGCCTTGATGAAGCAGGCGTTTATCTCCTTTATCTGCTTTTTTGTCTTGTCCTTGAAAAGCTTTGCGGCGTATTCGTCGGCCTCATCGGCTCTCAGTACCAGATCGGCAGCGGAAGCCAGCTCATCGCTGATATCGCCCTCCGATACCACAGCCGTCATGAAGTCAGCCTCTGCAAGGAACCTTGCTGCCTCAGCCTTTTCGCTGTCGTCACTGCCGAGAACTGTCCCGTCCCCGACATACATGAGCAGCAAGCAAGGCTCGCCGAGCTGCTCTCTTTCCTGTGAGAGCTGATACAGCGAGCTTAACTGACAAACTTTTGTCACAATATCATCTGCGGTTATTGTCATTGTCTTCGTCTTCCCCCTCGAGACAAGCCCTTACCGCCTCGGGGATATCGCAGATGATGCGTTCCTTGTTGACGTAGGCGAGCTTGCCTGTGACTCTGCATGAAACAAGACCCGTGCTCTTGTTTATGATGTTATGCTTATAGCTGACTATGCCCCCCGAGCAGGAGACCTCAGTGTCTATCCTTACTTCATCGAGGAGCCTCAGCTCATGTATGTATCTCTGGGTGCTTTCCATCACAACGGGAAAAAGCCCTTCTTCCACGATCACTGCCAGCAGGCCGTGTACCTTGAAGAAGTTCCACAGAGCTGTCTCTGCGTACTGAAGGTAAACGGAATTGTTGACATGACCGAAAGAATCAAGTTCATATCCTCTTACAGTCAGTCTGTATGAGCTTCTTCTCATTGTTTTGAAGCCTCCGCCAGAGCTGCTTCAAATTTGCCCTTTGAGGGGTCTTCAGCGCCCTCTGAGGCAAGATTTATGGTATCGATTATAGCCCGTATCTGCGTAAGGTTCTTGCCGCTGAGCAGCTCCTTTACAAAGGCAACGGTCTCATCGAATGAATTCCTGTTCTCACTGAGCTTTGTGACGAGTCCCATCTCTGACGCTTCCTTAGCGCCTATCATCTCGCCGCAGAGTATCATGCTGAGCGCCTTTTCCCTGCCCAGCAGCCTGTACAGGCGCTCCATACCGCCCATACCGGGAACAACGCCGTGCATTATCTCGGGGAGCCCGAGAAAAGCAGAAGGTGAAGCTATCCTGAACTGACAGCTCAGTGCTATCTCAAGTCCGCCGCCGAAGCATCCGCCGTTGATGGCAGCTGCGGTTATCAGCGGGAGCTTCTCTATTGTACGCAGAAGCTCTCTTGCGTTTTCGAGCTTTGCCGAAAGGTCAGTGCCGCCTGCCTCGCCGAAAAGGGAAACATCGGCGCCGTGGGAGAAATGTCTGCCCTTGCCTGTAATGATAAGAGCTCCCACCTGAGGATTTTCGTCCAGCCAGCCGAGGAGCTCCTTACGGTCTATGAATTCGGGCTCGGAGAGAAGATTCTTCGGGCCGTTGTCAATGGTAAGTACAGCAATATTATCCTCGGCATGAAGCTCAGATAAATTTGACTTTAACATTCAGACCTCTCACTGATTGACGATGTCGTTGCCGTACTGATAGATCTTGCAGAACATCTCTACAACGTCGCTCATAGTGTCCATGGGAGCCTTGAGCATATACTTGCCGATGCTCTGGAGCTTGATGTCCATGTCATACTTGTCTGCTGTCATCTCTATAAGCTCAACGAACATGAGTGAATCGCTTCCCAGATCCTCCTGAGGATTGGTCTCCATAGTGATCTCGCTCTTGTCTACTTCACATTCCTCTGCGTAGTAGTCGAAGATCATATCCTTGATTTCCTGTCTGATCTCATCTGTGATCTCTCTCATAATAAAACCTCCATAATAATTGTCTTTCCCTTTCATTGGGTGTGCTTATATTTATCTGAAAATTCACACATCTTCGAGAGTGTAAATTTTGCATTTTCTGCTTACCCGTGAGAACTTGCTCACGGCGCCGTTTGCGCTGACGTCGAAGAATTCCCTGACGCCCAGCTCCTCCAGCTTCTGAACTGCCAGATCCCAGCGTATGGGGGTATACACGTTCAGCTGGTTTTCTCTCATCACCTGATCCCCCGTAGTCATGACCTCTCTGTCGAAGATGGAGAGTATGGGGTAGATGGGAGCCTTATATACAGTAGAAGCGCAGAAATCGACATATTCCTGCGAATACTTCTTCATGATGGGGTGGTGGTAGGCAACGCCCGTACCGAAGCTGAAAGCCTTGATGGCGCCCTCGTTCTGACAGAGGAGAAGAGCCTTCTCAACGGCGTCTGCCTTGCCGCTTACCATGACATGGAACCTTGAGTTGCCGCTTCCGATGACCAGCTCGTCGGGAGAGAACTTACCCTCGAAGAGCTCCTCGATATCGCTGTATGAGAAGCCGATGACAACGCCCATATCCAGCTTTTCGTCGTGCTCCTCGAGACAGCGCATGGTAGCGCGGTTCATCATGATGATGTCATGTGCGAATTCATGGGGCACCGAGCCGAAACAGCCGCTTATGCTGACTATTCCCGAGCTGTATCCCGCGCCGATGTCGGGGATGATGCCCTTGTCTATGAAATGCTCAAAGACGACCCTGTCGCAGATGAGTGAGATTATCCACTCGGCGACTCTGCCGTCGTAAGCCTTGTTTTTTTCGAGATCCATGCTGAGCCCCAGCCTGCCGAAAGCCTCGCCGAGGTAGTGCTCATACCTGTCCATAAGTTCAGGCGGCAGCTTGACCAGAAGCTTTTCGGGCTTTGAGCCGATGCCGTTGAACAGGAATGCCCTATTGTACATTTATAATACTCCTTATAATTTATAAATACATATTAACACCTATTTAAGGTGCTGTCAATAGAAAAAGGGAGTATAGCAGATTTTTTTGAGAAAAACGATAAAAAAATCACATACTCAGAATTGAATTTTATAAATTAGTGCAATTATACCACAAGTAATATTTTGCCGAGGTGCTGTCGGAACAGATGGGACAGTGCCTTGAAATAACGGAATAAGTCGGAATAACCGCTGCATAAAGGGGGTCGGAGGAACTCCCTGAAATGCTGTGCGAACCGCTTTTTTCTTTCCGGAATGCCGGATTATACTTTGCGGCGATTTCTGTCTCGTCTGCAAGACTGTAAAAAAGCCTTTTCCTTATTTGGGAAAAGGCTTTCTGAAATCATTCCTTGAGATTTTCGGGAGTCTTTATCAGTTTTGCCTTGAAAAGCGCAGTACCGATAAGGGTTGTGAATATTGTTGAGATGACCATTTCAAACAGTGCGTTTATGCCTACTGAGGTGATGAGGAAGAGCAATATGCTCTTGCCTGCTCTGAGTCTGTCGATGTAGTTGAATTTCTTGTATACCTTGAGTGTGTATTTGCCGTCGCTGAGACCGCTGAGGTCAGCGTGGGTGTCTTTGAATTTGAAAGTTGAGCTTTTGATCTCCTTGCCGTTAAAGACAGCGCCCTTGAGCTTGCCCGAGCTGAGAGTGAACTTTACAGCCTCCGAGCCTGCTGTAGAGGGGAGCGCCTCGTCGGTGCCTCCCAGTGTGAGAACGAAGTCCTCACCGAGAGCGAGCGCCTTTCCGTCGGCGGAGAATACCACGTCCTTGCCTGCGTTGTCCTTTACCTCGGAGATAACGCCGTTGGTAACGGTGATGGTGTACTTGTTGTCCATACCTGTAGCGGTGTGGTTGAACAGGAGCACCAGAGCGGACATGAAGAATATTGTATTGAGTATAGCTGCCGAGAAGCCTGAAACGGCGCAGGACTGCTGTACCTTTGAGAGATTTTTCTTGTTGATGAACCAGTATGCAAGAGCGAAGCCCACTGCGAACACCGCGATGAGCACTGCTGCCAGCGGAAGTCCCGATGTCATGAACTTGTACATACCTGCGGACATCTTGTACTTTCCGTCCTCATCATAGCAAATAAGGAGCATTACCGACAGGAACAGACCTATGAGGACCGCACCTGCTACAGAGCCCGTTATTACAGAAAGAGCTTTTTTCGACTTTATCTTCGAGAGGCCTGCAAATATGAGACCTACGAGGAGACCGTCCAGTGCACGGGAAACGACTCTCTGGATGAATGTGAGCGTCGGGCTTATCTCGAGGGTCATGGCACCCATTCCGCTGAGGACTCCGATACCGAAGCACTGCATGAAGCTGAAGAGACCGAAGACGATACCCATGATAAGTCCGCCTGTTGGACCGAGCGCGATAGCGGCTATTGCGATGGGGATGATGTTGAGGGTTATCGACAGCGGACCGATGGGTATCGAGCCTATGGGCGTCAGTGAGAACAGAGCCACCACAGCCGTCAGAAGACCCAGCAGTACCAGTGAGCGTACGTTGAACTTCTCTTTCATATTAAATTTCCTCCTTGTTACTACTCCTCATATGAGGATATAATACAATAAATATATCATAACATTTTTTGAAAAGCTTGTAAATAGCTCAATTTACAGAATAAAATCAACAACAGACAGGCTAATGATGTAATTTTAACAAATATAAAATATATATAAGGTTATATAACACATAAATAATACTAAAAGTTAAATAGCCGAAAGTTAAATTTGAACAGTTTTTTACTAAATGTCATCTGAATTGGTTTAACCAGTTGACTGGGGTAGCTGTGTTTTGTGGAACTTGCTGTTGAACTTTAAAAAAAGCGAATTATCCGCAACATTTTGCACAAATATCATTCGTTTTTTTCTCATTTTTAGTTAGGGTTAAAATATTGCAATTTGTATACCAATATGTTATAATTATATGTACAAAGAACTGTAATTTTTTTCGGCTGCGTACAAGCAGATTGAGGAGGGTTACGGGGGATTGTAAAAAATAATAACGAAAGGATGGAATGACCATGAAAAAATCTTTGGGGAAACGTTTGATTAGTGGCGTTACCTCAGGACTGCTGGCTGTGACATATGCGCTCCCGTCCGGACTGGTTCCTGTACGGGCTCTGGCGGCAGAGGATGGCGTTGCTTCAGACGGATTGCCGATTGTCAACACACCGTATGAAGAGTCGATGTGGTACAGAAACAACCCACTCGGCGTCGCAGGTGATTTCCACTTGTTCGGCTTTGAATCGGTCGAGTCGTGGAACCATGTAAACGGTAATATTGCTACACCTGTCTACACCATTTACAACGGCTACACAAGTCCCAACCAGAAGGTAGGCAGACTTCTGAACGTCGTTACCAAGGACATTTTCTGGAGAAAGCCGCCGAGAGAATCGGGCAACATCGTAAATGAACCTGATGAAGGCAAGATGTATGCACAGCTCGGACTGGCTCAGCTCTACGACTGGTTTGTGCCTGTCGGATACGAGGTATGGGGCAATGACCGCCCGGAATTAACTCAGCCAACGTATAATCAGGAAACGCAGCAGATGGAAGATGTTGTTATCCAGGAGGCAGATGACAGAGTAAAGGTAAGTTATCCTACTGTATTCTCGCCTACTACGGACAGCCGATACACCGGCGTAAACATTTTCCCGGGAAAGAAATCAGATTATCCCGCCATCGTGGCAGCCTACGCTGAATCTGAAGAGAGAAAGGCGTATGACGAGGGAGGCGACTTCGTCGGGCCTATGGCATATGTCATCGGAAGCAATGCTCCCGAGGGCACAGAGTGCTATTTTGCTCACGCAGGTGATGAGTTTATCGACTTTGCCGCTCTGAAGACATATTATGAGAATATGTCCAATGAGTACGCCAGCAAGACTTCAAGAACTGCAAGCACCGGCAAGAACGGCATCGACTGGGACGGCGGCGACAGTACTTGGGATGACCCGCATCCGGGAAAGGGTACCCTTACACTTTACGACGAGGGCGAGAACGTCCTCAACATCAAGGCAAGCGAGCTTTTCAAGTATCAGAATATCAGCGTTGAGAATATCAACTATGAGAACGGTCAGTACAAGGGCAACCAGACACTTATCGTCAATATCGATCTTGAAGGCCTCACCGATGTAAAGTGGAACCCCAACTGGACATACACTGCCAAGGACGGCACAACACTCAACGACGGTGATTTTAACGGCGAAAAGGCTGTTATACACGGCACCAATATTCTGTACAATTTCTACCACGGTGCTTCCGATAACGGAACAACTGTTGATGTAGCAGGATCACGTATCCCTCTGGGCTGCGTTCTCGCTCCTGATACAGAGTTCGACGTTCAGCAGATCAATGGTAACATTATAGCCAACAAGATCAAGGCTAATAACGAGACCCATATGGCTTACTTCCTCAACCCCTTCGATGAGTCAAAGACTACCATCGACATCTCGGTACAGAAGAGCTGGAGCGACGGAAACGCGAACCACGAAGGCGATGAAGTAAATGTTACCCTCTACAGACTTACAAAGTCAGGAGTTACAGATCCGGCTGCTGAGATCAGCTTCGCAAACAACTATAAGGATCTCGTGGACTTCATCACTGAGGGCGACCTCAGAAACTGCAGGTTCAGCATCGGCGGTCAGGAATATATGGCAGTTGCCGAAAGCGACGGCAGTGTTACCTATCACAAGAACGACGAAGACATAAACTCCAGAACAGAGCTGTTCACACCTCAGGCTAACGGAGATGTGACCGCAAATCTTGAAGACGGAGAGTATGAGTTCACCAACCGTTCCAGATCTGCCACAGTAACTGTTGCAGGCGGCAAGATCACTTCCATTGCAGGAAATGCGCTGGCTACACAGGTGCTCGGCACAAAGACCATCAAGGGCACAAGCTGGAACGAAACATGGGACGGTCTTGAAAAGGCTTCGCCCACAGGCAACGTTTACTACTACTACGCAGTAGAGGAAAACGTAAAGTCAGGCTACACAGTTACCTATGAGGGCAACGGTGCAGCAGGCGGAAACAGGACCATCACAGTAAAGAATACAAGCAATGAAGCAGTCAACAAGCTGAAGTTCACAAAGTTTGCCGATGTTCTCACCATCAATGAGGAGAGCAGCGACAACGTCACCTTCAAGTCCGCCGAGCAGAAGCTCACGGGCGCAAAGCTCACGCTCACACTTGTATCCGCAAGCGACGCAGACGCTAAGCTCAGCAGCGGCGTAAGATCAAATCTTGACTCCAATGCAAAGGGCAAGCCTGCTTACAGCGACGACTCTATCACATGGACCACCATCGACGAGGATATCGAATTCGAGAACCTCCCCGACGGCAGGTACAAGATCACTGAAGAAGCTCCCGAAGGCTATCAGCCCGTTCAGGAACTTGAATTCAGAATAGACACAGGCGTTCCTTCTGCGATCACTGATGACGCAAGTCACTTCACATTCACAAAGAAGGACGACCACAACTACACAGCTTCTGTTACAGATGATATCTACTCTATCTCACTGAGAAAGGTGGACGAGAACAATATCCCTGTTCCGGGAGCGCTTCTCAGACTGACAAGCACCAGCGGAGCTGATATGACAAAGGTAAAGGCTCACGATACACAGTACTTTACCGCTAACGGCTACGGCTGGAATATGCCAAACAACAACATCTTCCCCTACAAGCTTGACCTCAGCAGGAATGAGATCAAGAATGTGGCAAGCGACAGCGCAGCAGCTTTCGAGTGGTACTCTATCGGTTCGGCTGTTGTATTCACAGGTCTCCCTGAGGGAACATACAGCCTCGAAGAGGTAAGCGCTCCCGCAGGCTACTCAAGAGACACAAAGGTAAGGACCTTCACCATCGAAAGAGATGCGGACGGTAAGCTTACCGCAAGCGGCGACACTTATAATGAGGACGGACTTGACAAGATCAAGGACATCGTCAACAAGAAGCAGACCATTTCTATAAGCAAGAACGACATGGACGCAACTGTCATTGACGGTGCAGAGTTCAGACTGACCAGAAAGGACGGCACAAAGCTCGGCAAGCTCACAAGAGAGATCGAGAATGCGCGCTACCTTTATTCAACAGGTATCGGACTCCTCAGCAACACCAAGACAGTTACCATCGAGGGAACTGCTGCAGGTATGGGATATACCCTCCGCGGCAATACATTTAATAATGTAGAGATCGACGGAACAGCAGTGAACGACACTGCAAAGCAGAATGTTTATGTGACAACAGGAACCGCTTCCGGCGATACCATCGAGATAACAGGTCTCCACGACGGTACTTATGTACTTACTCTCGATAACGGAATGATCTACAACATCCGTGTTGATGATGGTATGAACGCTCCTGTCGTAAGCGTATCTGAGCTTTTACAGCTTTCAGCTGACGACAAGGCATATGAGTTCACAGGCGGCTCGGCTTCCATGACAGGACTCGAAGACGGTGACTATGTTCTCGAAGAGACAGCTTCACCTAACGGCTATACCAAGGTAGAGTCAAGATTCGAGTTCAATATCACAGACGGTAAGATCACAGTTACAGGCGCTTCCACAACAGGCGCTGTAAAGATCGATCCCGCAGATCCCGCACACCTTATCATTACAGATCAGGTCTCAGAGATAACTCTCTCAAAGGAATTCGGCGCATCAGGCAACACAAGACCTGATGGCTTTACCATGGGCGCAGAGATGAAGCTCACATTCGATGAGGCTTCAGAAAAGCCTATCGTTACAGGAATCATTGGAGCTGACACACTTGAAGTCGGAGGCTCTGTAACTTGGAATACCAACAGAGAAAATCCCAAGGTATTCAGGGGACTTATGGACGGTAAGTATACTCTTGAAGAAACAAGAGAGCCCATGGGATACGAAAAAGCTGAACCCAAGACCTTCATCGTAAAGGACGGCGTTATCGCCGAGGTCAACGAGGCAGGTCAGGTCATCAGCGAGAGAAGCTCAGAGTCGCTCCTCAACACAAGGAGAGGAACAGTTACCCTTGACAAGACCGCTCTCGGCGGAAAGGTCATCGCTGCGGAAGCAGGACAGGCTGTATTCACTCTTGAGGCAGTAGGCGAGGGCAGTACTCTCGCAGGTCTGAGCATCAACGGCGGCGAGAGACTCGGAAGAGTTTCCAAGGCTGAGAATGTTTCATGCACAGACAACAACATCACATTCACAGGTCTCAGGCCCGGCACTTACAAGCTGACAGAAACTGCTGCTCCGGCAGGCTACTCAGTAGTAAGCTCCTTCACATTTGAAGTGGGCGCAGGCGGCAAGGTAACAAATGTCAGCGATGTAGGCACAACAGGCAAGGCTTATGTGGGAAACGACGGCCACATCAAGGTCGAGGATGCTCCTACGGTAGTGATCGATAAGGCTGCTCTCGGCGGCACTATCATCGAAGGCAGCGACGCAAAGTTCACACTGACTGCCAAGGATGAGGGACTTACACTCAAGGGCGTCAAGGTCAACAACACAGAGATCGGTGACGTTACATCTTATGAGTTCACTGGAAACAGCACCAAGTTCGAGTACCTCCAGAACGGTGTTTACTCACTGAAGGAAGAGGTAGCTCCCGACGGATATTCAACAGTTTCCGAATTCACATTCAAGGTTACTGACGGTCTCGTAACAGAGGTAAGCGCTGTTACAGACGGCGTTGTATCATTCGAGGACGGCGGAAGAGTTCTCAAGATCGAGGACAGACCCGTTATCAAGCTCGATAAGGTAGCACTCGGCGGAACACCTATCCCCGAGGATGCAGGCAAGGCTAAGTTCACATTAAAGGCTGAAGACGAGGGCAATACACTTGAGGGCGTTAAGCTCAACGGCGGCGAGGCACTCGGCGAAGGCGTTACAGAAGCAGAGTTCGACGGAAACAATGCTACATTTGAATACCTCAAGGCAGGCAAGTACTCACTTGAGGAAACAGCAGCTCCCGACGGCTTCACAACAGTTACCAAGTTCACATTCGATGTGGATGAGAACGGCAAGGTAACAAATGTGACCAAGACTACAAACGGCGACTCCTACAAGGGAGGAAACGGCGAGATCGTAGTCGAGGACAACCGCTCAACTGTAAGCATCAACAAGAAGGCTCTCGGCGGCGAGGAGATCCCCGCAGAGGCAGGAGAGGCTAAGTTCGTTCTCACAATTGAGGAGACAGGCAAGACTCTCGAGGGTGTGACAGTAGGCAAGGGAGAAGGCACAGCAGCCGCAGCCGAAACTATCGGTGAAGGCAAGACTTCTTACGAATTCACAGGCAACAACATCACATTCACAGGTCTCAGAAACGGCACCTACAGCCTTGAGGAGACCGCAGCTCCCGACGGATACACAGTTGTTACAAAGTTCAGCTTTACTATTGCAAACGGTAAGGTAGCAAGCGTTGAGTCAACAACAAACGGCAGCTCACGCAGGATCAGCGACACAACTATCCAGGTGGAGGACAGAAAGTCAACAGTAACTCTCGACAAGATGGCTCTGGGCGGAACACCTATCCCCGCAGGAGCAGGCAAGGCTACATTCGTTCTCACAGCTGAGGGCGAGGGCAAGAACCTTGACGGCGTTGAGATAACTTTAGGCGCAGCTTCAACAGGCGAGACCATCAGCGATGGCAGAACATCCTACACATTTGAGGCTAACAACGCTAAGTTCACAGGTCTCAAGAAGGGTACATACTCACTTGAAGAAACAGCTGCTCCCGACGGCTTCACAACAGTAACAAAGTTCACATTCGATATAGACGAAAAGGGTCAGGTAACAAACGTAAGCACAGTTACCGACGGCAAGGCTTATATCAGTGAAGAAACAGGCCACCTTGTTGTTGAGGATACCAAGACAAAGACTATCATCGACAAGAAGGCACTCGGCGGCAAGGAGATCCCCGCAGAGGCAGGCAAGGCTAAGTTCACACTTACAGCCAACGACGAGGGACTCAACCTCAACGGTGTAGTCATCGGCGAAGGCGAAGGTGCAATAGCAGTCGAGGACGGAAAGAAGTCCGTTGACTTCGACGGCAACACAGCAATATTCAACGGTCTCAAGAAGGGTAATTACACTCTCACAGAGACAACAGCTCCCGACGGATTTGTAACAGTTACAGACTTTACATTCGACATTGACGAAAACGGAAATGTTTCAAATGTAAGCACAGTTACAGACGGCAAGGCATATGTTGACGACAACGGTCACCTCGTGGTAGAGGACGCTAAGTCAACAATGACACTTGACAAGAAGGCTCTCGGCGGCAAGGAGATCCCCGCAGAGGCAGGCAAGGCAACATTCATCCTCACAGTTGAGGAAGAAGGCAAGACACTCGACGGTGTTACTATCAGCATGGGCGAAGGCGAGGAAGCTGCTTCCGTAACATTCGAAAATGGTGAGACATCTTACGAGTTCTCAGGCAATAACGTAAACTTCACAGGTCTCAGGAACGGTACTTACAGCCTCACAGAGACAGCTGCTCCCGGCGGCTTCACAACAGTTACAAAGTTCACTTTCGATATCGTTAACGGCAAGGTCGACAATGTAGGAACAACTACAAACGGCAAGGCTTATATCGATGAAGAGACAGGACACCTTGTTGTTGAGGACGGTCAGAACAGCGTGACTATCGACAAGAAGGCTCTTGGCGGCGAGGAGATCCCCGCTGAAGCAGGAAGTGCAACATTCATTTTCAAGGCTGAGGATGAGGGCGCTAACTTCAAGGGCGTAACAGTATCTCAGGGCACAGGCGAGGAAGCTACTTCCGAGACTATCGCTGCTGAGGACAACATCTACAGCTTCACAGGCAACAGCATCAGCTTCACAGGTCTCAGACCCGGTGTATACTCACTTGAAGAAACTGCTGCTCCAAGCGGATTCGTAACAGTGACAAAGTTCACATTCAGCGTAGACAAGGACGGAAAGGTAACTGTAATTGATACAGTAACAGACGGCGACGTTTATGTTGACAAGAACGGTCACCTGGTTGTTGAGGACGACAAGACAACAGTAGTCATCGACAAGAAGGCTCTTGGCGGAGCTCCTATCGACGAAGCTGCAGGCAAGGCTAAGTTCACACTCACTGCTAAGACAGAGGGCTTAAACTTCAACGGCGTAACAGTCGGAGAGGGCGAAGGTGCTGTAGCAGTCGAGGACGGAAAGACATCCGTTGACTTCGATGGCAACACAGCAGTATTAAAGGGCCTCAAGAAGGGTACATACACTCTCAAGGAGACAACAGCTCCCGACGGATTCATAACTGTAACAGAGTTCACATTCGACGTTGACGAAAAAGGTTACGTTTCAAATGTAAGCACAGTTACAGACGGCAACGCTTATGTTGACGAAAACGATCACCTCGTAGTTGAGGACGATAAGTCAACTATCACACTTGACAAGAAGGCTCTCGGCGGTACAGAGATACCTGCTGAGGCAGGCAGTGCAACATTTGTCCTCACAGTTGAGGAAAAGGGCAAGACACTCGATGGTGTTACTATCAGCATGGGCGAAGGTGAGGAAGCAACTTCCGTAACATTCGAAAATGGTGAGACATCATATGAGTTCACAGGCAACAACGTAAACTTCACAGGTCTCAAGGACGGCAAGTACAGCCTCGAAGAGACAGCTGCTCCTAACGGCTACTCAGTAGTTACCAAGTTCAGCTTTACTATCGAAAACGGCGTTGTTAAGGACGTTGATACCGTAACAAGCGGCAAGGTAGAAAAGAAGAACGACGGCAAGACTATCGAGGTTCAGGACGAGCTCGAGTCGACAGTTACTATCGACAAGAAGGCTCTCGGCGCCAAGGAGATCACTGCTGACGCAGGAAACGCTGTATTCACACTCACATCAAACGATGAGGGCGTAACATTCAAGGGCGTTAAGATCAACGGCGGCGAGGCTCTCGGCGAGATCACAGAGACTGAGTTCCCCGGCAACTCTGCTAAGTTCACAGGACTCAAGGACGGTCACTACACTCTCGTAGAGAAGACTGCTCCCGACGGATACGAAGTAGTATCTACCTTTACATTCTTCCTTGACAAGGGCGAGGTAAAGGACGTATCAGCAACAACAAACGGCAAGGCTTATGTGGACGAAGAGACAGGACACCTCGTTATCGAGGACGCTCCCAACGAGTTCACAGTAGGCAAGTATGATATCACAGGCGATAAGGAAGTTAAGAATGCTCAGCTCGAGATCACTAACTCCGACATTGACTGGACATCTATCACAGACGCTAACAAGGACGATAAGGACTTCACAAGCGTAGTTGACAGCGAAGGCAAGGTTATCGGTATCCAGTGGATCTCAGGTGATACTGCAAAGGTCATCAGAGCTCTCAAGGACGGCGATTACACACTCAAGGAGACAGGTGATGACTTCACCGATGGTAAGGTAACATACACAGTTATCACTTCTGAGCTGAACTTCTCTATCAGAGCAAACAAGATCGTAGATGCAACAGGTGACGACCTGAAGGAAGAGGCAGATGCAGATTCCAAGACAGGTTACTACACAGTAGATAAGGATAAGGGTGTTATCAAGGTGAACGATGCTCAGGCTACGACCACATCGACATCTACAACAACCACAACATCCACAACTACAACTACATCGACAACATCTACATCTACAACAACAAGCACAACGACAACAACAACATCGACGACAACAACTACAACAACAACCACCACTACTACTACAACCACAACCACTACAACCACAACTACAACCACTACAACTACTACAACTACTACAACTACAACAACCACCACAACAACAACAACTACTACTACCACAACTACAACGTCTACATCGACGACAACAACAACGTCGACTACGACAACAACTACAACCACAACCTCGAAGCCCACAACGACTTCGACAACAACGACTACCACAACCACCACGACTACAACTGCTCCTGCTGTAACTACTGCAAAGGTAAACATCAGCAAGCAGGATAATCTCAATGGCAAGGAAGTCAAGGATGCTAAGCTTACCCTCACAGGTAAGGACGGCAAGGGTCAGCCCATCGTCTTCAAGGACGGACAGCTCACAATAGGTGAGGGCGGCACTGAGATCAACAGCGTCGGCACATCACTGGTATGGCTGTCAGGCACAGAGAAGACTATCGTAACTGTTGAGGACGGTACCTACACTCTTGAAGAGCTGGCAGCACCTAACGGATACGAAAAGGCAAGCTCAATAACATTCACAGTTGAAGGCGGTAAGGTCACAACCATCGATGGCAAGCCTGCAAGTGAGAACACAGTAGTAATGATCGATGAGCGTATAGTTACAACAACAACTACTACGACAACAACAACGACCACAACTACTACAACCACCACAAGCACAACTACCACGACAACATCGACCACTACCACAACA
>JAFWTA010000011.1 GCA_017519145.1 Ruminococcus sp.
GGGGAGGGGCCGGGGGTGGGGTCTGTAATATTGCTATTTTGCGAAATAATACTGACCCCTTCTTCTTTTTCTTATGGGACTTCTCTGCCGAAGTTTCCTCAGCAGCTCTCATGACAGGCTCAGCCCTTTTCTCCGCAGCAGGCGGAGGAGCCTCCTCATGATGATGTCCCACAGGAGTGAATACCACGGTGTCCTCAGCTGCATCTGCTCTTATGATATCCGCAGCCGTTTCCCGAGCCTCATGCTCATTATAATAGGTATGCTCCTGTTCAGGCTCGCTGTATTCCATATCTGCCGGCTCAGTCTCCGTAAAGTCCATGACCTCATCGGTGACATCGGCACGGACCTCCGAGAAATCCTCGGTTATCTCCTCAGCTATCTCACGGAGCTTCTCTTGTGCGTTAGGCTCCAGTGCGGGGATTATATCCGAGATATCGGGACCTGCCTTTTCCGCAGCAGCGGCAGCAGCCTCAGCCTCACGGGCTGCGATACGTTCAGCCTCCGCCTTCTCATAGGCGATGGCTTCGTCCAGCTCGTCAAGTATATCAGCAGCAGTTGAACCCGACCTGTCCTCAGTGCGTCTGAGGCGTCCCACATTGACGTCGGCGCGTTCAGTGTCTGCCTTATTTTCATATGTCGTCGGAGCGACTTCCGCTTCTCCGCGGATAGACCTTCTGATAGCTTTTATCTTCTCAGCTCTGCGCTGAGCCTCTGTCATTCCGTCGGTCATTTTTTCGCTCATCAGTCTGTCCTCGCCTCCATCAGTATTTTTTCTATCGTATCGAACGCAAAAGCAGCGGCACATCTTCTGATATTGTCCCTGCTCAGGTCACTGAGCTTCCAAAGCTCGGGCAGACACACGAACTGCCTGCCGCAGATATCGAAACCGATATAGACCGTTCCGACGGGAGTCTCGGCAGTTCCGCCCGATGGACCTGCGATACCCGTTACCGAAACGCAGACGTCTGCCCCCGAGCATTCCTTCAGTCCCCTGACCATGCCCAGAGCTGTCTCCTCGCTGACCACGCCGTACTTACGGATAGTTCCGGCAGGCACATTGAGGAACTTGGTCTTTATCCGCTCGGAATAAGTACATATCCCCAGCTCAAAGACCGCAGACGCGCCCGATACTGATGTAATAAGCTCTGAAAGAAGTCCGCCCGTACAGCTTTCCGCCGTAGCAATGGTCAGACCTTTCCGTTCTAATAATTTTACAACATTACTGACCGATTTGTCAAGTTTTTCGGCATTACATTCAGAAAATTTACTGCTTACCACTAAATCGCCGCCCTTGCTTTAGTAAACATTATACAAAATCAGTGTGATAATTTTGTGAGAAAATTAAGAATTATTCGCCATAATTGAAAGTTTTCATCTCCGTGCCCTCAACTGCCTTCTGAATCAGAGGCTCGAAATCGAAGCTGTTCTGAGCCTTTTCAACGTCGCTGAGCACGGGACGCACCTTGGGATGACGGGGAGTGAATACGGTACAGCAGTCCTCATAGGGAAGGACGGATGTATCGAATGTGTCTATCTTGCGCGCAATGTCGATTATCTCGGTCTTGTCCATGCCGACACAGGGACGGAACACGGGTATCCTGCAAACTGCGTCGGTGCAGGCGATGGCAGCCATGGTCTGGCTCGCCACCTGTCCCACGCTCTCACCTGTGATAAGAGCGAGGCAGTTGTCCTTGGCGGCAATGCGCTGTGCTATCTCCATCATGAGCCTTCTCATTATAATTGTAAAGAACTCCTCGGGACAGTGGTCCTTGATAGCCTCCTGAAGCTCCGTAAAGGGCACACAGTAGAATGCAATTCCGCCGCAGTAGTCCGTCAGCTTCTGACAGAGCTGCTCCACCTTGAGCTGTGCGCGGTCGGAGGTGTAGGGAGGACTCACATAGTGGATGGCTGCGATATGGACTCCGCGCTTTGCCATCATGTAGCCTGCAACGGGACTGTCGATACCGCCCGAAAGCAGAAGAAGTGCCTTTCCGCTGCTTCCCACGGGAAGTCCGCCTGCTCCCTTGATGTTCTCGGCGTGAACAAAGGCGTTCTCGTCGCGTATCTCAACAGTAACAGTTACCTCGGGGGCCTTTACGTCCACGGACAGGTTCGGGAACCTTTCAAGAAGCTTTCCGCCCAGCTCCGCGCATATCTCGGGAGACTTCATGGGGAAAGCCTTGTCGGAGCGCTTTGCGTTGACCTTGAAGGTCTTTGCACAGCTGAGCACCGCATCAAGGTACTCATAGCTCTTTGCGCATATGTCCTCGAAATCCTTCTCGCATACGCAGGCACGGCACAGAGTTGCGATACCGAATATCTTGCCCACTCTGTCCACTACCTCGTCAAGGTCAATGTCCTCGTCAAGAGGAGTAATGTATGTGGTAGACTGAGCGCTGGTCATCTGAAAGTGACCGAGGGGCTTCAATCTGCGCTTTATATTCTTGATGAGCATATCCTCGAAGGTCTTTTTGTTCAGACCCTTCAGAGCCATCTCGCCGTATTTTACAAGTACTAATTCCTTCATATCCATTCTCCTAATATACTATTATAAATATAAATATCAACTCGTGTAGGTATCTCCCTCGGCAGCGCTGTAGTAGCCGATGACCAGCTTGTCCTGCTTCATGGGATGCTCGTTGGACTTATCTATCAGCTCCTTGCGGCTGTAGTACCTGAGCTCGCTGTCCTCAATGGGGCGGAGAGCAGTCCACGCCTCCGCGGCATATCCGTCCTTGAACTTCACCACCCAGTAATACCTGTTGTCGGAGAAATAACGATTTGTCATGCTCTCTCCGAGAAGCTCGCAGGGATCGTTCATCTGTCCCTTGCCCCTGATGATGTATTCCTTGTCGGCAGGGACCTTCTCACCCTTTTCCTTGTACACATCCTCTACCTGTGCAGTCACAGCCTTGAGGTAAGACTTTGCCGCTGCATTTCGCGAGCTGACCTTTGAGCCTGTGGTCATCTTCATTCCCTCCAGCAGCAGAAAATAACCTCCGATGCCGAGCACCACAAGCACAATAAAAATTATTATAAGCACTTTCAGCGGACTTTTCTTCTTTTTCTCTGTCTTTTCCATATTAACCCCTTACCTTTTCCATACCGATGCGAAGCCCCTCACAGAAGTCATCAAGCTCTGACTCGGCAGTCTCCGCAGTGATACTTATTCTCAGTGCGCTGTCAGCGCGTTTATCCCTTATGCCGAACTGTCCCAGCACGCCGCTCTGCTGTCCCTTTGAACAGGCTGAGCCGCTGGAAACATATATCTCCCTGCTTTCAAGGAAGTGCAGCATTATCTCCGACCTTTTGCCCCCTGCGGAGATATTTATGACATATGGCGAACCGTCCTCGGGAGAGTTCACCTCAACTCCTTCGATGTCCTTCAGCTGTTCCAGCAGATATGCCTTGAGGCGAAGTGCCTTTTCATAGCGCTGTGCAACTGTGGGCAGATATTTCTCCACGGCAGCTCCGAATGCTGCTATGAGGGGAACGCTCTCTGTTCCCGAGCGTATGCCCTTTTCCTGCTTGCCGCCGGTAACTACGGGAAGCACACGGACTCCCTTTCTGATGTAGAGTGCTCCCACTCCCTTTACGCCGTGTATCTTGTGGGCGCTGAGGGAGACAATGTCGGCATTGAGTGCGCTGACCTTGACGGGAAGCTTCATGTAGGCCTGAACACAGTCCGTATGAGTCACGATATCGGGCATACGGCGGTTTATCGCCGAGAATACCTCTTTGACAGGGAGTATATAGCCCGTTTCGTTGTTGACGTACATCATGCTTATCAGGCAGGTGTTCTCATCGCAGGCACTTATGAAGTCCGCCGCATAGAACCTTCCGTCCTCACGGGGCGACACCCTTACCACCTCAAAGCCCTTAGTCTCAAGGTCGGCAGCAGTCTCCTCCACCGAGGCGTGTTCGACTGCGGAAATGACTATCTTTTTCCGCTTTCTGCCGTAAGCTGCGGAAGCTCCGCGGAGTGCAAGATTGTTGCTCTCGGTAGCTCCCGATGTGAAGTATATACAGCCGCTGTCCGCGCCTATGGAGTCGGCTATGGTCTTTCTTGCGCTGTCCATAAGGAGCTGCGCTTCGAGACCTGCGCGGTGGAGCGACGATGGATTACCGTATTTCTGTGTCATTGCGGTCACCGCTGCCGCCACTGCCTCCTCGCAGGGCTTGGTGGTCGCCGCATTATCAAGGTAAACTTCCATTATATGTTCCCCTTTTATCAGTATAGTAGCATACCCTATATTATAACATATTATTATAAAAAAGGCAAGGGGCGCGGAGAAAAAGCTTCCGCTGCGTCATTTCTGCCGCGAAACAGCCGGCGGGGGCTCCCCGCTTATAGCATACTATAAAAATTGCAAGGGGCGCGGTGAAAAATATTCCGAGAACAAAATCGAAAATATATTCTGTTTTTTGTTGCTTTTTTTCGGCTGTTATGTTATAATCAATATGTATATCTATTTTTTACGGAGGAAGGAACCTTGAAGAGAAGTGTCGCCGCCAAGGGCTGTACAAAAGAAAAATATCTGCTGGCTTTCCTGCTGGGCTTCGGCACAATGCTGTTCACCGTACTGCCCATGATGCTCACCGAGCGCGGCTATTTCATATACTACGGCGATTACAACGCTCAGCAGATTCCCTTTTACAGCCTCGCCAATGACGCGGCAAGAAGCGGCGGACTCGGCTGGAACTGGTTCACGGATCTGGGCTCGGACTTCCTTACCTCATATTCATTCTACCTCAGCGGCAGCCCCTTTTTCTGGCTGACCGTCCTGCTCCCGAGGGGACTGGTGCTGTATGCCATGCCCGTTATCCTCGCACTGAAGCACGGCATCGCCACACTGACCGCATATGCCTATATCAGGCGTTTCGTCCGCGGCAAGAACGCCGCTGTAACAGGAGCTCTCCTCTACGCTTTTTCGGGCTTTCAGGTATACAACCTCTTTTTCAACCACTTTCAGGACGTCACAGCTCTGTTCCCTCTCATGCTTATTGCCATGGAGGAGAATATCAACTGCCGCCGCAGAGGCGTTTTTGCACTGACCGTGGCACTCTGCGCCTGCGTGAACTACTACTTCTTCGCAGGTCAGGCTGTGTTCCTGATCCTTTACTACCTTTTCCGAATGAGGTGCAGGGACTTCCACACCTCATGGAAAAAATTCTTCGGGCTGGTCTTTGAAGCCGTTATCGGCTCCCTTATGGCAGCATTTATACTGCTGCCGTCGGCTATGGCTCTCATGGGCAATTACAGGATAAGTGAGAGGCTCTACGGCGCGGATATGACCGCTTACACCGACAAGACACTCCTGCCCCGTCTGGTGCAGACCCTGTTCATGCCTGCGGATCCCCCTGCCTACCCGAATCTGTTCAGCTCGGAGTACGAAAAATGGGCGTCCATCGGCGCGTACCTGCCCCTTTTCTCAATGGCAGGAGTCATCTCATTCGTACACCTTCGCAGGAAGCACTGGGCTTCAAAGCTGCTTTTCTGCTGCGGAGTCTTCGCAGTGATCCCCATACTCAACAGCCTGTTTCAGGCGGTAAACTCCTACTACTACGCGCGGTGGTTCTATATGCCCATACTGATCATGGCAATGATGACCGCACACAGCCTCGACGACGAGGATAACAGCGGCTTTACGGGACTGAAGGTCTGCACCGCCATGACAGCTGCCTTTGCGGTCATCGGCTGCTTCCCTGCCAAGCCCAAGGACGGCGAGAAGGCAAAGCTGTTCACCATGCCGGAGGATGTGCTCTACTTCTGGATAACCGTAGGTGTTACGGTATTGTTCCTTGTCTGCGCCCTCCTTATCTTCCGCAGAAAGAAAAAGGGCAGACTCAGCACCATATTCGTGGTGTTCGTCACAGCGGTCTCCTCTATAATCTGCGTGTTCACCACCACTCTCTATGCCGCAAACAGCGTTTCCTCCGCCCGCGATTACATTGACACTGCCATCGACGGCGAGGACGAGGTATGGGAGCCCGTCAGCGATAACAACTTCTTCAGGATAGATATCTCCGCAGACTGCGATAACTACCCCATGATCTGGGGGCTCCCCACCATGAGAGCCTTCCAGAGCGTGGTAAATACATCCATCATGGACTTTTACAGCTATGTGGGAGTACCGAGAGATGTGGCTTCCAGAGCTAAGCTCAGCCACTATACTCTCCGCGGTCTTTTCTCCGTAAAATATTACTACAAGGAGAAAAAGGAGGGCTTCTCCTATGAGGAGCTCCTACGCTCCATCCCCGAAAGCTCCTCGTCATCATCTTCTAATTCTGCGGACGAGAATACAGATATCGCCATTATCCCCGATGAACTCCCCGATTTCAGATACGTCGGTGAGACCGAGCATTTCGAGATATACGAGAATGAGCTGTATGTGCCCATGGGCTTTGCATATAATACCTATATCACCAAAAAGGCTGCCGATGACAAGGGCAAGCTTCAGCGCGAGAAGGTAATGATGAAGTCCCTGATACTCACCGACGAGCAGGCTGAGAAGTACAGCGATATCATCAGGGAGTACGATCCCGAGAGAGATACTTCCATGTCGCGGGAGTCATACAGGATGTTCTGCCGCGAAAAGATAGCCTGCTCCGCAAAGAGCTTCGTATATGACTCCCACGGCTTCACTTCGGAGATAGACCTTGATGCGCCCAAGCTGGTATTCTTCAGCGTGCCGTACAGCAGCGGCTGGACCGCCGAGGTAAACGGCTCCCCTGCCGATGTGGAAAAGGTCAACGAGGGCTTTATGGCTGTCAGAGCCGAAAAGGGCAGCAACACTATTGTTTTCAGATACAGAACGCCTTACCTCAGGGAGGGCGTTATCATAAGCTGCATAAGCACAGCAGTGCTGGCGGTCTATGTACTCATATTCCGCAGAAAGCGCAGCAAGGGAGACTACGCCGACCACAGGCACTTCTACGATTACAGCTCCTGCGAAAAAATAAAGGCAGCGCAGGAATACTGCGACAGCCTGTTCAATACCAAAGCAGCCAAGGAGGAAAAATAATGCATCTTCAGGAAAAAACTCTCACCAGCGATGTCAAGTATGAGGGAGTCATCTTCACCATAACCCACGACACTGCCGAGCTTGAAAACGGCAAGACCGCTCCACGCGACGTTCTCCATCACAACGGCGGAGTCTGCGTGATACCCGTTACGGAGAACAATGAGATATTCCTCGTTAAGCAGTTCCGCTATCCCTTTCAGACGGTGACGAGAGAGGTCCCCGCAGGCAAGCTTGAAAAGGGCGAGGACCATGCAGAATGCGGACGCCGCGAGCTCCTTGAGGAGACAGGCTGCACCTGCTCTGAATACATCTACCTCGGGGAGATGCTCCCCACCCCTGCCTACAACAGCGAGATAACATATATGTACCTCGCAAAGGGACTTACCTTTACCGCACAGAGTCTCGACCCCGACGAGTTCCTCGATGTTGAGCGCATACCGCTCTCAGAGGCTGTTGCACAGGTCATGGACGGCACTATCCGCGACGGCAAGACCCAGATAGCAATACTCAAGGCGGCAAGAATGCTGGGTATATAACAAAAAGACCCACCTAACAGGCAGGTCTTTATGTAAGATCACTGATCAAAGCTCGTCAGCTTCTTCGTTTGCTTCCTCGGAAGCCTCTGTCTCCATGATCGCAAGCTGTCTCTCATATGCATCAAGGATGTTCTCCTCAAAGAGCTTTCTTGCTGAAGGTGAGATAGGATGAACGATATCGCGGAAGACGCCATTCTCATCCTTGCGGCTGGGCATTGCAACGAACAGTCTTTCATCGCCCTGAACGACCTTGATATCATGTACGGCAAACATATCGTCGATAGTTACCGAAACTACCGCTCTGAGTCGTCCGTCAGACATGATCTTCCTGATCTTCACATCTGTAATTTCCATAATTTTTCCTCCTTATATGTGGTGTGACTCCTTGGTTATACGCTGAAAAATTATTTCTTTTTCTCAACCGTTTTCAGCAGAAAGTAAACCTGTAAACTATTATACAGCATATTTTGTAAAAATGCAAGCTATTTTTTCGTTGGTTTAAGGAAAAATTATAATTATTTCGTTTTAAAGCGGTGAAAGAACGGTGAAAACAACGTGATAGAGCCAAATAATTACTCATCGGTGTCATATTAATTTACATTAAATCTTAATTATTTAATTTTTTACGCTATAAAAGTACAGTTTTTTCACTCGAAAGTCCTGTCCGCACAGCAGCGGACTGCTTATATACGCCTCTCATATCGGGGCTATTCTATTCATTCAAAGAAAGGTGATCATTTTGGATATCAACATCTTAAAAGGAAAAAAGCACATTCACTTCATCGGTATCGGCGGCTCGGGTATGTACCCCCTCGCACAGATACTCCACTCTCAGGGCTATTACCTGACAGGCTCGGACAATAACGAGACAGAGACTCTCGACGCCGTAAGAAAAATGGGTATCCCCGTTTTCGTAGGGCAGCGCGCCGAGAACATCGAGGGCGCAGACCTTATCGTCCACACCGCTGCTATCATGGCTGACAACCCCGAGCTCATGGCGGCAAGAGCCAGCGGAGTTCCCGTACTTGAACGTGCTGACCTTCTCGGTATCGTCACAAGCTGGTACGACAACGCTATCTGCGTTTCGGGAACTCACGGCAAGACCTCCACTACCTCTATGATCACTCAGATACTCTATACCGCAGGAGTTGATCTCTCCGCATATATCGGCGGAAAGCTTCCCTGCATCGGCGGAAGCGGCATCGCAGGCAAAAGCGATATCATGGTATGCGAGTCCTGCGAATTCGAGGACCACTTTCTCAAGTTCTTCCCCGATATATCCGTTATACTCAACATCGACGCCGACCATCTGGACTACTTCGGCACTCTCGAGAACATCATCAAGTCCTTCCGCAAGTTCAACGAGAACACCACAAAGTGCATAATCATCAACGGCTCAGACGAGAACTCCATGAAGTCTCTGGAGGGTATCAGCGGCAAGGAGATAATCACCTTCGGCAGGGACAGCTCCTGTGACTACTATCCCGAAAACGTAAAGCACGAGAACGGTCTCCTCACCACCTATGACGCCATGTATAAGGGCGAAAAGCTGGGAACAGTAACTCTCCATGTGGCAGGTATCCACAATGTGCTCAACTCACTGGCGGCAGTTGCCGCTGCACGATATGTGGGCGTTGACTTCCAGTTCATACAGAAGGGGCTGGAGGAGTTCCGCGGAGCCAAGCGCCGCTTCGAGAAGCTGGGCTTTGAGAAGGGCATAACCGTTGTGGACGACTACGCTCACCACCCCACAGAGCTTGAGGCTACCCTCAATGCTGCTATGGAGATGAACTTTAACCATGTATGGGCAGTTTTCCAGCCATTCACCTTCTCCCGTACAAAGCTCCTGCTGGACGACTTCGCAAGAGTATTGCAGATACCCGACCATGCTGTCCTCACCGATATCATGGGAAGCCGCGAGAAGAACACCTACGGTATCTTCACACGACACCTTGCGGAAAAGATACCGGACTGCATATGGTTCCCGCAGGACGAGTCAGCCGAATGGACTGACGAGAGAAAATACGCAAACTTTGAGCAGATATGCGACTATGTCTGCGAACACGCTCAGGAGGGAGACCTTGTCATAACTCTTGGCTGCGGAGACGCCTACAAGATCGCTAAAATGATACTGAAAAAGCTTTCGGAGGAATAAGCTATGCTGAAGGATAAGGAAATCGCTGTTTTCAACTATATAAAGGCTCGACTCAGCGACGGAATGTCGCCGTCGGTAAGGGAGATAATGGACGCTATGGGCTTCAAGTCCACGTCCACTGCCCATCGCTACATAGAGACCCTGGTCCGTGAGGGACTTATCGAAAAGACAGGAAATCTCAACCGCACCCTGCGCCTGCCCAACAGCGGCACCACTTCCGTGCCCGTTATGGGTACTGTTACCGCAGGTCAGCCTATCACTGCCGTTGAGGACATCACAGGCTACATCGGCTTTGAAGCTCCCGGTGTTGACCCTCAGGAGCTGTTTGCACTGAAAATACGCGGCGAGAGCATGATAGACGCAGGTATCCTCGACGGTGATATTGTCATCGTCCAGCGCGTAAACTACGCTGAAAACGGCGATATTGTCGTTGCCTTCATCGACCGTGAGGAGGCTACCGTAAAGCGCTTCTTCAAGGAGAGAGGACACTACCGTCTCCAGCCCGAAAATCCCACCATGGAGCCTATCATCGTGGACGAAGTGGAGGTCCTCGGCAAGGTCATAGGCTTAAAACGGTACTATTGAGCAGTTAGCTTGCAGGGGACGGCGCCAGCGACGTCCCGCAAGCTGATAAACATTGCTGAGATAAATCGGAATTTATATGTGTAGGGAACGCCGCCCTCGGCGTTCCGTTGGACATGTAATACATTTTGCGGAACGGCGAGGGCGCCGTTCCCTACATTATGCTAATGGCTATGGGCTAACGGCTTAAATCATAATTTAGCTTTGCTAAATTATGATTTATCTCAGTAATACATAACTCTAAACTCTCAACTCTCAATTCTCAACTATCAACTTCTGAAGCGGCGTTTACTACAAAAATAAATATTTTTCAAAAAACACTTCCCTTTTCATAAAAAATAGTGTATAATGTAAGGTGGTTAAATTTACGCCACGGAAAGGACGATACAAATGCTTAATGAAGTAAAAGTCATCATCTGCGGTAAGGAGTACAAGATAAAGACCGCCGAAGCTCCGAATTACGTTTTCGCCCTCGCAAGAGCGCTGGAGACTAAGATCAACGAGATCACCTCGGCAAACGGTTCTTCTCCCTATGCCGCTTCCATAATGGTGTCGCTGGCTCTCCTCGACGACCTCAACAAGGCTAATCAGCGCCTTGACAATATCCGCGACCAGACAAAGGAGTACGTTGACGAGGCTGGCAGGACACGCATCGAGCGTGACGCTGCTCAGAAGGAGATCGAGGTTCTCAAGTCCAAGATCGTTCAGCTTGAGAATATGGTCAAGCTCAAGCAGCTCAGCGACAGCATTTAATGAAACAAACCG
Source organism: Ruminococcus sp. (assembly GCA_017519145.1). GTDB lineage: Bacteria > Bacillota > Clostridia > Oscillospirales > Ruminococcaceae > Ruminococcus. Next base: position 11,064 of record JAFWTA010000011.1, read on the forward strand.
AGATACTGGCTCCCGCCGGCAGCATGGAAACTCTCCGTGCAGCTCTCCGCTCGGGTGCTCAGGCTGTATACATAGGCGGAAAGCGTTTTTCCGCACGAAGCAGTGCCGCCAACTTCTCCCTTGAGGAGATAGCTGAGGCAGCAAGCCTTTGCCACAGGTACGGCGCAAAGCTTGATCTGGCTGTGAATACTGTCATCTCCGACGATGAGGCTGACGATTTCTGTCAGTACATCAAGTCCGCCGCTCAGTGCGGTGTTGATGCCTTTATTGTTCAGGACTGGGGCTGTGCGGAGCTTATCCGCCGCTGCGTTCCCGATGCTGTGCTCCACGGCTCAACTCAGATGTCGGTACACACTGCCGCAGGCGCCTGTCTGCTCCGCGATATAGGCTACGCAAGAGTTGTCCCCGCAAGAGAGCTGGACAAGGACACTATTTCCCGTATCTGCCGCACAGGTATCGAGACCGAGATATTCGTTCACGGCGCCCTGTGTATGTCTGTGTCGGGACAGTGCTATATGTCGGCAATGATAGGCTCACGCTCCGCTAACCGCGGCTGCTGCGGACAGGCTTGCAGACTGCCCTTTTCCGCTGTGGGAAATAAGGACAGGGCTTCCCTTTCCCTGAAGGACCTGTCTCTGCTGCCAAAAGCCCGTGAGCTTGCGGATATGGGCGTTGACTCCTTCAAGATAGAGGGACGCATGAAGCGCCCCGAATATGTGGCTTCCGCTGTAAGCGAGCTGAAGTCTTCTCTTGAAGGCGGTACCCCCGATATGGCTATGCTCAGGGGAGTTTTCTCCCGAGGCGGCTTCACCGACGGCTATTACACAGGCAAAAGGCAGGATATGTTCGGTGTCCGCGAAAAGGACGACGTTATCTCTGCCCATGAGCTGATACCCAAGATACATGAGCTGTACCGCTTTGAGCGAAAAGCCCATACTGCGGACTTCCGCGCTGCCATAAAAGAGGGACAGCCTGTGGTCATAGAGGCTGTTTGCGGCGGTATCACCGCTTCCGCTCAGGGCGATGTCCCCGAAAAGGCTATGAACCGTCCCACCGATGAGGCTATGCTTGTCAAGCAGCTTTCCAAACTGGGTGACACGGTGTTCAGCTTCGGCAGGCTCACTGCCGACATAGATGAGGGGCTTATTGTTCCTGCCGGAAAACTCAATGAGCTCCGCAGACAGGTGACGGAGAAGCTGACAGAACTCGTCACACAAAAATATACCCCGGAATACACGGTCACGAACTACTCCCCTGCCGCACCTGCTGCTCATGCAGTGCAGTCTGCGGACAGGCTGCCTGTAAGGACCTTCTGCCGCACTGCCGAACAGATAACTGCGGCGGCTGATATGTCGGAGTTTCTCATCATCCCCGAGGAGCTGCTCACAGATGATATTCTCGGCACCGTGGACGGTAATAAAATAATAGTATCACCTCCACGCTTCATCACCGACGAGGACAGGCTCACAAGCCGTCTTGAGGAGCTTATATCCAAGGGCATCGGCAGGCTTTACTGCCACACCCCCGACTCCGTCGCCATCGGCAAGAAGCTGGGTATGAAGCTCCACGGCAGCTTCACCCTCAATGTGTTCAACTCTTACAGTGCAGAATATCTGCACGGGCTGGGACTTGAGGACTGCATTTTCTCCGTGGAGGCTACTCTCGGTCAGCTGAGCAGCGTCAGCACAGCTCTCCCGCTGGGAGCTGTCATATACGGACGTCTGCCGCTTATGCTAACAAGGAACTGCCCCATCAAAAACGAGGTGGGCTGCGGAAAATGCACGAAAAAGCTCATCGACCGCACAGGCAGGGAGCTCCCCGTTGTCTGTACAAGGGACTACGCCGAGATACTCAACTCAGACAGACTGTGTATGCTGGACAGGCTCGACGAAATACATAACATCTCCTTCGGCGTGATTTACCTCTCCGATGAGGACGCCGACGGCACTAAAGCTGCCCTCTCAGGGCGCAAGCCGCAGGGAAATATCACCCGCGGACTTTATTACAGAGGTATCCAATAATGAAACTTACATTCAAAAAGCTGGACCCGAGGGCTGTTATCCCCACAAGGGCCACCGCAGGAAGTGCAGGCCTTGACCTTTGCGCATGTCTTGACGGACCCGTCACACTTGCTGTCGGAGAGATAAAAATGATCCCCATAGGCATAACTGCCCAGACAGATTCCGACGATATAGCGCTCCTCATCTATCCGCGGTCGGGACTCTCCTCAAAATTCGGAGTCTCCCTCGCCAACTGCGTGGGCGTTGTGGACAGCGACTACCGCGGAGCATGGTTCGTACCCCTCATAAACCACGGCAGAGAGCCCTTTACCGTTGAGCACGGTATGCGTATAGCCCAGCTGATACCCACCCGTATATTAATGCCCGATATCGAAGTCAGCGACGAACTCACCGAGACCGAAAGAGGCAGCGGCGGCTTCGGCTCATCGGGTATATGATAAATGCTTTATAACAAAAGATAGGAGATCGATCATGAAAAAAACACTCTATTTTCTGCTTCTTCTGGTTTGTGCCTGCGTCCTCGGAGGCGTGATAGCCAATGCCGCTTCAGGCTCATTTGCATGGTTGGGCTGGTCAAGAGGTATCTCACTTTCGCCAAGTACATTCTCAACTGACATAATCTCACTGACCTTCGGCTTCAGCCTCAGCATCAGCGTGGCTCAGGTCATCTTCATCGCCATCGCGATATACACCTACATCAAGACAGTAGGCAAGATCTGCGCTGACAAGTGATCATTATTGTATTTTTCGACAGTTTTTTATCACCTGCCTCCCCTTTAGTTTCCGTATTATACTAAATTTTCCGACACGGGTAAAATCCCCGCGGAATAAACTTGTACATATTTCCCATTGGTGATATAATATAATGTGAGTAAATACGATAACAGCATAAATTAAGGAGCTTCAAAATGTTTACAAAAGATATCGGCATTGATCTGGGAACTGCTAACACCCTTGTATATATGAGGGGAAAAGGTATAATAATAAGAGAGCCTTCGGTAGTTGCCGTAAATACCAGAACTGATAAATGCCGCTATGTCGGCAAGGAGGCTAAGGACGTCATCGGCAGGACCCCCGGTTCTATCGTTGCCGTAAGACCTCTCAAGGACGGCGTTATCGCTGACTTCGACATCGCGACGACTATGCTTCAGGAATTCATAAGGAAAGCCCTCAAGGGCACCCTTTTCACCAAAGCCAATGTTATCATCTGCATCCCCTCGGGCGTTACTGCCGTTGAGCGGCGAGCTGTTCGCGAATCCTGCAAGAAGGCAGGCGCTAACAACGTCCTCATCATCGAGGAGCCTATGGCTGCGGCTATCGGTGCAGGTCTCCCCACCAACGAGCCCGCAGGCAGCATGATAGTGGATATCGGCGGCGGCACCAGTGAGGTGGCTGTTATATCCATGGGCGGCATCGTGGCTTCACGCTCTGTAAGATGTGCAGGCGACGAGTTCGATGCGGCTATCATCAACTATATCAAGAAAAAGTACAACCTCCTCATAGGCGAAAGAACTGCCGAGAACATCAAGCTTGACATCGGCTCAGCTTTCCCCAGCGAGAAGGAGGAGTCTCAGGAGATCAAGGGCAGAAACCTCCTCAACGGTCTCCCCGAGAATATCATCGTTACCTCTGCGGAGATCCGTGACGCTCTGGTAGAGCCCCTTTCAAGGGTCATCGACGCTATCAAGTCCACCCTTGAGGAAACTCCCCCCGAGCTTTCCGCAGACATCATCGACCACGGTATCACCCTCGCAGGCGGCGGTGCCCTCCTGAGAGGTCTGGACAAGCTCATCAACCGCGAAACGGGTATGCCCGTTTATATCGCGGAATATCCGCTGGACTGCGTCGCTGAAGGCACAGGCAAGATACTGGAGAACATCAGCGATTATCAGGACGCTCTCACCGAAAACGTCAAGTACTATTAAGGAGGAGCGCCATGCGTGATTTCTTGAAAAGCACCCGATTCAAGATCCTTCTCGGGTTTCTTGCGTTCCTTGTGGGCATTATGATCTATGCTGTCACCAAGGGCGGCTATTCCGTTTCGGGAGCTTCCTTTATCAACACCATAACCAAACCCTTCCGCTCTGCCTCAAACGGCATAAGCATGAAGATGGAGGGTACGGTGGATAAGCTCTCCAACGCGGATAAGTACTACGAGGAAAACCAGCAGCTGAAAAAGCAGATAGGCGAACTCAATGCCCAGCTCACCGAGTACGACGCCATAAAGGCTGAGGTGGAGGAGCTCCGCAAGTTCGTTTCCATAAAGGAAGAGCATGAGGACTATATGCTCTCACAGCCCTGCGGCGTTCTCGGCTATGTCACCAATGATCCCTTCAAGTCCTTCACCATCGACAAGGGCTCAGCGGACGGCATTCTGGTGAACTGCCCCGTTGTTACCGCTGAGGGACTTGTGGGCATTACCGTTGAGGTGTCCGAACACGTTTCCACCGTAAGGACTATCCTCTCACCCGATCTTTCCGTAGCCGCGATGGCTTCATCATCAAGTGCCGATCAGGGCATAATCGAGGGCAATGTGCTCTCATCGGAAAGCGGTCAGACCAAGCTCATCCACGTTCCCAAGAAGAACAAGCTGAAGCGCGGCGATCTCATGATCACCACCGGAACCAGCGGACTCTTCCCAAAGGATTACCCCATAGGTACCATCCTCGATATCGGCATCGACTCCAACGGACTTTCTGTATGTGCCGATATACAGCCTTGTGTGGACGTTACCCGTCTTACCTCTGTCATCGTTATAACCGATTTCAGCGGCAAGAAGGAGGAAGACAAGGATGAGGATTAGAACTACCCGTGAGCAGCATATCCTCCGCTTCAAGACCACTCTGCGGTGGATAATATACTACCTGCTCATTTTCATAAGCTTCATCATAATGACCTCGGGCACTCTCTATAAGCCCATACTGCTTGTGCCCCTTGCCGTGGGTATTGCTGTCAACAACAATATCTATGCCTCTGCGGTCACAGGAGCCATCTGCGGATTTCTCATCGACATCTGCTGCGGTAAGCTCTTCGGCTACAATGCCGTCATACTCACGGTGTTCTGTATCGCCGCAAATCTGGTTTTTGAGCTGTATCTGAAGGACAGGTTCATCAACTACTTCATCATTACTGCTGCCGCTGCTTTTTTACAGTGCTGGCTGGATTACAAGTTCTACTACCAGATATGGGACTACGAGCACGTCGGACGCATCTTCAGGAAGGTATCCATGAAGGTATGGCTGTATACGGTCATTTCGTCAGTATTCGTGTTCCTTGTGCTGAAGCTGGTAAACCGTCTCCTCATGCCCCGTGAGCACCTGACCATCGAGGAGGCTATCAACACTAACATACAGACGGAAAACAGAAGATAAATACACAGACCGCACTTTCCCGTGCGGTCATAATCATAAAGGAGGCAGACCTTTGAAAGGATTTGCGGAAAATCTCAAATCTATCATTATTATACTGCTGGTAGTGATGCTGGCTCTCCTCAGCTCCTTCCGACTTATGAAAATTCAGGTGGTGGGCGACAAGGAGATAGCTACGCCTCAGCTCTATGAGCCCGGCACCCTCACCTACACCAAGGGCGTCAAGGCTACTCGCGGAGAGATAATGGACTATGCGGGAAATGTGCTCATCACCAATGACTCCCGTACAGACCTTGTGCTCCAGATGGCTTTCTTCCCCACCGACTTACAGGAGGGAAACAAAGCTCTGCTGGGCATTTACAGAGCCCTTGAAGAAAGAGGTATAAAGTTCGAGGAGAGTATCCCTATCTCCTTCAGCAAGCCCTATGTGTTCAAGTCCAATGACACAGAGGAGCTTATCTCAGACCTTAACCTCAACGTGTATGCGACTGCGGAAAACTGCATAGACAAGCTCATTTCCGACTATGAGATAGACGAGAAGTACACCGACGAGGAGAAGCGTATCATCGCAGGTATGCGCTATCAGATGATAGACAAGGACTTCTCATACAGCAACGACCTCCTCCTTGCTGAGGGAGTGGACGAGCAGACCGTTATCGACATGAAGGAGCTTGGCAACTTCTACCGCGGGATCGAGGCTGTTGACGCTTCCGAAAGACGCATAGTCCGCGGAGATATCCTCCCCCACGAGCTGGGTACAGTCGGTCCTATCTACGCCGAGGAGTACGACGAGCTGAAAACAAAGGGATACAGCTACAATGACACCCTCGGAAAAAGCGGTATCGAAGCCGCTATGGAGACTCCCCTCCGCGGTATCAACGGCGAGGAGCAGATAGCTGTCAAGGACGGAAAGGTCCGCGACGTAAAGACGATCTCCGACGCTACCTCAGGCGAGACAGTAAAGCTCACAGTGGACGGAAGCTTCCAGCTGAAGCTCCAAGGCATACTTGATAACTTCATTGCAGGCTTCCCTGCTATCAACCCGAAGCCCGGCGTACTCAATGCCAAGTGCGGAGCAATCTGCGTTCTCGATGCTAAAACAGGCGCTGTTAAGGGTATGGCTTCCGCTCCCACATACAACCTCAAGGACTATGTGGAGAACTACGATTACTTCCTACAGGCTGAAAATTCACCTCTGGTAAACCGCTGCACCTACGGTCTCTACCGTCCGGGCTCCACATTCAAGACCGTTACCGCTACGGCAGGTCTCAACGAGGGCGTGGTTACAGGCGGAACTCCTCTGGTATGTAATCAGGGCTACGATTTCTACGGCACCCACTATTCCTGTACGGGATATCACGGCAATATCACCGTGCGCCGTGCCATTGAGGTATCATGTAACTCCTATTTCTATGAAGTTTCCCGAATGCTGGGTATCGACAACATCACAAAGTATGCAAAGCTCTACGGACTCGGCTCTAGTACGGGCATTGAGACAGGGGACGCTCCCGGTTATCTCTGTAACCCCGAGACCTTTGCCGAGAACGGTCAGGAATGGTATATCGGTTATGTTATTCAGGCGGGTATCGGTAACCAGGACTGCGGTATGACTCCCCTCCAGATGGCTGTTGTGGCAAATACCATCGCTAACCGCGGTGTAAGATATCAGCCCTATCTGGTGGACAGCTATTACAGCTACGGCTCGGGCAGTCTCATCAAAAAGACCGAGCCCACTATCGCACAGCAGATCGAGCTCAACACTCCCGACCTCTATGACTTCATCATAGGCGGTATGATAGACGCATCTCACAATATGCCTGCAAACCACTCTCTCAGCAACCTTGGCTTCGATGTGGCTATAAAGACAGGTACTCCTCAGACAGGCGCAAACCTCGAAAAGCAGAACTCCTTCTTCATCGGATTTGCTCCGGCAAATAACCCCGAGATAGCCTTCGCAGGCGTTATCGAGGACGGTGAGTACTCCAAGTATATGATACGCGATATCATTCTCGCTTATCAGGAGTGCTATGGTCTCAACGGCGTAAAGCCCACCAAGCAGAAGCTTCCCGAGGAGATACGTCCCGAGCTTACTACTACCACATCTACCGAGTCTACCACAACAACTACCACAACTACCACAGAGGAGATAACCACAGAGCTCTATACAGAGCCTGTTGCCGAGGCTCCCTACAGCGAGCAGCAGCCTTGGGCTCCTCAGGAACAGCAGCCTTGGACAGAATATCCCGCAGCTGTTCCCACTGAGCCCGTTATCCCCTATGACCCCAACGCATACGCTCCCGAGGCTTCTCAGGATCCCAACTATAACTGATGATCTGCCCCTGAATGTTCAGATGAACGCTCGGGGGCAATATTTTTTTCACATACCGCAAATATTGTATTGACACAATTATGCATATGATGTATAATTGTTATAAAATAAACAAACATGGAGATGACAACTATAAAACGCAGACTTTTCTGTGAGATATCCCCTCTTACTTACGCTATTTCCGAGAAGAAATGCATTTTTCTCAGGTCGGCAAAGAATCTCATCACTGCACGGCATCTTGCCTCTTCTAAGCAGGAGGAGCCTCTGGAATATCTCATATACAGGCATAATTCACTTATCAGGCGCAGGCTCGGCAACGTAAATATGGCGCTTCAGGAGAACAAGGCGGTAAATCTGTCGCTGGCTGCTCCCAAGATAAACGGAATCATCATACGTCCCCACGAGACCTTCTCGTTCTGGTATCTGGTGGGTAAGCTCACCGAGAAAAAGGGTTTCAAGGAGGGACTCACCATCTTTGCCGACCACCCGTCTTCGGGAGTGGGCGGTGGTATGTGCCAGATGACCAACCTGATACACTGGATGATACTCCACTCGGATATGGATATCACCGAGCACCACCATCACGACGGTCTTGACCTTTTTCCCGATTTTCAGAGAAAGATCCCATTCGGCACAGGTACTTCCATAATGTACAACTACCTTGACTACCGTTTCACCAATAATACGAACAGGACCTATCAGCTCCTTGTCCACACTACGGATGAGTACCTCTGCGGTGAGCTGAGAGCGGACAAGCGTCAGCGGTACAAGTACCATATTTCCGCCGAAAACGTCTTCTTTTCCCGTGAAAACGGCACCGTTTACCGCAACGGCGAGGTCTATCGCGACAAGGTGGACTGCAAAACAGGCAACCATATAGAAAAAAAGCTTATCCGAAAAAACCACGCCAAGGTCATGTATGATACCTCAGGCCTTGAGATAAGAGAGGAAGCTCCTGTATAGCCTCAAACATAAAGTCCCCGTTTTTCGGGGACTTTTTCATGTTATGTATATTTTCCGATTTTATGTCAAAAATAAAGTCGGAGGTGTTAGTGTGAAAAAAAACGAACTGACCGATAAGAATTACGCAAAAGTTTCAAAAGGCTTCTATGCCGCTCTGGTTATAAGCGTGGCAATGGTGGGAGCTGCCTGCCTTTTCGCCCATAAGCAGGGAGACAAGCTGTCACAGAAGCAGACTTCGCCTATTGTGCAGGAAGCACAGGTAAACAAGCCTGTTACCGACATACCGAAAGTCACTGCTCCTGCGCAAAGAGCCACAGCTCCTGCGGTGACTGCTCCCGTTTTCAATGACGAGCCGCAGGTCACCATTCCTGCCGCCGAGATAACCGTGGATGCAGCCCCTCCCGAGGAACACGGCTTTGCCGAGCAGCCCGAGGCTCCTGCCGCTGCGGTAAACAATATGTCTGAGGCAAAGGCTCCGCTCAGCGATATGAGCAATGTGCTCTCGCCTTTCAGCAGCGGCGAGCTTGTGAAAAATGAGACCACAGGCACATGGCAGACCCATAACGGCACCGATATCGCAGCTGAGGTCGGTGCAGATGTTTTTGCTGCGGAAAACGGCGAGATAGCTTCCGTGACCAACGATCCGCTGTGGGGAGTCTCAGTCCTCATCGACCACAAAAACGGCTTCACCACCAGATATTGCGGACTGGGCGCCGACCTTGCCGTGCAGCAGGGCGACACCGTGGACTGCGGCGCTGTCATCGGAGCAGTTGGCGAAACTGCCGACATAGAAAGCTCTATGCCGTCACATCTGCATATCGAAGTCACTCACAACGGTAAATTCATCGACCCCATGACAGTTCTCGGCTCACAGTAACAAAAGATCACTTCCGCAAAAACGGGAGTGATCTTTTTCTTGACAAAGCAATGCTTCTGTGATATAATCAGATTTATATTTTTATTAACGGAGGTATTATCATGAAAGCACTCGTTATCAATTGCAGTCCCGTGAGAAACGGCGCTACGGCGGAGATAGTCAGGATAGTCTCGGAGGAGCTTTCCGCGAGGTACGAAACCAAAAGCATATGTATTGACGACTATAAGTTCAGCTTCTGCAAGGGCTGCCGCAGCTGCCATGAAACTGCCCGGTGCGTGCAGACTGACGATATCGACCGTATAATGGAGGAATTTGACAGCGCTGACATCATAGTGTCCGTAGCGCCCTCATACTGGGCAGATATCCCGGGCCAGTTCAAGGCGTTCATCGACAGGTGTACTCCGTGGTGCAATACCCATGAACCCCACGCCGCTATAAAGAACGGCAAAAAAGGATACTCCGTCGCTCTGAGGACGGGTCCCTCCATGAGAGAGTGTGAACGGATAATAGGCAGCATCGAGCATTTCTACGGTCACCTTGAAATAGAGTGCTGCGGAAGTATGGGGCTGTGCTCCGTGGAATACAGGGAAGCAGTTGAGCCGCGAAAAGCCGAGATAATAAACTTCTGCAAAAACATATAAAAAAGCCTGAGGGATAACCCTCAGGCTTTTATGCTTATTTATCTTGGCGGAAGGAATGTATTGAGTGCATTTACTAATTTCAGAACATTGCTCTCATTTCTTGACTTTGCAGCGATCTCTGTTCCAAGATTTGACGAGCTCCTTATGTTTACTCCGGTCTTTCCGTCAGGAAGGACTCCCAGAGTAACAAAGACTTCCTCGCCCCATGTAAAGAGCGACATTCCTGTACTGAACTTAACTTTGTACGCAGCTCTGTCAGCTTTCTTCAGCTTCAGTTTTACCTGTTCTGCTGCGCGCATAACTGCATCAAGAACCGCATTTATGTCGTAATTGTAGACATAGTTCTGTTCATAATGTCCCCAAGCCATATCTTATACCTTCTTTACGATCAAGCCTTGTTTACGCTTCCGAAGAGCTCCATCTTCTCCTTGACCTTAGCCTTGATAGCCTCAAAACCGGGTGCGAGAAGCTTTCTGGGATCGAAGCCCTTGCCCTGCTTGTCCTTGCCGGCTTCAACATAGCCTCTTGTAGCCTCTGCGAATACCAGCTGGCACTCTGTGTTTACGTTGATCTTTGCAACGCCGAGAGAGATAGCCTTTGTGATCTGGTCGTCAGGGATACCTGTACCGCCGTGGAGAACGAGGGGCATCTCGCCTACTGTCTTGTTGATAGCCTCGAGAGTTTCAAAGCTGAGTCCCTCCCAGTTTGCGGGATATACACCGTGGATGTTACCGATACCTGCAGCGAGGAAATCTACGCCAAGATCAGCGATCTGCTTGCACTCTGCGGGATCTGCACACTCGCCCTTACCGATAACGCCGTCCTCTTCACCGCCGATAGCGCCTACCTCAGCCTCGATGGAAAGACCAAGACCGTGAGCAACGTTAACGAGCTCAGTTGTCTTAGCAACGTTCTCGTCGATGGGGAAGTGTGAACCGTCGAACATGATAGATGTAAAGCCTGCCTTGATGCACTTGTAGCAGCCGTCATATGAGCCGTGATCAAGGTGAAGTGCAACAGGAACTGTGATACCGAGAGACTTGTCCATAGCTGCAACCATAGCTGCAACAGTCTCGAAACCGCACATATACTTGCCAGCGCCCTCAGAAACACCGAGGATAACAGGGCTGTTGAGCTCCTGAGCTGTGAGAAGGATAGCCTTTGTCCACTCAAGATTGTTGATATTGAACTGACCTACTGCGTATTTGCCTGCTCTTGCTTTCTGGAGCATTTCTGTAGCTGAAGTTAACATAGATATAATTCCTCCTGAGAATTCATTTACGGGGCTCATGACCCCATCGTTAATATTATATCATAGCTTGCTGTGAATTGCAAGAGTTTCCGAAAAATTTAGCAATATAAGTTAACGATGGGCAATTATTGAGAGTAGGGGTCCCGTGTCTGCTTTTAATGATACACAGTATCAGATTATCAGTTTATCAGTTTATCAGATGCTTTAAGACACAATGCACTTTATCATTTTAAATTGTAATAGTGATAATCTGATAATGTGATAATGTTATTCTTCAAGCCTGTAAATGTGCTCGGGGACGGTGCCGCCATTTTCGCTGAAAACATAGAGTCTGCCGCATTTCGGGCAGCGCCATACATTATGATCGTGCTTGCTGTGCAGAGAGAGAAACGGGATATTATCTTCCATTGAGATCTCATCCATGGTTTTGTCCGAATACACCCAGAATTCAATATCGTTGGGCGACTCACCATTCCACATATCATATCCGCATCTGCATACCAGATGTGCCATAGCAGTCCTCCTTACAAAAAAGGGCGGATAGCTCCGCCCCATACTTTTATTTATCAAGCTCTGAAACCAGCTTCTTGAAAGCGTCGCCGCGCTCCTCAAAGTTCTTGAAAATGCCGTAGCTTGCAGCCGCAGGCGACATTACGCAGCTCTTGCCCTCGGGAGTTATCTCCGCAGCAAGCTTTACAGCTTCTGCAAGGTGGTCGGCGTAGTGTACGCGGGACTTGTCCGGGAAGTCCTCTCTCTCCTGTATCATATCGAAGACTCTCCTGCCCGAAGCCTCCATGCAGATGACCTTGACACCGAAGTCCGCAAGGAAGTCCACAAGAGAGGTGTAGTCGATACCTCTGTCCATGCCGCCGATGAGGATAGTTCCCACCTCGGGAACGCTCTGAAGGGCGGATATCGCAGTAGCGCAGGCTGTTGAGATAGAGTCGTCATACCAGCGTATGCCCTTTACCGTATCAACATATTCCAGACGGTGAGCCAGAGGATCAAAGCTGCAGAGAGCCTTTGTGAAGTCCTCCTCCTCTACCCTGTCCTTGCATACGTCCCATGCAATGGCGATATTGTAGTGGTTGTGAGTTCCCAGAAGCTTTATGCTGTCCACGGGTATCTCGTACTCCTCGTCGTCGGAGTCGTATACGATACCGTCTGCAACGTAAACATCGGCGCTGCTGTCAGTATTTGACACAGTTACCGCGATTGACGGTATATCGTCAGTCCTGATAGCTTCATTGCACCACAGAACGTCGCATACGTCCTGATGGAGGTAGATGTTCTTCTTTGCATTGTAGTAGTTCTCCATAGTGCCGTAGTGGTCGAGGTGCTCCTCATAGAGATTGAGGAATACCGCACATCTTGGCGAAACTGTCATATACTCCAGCTGGTGGCAGGAAAGCTCGCAGACCACAACCGTGTCCTCGTTCATGCCCTCGGCGATGTCGAATACGGGGATACCGATATTTCCTGCGATACGGCAGTCTATACCGCTCTCCTTCAGCACATGGTAGATAAGTGAAGTCACCGTGCTCTTGCCCTTGGTGCCCGTAATTCCGATTATCTGCTCACGGAACACCTCGAAGAACACCTGTGTCTCGCAGGTTATATAGCATTTAAGCTCCGAAAGAGCCTTCTCCAGCACGATACCGGGGCTCTTGAACACCATGTCAAAGCGGTCCAGACACTTCTGATAGTCCTCGCCGCAGATAAGCTCCACATTTTCGGGAAGACCGTTTGCAGCGGCGTCCACGGGATTGAGGTCGGCGATGGCAAGTGAAGCCTGTGCGCCGTACTTCTCCAGTATCCTGTATGTTGACTTGCCCTCTCTGCCGAAGCCGAGTATGCAGACTGTCTTTCCCTTGGTATATTCCTTTATATAGTCGCAGAATTTGTTCAAAGCAGACGCTCCATTTCATTTTTAAGTATTTTTGCAAATTCAGCAGGCAGCAGGTTCTGCTCGTTGAACGAGCCGCAGTACTCCTTGTTGATACCGTCGATGGTCTCGGGGCGGTAGAGTCCGCGGGACTTGTATTCCTCAAACAGCAGCGGCAGCTTCTCGCCCTGCTGTTCAAGCTTCCGTATTGCAAGTGATACGGCTAAATTCACCTCATCTATACTTCCCACGCATTCAAATGGCTTATGCAGGGACTGTCCGATAAGCTCGATGAAGTACTCCTTCATCTTCGGATCGTCAAGCATATCCTTGCCGAAAATGTCCCTGAGCTCCGAAAGGCTGAGGAACGGCGAAAGTATCAGGCTTACGAAAAGGCACTTGGGGCACTCGCCGCACCATATGTCCGGCGAGACCTTGCTGCCCAGATTGCAGCTTCTGAACACGGACAGGTATTTTCTGTGTGACACGAACATCTTGGCTATCTGGAACTCCGAAAGAGGTCTCAGGAAGCTGAAATAGTACTGTCCCGTGCGCAGGTATTTCTCCTCATAGCTGTGGAAGTCCTCCTCGAACTCAAAGCTCTTGGAGTACTGGTGGTTGACGTCCTGTCCCACGACTGTGCTCTCATTGGCACTGGACTCGTTGGAAAGAACGATGTATTTCAGGCTGTTAAGGTATGCGGTTATCTCCGCAGAAAAGGCAACTATCGCCGAGAACGGAGTATGACCGTTGATGAAGCCCTTGTTGTTCAGCTCTATCAGAGAGCGGTCAAAATGGCGATGTGCGGTGATAAGGGAGCTCTCGGGGAGTCCTGCTGCCGCAACGGTGCCGCTGATGGAGCGGCGCTTGTTGATGGAATAGCACATACAGCCCATTCCTGCGTTCACGAGGGTCTCAAGGGTGAGAGCGGAATCCTTTCCGCCGCCGATAGGCACCAGACAGCCCTTTGGCTGACGCTCCTGTTCCACGAGTGAGCTGTCAAAGCTTCCCTCGGAGATTATCTCCACGAAGCTGTCAGGATCAGCGTTGATGCCGTTTACGAAAAACAGCTCGCCCAGTCCCATGAACCACAGCTTTTTCCACCACTTCTTCTGATCCTCGTCCAGCTCGCCGCACTCCACGCGGAACTTCGGTGAACAGGCAGCCTTCCAGTAGCTTACGGCTTCTGCCATTCCCAGTGAGAAAGCCAGCCTTTCAAATTTAAGGTCGCCCTTGACGGACATACCCGCAGGCTTGCCGAAGGTCCAGCTGGGGCGGAACTCCGCAAGTCCCTCTATCTTGAACTTGTATCCTATCTCCACGGTCTCAGCCGTTTCGTTTATATTATAAGATCTGTATACAAAAACGGGGTATTTCTCCCTGAATTCTTCATACTTACCCATTACTATCCTCCGCTGACAGGGTTCAATTGCTGTTTTCGCCGTCTCCTGCAAGCTTTCTGTAATGTGCCTTCAGAAGTGCGAAAGTCTCATCGGAAATATCATGCTCTACCTTGCAGGCGTCCTCAGCGGCAACGTCGCGGTTAACACCGAGAAGAATAAAGAAATCGGTGAGCACAGTATGGCGGTCATAGATGTGTTCTGCAACGCTTCTGCCTGCGTCCGTAAGGCGGATGTGATTGTCGCCGTCAACGGTAACAAGTCCCTCGTCCTTCATCTTCTTGAGGATTATGGAAACTGTGGGGCGTGAATATCCGAGATATGAACAGATATCTATTGCGTGAACGTCGGGCTGCTTCTGGGAGAGTATGAGTATTGTCTCCAGATAATTTTCAACTGCTTCAGTAATAGCCATTCTGATTCTCCTTTGCAATATAATGATTGCCAATTGTTTTAATGGTATACAAATACATTATAGCATATTATTATAAAAATAGCAACAGCCGCGGCAAAAAAACTCTGTTTTGCTTATGTAAAACGCGAAAACGGAGGTCTTCTCTTTATTCTTATGACATAGAAAGATAATTCAGACCAGCGGATGACGCCTGAAGTCCCATGAGGTCTCGAAGCTGTCCCAGTCCTCGCGGCAAAGCTCGGTGTTCTCCCTGACGAGAGAGCTTATTTCCGCCGTATAGCCCATTTTTCCGGGCAGAGGGAGTCGTGCAATGTCACCGGGGTTCATGTTCATGGTGGGGTTCAGCACCTCCGAAAGCACCTGCACTGGCTTGCTGTTAAGGAGTCCCAGCAGAAAGATCAGACTTTCCCCGTCCTCGGGGAAGGCACTTGTGCCTGCGACGTTGAACATGAAGTTCTCGTCGAAATACCGTACGGAAATGGCTCCGCTGGTTATCTGTGACCAGCTCACTGAAGGACGGAAATTATAGGAAAGCCCCTGCGGACGGGAGCGGAGCTTTCCCTTTTCGTCGCGGAAATCCATTATCTCCTCGCCCTCGTTCTCCCAGTTCACCACATATTCGCGGTTGCCGTACCACCTGCGGTAGCTGCCGCCCTTGTTCAGCAGATACCACTTGCATTTCCGACTGCCCGAAAATGCTATCTTGTCAGCCTCGACCTCGAACCACCTCCGCAAGAAACGGTCATTGTCGCCTGTGATGAGTCCTTCTCTGACGGGCACGACCTCTCCCAGAGCAGTGCCATAAAAAGCCCGAAGTACAGGCTCTCCCAGCCAGTAGGCTATGGGAGCCGCGGGAAGTGCAGCCAGTTTACTTGCATCAGCCCTGAAACGGCAGCTGCAATCCTCATCTCCTGCCGCTGCTATCACACTGCGGCGCTGCTGCTCCATATCTCCCCTGATATCGGCAAGTCTGACGTATATACCGACGCTTTGTGAGCTGTCCCTCACCGCAGTGAATGCACACAACGGCACTGTCGCGTCATCAAATGCAGAATATTCAAAATGTATCAGCGTACTGATCGGGCACTCCGTAAGGATAAGCCTTCGAAGCTTCTCATAGGACTGGAGAAACAGCCATGTGGCAGGGGTGAGAAATCCCATGTATCCGCCGTTTTTCAGCATTTCCACGCTCTTTGCCATGAATGCCGAGAACAGATCCGCGCAGTAGTCACCGTAGTTTCCGCAGACGTAATCCCTGAGTTCGGTGTTCATTGCAGGCTTTCCCAGATAGGGCGGATTGGTCACGATAATGTCGTATTTCTGACGTAACAGCCGACCAATAATTGCGCTCTTACTATCTTGCTCCGAAAGCTCATCGCTGTTTATGAGTGATCCCACAGTCTCATTCACTCCAGAAAAGTCATACACCTGAGGAGCTGTGTCAGCTCCGTAACGTGCTGCCTTCATGCGCAAAGCTGTTTCCGCAAGACTGCAGGCACGGGGCTCAAGCTCCAGACCGAACAGATTATGGGTAAGGATTTTCTCCGCCGCCTCCTTGTCCGTACAGCCGCAGCTGCGGTAAAGCTCCATGAAAACATCAAAGGCGAAAAGCAGCACATTGCCGCTTCCCATGCACGGGTCTATGAGCTTTATCTCCTCGGGAGCTATCCGTTTTGTCCCAAGGGAGGCGCCGAAGCTCAGCTCCCCCTCCGCAATGTCATGTCCGTATCTGCGGATATAACGTACCAGCGTGTTCTGAACCATGTACCGCACTACCCACTCGGGAGTGAAGATCTGCGTTGCAGCTGCCACTTTGTCACCGCTGAGGCGCTTGCTGTTTTTCAGTCCCACAGCTATCTCCTGCCTGTATGGCTCGTTGAAGTACTGGTGGAGCTGTCCCAGTACCATGTCGCTGCCAAAGTACTCGCCGCCAAGGCGGAGGAGCTTCGCAGCTGTTCCGCCGTCAGCCAACAGCTGCGGCGGAACGGGCAGCTCGGGTGAAAGACTGAATATACCGCCAAATCTGCTGCCGAGCTGCCTGCACTTTTCCTTGAAAAGTGCGCTGCGAAGCTCCTCTGCCGTGCTCAACAGCTCCGCCGCAAAGGACGGCTCCGCCATATGCAGAGCACAAAGGCGCATAAAGCCGAAGTATGCAGTTTTCTCGTCGGACTCCGCCATAAGCTCGCTGCGGGCATTCATGGCGAATTTCTTCAGAAGTGATATATCCACTTTGTTTTCCTCACAATTTCCAAAGGCGGACATTAAGTCCGCCTTTTGTTTATTTGATATGAAGCTCTGCAATTATTGCCTCAAAGACTACTTTTCCGTTGTCACGGGAGTACTGCCCGGTATATTCCGGCACAAAGCCGCATTTCTCCAGAACTCGCCCCGAAGCAGCATTGTCCTTGGCATAATACGCCATGAAATCGCGGATACCATCGGACACAGCCTGCTGTATGACAGCCTTAGCCGCCTCTGTGGCATAGCCCCTGCCCCAGAAGCTGCGGTTGAGATTATAGCCCAGCTCCACAAGCTTGTCGCCGTCACGGGGACTGAGACTTATATCTCCGATGACCTTTCCCGTTTCTTTCAGCACGATAGCCATACGGTACTTTTTCTCCGTCCAGTCCGCTATCCGCTGCCTTGTCTCACTGATATCAGCGTCGCAGGGATAGGGCATGAACCTGTTGACCTCGGGATCAGAGCGAAGCTCATAAACATCCTCTGCGTCAGTCTCGCGGAACTGCCGTATTATAAGTCTTTCGGTAGTAATTGTTTCCATTTATCAGAGTGAAGCCAGCTTTGCGAACTGTGCCTTCAGTGCAGGGTAGATCTCCCTGTAAAGCTGATAGTATTTCTCATACTCGGGAACATTCTTCTCGTCGGGAGCCTGAACCTTGTCGGTCTTGATGATAGCTCCGCAAGCCTCAGTAACACTGCTGTAGATGCCTGCGCCAACGCTTGCAAGGATAGCCACGCCCAGTGCGGGACCTTCCTTGGAAGCCACTGTCTTTACGCTGCAGTTGTAAAGATCAGCAAGCATACTTCTCCAGAGGGGGGATGAACCGCCGCCGCCGCAAGCCATCATGTCGCTTACGTTTACGTTCATCTCGCGGAATACCTCTACGCAGTCGCGGAGTGAATATGTTACACCCTCAAGAACAGCGCGGAGCATATCCTTTCTGGTGTGAATAGCAGAAAGTCCGAAGAATACTCCTCTTGCATCGGGATCAAGGTGAGGGGTTCTCTCGCCCATGAGGTAGGGCAGATAGAGAAGTCTGTTAGCGCCTACGGGAACAGTCTCAGCCTGCTTGTCCATAAGGTAGTATTCGTCAACGCCCATGAGCTTTGCAGTCTCCTTCTCGGTCATGCAGAAGTTGTCTCTGAACCACTTCAGTGAAAGACCTGCACCCTGTGTAACGCCCATAACGTGCCATGCATTGGGAACAGCAGCACAGCAGGTGTGGACTCTGCCCTGCTTGTCGATGGATATATCAGAGGTATGAGCAAATACAACGCCCGAAGTACCGATAGTTGTAAATGCCTTGCCGTCCTCAACAACGCCTGTGCCGACAGCAGCTGCCGCATTGTCGCCTGCACCGCCAACAACGATGGTGCCCTCGCAGAGACCGATCGTCTCAGCCATTTTCTTTGTGAGCTTTCCTGTTACCTCACAGCTCTCGTATACCTTGCCCAGCCAGTTCTTGTCGATCTCGAAAGCGCTGAGGAGCTCGTCGGACCACTTACGGTTGGGAACATCGAGAAGCTGCATACCGGAAGCGTCTGATACCTCGGTAGCGTACTCGCCTGTGAGGATAAATCTCAGATAGTCCTTGGGAAGAAGGATATGGGCTACCTTTGAGTAGATCTCGGGCTCATTGTTCTTTACCCAGAGTATCTTTGCAGCTGTCCAGCCTGTAAGGGCAGGATTGGCTGTGATATCAACAAGCTTTTCTCTGCCGACGATGCGGTTCATCTCCTCCACCTCGGCAGCTGTTCTCTGGTCGCACCAGATTATAGACTTGCGGAGAACATTGTTGTCCTTGTCCAGCATAACGAGACCATGCATCTGTCCCGAGATACCGATACCCTTTACGTCCTCCTTCTTAACACCGCTCTTAGCCATAACAGCCTTTACGGTCTCGATCATTGCGTTTGCCCAGTCCGCAGGATCCTGCTCCGCATAGCCGTTCTTAGGCTGATACATGGGATATTCGATAGTCTTTGAAGCGATAACGCTTCCCTTCTCGTCAAAAAGGACTGTTTTTGTACCGCTGGTACCGCAGTCCACACCAATTACATATGCCATAGATTAGCAACTCCTTTTGAATATTTACAGGGAGCCTCCCCTGCATTATAATTCTCTAAATCATAATATCCCTGATAAGCTATAATTCAAGCGCTGCGGGCAGCTCACTTACGGAGCTGCTGAGTCCGCAGCGCCTTTCGTCGGATCAGTTGAGAAGATCTACCGAGAAATGTCTCGAGTTAACATCGTAGTAGTCCTCAAGCTCAGCTACATAATAGCGGAATACCACCTTATCGGTAATGACCTCTGTATCGTTGACGCCCTCGGGTATCTCCTCGTCCTCTGCATAAACATGAGGCTCAGCCGATACGGTCATAACGTCGCCGCTTTCGGAAACTCCCAGATATGCAAGCTGCTCGTCCGAGAGAGTATTGAGCATTACAGTGTGGCTCTTTCTTACATGGAAATAGGTAATTCCCGTAGCCTCATCAACGTGCTCTGTATTGTACTGCTTGAGTGCTCCCGCAGTCATATCGCTGAAGTAAACTCTCTTGCCTGCTGTATAGTCCATTTCCTCAAGGACCTCCTTTGAGGGCTCCTTGATGTAGTATCTGCCGTCTGCCTCCTTGCCGATGCCGAAGAAGTCAAGCTGCTCATCGGTGAGAGTGTCCATGGGCACGGGATCAACGTCGGAAGCGGTCTTGTTTATAGCGAACTTACGGCTTGCGGACAGGTCTGCCAGCATAAGCTTATTGTCGTAGGTGTAGCCCAGATGCTCAAGCTCGGCATCTGTCAGCGTTACCTCTATCCTGTCAGAGATAGAGTTGAGATGGTCGGTGATCTCCTGACGGTTCTGTGAAGTCCAGTTCACCGTAACATTATCCTGAGTAGGTCTGTGCATATATACTACCCTCTCCATATCCTTGAGGGTAAATGTTGCCAGAGAATACTTGAGATCGGCTGTATTCGGCTCAACGTAGATAGCCGTGCTGCCGTTTGAGGTGTCCTGAGTATTGACTATCCTGTAACGGTATGTTCCAGAGGGAGACACACCTGTCTCGATGACCTCCTCCTTTGTAGCTGCTACAAAGAATGTGGTAAAGAGGAAGTAGCCCAGCGCACCGAAGATATACAGAAGAAGTATGATGGTGGCAAGGGCGGTCTTGGCGCCTTCTCCTGCCCCCGAGAGCAGAAGTATGACTATACCGGTCACGATTATGGGGATGATCAGTCCCCACTCACCGAAGTACAGCAGTACGACGGGGAGCATGGCAGGCAGTATGATGAAGCTGCATATCCTCGTGACTATCTGATGGCGGGTATACAGCATGATTATCAGTGCAAGAAGGGATATACCCGTGACTGCAAGACAGAGTGATGTACGCTGCTGAACGTGAATATCATAGAATATGGATATGTAGCCCAGCCTGCAGACAAAATAGGTGTAGATTATACTAAGAACCGAAATGACTCTCTTTGTCCAGACATTTCCAAAAAAACTTTTCATTATTGCCTCCGAAATCTGATCTATATATAAAAGCTATGCGGCTATAAAGTCACACACAGTATATTATATCATTTTTCTTTTAGGTTTACAAGGCATTTTTGAAATTTTTTCTTTAAAAAACCGCTCTTTACAAAAGTCCGCAATAATTGTATAATATATAGAGCAAGAAATGAAAGGAAAAAACAATGGCAGATAAAACCAAAAAGCTTAAAATATATCAGATAGTATTCGCTGTCCTCACGCTGGCAGTGATGGTCATCATATTCATCTTTTCCTCAGAGGACGCCGACACCTCATCGCAGACCAGCTCCTCGCTGACAAAGGTGGCAGTTACCATCATCGACAAGAACTACTATAACGAGCCCCCTGCAAAGCAGCAGGAGATCTGGCATCAGGCGTCATTCATCGTTCGCAAGCTTGCCCACTTTTCCATATATGCGGCGCTGGGCTTCTGCGCTTCCATTGCCGCAGGCAGGCGCAGGCTCTTTACTCTCAGGAGCCTCGGAACAGTTGTATTCAGCTTCCTGTACGCTCTCTCCGACGAGTTCCACCAGAGCTTTTCCGCAGGACGCTCCTGCGAATTCCGCGACATGATGATAGACACGGGCGGAGCCGCTCTGGGGCTGGTCATATCTGTTGCATTCATGGGCATAGCCGGTATATTAGCCGCAAAACGCCGCAAAAAAGACATTGAACATTAAAAGAGTGCCCTGAGGCACTCTTTTTTCTTTCCGGTAACAAAAAAACCTGAAAGAGCAAAGCTCCTTCAGGTTTTTGATCTTTACTGCATTCCGCCTCTTACATAGAAGTTATCCTGAATGATAAGTGCGCAGCCGCCGAGGAAATTGTTCTTTCCGTCCAGCTTGCTGAGGACAACTCTGTCAGCGATCTCCTCACTTACAAGACGTATCATCTCACGCTTGCAGTAGTCGAACTGCTTCTCGTTGAGCTTGAAGTTGTGGAGAACTATCCTCTTTGCAAAGTGGCTGATAGCCAGATTGTTGATGAGGACCGTATACTTTGCGATAAGGTCGTCCACAACGTTCTTGACAGGCTCCTCGCCTCTCATGAGCGCCATGAATACGTTATCGGTATTGATTCTGGTCTTGTCGCCCTCTGTGAGCTCATAGAGCACAGGGGTCTTATCCTTTGAATAGATCTCATAGAAGGCATTGAGCATAGCTGTTCTTGAGAGCTCTGCCTTTACCGAGCCATTGGGATAGCCCTCATAGGACTTTCCGTTGGGACAAACGATATATCTCTCGATAGTTGAGGTATATGAAACGTAGTCCGCAGACAGCTCGTTCTTGTTGATGATAGCGAGGTTCACCTGATTTCCGTTGTGGATGAACGCCTGATTGGTTTGATAGCCGTTCTGTGTTCTGAAATCGTTGCTTGCCAGAGCCATGAGACCGATGGCATTTCCGCAGTGTATCTCAAAATTGAGACCGCCCGAGAGCTTGTCGATAAAGTTTGTGAAATCAAGCACTCCGTCCTTGTAGAATATCTTCAGCTTGCCCCACATAGAAGGCACGACGCCTACACCGAGACCCAGTATCTTATCCTTGGTGAGAGCGCTGTTCTCGACCATTTCGTTGCTGGTCTTGATTATGTAGTTTATGATATCCTTGCTTGTGGTCCTGTCGTCGATGACCATGCTTGCCTTGTCGAGAACCTCGGAATTAAGGTTGGTAAGACCGATGCTTACCTCCTTTTCATCAACGGTAGCGCCCAGTGCAAAACGGCTGTTCACGTTGATATCGATAAGTATCTTTCTTCTTCCCTTCTGAAGCTTCTCTGTGTTTACGGGAGCTTCACCGATCTCTACGAGAACTCCCTCCTCGATCATTTCGTTAGTGATGATAGTAACGGCAGCTCTTGTGATCTCCAGAGCACTTGCCACATCGACTCTGGAAATAGGTCCTGATTCTCTGATGACCCTGAGTATCTGCATTCTGTTACGTCTTTTCAGATCAAGCTTACTAATACCTCTTTTTTCCATACTTCAACAACTCCATTTCTTCTTGATTCTGTTTCGGGACCATATCCCACGCTGTACAAACTGCATATCCCCACAGGAGTTTTAAACAGCCAAGACTGTTATAACTGCCTGTATAATTTTATCTTTTTATAAAAAAGACAATCTCTTTTAACGTATTTATATTATAACACAATATTATTAAAATTCAAACCTTTTAACGCAAATAATTATAAAATCAGCGTTTTTGACAAAGTACTCAGAGTATTTTTGTTAAATATTCCGTAGCTTTAACGACCAGCGGAAGGGTCGCTACAGATAGTATAGTTCCTGCCGTGAATATCTCCGAAGCGTACACGGAGTTTCTGCCGTATCTTATGCTCAGGAGAGTACACATTGCCGCAGGCGGTGCAGAGGCTGCTATGAGCACTGTCATACGCACCTTTTCGTCTACTCCCGTCAGTAGAGCCAGAGGCACTGCAAGTATCAGCGGCACCACAATGAGCTTCAGCAGGCAGACATAGTATACCCTGAGGTTTTTCAGCAGCTTCGGCACATTTGTCGCCGCTATGGTGACTCCCGAAACTATCATCGCCATGGGAGTGTTTACCTCCTTGATGAAGCCCAGTGCGCTCAGCGCCGTTGAAGGCAGCCTTATCTCGAAGAAGAATGTGATAAGTCCGAGGACTATGGAGATGATAGTAGGCGAATAGAACACCTTTACCACCTGTCGGAAATCCTTTTTCCCCGATATGAGTATCACACCGTGAGTCCATACGATAAGGTTGAACACGGTTATGAATGCGGTCAGGTAGAAAACTCCCTCATCGTGGTAAATGGCATCCACAAGCGGGATGCCCATGAAGCCGCAGTTGGAGTACACCGACGAAAAACGCTCTATCTCGAATTCCCTGCCCTGCTTTTTTCTGACGAACAGGTATGACAGCAGTATCACAAGAGTCATTGCTGCCACGGAGATAACAAAGGTTATGAGGAGATTTCTCGCAAGCTCCGTGCGGTAGGGCTTCTGGTAGGACATGAATATGACCACGGGGTTCACCACCTGAAGCACAAACTTTGACAGGTCCTTGTTGGAAGCCTCGCTTATAAGCTTTGTTTTTGCGCAGACAACGCCTATGGCTATGAGTATGAGCATTATCAGCGTCTGGTTGAAGATAGTCGATGAAACCATTTTATCCTCCGATAAGGTAGATTATATTGACGACAGTCCATACCAGCGGAGCTGCCGCATAGAATAACAGTACAGTGACCGCACTCAGGGCGTACACAGCTTTTGTGGCTGCCTTTCCCGTCACGCCGCTGTTTTTTCTGCGGAGCACTATAAGCAGCACTCCAAAGAGAAGCACTCCCACGCAGGTGAGCAGCCCTCCCGTTTTCAGCCCCTTGGGACAGAAATCCATACGCACTGTACCGCCGCCATCCGGCAGCTTTACAGCACAGAAGCTGCCAAGAGTCTTGATGAGTTCAGCCTTTTCACCGTTGACAGTGCAGCTCCAGCCCTCAGACCACGCCACGGGGAGATATACATATCCCCCCGACTCCGCCTGTGCAGTAAGGGTATTGCCCTCAATGCCGACGGAAGCAGTCTCCGCAGCGGCTATCGCCTTAGCCGCTCTCTCCGCGTCAAAGGTGTACACTCCGAAGCTTGCAGCCTTGAAGTCCTTCAGCACCCTCACCTTTACGGTGACGTTCTCGTTCTCATAGGTGCCCAGATCCACTATGCCGTTGACAGAACTGCTTGGGTAGCTGCTCACTTTAAGGCTGCCGTTGACACTGACCTCAACGCTGTTATAATACTCCTCCTCGACGTCGGTGGAGTAGCGGTCAAAAAGGTCGAAATACAGCTCCTTGCAGCCTGTCACATCTATCTCGTAGACAAGCTCCGCAGGCTCATCGGGAATGACCGAGACTATTGTCTCGCCGTCGGTGCTGCTTACAACAGCTCCGCTTACGGTATTCGGGAAATGCTTCATAACAGTGCCGCTCTCACCGAAAAGTCTGTCGGCAATGAAGTCCGTAGTCTCCATGCGCTGTAAGTCCTCAAAGCCGTAAAGCTCCTCGGGTGAGACAGATGAAATAACAGCACCCTCGGGAACATAGGGATCTGTGCGGATGGAAAGATTTCCTCCGAGGTCATATGACTCATAGAAGCGGTTGCCCGAAGAGTCGCCCACGATGTATTTATTGAGCAGCAGCTCATCTGTCAGCATAGTTCCACCTGTGGAGTCCATATCCAGCCAGTGGGAGGAGTAACCCATACGCTTGAGAGTGTACAGCACATCACAGTCAGTAAGGGAGGTATAGTGCCCGATGGAGTATTTTCCCATGGCTTCGGCGTAGTTGGGATAGTAATATCGTCTTGTCTCCTTCACGCGGACAAATCCCTCATCGGGAATGCGCTCAAGGGTATCGCAGGTAACACGGAAATAATCCGAGGACTCCCCTGCTTCGGCAACATTTATACCGAAGGTCATAAAGCTCTCGCTGAAAAGCACGGAAGCCATGACCGTCACCGTGAGCCATTTCGGGATACTGCCCCTGCGGAAGCTGTAAAGACTGATAAAATAGACCGCTCCGCCGAAAAGTCCCAGAACCGAGATGATGATACCGTCCTTTTTGTCCACCCATAGACTGTGGGCATAGGAGCTGAGAGAGCTTCGGTGGAAATAAGCTGTAAAGGCTGCGGTGATGTATAAAGCCGCAGACACGGCAGATACCGCGCAGGCGGAAAGCCTGTGCTTTTTTTCCTTGGTCTCCTCCATAAGCGCTCCGCAGGCTGAAAACATCAGCAGGATAACGATAAAGCCGTATCTCAGCGGATATGCCTGATAGCTGCCCGTCTGGAGCAGCTTGTTCACAGGCTCCGCAAAAACACCTATAAGGGCTGCAAGTCCCGAAGCACCGAATAAAAACGCCTTTCCCGACTTCAGCTTCTTTCTGAATACTAAAATGAGCACAGCTCCCGCAAAAACAAGGGAGCTTCCCGACAGCACAGCCATCTTGTCGAAGTTCCTGTCCACAAAATAGCCGCCGAAAAAGGCGTCACTGAGGGAATTGCCTCTGCCCGAGGCTGTGTACTGCGCAAAAGCAGGCAGCCAGACAGCTCCGCTTATAAGGGCTGCACACAGGTCGGCTGCAAGGAGCCTCAGGGCTCTGCTGCCGCGGTCATCAGGCTCACAGCACAGGTACAGAGCAGCTCCCCCGAGCATCGCTATGAAAACTATGACCATGAAGCTGATATAGAAGTTCATTATCACGCACATTGCCAGACAAAGGGCGTAAGCACCCCATTTGCCGCTGCGGGTAAGCCTGAACAGCGCTGTCAGCAGCAGCGGGAATACTATCATCATATCCAGCCACATATTGTTCTGATAATACAGCATAACATAGCCGCTTGTGCCGTACATCACCGACATGAGCACTCCCATGGATACATTGAGCCTCGGCAGCACTCTTCGGAAATAAAACTCCGCAGAAGCTGCACTAAGTCCTGCTTTTATGACGATAAGTATATTCACGAACCATATCATATGAGAGTTGTCCACTGCAAGGCTTATCAGGGACAGCGGTGAGGACAGAAAGAACAGGAAGACTCCGTAAAAGCTCATCACACCGCCTCCGCGCCCCAGAAGCAGCGAGCCGTCCGAGAAAGCGGTCTTCAGCTCCATAAGCAGCGGAACGTACTGCTGGTCCATGTCGCACCATGCCGCGGAGCGCTCACCGAAAGGATAATAACCGTGTATCAGATAGAACAGCATGAACAGCACAGCCGTAACTGCTCCTGCCATGAGCGGAGCGGTAAATATTGTTATATCTCGTTTTTTCATGCTGTCCCTCCTTTGCATTAACCAAATTATTTTATCATATTTCACCGCAATAGTCAATAAAAAATCCGAAGCATTTCTGCTTCGGATCTTTAAAGTCTTCAGTCTTTATCAGTCATAGTAATCCAGACCGTCAGCTGACATGGGAATGATCTTCCAGCCGTCGCCCTTGATCTTTACAACGCAAAGCTTTGTGGATTCGTGCTTTGTATCGCCGTCCTCGTCCTTGTGCTTTGTCTTGACCTTCATCTCATAGCCCTGTGAGATCTCGATATCGTCATCATCAGCATCATAGTCCTCACACATATCCTCGAAGTAGTTCTCAGCCTGTCTGATATCGGACTTCTTGAGCTTTTCCTTACGAGAGATCTTGTCAAACTTGGGAAGAGTCTCCTTATCCTCGAGATCGTCGATCATATCCTCGACCATCTCGTTATAGCTGTCTACCTTATCCTCATACTCGTCCTCGTCCTTGAGTTCCTTGATAACGGACTTGGGAAGAGTGAGCTCCATCATTGCCTTGCCGCCGTGCTTGTTGGAAGCAGACTTTACATACTTCTTTACAGCGCCCTTTGCACCGCCGCCTAAGCAGAGTGCACAGATAAGCAGTAAGATGAGTGCAGCGATAGCAGCTACTGCTATATAAACGGCATTCTTGTTGTTCTTCATTCCGCCGGGAAGGTTCTCGGAGATCTCACCTGCGATGTTATCGACCTTCTTTGCGATGTCGGCACCGTTGAGCTGCTTCATTCCGTTGCCTGCCTTCTGAGCAGCATTGTTTACCTGCTGACCTGCATTCTGAGCAGCATTGTTGATCTGCTGTCCTGCATTCTGAGCAGCCTGTACTGCGTCATTCTTTACTTCGTTAACAGCGCTTGCTGCATTGTTAACAGCCTGTGCAGCGTCATTCTTGACCTCGTTAACAGCGTTGTTCACTGCATTTGCAGCGCCGTCAGCAGCACCGCTTACAGTCTCTGCTGCCTTCTGCTCTGCGTTCTGAGCAGCGTCAGCAGCCTTCTCTGCAACATTGTTTACAGTCTCTGCTGCCTCGTTCTTAACTTCGCTTACAGCGTTTTCAGCAGTGTTGACTCCGCTCTCTACGGTGTCCTTTACTTCAGCTGCTGCCTTAGCGCCTGCACAGTCGCAGGAGCCTCCTTCGGGGATCTGCTTTCCGCAGTACTTACAAAATGCCATAAGATAACCTCCAGAATAAAATATTTCAATCATTATTTTATCATATAACCCTATATGTTGTCAAGCAAAACCATTTATTTTGCATCACAAAAATTCTTTTTCGTCAGTTTGCATAAAAATGCAGAAAAGCGCCGATTTTGCTTTAAAAATCAGCGCTTCCCGTTATTATTTTTCTGTGCGGCTGTATAGGAGATCAGCAGTGCAAGTGCAGGTACTGCCGCAGCAGGCATCACTGCCGCAAGCTCCGCCGCCGAAAGATCAGCCGAACAGGCTGAGGGCTCTATATAGTTGTAAAGCTGAAGGAAAGAGGGCTCCAGAAGCTTGAAAATGCCATAGAACTCAAAAACTCCGCCAAGTGCCGATACGAACAGCACTATCCTGTTCACTGCGGGGAGCAGTGTAACAGCCGCAGCTGCACATATCATCTCCGCAAAAGGTACTCTTTCTCCGCTGATACGCTCCCGTTTCAGGTCAGCCGCCGCTTCCTTGATACCCAAGTCCGCCATCACGCACACCAGCACAGCTGCGGTACACACAAGGCAAAGCGCCCTGACAATTCCGTGTCCCAGTGCAGCCAGCATTATATTCACGAACAGGCAGAGTATCTGTGCGGCGATATATCTGACAATGGCTTTTATGATCTTAGCTTTCATGGTCATCACCTTCCGCGTATATGCTGTCTCTTTCCGCACATAATAATATCGGAGGTGTTACTATGCACGAAAATGACGAACAGGACGTGAAGATCTACATTCCAAAGGGCTCCGCAGACAGCGGTCAGTCCTTGCCGCCGCAGTCCGAACAGCGTCCGTAGAACACCGTCTGGGAGTAGTCTATGGCAAAGCCGTGTTCCTCCTCAATATGACGGGTAAGGTCTGCAAGGTGGTCGCAGTCAAGATGTATGAGCCTGCCGCAGCTGAGACACTTCAGGTGGAAATGACTGCGGCACTGCTCCTCGTCCTCGATATACTGATAGCAGGCGCAGGTCTTTCCGTCAAAGGCATACTTGCGCACCAGTCCCTGCTCCACCAGACGGTCGAGCTGTCTGTATATGGTGGCAACACCGACGGGAGTCCCCTCTGCAGACAGAAAGGCGCTTATCTCCTGAACGTTGGTGTGCTTGTTCTTGTTTTTCATTAGATAGGACAGAAGGTTCTCCTTCTGCTTTGTATTGTATCCAGAGTCCTTTTTCATTTTCCCCTCCGTTACTGTGTGATGACCTTCCAGCCCTCGTCGTTGAGTTTCACTGCAATAACAGTCTCCTCTCCGTTCTTCTCGTCATTCTTGAGGTAGTCAAATGTGAGCTCATAGCCCTCCTTGACATCGAACTCCTTCTCTGTCATCTGTATATACGGCTCGCAGAGATTGACGAAATATCTCTTTATGGCATCGCGCTGCTCATCGGTTATCTCCTTTGATTCAAGAATGGTACCGAAGGTATATTTTGAATCGTCAAGGGCAAAGCTCTTCTGCTGTCCGTCATTGAAGGTCTTTACCAGCTCATCATAATTGCCGTCGTCCTTGATGGCCTGTACCGCTGCATCGGGGAACATATAGGAATAGAAAACTGCTCCGCCGCCGTTTGAATACATAGCGTTGAAGCACTCCTTAACGGCATCCTCATAGGAAGCGCTGTCCTGCATAGTCGCCTGTACGACCGAACTTTTATCCTTGGACTGACAGCCTGTGAAAACGCAGAAAGCTGCTGCACAGGCAAAAAGAACTGCTGCTGATCTTCTCATTTATTTTTTCCTCCGTGATGATCGTTTTGTATATTCATTCAGATTATAACACTATTCTGCCTTATTGTCAATGAATTATCCCGACATAAAGCCGCACCATCAGGTGCGGCTGTTATATATATTATATTCTCGTGAACGGTAACTGCTGCCGCTCACGGCAGTGGCATCCGCTTACTTCTGCTTTATGCGGAAGCTGCTGTTGCGGAGCTGAGAAGCGTCAAAGCCCTTGGGCTTGCGGTCCTCGCGCTTTTTGTTATTGGGTCTGCGGTCGGATTTCTTCTGCTGCTTCTTCTCCTCCTCGTCATTAAGGCGCATGGTGAGGGAGATACGGTTTCTCTTGAGGTCAACGTCAAGGACTCTTACCTTGACTACCTCGCCCACCTTTACAGCCTCGAGAGGGTGCTTGATGTAGCGGCTGCATATCTGCGAGATATGCACCAGACCGTCCTCGTGAACGCCAATGTCCACGAAGCAGCCGAAGTCGATGATATTGCGGACAGTTCCCACAAGCTCCATGCCGGGCTTTAAGTCCTTTATCTCCATAACATCTCCGCTTCTGAGGAGAGGTGCGGGAAGCTCGTCACGGAGGTCGCGTCCCGGCTTCTTCAGCTCACCGATGATATCGGTAAGGGTGGGAACGCCTATGCCCAGCGACTTGCTGATGTTCTCAATGCCGATGCTGTCAGCCTTTTCGTTTATGCCCTCAGCTCCGCCGCCTGCAATATCGGCAAGAGTGAAGCCGCACTCGCTGAGCAGTGAAGAAGCTGCCGCATAGCTCTCGGGGTGAACTGCAGTATTGTCAAGAGGATTCTTGCCGTCGCGGACTCTCAGGAAGCCTGCACACTGCTCGAAAGCCTTCTTGCCCAGCTTGGGGACCTTGAGGAGCTCCTTGCGGTCGGTAAATCTGCCGTTCTCCTCACGGTAGGTAACGATATTCTTTGCAACTGTGGCATTAATTCCCGAAATATAGGACAGGAGCGAATGCGAAGCTGTATTCAGGTCAACACCTACGGAGTTAACACAGTCCTCGACTACGCCGCCAAGAGCCTCGCTCATTCTTGCCTGAGGCATATCGTGCTGATACTGTCCTACGCCGATAGCCTTGGGGTCTATCTTTACCAGCTCGGCAAGGGGGTCCTGAAGACGTCTTGCGATGGAGATAGCTCCTCTTATGGATACGTCATATTCGGGGAACTCCTCGGCAGCTACCTTGGAAGCTGAGTATACAGAGGCTCCTGCCTCGCTTACTACCATGTAGCTTACGTCCTGAGGAACTTCCTTGACTATCTCTGCGGCAAAGCTCTCGGTCTCGCGTGAAGCGGTGCCGTTTCCGATGGAGATGACGTTTACGTTGTACTTCTGTATGAACTCCTTGACCTTGCGCTTTGCAGCCTCAACTGCTCCTGCCGAGCCAACGGGGTAGATGATAGCAGTATCAAGCACCTTGCCTGTGCCGTCGATGACTGCGGTCTTGCAGCCGTGAGCGTATCCGGGGTCAAGTCCGAGGATGATGCTGCTCTTGAGCGGGGGCTGAAGAAGCATCTGACGGAGGTTTGCAGCGAATACCTTTATAGACTCCTCGGCAGCCTTCGCGCTCATCTCGGAGCGTATCTCACGCTCGATGGAAGGGAATATAAGTCTCTTGTAGCTGTCTGCGGCAGCGGCTCTCACAAGCTCTCCGCAGGCGTTGTTAGCCTTTATGTACTTTCCGAAGATCACATCTGTGGCAAGGTTCTCGTCAAGAGTCACAGATACCTTGAGGAATCCCTCCTTCTCGCCTCTGTCAAGTGCGAGGACGCGGTGATTTGCCACCTTGGGGATACCCTCGGAGTACTCATAATAGTTCATGTATACGCTCTCAGCCTCGGGGTCGGAAGCCTTCGATACCAGCTCTCCCTTTTCACCTGCAAGAGCACGGAGCTTCTTTCTGATATCCGCATCATCGGAGATGTCCTCGGCGATGATGTCCATAGCTCCCTGAAGTGCTGTCTGGACGTCGTTTATCTTCTTCTCCTCGTTGAGGAAAGCCTCTGCTTCCTTCTCGGGGTCTGTTGAGTTCTCCTGTGCCATGAGCATCTCAGCCAGCGGCTCCAGTCCGTTCTCACGGGCAATGCTTGCACGGGTACGGCGCTTGGGCTTGAAGGGACGATATATGTCCTCCACCTCTACCAGAGTAACGGCAGCGCTTATGGCAGCCTCTATCTCGGGAGTCATCTTCTCCTGCTCCGTAATGGCGTTTGTTACCTCCTCCTTGCGCTTTTCAAGGTTGCGCAGGTACATGAGCCTGTCGTAGAGCTCACGGAGTATCTGGTCATCGAGGGAGCCTGTGAGCTCCTTACGGTAACGGGCGATAAAGGGTATGGTCTTATCGTCATCTATGAGAGCAACGGTGTTGTCCACCTGCTCCTGCTTCAGTCCGAATTCCTTTGCGAGTGTCTTGTTGATATCCATAATTGATCCTTTCATTTTTACGATGATAAGGACCGACGGGTGCTGCCGCGGTCCTGATATCCGTAATTTATTCGTTAACCTCTTCCACAGGCTCCTCCTGCTGAACGGGCAGCTCCTCAGCCATAGCCTCAAAGCGTTCCTCATTCCAGCGGTCCAGCCACGAGAACAGGGTCTTTGCAATATCCTTATACACGTTGACGGAGTTCTTCTCCATGAGCACATCATGTCTCATACCGTCAAACAGACGGTGGGATATACTCTCATAGCCCAGCTTTTCCAGCTTCTTCATGGAGCCCATGAACTTTCTCTCCGATATCATGGCGGAGTCGTCCCTGCCCGAGATAAAGCGTATGGGCAGTGAGGGATTGGCAACATTCCAGCCGCGTCCCGACTCGGACTGCTTCACCAGCCAGAGCAGCTCCTGATAGGCATTGAGAGTGGGCTTGAAGTTGCAAAGGGGATCCTCGTTGTACGCAAGGACTGCGTCGGGATCGCTGCATCTCCATGAATTTATGGGATCCTCAAAGAACTTGCCGAAGCTGTCGTCGATAGTATCGAATATCTTCTCGCTCCTGAAACGGCTTCCGGGGCGCTTTGAAGCTACCGATCCTATGATACGGGCAGGCTGAGAAAATGCGCTGTGGCAGATAGTACCCAGAAGAACTATACCGTTTATTTCAGCGTCGTGCTCCTTCATGAAGCATCTTGCAGCTGCGGCTCCCATGCCGCTTGCGGCGATAAATAC
Source organism: Ruminococcus sp. (assembly GCA_017519145.1). Classification (GTDB taxonomy): domain Bacteria; phylum Bacillota; class Clostridia; order Oscillospirales; family Ruminococcaceae; genus Ruminococcus. The sequence goes on from JAFWTA010000011.1 coordinate 43,926, forward strand.
GGGAACATCCGGATAGGCAGCCTTCACCTTGCGGTTGAGCTGAGCAATATCGCTGATAAGTCCCTCTCCGCCTCTTCTGAACATAAAGCCGATGTCATCGGGCTCAACGATACTTTTTCCGTGTCCTCTGTTGTCGCTTATGACCGTAATGAAGCCCTGCTCCGCAAGGTAGTCCATAAACGGGTAATAGCGCTCCTTGTGCTCATTCATGCCGTGGATCACCTGAACAATGCCGTTTATATCTCCCGAGGGCACCGCCAGTACAGCTGAGACAACAAGCTCGTCATAATCGGAAGTAAATACAAATTCCTTCAGATCAGCATTAAGCATAAAGATCCTCCTGTCAAAAATCGGGGAAAAATAAAGTGTATACAGTTAATTATAACATAATTATTTTAAAAAGGCAAGGGGCGCGGCGTTAAAGTTCCGTTTCTGCCGCACTTCACCGCGAAACAGCCAGCGGGGGCTCCCCGCTTCTGCAAAGCTCCCTGAGCCTGCACGAAAGAGTGTTGGGGACACCTCTTGCTCCTCTTACTGCCGACACTCCCAGCTCCCTCATCTCCGAGAGAGGCATATCCTCACGGGTAAGCCTGTGGGTAAGTCTCAGCTTCATAGCCTTTTTTATACGGTAGCTGCCGTCATCGTAGTTGTAGGGGATATTGACCTCCTCAGCCACGCACCTGTACATTATGGCAGAAATAGGAGCTGCCATATAGATATAGACCGTGTCCCCCACTATCACATCCGAGGTCTGCTTCCAGATTATAGCACCGTCCCGTCGGAAGTCCTGCTCAACATCGTACATGGCAGGTGCAGCAGGGATTAGCCATTCCTTGGGCTCGGTGCGGAGCCTTTTGCCGCTGCCGCTCTGTGAGGCAAGCTCATAGCTCATGTCCAGCAGTCCAAACAGCTGCTCCTCATCCACTGTGCCGTCAAGGAGCACCGACACCCACTGCTCCTTCTGCATATGGTATGCAGGCAGTATGCCCTTCATAGCAAGGAGAGAGCCTGTCATCAGGGGGCTGCACTTCACGTTGACTATTTCGTACTTAACGCCCTTTTCCAGCCCGAGACTTTTCCCGTCAACTCCCATGGAAATGGCGTACCACTTCTTGTTGGCAGCGCAGCGGAACACTGCAAAATCAGGGTATCTTTTCCACAGATACTCGGGCTCTGTGCCGTAACGCTCACGGGCATATACGAACAGTTTTTCTCTCAGCCCGCCCATGTCAGTCAGTCTCCTCAGTCATTTTCTTCAGCTCGTCCCTGAGACAGAGATAGCAGGCATTGCATATCTCGCAGTCCTTTTCCGCTCGGTGAGCGCCCTCTATCTCGATGCCGTAATGAGCAGCCACAGTGGTCTGTCTCCTGTTGGGCAGCATAGGCAGAGCCTTCCGTGAAAATCTCAGAACGTCCACAAAATCATTGGTGAGATATATCCCGTGGCATCGCAGAAGATTGTCGTAGAGGAAGTTTATATCGAAATTCACATTGTATCCCATGAGCATATCGCTTCCTGCGAACTCATAAAAATCCATTATAGCCGAGGTTATATCGGGAGCATCCTTTACCATGTCGTTGGTGATACCCGTAAGTTCGGTAATAAACGGGGAGATACTGTTATGAGGCTTTATTAGTGTGGTGAATACCGCTGCTTTTCTGCCCTTCCTGTATCGTACAGCCGCTATCTCGATTATCTCGCACTCCTCGGGAGCAAGTCCCGTGGTCTCTATATCCACTACGCAGTAATCCTCGGGGAAAGCCATCCTGCTTTTTCCCTTGCGGCGTTTAGTCTCGCTCACATCAATGCTCCTTCCCTTTTCGCATTATACCCTACAATTATAATATATAGCGGAGCAATTGTCAAATCAGCAGTTGTTCTCCTCTGTTTTACTGTAATGATAATAAATATTTCACATTATTTATCAAAAATACTTGATTATTACCGTAAAGAGTGCTATCATTATAATGGACAATATTATACACCCACCAACCACTTCTTACAGAAAGGGGTAATAATCATGAAGAAACTTTTAGCACTTACCGCAGCACTCTCCGTCGCAGCAGGAGCAGCTTCCCTGCCTGCATCCGCTGCATATGAGCACATTCCTCAGAGCAGGATATGGGATGAGGAAATAGAAATGTTCGATGCCTTTGACAAGGGCGAGATACCTACCGATGTCAACGGCGACGGCACTTTCGATCTCATCGACTGCCTTATCTATTGGGCATATACCAACAGACTTGACTACAACGAAGAATACAAGGATACACTTGAAGCGCTGGGTGACCTTACCGGTGACGGCATGGAGAATTGGGATGACGCAGAACATCTCATCAGATACTACATCACTACTCACCATATGTCATTAAAGGACTTCGATCCTGATACCTATGCTGACTATGAGCAGATATATGAGGTCACACATACAGGCTTCTTATGCCATACGCCCTCTGTAACTACCCATTCTCTGGTAGAAGGTTTTATCGGACAGCTCAAGATGGACTGTGACTATCTTATGGCAGGTTATGATGTCTACTGCGAGTATGTGGACAACGGCACTCTTGATCCCGACCTTAACGCCGACGGAAACTGCGATCTGACCGATCTTACATATTTCTGGGCATATTCCCTCAACAGAGAAGTATTTACCGTTGATCCTGCGGACGACTCTATCAGCGAGAACATGGATAAGGATATTTTCGCCCGCGCCAAGGCTCTTTATGATGATCTGCCGGATAACGCTCCCTGCGGAGACTGGAGATTCAACTTCACTAATATGTACTATTACGAGCACGGCAATGTTTCCAAGGATATGATAACAGACGAGTTCTTTGAAAGCGTTCTGGAGGGCGCCTCCAAGCTGGAGCTCACTCGATTTGTCAAGGAGGATTACTTCAGTTTCGTTCCTCAGAATGATCCGTACATCGACTACGACGCCAAGATGTTCGACAGAGAGTACAATGCCTTTGTGGACGCGGTACATAACGGCGAAAAGCCTCTCCCCGACACCAATGACGACGGTATACTTAATTCTCTCGACTCATTCAACACATATATCTTCAAGTGCGAGCAGAGATCAGGAGTCACCGATGAGCAGTCCATACTCCCCAAGGATGTGCGCAATACGTTCATAAATGATATGGATGTTAACGACAACGGTCTCAGCGGAGATATGAACGACCTCGAAGTCATCGACCTTTTCATCTCCATAGAAGATAAGACCGAAGAGGAAGTTGATGAGGTCTGCAATAATTATATGGCTCGTCTCAATGAGTATGCCGCTCAGCTCGCCTCATTAAAGAGTCTGCCGCCCGTTAAGTTCAGTCCTGAAGGCAAGATGTCAAGTATGACAGACGATGACCGCACAGGCGATGCCAACAGCGACGGCAATACCGATCTTGCAGATGCTATACTCATCATGCAGTCACTTGCAAATCCCGATAAGTATCAGCTCTCTGCACTCGGCAGGTTCAAGGGTGATGTTTACGAAGCAGGCGGCGGTATCACCGCAAACGACGCCCTCGCCATCCAGAACAGTCTCCTTAAAATCCAATGATATAAAAGCCCGTCTGTAAAGGCGGGCTTTTTTGACATTCCGGCATGGCAGCGCTCCCCCCTCTACTGACGTAAATCAAAATTTAGCTTTGCTAAATTTTGATTTGAGTTTAGAGTTTAGAGTTTAGAGTTGAAAGTTGTGGAGTCGCCTACGGCGACAATATTTAAATATTGTGAGCGAAGCGAACACATTAACTCTCAACTCTCAACTTTCAACTATCAACTTAGCGCATACGCGCTAAATTCCGATTTAGCTTTGCAATCGTATAAAATACAATGTCCCGAAGCATTTTATGAGCTTCGGGGCTTGTTTTCATGTATACCTGATATCAGTTTTTATTGTATCCGTCAGGGTTATTCTTCTGCCAGTTCCACGAGTCGCGGCACATATCCTCCAGTGTCTTCTCGGTCTTCCAGCCAAGTACCTTCAGCGCCTTGTCTGCATTTGCATAGCACTCCGCAAGGTCTCCCGGACGTCTTGCACCGTAAACGTGGTTCACCTTGATGCCGTTGACGCGCTCAAATGTGTCTACTATCTCGGTAACGCTGTAGGGCTTGCCTGTACCGAGATTGAATATCTCAACTCCGTTGTGTTCAAGGATATAGTCAATAGCCTTGACATGACCCTTTGCAAGGTCTACAACGTGTATGTAATCCCTTGTGCAGGTACCGTCGGGTGTGGGATAATCGCTGCCAAAGATGGTCAGGCATTCTCTCTTGCCCACTGCTACCTGTGACACATAGGGCATAAGGTTGTTGGGGATGCCCTGAGGGTCCTCGCCTATCATGCCTGACTCGTGTGCGCCGATGGGGTTGAAGTATCTCAGCAATATCACAGACAGCTCCTTATCGGCATTTGCGGCGTCCTCGAATATCTGCTCCATCATTGCCTTTGTCCAGCCGTACGGATTTGTGCAGACTCCGCGCTTCATCTCCTCGGTATAGGGAACGGGGTTCTCCTCGCCGTAGACCGTTGCGCTTGACGAGAAGATGATGTTCTTAACGCCGAAACGGCTCATATTCTCAAGAAGCGAAAGTGTGGTGTCGATATTGTTCCTGTAATACATAAGAGGCTTTGCCACGGATTCGCCAACTGCCTTGAGTCCTGCAAAATGTATGACCGCGTCAATGCTGTTCTCGCTGAAGACCTCCGCCAGCTTCTCTGTATCCTTGATATCCATTTCGTAAAGCTTTACGGTCTTTCCTGTTATCTTTTCGACTCTGCGTATCGCCTCGGGAGAGCTGTTTGCGAAATTGTCCGCAACAACTACATCATAGCCTGCCCCGAGAAGTTCAACTGCTGTATGTGAGCCAATATATCCTGCTCCTCCTGCAAGTAGTATCGTAGCCATTTTCTTAGTCCTTTCATATGTATTATCCGCATTTATTGCGGAAAGATGCTATTTTTATAATTATATCACAGAAATACGAAAATAGCAAGGTGCGCGGAGAAAAACTACCGGTTTTGATATTTATTCCGCGAAACAGCCTGCGGGGGGCTCCCCGCTTATATCATATGATCATAAAAATAGCAACAACTGCGAAGAAAAAGTTCCGTTTTGCTTATGAAAAAGCAAAAAAGCTTTCGGGAACTCACCCGTATACAAAAAGCCGCTCCTTTACGAAGCGGCTTCGTTATCAGAATTTGAATGTGTTCTCAAGAGTATCCCACTTCTTGTCCTTGTCGGAAAGATTGAGAACTGTGCCATCCTTGAGGGTATAGCCCTCGCTGTCAGCGCTGCCCTTGTACTCGCCTACAAGCTCGGGCCACTCGATTCCGATAGCAGGGTCGTTCCAAGCAAGACCGCCCTCATCGTTTGGATGCCAGAAATCATCGCACTTGTAGCAGAACTCCGCAACATCAGTCAGTACGAGGAAACCGTGTGCAAATCCCTTGGGAATGAGGAACTGCTTCTTGTTCTCCTCTGTAAGAAGAACACCGTACCACTTTCCATAGGTAGCACTTCCGCTTCTCAGGTCAACTGCAACGTCGAAAACGCTGCCTTTGATAGCTCTTACCAGCTTGGTCTGAGGGAATTGCTTCTGGAAGTGAAGTCCGCGGAGAACTCCCTTTGTGGAACAGGACTGGTTGTCCTGTACAAATACGATATCTATGCCTGCTTCCTCCATGTCGCGCTGTGAATAGGTCTCCATGAAGTAGCCTCTGTTGTCGCCGTGAACGGCAGGAGTTATAACACAGAGTCCCTCTATGCCGCCGACATTCTTTTCAACTGTTATCTGTCCCATTTTACTGAATCTCCTTTAAATAGCGTGAAAGTGCATCCTGCCATGTGGGAAGGGGCTTGAAGCCGTTTTCAAGCAGCTTTGACTTGTCAAGCCTGCTGTTGAAGGGTCTTGCCGCCTTGGAAAGTCCGTATTCTGCGGTGGTAACGGGTGTTACCTTTGTGGACATTCCTGCCTGACGGTATATCTCCACTGTGAAGTCATACCATGAGATATAACCGCCCTCGTTTGTGGCATGGTAGTAGCCGTACTTCTCTGTCTCAGCCATGTCAACAAGAAGCCTTGCAAGGTCGAGAGTATATGTGGGAGTTCCTATCTGGTCGGAAACTACCCTTACCTCGTCGTGAGTCTTTCCCACGTTTATCATTGTCTTGATGAAGTTCTTGCCGTTTACGCCGAATACCCATGCGATACGCACGATGAAATACTTATCCAGTGTATTTGCAACTGCAAGCTCGCCGTCCAGCTTGGACTGTCCGTATACGTTCTGGGGAGCATAGTCCTTGCAGTCGGGCTGCCACGGCTCTGTTCCCTGTCCGTTGAAAACGTAGTCAGTGGAAATGTATATCATCTTGCAGCCCAGCTTTTTGCAGACATCAGCTATATTCTGTGTACCGTCAACGTTGATAGCCTTTACCTTGGGCTTGTTCTCCTCGTCCTCGGCAGCGTCAACTGCTGTCCATGCGGCGCAGTGTACAACAACATCGGGCTTAGCCTCGGTTATTGCCTTCTCAACTGCCTCAGCGTCTGTGATGTCAAGCTGAACATAGGGATAGTCTGTGGGGACAGACTCCAGTATATCGGAGCCTACACCCTCATATCCGCGCTTTGCCAGCTCGTCCATTACATCATGACCCAGCTGTCCGCCTACGCCTGTTACAAATGCCTTCATATCTCAGACCTCCGCACGGTTGCCGTACATCTTCTCATAGTAGTTCTGATACTCGCCTGAGATGATAGTCTCCCACCACTCACGTTTCTCAAGATACCACTTGATAGTCTTCTTGATGCCGTCCTCAAACTTTGTCTCGGGCAGCCAGCCAAGCTCGTTGTGGATCTTTGTGGGGTCGATAGCGTAGCGCATATCGTGTCCCTTCCTGTCCTCAACGTGTGTGATAAGGCTCTCAGGCTTGCCAAGCTCCTTGCAGATGAGCTTTACGATGTCGATGTTCTTCATCTCGTTGTGGCCGCCTACGTTGTAGACCTCGCCTACCTTGCCCTTGTGAATGATAAGGTCGATTGCACGGCAGTGATCCTCAACATAGAGCCAGTCGCGGACATTGAGTCCCTCTCCGTATACGGGAAGAGGCTTGTCAGCCAGTGCGTTTGCGATCATAAGGGGTATCAGCTTCTCGGGGAAGTGATAGGGACCGTAGTTGTTTGAGCATCTGGAAATTGTCACAGGCAGTCCGTAGGTTCTGTGGTAAGCCATTACCAGAAGGTCTGCGCCTGCCTTTGATGAGCTATAGGGGCTGCTTGTGTGGATAGGAGTTTCCTCTGTGAAGAAGAGGTCGGGGCGGTCAAGAGGAAGGTCGCCGTAAACCTCGTCTGTGGAAACCTGATGATAACGCTGTATGCCATACTTGCGGCAGGCATCCATAAGCACCTGTGTGCCGAGGATGTTTGTCTGGAGGAATATCTCGGGGTTCTCGATAGAGCGGTCAACGTGTGACTCAGCCGCAAAGTTTACAACGATGTCTGGCTTCTCCTCCTCAAAAAGCTTGTAGATAGCCTCTCTGTCGCAGATGTCTATCTTCACGAAGCGGAAGTTGGGGTTCTTCATCACAGGCTCAAGTGTTGAAAGGTTGCCTGCGTATGTGAGCTTGTCCAGACATACTATGCGGTAGTCGGGGTAAGTGTTGAGCATATGGAATACGAAATTTGCGCCGATAAAGCCTGCGCCGCCTGTTACAAATACTGTCATTTTCAGTTCTCCTTAATACATAACTTTTCCTTCGGCAACTCTTCTCAGGTGAGCTCCGTAAGGTGATTTACCGTATTTTTCTGCGGACCTGAGCAGTCCGTCTCTGTCTATCCAGCCATTTATAAAGGCTATCTCCTCGGGTGCTGATATCTCGATGCCCTGACGGTTCTGTACCATCTGTACGAAGTTGGTAGCCTCTGCAAGGCTGTCCATGGTTCCTGTATCCAGCCATGCAAAGCCGCGTCCAAGAAGCTGTACATCGAGAAGCGCGTCATGAAGGTACATTTCGTTGAGGGTGGTTATCTCAAGCTCTCCTCTTGCAGAGGGCTTTACCTGTTCTGCTCTTGCGCTGACGCCTGAGGGATAGAAGTAAAGACCCGTTACAGCGTAATTGCTCTTGGGCTGAGCGGGCTTCTCCTCGATCGAGAGTGCTCTGCCGTTCTCGTCGAAATCAACTACGCCGAATCTCTCCGGATCGGGAACGTAGTAGCCGAAAACTGTTGCGCGTGAGTTCTTCTCGGCATTTTCCTTTGCGGCTCTGAGGATAGTTCCGAAGCCGTTGCCGTAGAATATATTGTCGCCAAGCACCATCGCACAGGAGTCATCGCCTATGAACTCCTTGCCGAGGATGAATGCCTGTGCAAGTCCGTCGGGACTGGGCTGCACCTTGTAGCTGAGCTCTATGCCGTACTGTGAGCCGTCACCGAGAAGTCTCTCAAAGTTGGGCAGATCTGTTGGAGTTGAGATTATCAGTATCTCCCTGATGCCTGCCAGCATAAGTGTTGACAGAGGATAATAAACCATCGGCTTGTCGTAAACGGGAAGCAGCTGCTTCGACGTTACCATCGTAAGCGGATACAGTCTTGTGCCTGAGCCGCCTGCTAAAATAATACCTTTCATTTTTTCACCTCGTATATTATATTTTTATAATATTGTTCTTATATATTCTTCCACCTGAGAGAAACATTCCTCAAAGGTGCCGCTGTTGCTGAACCTGCGTTCAATGCCTGCTTCCTTCAGCTTCTCCTCGGAGAAATCCTCGCTGTCGGCGATAAATCTGCGGCAAAGCTCGGTGTACTTGGGCTTTTCCTCGCGCATCTCGCGCTCAACGGCTCTGATGAGCCTGATACCGTCATCCACCTCGATATAGACAGGAACGACCTTTTCGCTGCCGAAAAATGCGTTTATCTTCACAAAGGACTCAAGTGTTCCTATGCCGAGATAGTTTCCCTTTTCAAGGTTGATATTGTCGCTGCAGGTAAAGTACGTCCAGTCGCCGTATACCGTATCATAGGTCCTTTCCTCTATGACCGTTCCCGAGGCGAGCTTTTCCTCAAAGCCCTTCCTGTCGGTGAAGTAGTACTCCCTGCCCTCCTGCTCGTTCTCGCGCATGGGGCGTGTGGTATAGAGGACAAGGGGCAGCAGATCGTCGCTTTCCAGCAGCTTCTTATAAATGGTATCCTTGCCCGATGAGCTTTTACCCATTATATAGAAAATATGGTTCATTTTTATCTCCCCGTTCCCATGACTTCCATCATGCGTCTGTAAATGTCTGCAAGGTCGCCCTCCGGCTTCCAGCCCAGAGCCGTTATGGCGTCGATGGAAAGGTTGAGGAAGGTAGTGTCGGGATACTTTGAGGTATCACCGTTCTCGGCAAAGGTAACGGCTATCTTTCCGCCGCCCAGCTTCTCCGCTACCATCTCGCCCATCTCTGCGATGGAGCAGTAGGTGTCAGGATTTGCGGCGTTGTAGCTCTTTCCTGCCTGTCCGCTGAGAAGAACTGTCAGTATGGCTGTTGCAGCCTGAGCGGTGTACAGATAGGGGTGCTTGCTCTTGCCCTTTGTGAGGAGCTGTATGTTCTCGCCGTTCATGGCACATCTTGCCATCATGGCAAATACTCTCTGGTCGTCATAGAGCACTCCCGGACCGAAGGTCTGTGCGAGGCGGATATTCATTGCTCTTATGCCGTACTCATGGGCATATGAAGCTGTGAGGGCTTCGCTCATCCTCTTTGTCTCGGGGTAGCAGCTTCTTATGGTAAGGGGATCAATATATCCCAGCTTGTCCTCGGTAAGTATCTCCTCGGTAGTTACCTTTCCGTAAATCTCCATGCTTGAGAGGAAGAGGAAGGCTTCCGACTTCTTCTGCACAGCAAGCTCAAGAAGGTTCATGGTGCCCATGATGCCTGCCTTGATAGTCTCAACGGGGTGTGAAGCAAAGTAGGCGCTGGCTGTGGGACTTGCCCCGTGGATAATGTAATCCACATCGCCTTCGATGTCGAATGGCGTATCCAGATCCTTGCATATGAAGCTCATGCACGGATCGGCAGCTTCTGCTTCTTCAAAGACCTCCCTGACTCTGTCAAGTGATCTCACAATAAGCTTTATCTTCAGACCAAGCTGTCTCTCTCTGTTTGCAAGGAGCAGACCTCTTATTAGTGTCGAGCCTATAAGACCTGTTCCTCCGGTAATGAGAAGTGTCTTGTTTTTCAGCTTTTCCCATGGGATATTATCCGCCTTGCAGATATATTCCATATCCTCCTGAATGACCTTATGGGGCATTTCCCTATCCTCCTTATTTAGACCTTATCATCTTCCACGATGATATTATCTTCTTTCTGAATATTATTACAGCCGCAACGATGCAGGCTACCATCAGGTATCTGACGATGATGCTTCCGTAAAAGACGTCTGCTATACCGAAGATCGCAAGCATAAGGAGACTGAATCCCCATATTGCCTTTGAATCCACAGGGCTCTCCTCAACGTGCGCCTTCTTACAGGTTATCTGCATGAATACGAAGTGCAGGAAAGACATGAGGGCATAGCATATGAGTGTTGTATATGCACAGGCAATGTAGCCGAACATCTTTATTCCGATGTAGTTGAGTCCGATATTGAGCAGCGCGCAGAATGTGGATACATATGCGATGTATTCGGTCTTTCCGTAGTATGACTCAACGTCAACAAAGAGGGTATACAGAAAGAGGAAGTACACGCCGATAGTAACGGGAGGCGCTACCTTCAGTGCTTCGTGATAGCTTTCGGGGAATATGAGGAACACCTCCGGAAGCAGGAGCATGAACATTACGATGACTGCACCCACCAGAATGACCAGAACATTGGAGATGTCCCTTACCTCCTTATAGCCCTTCTTGTCAAGCTTCTGGAAGCGCCACGGCTTCAGCACCTGATTGAGAGAGTTCTGGAAGATGATGATAACACTGGCAAATGAATATGCCACCGAGTAGAAGGCTACGTCAGCCTTGGTCGCAAACTTGTCTATCATTATTCTGTCGGACTGGTTCAGCACATAGTATGACAGAGAGTGGAATACCAGCGGTCCCTGAAATCTCAGGGCATATTTGATGTAGTTGATGGTCCTTGCCTTGTTTCTGAACACATTTGCAAAGTTCAGATGCTTTATCCAGAAGGGCAGACAGAACAATATCTGTATAACGAGGGTGCTTATTACCTTGACATTGGCAGTAGCACCGATGAGCTTCAGGGTGATGATAGGTGCAAGATTTGACACAAAAGCCATGAGTATGGTGATTATTACCGCAGCTTTGTAGTCGTACTCGAACCTCTTCTTGTTGAGCCAGCAGTTATACGGCGTATAGACTAAGAAATACACCGAGAATATTGAGTAAAGAGCAGTGGTGACTCCCGTAAAGCCCGATATGGGCTTGCTCAGGAGCATGAATATGAAGAAGCAGATAACAGTCAGGATATTGGAGATGAAAACTATTGTCTGCTCGAAATTCTTGGTATCATCCTTGTATTTGAGCAGTCCCCTCTGATAAGCTCCGAGGTATAGCTCAAATGTAGCGAATATATTGAATATGAGCTCATAGGATGTAATAAGGCTCATGGTGCCGTATTCGTCCTCAGAGAGAAATCTCGCATAGATAGGCATACATATGAAGCTTATGCCCTTCAGTACGAAATTACATACCGTAAACCAGAACGCTGCCCTGAGAGTTACAGGGAATGAGCGATATTTATCAAGAATTTTACGGGGAATTATCCTTTCTGCTATCTTTACCACTATACTACCGACCTTTTCATTTTTTGATCATGCAGCGGACTTTTTGTTTTCAAGTCTGTCCACGATGCTGTTATAGATCTTCGAGAAGATCCACGCGATGATAACTGATATGACCATAACCGCTGTCATTACTGCAAATTTTATGGGATATCCCTTGTTTTCTATAAAACCTGTCTTGGTGATGATGTTGGTAATGAAAACATGGATAAGGTATATCTCAAGAGTTATGCCGCCAAGGAAAGAGAGTCCCTTTTTGACGCCTGCCATCTTCACCTTCTCAAAGAGCAGACAGAGCAGAACGATGACAAGTATTGCCGCGCCCTGTCCGCCGAAGCGTATGAGCAGCTTTGCCACGGGCTTGCTGAACCAGTCAAAGCCGTATTCCGCGGACAGTATACCGATGATGTACATAACGAGCATAGCTCCAGAATAAGCCATGAATATCCCGTGCTTTTTGCTGTCCCAGCTCTTTTTCTTCAGCACCTCGCCTGTGAGGCTTCCAAGGAAGAATATCAGCATACGGGTGAAAGCTCTTTCCCTCGAAGCGTAGAAATCGGGCACCGTCGTCAGCATAACTATATTCACCGCGAACAGACAGCCCATAATAAGCGCTATGAACAGACTGTTTTTCTTTTGCAGTCTGTATATGAACGGGTACAGGAAGTAGAGCACAACGATAAGGGAAATGTACCATACCGTTGTCACGCCCTTGGTCCAGAGTGATACACCGCTCCAGTTCTCAAGGAACACCATCGCTCCGTCATGGTCAACGATAATGCTTTTCAGTATCCAGTAGGGACAGGAGATGATGAGCCACGGGATTATGACGCGATTTATCCGTCTCCGGTAAAAGGGAAGTACAGCCTCGTTCTTGCTCATTGAGTAGAACAGACCGATACCCGAAAGGAAAAGGAATAATTCAACGCCAAGATCTCCCTGCTTTGACAAGAATGACAGCACAGGTATCCCTAAAGCTTTGATATGGTCAGAGAGACAATGGAAGATCATTATCCAGATTATTGCAAAGCCCATCAGCTCTCTGCGGAACTTATTGACAAGAGCTATATCAAACATTCTCTTTTTCCTTTCGTGATGTGTTTATGAAACAAATCATCTCAAGCCTAAAATTCTTACGCTATAAGTGAGTTATGTTCAAATAACGGATAGAAAGCTATATCAAGATATCCTCCGCGAACATAGAAATAATACGCGGTATGTACCAAATAAAAAGCAATAAAAACAAAATATGTAACAGGTATTTTCTCTGCTTTTACTTTCTTCTGCATCAGAAAATCCGCAAAAATGCAATATGATAACAATAGTGTAACACGAGCCAGCCTTTCGTAATCCTTTACATAAAGCTCCAATGATAAAAAGGAAAGGCTGATAAGCGTTGTTTTAAACACCATCTCTACAAAATGTAAGTATTCTTTTGAGACAGAACCACTTTTACGGTAACTGTCAAGCATAAAGTATTCAACGATCACCGTACCTATCCTTACAACAACAAGGAAAAACAAGCCAACGATCGTTCTTGTACCATCAGACAGAAGCCATGTATTTATCTTGCTGCGTGACATGAAATGTGAAAGGAAATTTGCCATGAAAGGCAGATGCAATGCAAATAACATTACAAACAGAACGCTTGTAATGATCACAAGTCTCTTGGTATCAAACTTCTTGGCAATGTAGAATATTGCAAAGAATACCGCGGTCCTATGAAAAAGAACTCCGATAAAGATGAAAACAAAAAACATTGCACTTCTAAAAGTATCGCTTTGCATTATTCTCTGAATTTTATTGTTCCTTTTAAAGAAATACCGTGATTCCTTTTTAGGATCAAAAAACAGGAAATATATACCTATCATCGAAAAAAGCGTTGCAATATACGATCTATATTGGCATACCATTATCCAATACGGATAGAGAATCGATAATGCCAGAACTGTGTTCGGACGTTTTGAAAAGAGATCAGCGACTATCTTCAACAATATCGTGCAGACAGTTGCAACAAAAACAAGAAATTCAGCGTAAGTCAGTCCGAGATTATGCCTGAAGAAATAGCATAGATATACAAATCCTTCTTCACTGACAGTCGTGCCCCAAAGATCACCAGTTCCTATCCTTTCATATATCCAATAATAATTCATATAATCCGCATTCCAAGTGTTGAACGCGAACAATACCCACATATAAAGAAGGATAACTATATTTACAATTTTGTTTTTAGGGAAAACGAACCCAAGAACTATTAGAATAGCGGCTGCCGCATATAACATCGCATTACCTGCCCTTTTTCTTACGTTTATAATCCCTCACGCCTCTGATAAGGGCGCGGAGATTTGCTATTCTGTGCTTCTCGAGAAGAAGCTTTTTTGTCTCCCATTTTATGAGAAAGTTATATTCTCCCCTGACGTTCAGGAAGTCCCTGTGCTTGTTGATGTAGTACAGACCATTTCTGACGAAATAGTAGTTTCTGAACGGAGAGTGGTTATATGTGGTCGCAAAGTTGCAAAGCTTTTTCACATGGAGCAGCTTGCCCATACCGTAAAAGAACTTGTTGACGCTGAGCTTGCCCAGCTCCTGTATTATCCTTGTGGTATTGATCCTGTATATCTTATAGCCTGCTTTTCTCAGGCGGGTCTCTATGTCGTAGTCAACATAGTCGATGAACATCCATTCATCGTACTCCCCTACTTTATTCCATGCCTCTGTGCTGATGAAAAAGCCTGCTGTGGGGCATTTTTTCACGACCTCCACCTTCTTGCTGAGATTGCCCACAATGCCCTCTCCCCTTTTTTCGACCGCAGGGCACAGTGCGCCTGCTTCGGGGAGCCTGAGGTACTTCTTATACTCCTCAAGGAGGTTCTCGGCGACCATGGTATCCTGATCCAGTGAAAGAGTCCACTGAGCGCCGTTCTCCACAGCCGCTCTCATTCCCTCATTGAGGGCAGCGGCTATGCCTTTATTTTCGGGGAGCTCCACAAGCTTGTCACAGCCCGATCTCTCCCTTATTTCCGCGATACTATCCGAAAAGTTATCAACGATCACAACATAAAAGCCCTGTCTCTGAAGCTCTCTGACGTTTCCGACAACGCGCTCGATATCGGGCTGGAATGTGACGATGACAACAGCATATTTACTCTGCATAATTACTTCCTTGCGATCTTTTTGATTTCCCTGTAAACACGGTCACAGTTACCGTTATCGTGGTGAGCGAAAAATTCATCGACTCTCTTCTTATACTTTTCGTCCATGGTGAAGCCGCCCTCATAGGAGGTCTTTACCGCTTCGATGAGCTTTTCTTCGTCAAAGAATACCTCTCCGAAGCCGTCCTCATCGTATGAGAAGCTCTCTCCGGGAGCGTACTGATACTTTTCAAACTCATCCACATCGAACTGGTAGTACATAACGGGCTTATACATATAGGCGAAGTCATATACAACACTTGAATAGTCAGTGATGAGAAGAGCCGAGGATCTGAGGAGATCCTGTATGGAGTAGTCTGAGGTCTTTCCCACCTTTATCCTCGGTGAGGATGACTTTATGTACTTTGAGTACTTCTGAGCGTACTCATGGAAATAGAATATCACATTGAGGTCATTCTTATCCAGAAAGCTTATGAATTTCTCGCTGTTCACAAGGCTCTTCAGGCAGTTATAATACCTTGAAGCGAAGAATTTCTGCATATTCTCCTTTTTCTGCTCATCAGTGGTAAGGAGTCTGTAATCGATCCATTTTCTCCATGTAGGCATAATGAGGATCTGCTTCTTATTAAGGATATCATCATTGAGGGTATCGTGTCTGGGATATCCGGGGCAGCGCATTATCTTAGGCGACTGACCGTTGTCCCTTCTGATGATATCGGCGTCCTTTTCAGAGCAGGTGAACAGGAGCTGATAATTTGTCTCCTTGGCGTCAACGATGGAGGAATAGCCTCTTGTGAAGCCGTGATTGAGGAAGACATACTTGAAGCCTGTCAGCTTCCACTGGACAAGGTCCTCACAGATCCTTCTGTACGGGAAGCCGTAGCATTTTGTAGTACCTATATATACGTCCGCAGCCCAGAAAAGGAGATAGTGCTTCCAGCCGCCGAAAGGGATAACATTTCCCAGCTTTTTTATAAGCTTGTAGTCAGGTGCGCTGAACTCAATGGGGTAATACACCTTCTGGTCCTTATGCTTTTCGCGCATATACTTGAAGAACCAGTATCCGTTGTCTCTTGCAAGAGCCTCATACTCCGAGACCACCCACATCTTCGGGGAAGCCAGCTTCCAGATCTTGCCGGGGATAAACGAAAGACCGAGCTTGATGATGGACTTCCAGTCCTCGGCCTTCATTTTTTTGATCTGATCCGTAATCTTATTCACTGCAGACATTTCTAATTCATCCCTTCGTCAAAATCAAAGTCCGAATATCTGAGAATCTTCTCTTGCGTCAACTATGGCGCGGAATATATAATAATCCGAGGGAGTTGTTATCTTGATATTCTCGATAGCTCCGGGGACTGTATACAGCTCATGCCCGTAATAGCGCATCATGCTTGCAGAGTCGATGAACTGCTTGTTTCCCTCGGCAATAGCCCTTTCATGAGCGGCAATGATATCCTTCAGCACAAAGCACTGGGGAGCTCTTGCCATACAGCATCTTGATCTCTCGAATATATCGCTGATCCTGCCGTCGTCATCGGTAAGGGAAACTGTTTCTATGGCGGAAGTCACCGTGATGGCGTTTCCGTTCTTCTTTGCGCACTCGATATCCGCCGTGATAGTAGCCTCGTCGATGAGAGGCCTTACGCCGTCGTGGATGAGTACGATGCTGTCATCGCCGAAAAGCTCGGCAGCCTTCTTTATACCGTTGCAGATGGAAGCCTGTCCCGTATCGCCGCCTGCGATAACAGCCCTGACCTTTGTAAGGCGGAACTTCTCCACCAGCTCATTGCAGTAGTCTATCCAGCTCTCAAGGATGACCAGCACTACGCCGTCGATGTCCTTGTGCCTTTGGAAATGCTCTATTGTATAGACAAGTATGGGCTTGCCGTGGAGCTCAAGGAACTGCTTGGGTTTAGTTTTGGAATTCATTCTCTGGCCTGTACCGCCTGCAAAAATCACAGCAACATTTGACATTACATTGCTCCTCCGAACTTTCCTTTTCTTCCTGGGAAGTATTTTTTATTCTTATAATATGTATAAGGGTGATCCATATCCACGAACTCAAGCTGATGCTTTGCGTGCTGCTGATCCTTGGGAGGACGCTGCATATAGTTTCCGAAGATACGGGTGAGGTAGTGGTCATAGCCTGCCATAACAGGTACCTTATAGCCCTCAAAGTCCACCCACTTCTGAGAAGCGAACCACTTCTTGGGGTGCTTGTAAAGCATACCCTTTACGCTTCCGATAAGCTCGGTAACGTACTCGCACTCATCCCATGAGTACTTGGACATCTCGCGCTCGGCGCGCTTCCAGATCTTGTATCTCACCTTTGGCGAGGGAATGAGCTTGTACAGAACGGTAGCCATAGTCCTGAACATCTTGCCCTTGTTGTTGGGAAGTCTCTGGGTATTGAAAAGGGCATACACGAAAGCGTGGAAAAGCTGTATCCTTCTTGCCAGCTTTGATGAAGGACAGCCGTCTATGGGAGCTATCTCGAAAGCAACTCCGTGACAGATATCCAGATTCTGGTTATAGGAACAGATGAAAGTCGTGCTCGGATCACGCAGAGATGTGCAGGAGTGGTGGAAGTTTACCTTATCATTGGTGCGGCAGTAAACAAATCTGTCCTTGTCGCCGTACTTCTTCCACAGCTCGGCAAACCTTTCGTAATCGGCTCTGGGCATGAACACATCTATATCGTCATCCCACGGAACAAATCCGTGCTCTCTGATAGCGCCGATGGCAGCGCCTCCGCAGAGATAGAACATAAGGTCGTGCTTAGCGCAGAAATCCTTGAAATACAGAAGCATTTCAAGCATTTTCTTCTGCATTTTCCTGAATGTCTCATCGCTGATCTCATATGCTTCAAAAAATTCTTTTCCCACGATCGCACCTCATTAAAATTATTTATTCTTTATAAGCTTTCTCACGGGGACGCCCACATATGTGCCGCTTTCCGTGATATCCGCAACAACTGCTCCGCCTGCTCCCACGATGACGTTTTCACAGACAGAGGTATTATTCTTTACAACAGCTCCCGCGCCGATATGTGTCAGTCTTCCGACACTGACGGTACCGCAGAGAGCTGCATTGGGAGAGACGTGGACATAGTCCGCAAGACAGTTGTCATGCTCGATGACAGCACCTGTATTGATGATACAGTGCTTTCCCACTCTTGCGGAGGTATTCACAACGGCATTAGCCATTACCGCTGTACCCTCGCCTATGGAGGTATCCATTGCTATCTGCGCGGAGGGATGGATCGCCGTATACCACTGAACATCCATCTCGCCTGCAAGTCTCTCTCTGACCCTGTTATTGCCTATTCCTATGATAAACAGGCAGCCGCTGAACTTAACATAGTCGGATATTTTCCCCAGATAGGGATACCCGATTATCTTTTCGGGGAGCTCTGTATTGTCATCGAGAAATCCCACAAGTTCATCGCCGCTTCTTATTATAATGTCGGCAATGACCTTTGCGTGTCCGCTCGCCCCGATTATTATGACTTTTTTCATCCGATCACTTACCTGCTGTCTCGGGAGTTCCCATGAATTCCTCCATGGTCACGCAGGTCTCGGAGTTGATGCCGTCACGGTGAAGAACAGCCTTGACTGTCTTCATTATGATATCCAGATCGCCCTTGAAGGTGACATTATTCACATACTTTACGTCGTATCTGAACTTGTCCTCCCATGAAATGGCATTTCTGCCGTTTACCTGAGCCAGACCTGTAAGACCCGGACGTACTCTGTGGCGCTTGTGCTGCTCCTTGTTGTATCTGGGGAGATACTTTACAAGCAGCGGTCTGGGACCAACGATGGCCATATCGCCTCTGAGGATGTTGAAAAGCTCGGGGAGCTCGTCAAGGCTTGTGCTTCTGAGCCACTTGCCGTAAGCTGTAAGGCGCTTTTCATCGGGGAGGAGATTGCCGCGCTTGTCCTTTTTATTGTTCATGGTCCTGAACTTGATAAGCTTGAATATCCTCTCGCGCTTGCCGGGACGCTCCTGAGTAAAGAAAGGATTGCCGCCCATTGCCACAGCTCCCACGATCATCAGCACGATGAGTATGGGTGAAAGGACGATTATAGCACCGAGAGAGAGAATGAAGTCGAACATTCTCTTGAAACACTTAGCATACATTATTCAAAACAACTCCTGATAAGATCTATTATGATATCCTGCTGTTCGGGGGTCATCTTATTGTCGCTGGGGAGACACAGTCCCCTCTCGAAAATGT
Source organism: Ruminococcus sp. (assembly GCA_017519145.1). GTDB lineage: Bacteria > Bacillota > Clostridia > Oscillospirales > Ruminococcaceae > Ruminococcus. Next base: position 63,095 of record JAFWTA010000011.1, read on the forward strand.
CAGCGCCTACGTCTGTAGCCTCGCCGCGGTCGATATAGGCATTGGACTGACCTCTGCCGCTGCCGTTTGCGGTAACGAAGCCGTTCATGCGGTAGATAGGCTGCATATGCATGGGCTTCCAGATAGGACGTCCCTCAGCATTGAAGCTTGCCAGAGTCTCAAGTATCTCCGTAGGACAGCTCTTGCCCTTTTCGGGGATATAGAGAGCCTCGTTCTCGCCTCTCACCTGTCTGCACATTGCGTCCTTGTCGATAAGGAGGCAGCTGAGCCAGAAATTGGGAGAGCTGTTCTTCTCATCGAAGGGGTTCACGGTAACGGGAAGACCCTTGAGTCCCTCCTTATAGCGCTCGTATATAGCTTTTTTCTGAGCGATATGCTCGTCAAGATAGTTCATCTGACCGCGGATAACACCAGCGATGATGTTGGACATACGGTAGTTATATCCGACCTCCTCATGCTGATACCACGGAGCAGCCTCTCTTGACTGAGTTGACCACTTGCGCACCTTGTCGGCGTCGTCCTTGCTGTCTGTCAGGAACATTCCGCCCGATGAACCTGTGATTATCTTGTTTCCGTTGAAGCTGATGGCGCTGTAATCTCCGAAACAGCCTGTTTCCCTGCCCTTGTATGTAGCGCCGAAGGACTCGGCAGCGTCCTCGATTATGAGAGCGCCGTGCTTCTCACAGACAGCGCGTATCTCGTCGATCTTTGCGGGGACACCGTAAAGGTGAACGAGGACTACCAGCTTTACATCGGGATAAAGCTCGAAAGCCTTTTCCAGAGCCTCGGGGCTCATGTTCCATGTATCACGCTCCGTATCAATAAAAACGGCTTCACCATCTTCATATGCAACGGGATTGATAGTAGCGTCAAAGGTCATATCAGCACAGAATACTTTATGTCCCTGAAGCGTACCGCAATTCGGTTTAGCCTGTCCGTAGAGCTTTTCGCCCGCAAGCTTTGTAGCAAGATGAAGTGAAGCTGTTCCACAGGAAAGAGCCACCGCATATTTTACACCTGCGTACTTGGCAACGAGCTTTTCCACCTCGTTGATGTTCTCTCCTGCTGTAGTTATCCAGTTTTTCTCGAATGCATCATTTACCCATTTCTGTTCATCTCCGTGCATAGTAGGAGATGAAAGCCAGACCTTCTTTTCAAAAGGTCTGATATTGTTCTTGTTTACAAACATCTGAGTACCTTCTTAATTATATATTTTTTGCCGTATCTGTATGTCATGATACAGAACGGACTATATGCCGTGCATTTAACTATATAATTTTACTTATAGTTATACAGTCACAAATATATTATACTATCTATTGCCCGAAAAATCAATACCCAAAATGTGGAGTCAGTCTGATTTGCCAAAAATTCGTCAAAATAGACAAGTCTCGGAATATGCCTTTATAAATAGGTACATTTTTATGATTCGGCGGTTGTTTCCGGCAGCCGAAATAAACATTTTGTATAATCGCATTCGTTTTTACGCATATATCTGCAATATTGCAGTGGGTATAATCACGAATGTCAGGTGTACCCCCTTCCGTTTGCAGCAGCTCTTTCTGTATCATAGTGGTGTATATCGCTGTATATCCGCTTTTTTAATGAAGTGTAAATTTCGCAGCCAAAAACTTGATTTCAGCATCAAAATAATATATAATGCTATTATCATGATATATGGAGGGATCTTTTATGATCAAAAAAATGATAGCAGCTATGTCAGCTGCGGCAATTATGTGTACCTGTACCGCCTACAGCAGCGGATACAGCTTTACCGACTCCTTTGCGGCAGAACAGTCCGCAGAGCAGTCCGAGACCTGCGGCGCCATGATCTCTATTGTGGCTCCCAACCACACTCTCCCCGATGGCATTACCGCAAAGCTGGTAGCGGTCAAAGGCGATGAGCGCACTGTGCTCGAGGAGTGGGACCCGAAAGCGGTCTCCGTAATGGAAATACGCGATCTTGAGTACAGCGGCGACGTCAGCTACAAGCTGACCACCGAGGGGCTTCCAACCGATTACTGTCTCCCCGCAGAAACAGATATAGTCCTCAAGGGAAAAGGCTATACCGACAAGATCGTTCTCTGCGGATACTCCCTTACTGATTATCCGGGCTTCCTTATACGTTCCGATAACGGCAGGGAGCTCCACTTCAGGATCCATGTAGTCAAATCGTCAAGCCGCTCCACTTCATTCCTTTACGGAAGAGAATCAGATGCCATTGCGGACTACTGTATAGTTGATGACAACGGGTTCAGATACCTCAACAGCATCCCCGACAAGTCTGAAGTTCTGTTTTCTTCCTATACCGAAGACGAATTCATAGTCCCCGACGGTCACTATACCGCCAAGGTCGAGCTTGCCGAGGGTTACAGGTTCCTGCGGAAATACAGTGACACAGCAAAAGCAACAAGCAAGATGTACAACATACCTCTGGATTACTTCTCTGCGGATCTTTCCGAGGGTATTTCTTTCAGCGTTGAGAACGGATACATAGACAACGAACTGTATTTCTACGCAGAGCCGGTCCCGACCGCTGAAAACTCCTGTACCGCCGATGTTTCAGTAGTCGATGCAGATACAGGAGAGCCAATAAACGGCTGTTACGTCGAGCTGGACGAGAGCTTCCCCGGAGTATCAAAAATGAGCTGGGTGACCGAAAACAGTGAGCCAAAGAAGCTGGACGCCCTCAAAAAACTCGACGAGACCTATACATTCATAGCTTATCCCTCTTCCGCGTGCTATGAGCCCACAGCAGAGGCATCATTCAAATTCGCTGCCTACGGCGAACACGCTGACGCTGTGATAAAGCTGAAGCGCGTCATGACCGATGAGGAGGCAGCCGCCATAGAAAAAGTAGTTCTCCCCGATGAGGATCCCGTCCCCGCAGACAGCGCACACTGCGCAGTTACCGTGGGAGTTTTCGACCTCAGAACAAGAGGCGCTGTTCTGCCCACAAAGGCAAGTCTGGTCGAATATATCGGAGGCGACAAAGACAATCAGCAGGAACTGGCAAGCTGGGAGGCAAGCGAGGAGCCTGTCAAGACGATCACCGATATCGAATATCACGAGGGTTCAGAGTACTACATCACCTTCAACGATGACAATATATTCTCGGGCAAATACAACAACGCCGGCAGAATAAAGCTCTACTTCAGGAAGGGCGGAGATACCGAAAAGATCGCCGTTCCCATGTACATCTCCGATATTTACGGAAACACCGATACCACCTGCTTTTTATGCAGGGAAGACTCCTCAATGTCATCAATTGAGGCCGTTTCCTCCGCATCATCAAATGATGATGTCCTTGAAAGTGCAGGAGTATATGACGATAAGGGCTACCGCTACAGCTTCACTTCGGGATTAGTCAGAGATACTGTTGGTACGGGCTCACTCCCTGACGGAGAATATACTCTGAAATGCGTTCCTTCAGAAAAATACAGGTTTATTTCAAAGAGCAGCCAGGTCGCTGTCACGAGTTTGCTAAGGGAAAAATATTCCGACAACTACATAGCAAAGAATGCAGAAAGAGGCGAAAACGGCTTCCGCTTCAAGATTGAGAACGGTATCATGGATGATCCCATACATCTGCTGATCGAGCCCAAGCCCACCGCCGAAACAGCCTGCTCAGCAAGTATCTCTGTTGTAGACGCGAAAACAGGAGAAACTGTGAAGGGCATAACAGGCGAGCTCACAGGAGGCGGCATCGATACAAACAATCTGCTCAACTGGAATACCTCAGATACTCCCGTAATGACATTCGATAACCTTATCTTCCCCCAAAAGTCTTACGGCATCAAGCTTTATAACGTCCCTGCCGAGTACAAAATGCCCTATACAAAGACCTTCAGATTCAATGGATTCGGCGAGCATCAGGATATCGTCATAAAGCTGGAGCCTGCATTTACTATGGGCGATGTGGATAATGACGGCGCTGTGAACTCCGTTGACGCTTCGGCTGTCCTTGGCTGTTATGCAAGGATATCCACCGATCAGGAGAGCGGCTTCACCGACACTCAGATCATGGCAGCCGATGTGGACAGCGACGGAGACATAACTGCCGTGGACGCTTCAAATATACTCGCCTACTACGCTTATCTCTCCACTGTAAAGGAAGAACCCATGACCATGGAATCATATATGGCAAAAAACTGAAAACACAGAAAAAGCCACTCCCCGGGGGGAGTGGCTTTTGTTTATGTATCAGCCTTCGTAACGAAGAATGTAGTATATACCCTGATTTACAAGCTGATCGAATGTATGAGGGCCGTTATTTCCGCTGAATCCTGAAGAGAACTTGATCCTTCCCGAAGATCCCCA
>JAFWTA010000012.1 GCA_017519145.1 Ruminococcus sp.
GTGGACGATGAGCTGCTGTCCACGATACAGCTTATCACAACAACTCTGAATGGTCTGAAAGGAGATAGAGAATGACCGAAGAAAGAGAAATGACCGCTCTTGACGCACCTGTTGGCGCAGGTGCAGAGCAGTCACTTAACAACTACAATGGTATTATACCAGATTACGGGGAGGATTTCAACCCCTCAGCCGAGGAAATGTTCGAGGCGCAGATGCAGTACGAACAGGAAATGCAGGCACAGGCTCAGGCGGAGCGAGAAGCTTCACCCGGCTTTATGCAGACTGTTTCGATGCCGGAGCTTTATGAAATGGTCTATCCGGGCAAACCGCCGATCATCGACCACTTCCTCTACCCGGGAACTTATCTGTTCGTAGGAGCGCCGAAGGTCGGCAAGAGCTTTATGATGGCACAGATCGCCTATCATGTCAGCTCAGGGACACCGATGTGGAACTATTCCGTCCGCAAGGGTACGGTGCTGTACCTCGCTTTGGAGGACGATTACCGCAGATTGCAGGAGCGTCTGTACCGAATGTTCGGCACGGAAACAACGCCTGATCTTTTCTTTTCAGTTGCTTCCAAGTCGCTGAACGAGGGACTGCTCGATCAGCTCGGAACGTTCCTGAACGAACACCCCGAAACCTCGGTCGTCATCATCGACACGTTGCAGAAAGTGCGTGAAGCCGAGGACGATACTTACAGCTATGCCCGTGACTACGATATTATTGCAGGGCTGAAAGCGTTTGCGGACAGGACGGGTATCTGCCTGATACTCGTTCACCACACCCGCAAGCAGAAGTCCGATGATAATTTCGACCGCATTTCTGGCACAAACGGTCTGCTCGGTGCAGCAGACGGAGCTTTCATCATGTACAAGAATAAGCGTTCCGACGGTGATGCTACTATTGAGGTATCTGGCAGAGATCAGCCCGACAAGAAGTTCATGCTCACCCGAAACAAAGAAACGCTGTGCTGGGAACTGAGCGGAGAGAAGTCGCCCGAATACACGGAGCCGCCTGAACCTGTGCTTGAAGCGATCGGCAATTTCATCAATGCGGATAATCCAAATTGGGAGGGTACGGCGACTGAGCTGATCGAAAAGCTGGAGCTTGACATCAAACCGAATGCTCTGTCGCTGAAACTGAATGTCAACGCAGGAAAGCTGTACAATCTTTACTTTGTGCAGTACAGCAATAAGCGGACACACAAAGCAAAGCTGATTCAGCTCCGCTATGATGCTGATCACCCGATCGTAATCTCGCCTGAACCCGCAGAAGAAGAAACCGAAAAAAGTGCAGATGATATTCCTGCCGTTAAGGGAGAGATCATCATCAGCGCCGACACGGTCGATGATATTGCAGGTGAAGATTATGATCGAGCTTATCAGCAGATGATCGATAACGCTTTAGTGTGACGATGTGCGTCGATGCGTCGATGGTTTGAGGGGGGTCTAAAACATCGTCACCACCGACGCACATCGACGCAGAAACAACACGATGGATTTTTAGAGGAAGGGGGTGTGAAAAATGCCTGATATGGAAAAGGTAAAAGCGCTGACTTCTATCCTTGAAGAAAGAAGCGGTCTTGATGTGCGTGAAGCACTGGTTCGTTACTATGATTTTTTGACGGACGATGAAGCTTGGGACTATGATTTTGAGCTGGATTTTCTTCTCAATAAATTCAATATTGAGGTGGATATTCCGTTCTGATTTTTGCAGTTTTGGAAACTGCAATTTTGGATTTTTGTAATGCGGATTTCTGCATTACTGTGTCCACATTTTTCGGCTGTTCCGTCAGCCGTTCAGCCTCGCAGAGCCCCATAAGCATTTTTGATAGTCCGAGTATGCTGTCAAAAGTGCTTTGGGGTTACTGGCGGCGTCCCGCAAGTAAATTCCGGCTCTCCGAGCCGTTTGGTTTGCCGATATACTTATCGTTGCAAGCCAATTCAAAAGCCCTTCAAGGGCGCTCATCATCGCATAGGCGGTGAGCCTTATGCGTATGATTATCCCTCGTCAGAGGGTTCAAACAGAGATATAAAAGGAGACATTATATGAGTACAAAATCTATCTCGATGTGCGAGGGCAAAGGCAGCCTTTCACATAACAACCGAGAGTTCACTGCCAAGAATATCGACCCACTCAGGACACCAGATAACATCGTGTTCGTTCAGCAGGACTTGGGCGAGACCTACCACCAGCTTTTTGACGAAGCGGTAGAGAGATACAACGCCCATCAGAAAAGGAATGACCGCAAGATAGTTGACTACTTTGAACACCTGTTTAACCGTCCACCCAGCAAGAGCGTGATTGAGGGTGCAAACAAGCAGAAAAGTTTCTACGAACACCTCGTCTACATTGGCACGAAAAACGATTCGGCTGTCGGAACTCCCGATGCTGAGATAACGGCAGAGTGTCTGCGTGAATATATGGAGGGATTTCAGGCGAGAAATCCGAACCTCTATGTGTTCAATGCGGTCATGCACCTCGATGAAGCAACTCCCCATTTGCACATCGACTATATCCCACTCGGACATTACAGCAGAGGGCTTGAAGTCCGCAACGCAAAGAACAAGGCACTCGATGAAATGGGGTTTGGGAATGACGCTCATTCCAATAACCGTTGGCGGCTTCGTGAGTGGGAAGTGCTGAGGGATATTTGCAACGCTCACGGTATCGAGATCAGCGAGCCGAAGAAGTCCAGAGGTTACAGCTACACGGTCGAGGAATACGGCGAACATGAGGACGAGATCAGGCGGCTGAATGAGGAAAAGGCGCAGGCTCTCTCCGAGCGTGACGAAGCCAGAGTCGAACTCGACAAGGCAGCTAAGAAAAAAGTCAAGTTGGACGAAATCGAAAGCATTGAGGTCAAGGAGTCTGTGTTCGGCAAGAAAGTCACTCTCGCCAAAGAGGACTACGACACCCTCAGCGACACCGCCAAGAAGTATGTGGCTATGGTCAAGTCTGCGAAAAAGCTCAAAGCCGAACACGACACGGCTGTTCAGGAGCGTGATGCTCTGAAAACGCAGTTGGCGGCAGCTTCCTCGGAGCTTGCCGCCTACAAGAAAGCTGAGGAGCAAAAGGGACTTTTCACCCGTGAGAAGCTGAAAAAGGAAACGGCTCGAATCAGCAGAGAAGATGAGCTGTCCCGTGAGCTGAGAAAAGCTAAGGCGTTTATTTCTGCCTGCGGACTGAATGCCGATTATCAGCAGTTCAGATATAATTGCAACACAAGAAATAACACTTTGGAATAAGGAGGACAATGTTATGATCATCAGAAGCAAAAACAAGGTTCAGGTGAACGGCAAGAACAAGCCCGTATGGGTGCTTGACACCGATGCGCTGACCGTTACCCACAACACCACCGATGCCGAGCCGAGTGTAACATCATTCAGCTCCGATCACATCAAGTATCATCTGCACTATTCAGCGGAGTATCGTCCTACAAGGCTGAAAAAGCTGGTCAACGACGGCACGATACTCAGCTACCTGACCGACCTCGACCGTTCCGTAGCGAAAGCCATTGATCGACAGGTCGGAATGATGCTCGATAACGATGAGGAGTATCTCAGAGCTGTGGCGGTCGGTGATCTTGCCAAAGCGAGAGGTCTGGAGAATATGGATCGTCTGATCGCCAGGGAGCCGGTGTATGCGGCTATGGTGTATGTGTGATGCGAAAAAGCTCCTGCTTCTCCATCTAAAGAAGCAGGAGCTTTTATTTACGCAAAGGATAATCCCCATATTTGAGATATTATTGAGGATAAAGCTACGGTACGGTCAATAATAGCGGACTCTTTCCATGCAGGCAGTTCTATTATTTCTCTTGTGATCATACAATCAGCAAGTTCCTTCATGCCTTTTTTTCTTCCTTCTCCATTTACTTTCCTTGTAAAATCATAGTTTCTGAGGGAAGTGTTCAATTTGCCTGTGAGCAATGTCATATTTCCAATTTGGTAAATAGCATCAGACCTAATACGCTTGGCTACTTCTTCATTTTCTTCAAGCTCTCCATTTTCAGCATAAACCGGAAGAGTTTGAATAGACCAATATTGTTCCCATTTCTGAGGCATGATATGCTCTAATGTAAAAGCATAAGATAGTTTTTTCAAATCTGCATTTGATACACTTCGTTTGTAGAGTTCTACCCAGAACAACAATAGTGTTGCAAGCTTATTACTGTTCATGTGACGTAAACCATATTCATATCTGTCAGAATTGATGTTTTCACAACCAGCTAACAGTGTATCAATGGATGTTCCTTTGATAAGCTGCAAACACTCTTTATTATAATTTTTTGTAGTTTCACCACATATAGCATGAAGTATCAGATAACGTTCCAATGCAAGAAAACGTTCCTTAACATCAGTCTGAGGATTCTGTTCTTTTTCAAAAAGAAGATATAGGATATATGGCAGGAATGTCGATATTTCCAGCACATCAACTATATGCATGATCCTTGATAAGTATTGCTCCGTGTCATAGCAATACAGTGCTTCTGAATCTATCTCTTCAAAATTATCCTGATACAGCTTTGCATAGGTGTTGATCTCCTTGATAAAAGCCTCCAATTCAGGACAGGAAAGATCTGAGATATAGTCTTTATAACATTGCGGTAAATCAGACATTTTCTTTTCGGCTGGATCAAAGAAGCCTTTGATGACAGCAATACAATGCAGGAGTATCTCTATGTTATCCCTGTATAATCTTCCGACTTGACGTGACCTATTCCAGTATGCAATAGATTCTTGTGATGATGAAAAAACACTATCCCATTGAAGATCATATAGGTCTGTTGCTTTTTTTATTGAAGAATCATCGCTTCTGCCTGCCTTTCGCAAGAGATCAATATAACATTGAAATATCGAATTCTTAATCGTATCGGAACAAGTCAATCTAACTCCAGCGGTATTGATCGTATCAAAGATTGCCTGCTCATTTTCTTTATTTCCAAGCTCTATAATAACAAGATACTTTCCATATTCGTCATATTCTTCGACTTTTTTCGTGAGATAGTTCCAAATAACAAGCACAGTCTCCATTCCCATGCTCTTTAACGATCGTCTAAAGAAGCAATAGCAACGTATGATTTTACTTGAATGATTGATCGTTTCGTCATCGTATGTATCTTTGAAAAAACCAGACATGACCTTTTCAAAATCAATATGATCGATACGACTATGCCTGATTTTTGTATGTTTGTCACCATTAGCATCTTTGATTCGAGTAGTGTCAAGAAAAGGTATCCTAACCTCGTCTCCCCAAGGGTCTTCATCCTCGTCCTCGGAATGAAACCTTTCTGAATTCTGGATCGTTGCTAATTCATCATAACAAGCACGCATTAAAATACTCAATGTAGTTAATCTTTGCTGTCCGTCAATCACAGTCCAAAAAAGATCACCAGATACGTCTTTGTTCTTCTTCAAAATGATAGAGCCTAAAAACGGACAATCATTAGGATCACTCAGGCTTTCAAGAAGCTCTTTCCAGTTTTCTTCTTCCCAAACATACCTTCTTTGAAAGAAAGGTATTTCATACAGGTAGTTATTCCTGATGATACTAAAAGAATTGCCATATGCTTTCATAATAATCACCCCAAAATTCTGCTCAGTAGTAAAATCTACTTTTTTACTATTATAGCACAAAGAACATGAAAATTCAATATAATTTCCTAAATTTCGACTTGACAACCACTTCAATCTGCGCTATACTCAATATGTCCACTGGCAACACAATGGCAACAAAAAATCAGATACTCCAAATCTGACAGACAGCTGAGATAATAGAGATACCACGCACGATAAAACTTAACTTAAACTGGTTAAGATTACGGTTCGAGGAGCGAGTGGGAATAATTCCCGAAGCGGCGGGGAGTCCCGTTTACAGCAAGAACTTAGTTTCTGAAAGAAGATAAAGAATAACTTAATAAAGAAAAATGACTGCCGGAACTCTGCTTTTACAGAGGACTGGCAGTCATTTAATTTTCATTGTCCGGGCAACAATTTTATAATTGGTTTCAATGCTCCCATGATAACCTTGGATTGTTTATTATCAAAAGATCGACTGATTCGAGTGTTGATTTCGGATCTTGTTTTAGAGGAGGTTACGATTTTAATAATCTTATCTTTATGCTGAATGTACTTTGACAGTGTTTGGATAAAAAGCTGGTTCAGTGCATCATGATCAATAACTTTTGATACAGAATTATTATTTGCAGTTTTTGATATGTTTAAAGATTTTATACTTTCTGAACGCAATACATTTTTTGTTCTGTTTGTACGGTTTAATTCAGCGATTACCCGATCATATCCCTTATCGTTTGATACCACAACAGCGTAATTCGAGCCTAAGGAAGCAACAATTCTTGAAATATCGGCCAGTATTACAATATCAAGAGCATTTGGCGGATTCATCATTTTTAAGGAATCAGGTAATTTTACAAAATGAATTTTTGCTGGTGAATGTATCATTTTTTCTATTGTATACATATCAACATTAGGATTGTTACTATAGTATATTCGTACACAGTCACTTTCTGTTAATGATTCGATTCCTATAAGTCCTGCGCTTCCGACATTTTCAAAGTCTATGTAAAACCTCATGCACAACTCACCCTTAATCATTATATCATAGCTACCCTAGATTAGTCAATAGAGCGGGCGTTCGTATAAAATATAAGAGCTGACCAAGCGGTCAGCTCTTTTTGTTAATTCAAGGATTTATTCATATACTGTATATCCATATCCACATCTCCCACAATACCGGGGATATGACCGTAGGCGCTTGCCTGCCAGATAGCGTAGTCTCCCTCATAGTCGGTCTCGTCGACGAAGTGAGCCAGCCATACGGGGTGGGAAGCCTTAGTGCGCTCACTCCAGAAGTTATTGAGGAAGTTCTTGCTGCTGTAAAGCATAGCGGAGTAGCCGCATTTTTCCATTTCGTCGGCGAAAGCGGCATATATGTCATTGAGGTCCTTGATGCTCATGCCGTATTTCTGGAAGTTTCCGAACTCCTCCCAGTCGAAGGCGACGGGGAAGTCCAGCTGCTGACCGTTCAGGTTATCAGCTATCCAGCGGGCGTGTTCGCGGACGCCCTCCTCGGAGTTATCGGTGGTATAGAAGTAAACGCCCACATCGAGACCTGCGGCGGTGGCGTTTTCGATATTCTGGCGGAAGTAGTCGTCCATGGTGATCTGGCTGTAGTAATAGCCGATACGGATAATGACGAAGCTGCACCCTGCGTCGCGGACCGCGTTGTAGTCCACATTGGTCTGCCATGCAGATACGTCGATACCGAAGCGGACGCCCTCCTGATCGTATCTTGCGATGAAGTCGCTGTAATCCACTCTCGGGTTATTGTCAACGGGAGCAGGCACCTGTTCCACAACAGATATAGTCAGGTCCCACGAAACGGAATTGCCTGAGCTGTCGGTAGCGGTGGCAGTAAGGGGATAATCGCCCACAGCGTTGGGGTCGACATCTCCCTCATAGGTGAGTGTGGGAGCCTTATCGAAGTTATCGGCAAAGCCGACGTAGTTGTTGAGGTCGAAAGGAGTACCCACCTTATGATTGGGAGTCCAACCTGCGTTGAGCACGATGGGAGCGGTAGTATCGAGGACGCTGTACTGAAGCTTCTGCGTGAACTCGTTGCCGCCGTAGATATAAGGTATCTCCACCTCATAAACGCCTGTATCCGAGGTATTGAGCAGGACTTCTCCGTCCTTGAGGTCCACATTTTTTTCGGTAATGAAGTCCTTGAGCTTTATTTCCTCATAGACCTCCACTGAGTCCTTGCCCTTGAGCACCAGATCCTTGGGAGGTTCGGGCTTTGCGGCAGCAGTGGCGGTAGTTGTTACAGGTTTAGAAGTCACAACGGCAGCAGAAGTGCCGACTGATGTCGTAACAGCTGAGGTGGTATTCACCTCAACGGAAACGCTTACGTTATTGCTGACTTTTTTGCCGCCGCAGCCTGTGAGGAGGCAGAATGCAGCAAAAACGGGTATAATATATTTTGATCTCATGTTGTTCCTTTCGGCAGATGTGATTTATCGTGTAAAGATATAATTAATTATATCATATGCTGAGCCGAATGTAAAGAAAAAACTATATCATGTGCGGAAAAGAATTGTACCGGATTTGACTTTTTATGAGCTGTTTGCTATAATAGCAGTAATTACTTTGTGGAAATAAGATGCCTCTTGGAGAATATCCTGAAAAAACACAGCAGCGGAAAGGAAGTGCGGCGATGAGCAGGCTTGCAGATCGTATTAATGATGACGATGGCTTTATGTTAAAGCTTCGTATGGACAGTAGATTTGATTTAAAGGACTATGATGATATAAAGTCAGCCCTGAAGGATGTGATCTCTGGGTGGAAAAGTGACGGAAAGGTAAGCACTGAGGATTTTGTAGCTTTTCTTGACCTTATTCAGTGCCTTGCAGGAGGGAGTCGCTTCTGGAGCGATGAAACAGCGCTGATGGCTGAGGATGCCGAGCTGGAGCTTATGGAAATTATACATGATGAGTTGGAGCTGTAAGTGCAAATCCGATAACGGAAGTCCTCTGCGGCATAAATGAAAGGGATAACATATGTTAACAGATGCACATTTACATCTTCCGTGGAAGGAGCCCGACCTTGACGCAAAGAGGGACAGGCTCATGGCGGAGCTTGACAAAAACGGCGTAAGCGGCGGAGTAGTCATAGCTGATTCAGAGCTTGAAAGCGTTATCGGCTCCGCCGCAGAGTGTGCTGAGCTTTTCCGCGGCAGCGATAATATAAGGGTAGTTGCAGGCATAAGCCCTCTTATCAGCTTTGAGGGACAGCTCCGACTTTGCAGGGAGCTTCTTTACAGCAGGGACATAGCAGGGCTGAAGGTGTACACAGGTCATGAGGACTTTTACTGCACCGACAGCAGCCTTTTCCCCGTGTATGACCTTGCGGCGGAGTACCGCGTGCCCGTGCTTTTTCACACAGGCTGGGACAACTCTCACTATGCTTCTCCCGAGCGTATGAAGGAGCTTGCTGAGAGCCGTCCGCAGAACACGTTTGTTTACTGCCATTGTTTTTATCCCGACACGGAAAAGTGCTTTGAGGTGCTTGGGGACTGCGGAAACGTCATGTTCGACACATCATCGCTGGCGGACAGTGCGGAGCATATCCCGGCCATAGCCGAAAGCCTTGAAGGAGCCATTGAGCGTATGCCATACAGGATAATGTACGGCTCCGATTACGGAAGCTGTGACATGGGAGCCCATATCCGTTTTGCGGAGGGACTTCACCTGACAGATGCACAGCGCCGTCTGTTCATGTGGGGCAATGCAGCAAGGCTCTACGGCATAATGCAGGTACGGTGTCCGCGTTGAAAGCGGACGTTGCTTTATTGTTGAATAAGTGTTATAATATCAAGGTATGAAAGGAGGCGAAGCATATGGACTACATCTGCAAGATGTGCGGCGGTATCATATCACCGGATGACGGTACGGGAGTATGCGACTGTGAGCACTGCGGCTCACGGCAGACCTATCCGCTGAGGTATTTCGGCGACCATGCGGAGATGTACAACAGAGCCTGTCAGCTTCGCCTGAAAACGGATTTTGAGGGAGCGGAAAAGCTTTACACAAAGCTGTCCGAGGAGATCCCCAACGAGTCCGAGGGCTTCTGGGGAGTGCTCATGTGCCGCTGCGGGCTTGAATACGAGGACGACCCCATCTCGGGTATGAAGATACCCGTTTGCAGCAGGACTGCGACGGGAGAGATAACTGCCGATCCCAACTATCATGCTGCCCTGCTTACCGCAACTCCGTCGCAGGGAGCCTTCTACCGCAGAGAGGCAGCGGCACTGGAAATGCTGCGCCGCGAGACAGTTGAGAGGGTGGGCACAGGTGAGAAGTACGATGTGTTCATCTGCTGCCGCCTCACCGATGACAGCGGACGCTCCACTTCTGACAGCGTAGTTGCGGAGGAGATATGCCACCAGCTCACCGAGGAGGGCATGAAGGTGTTCTACGCTCCCGTAACTCTGGCGGACATTCCCGAGAGCGGTTATGAGCCCTATGTGAATGCAGCCATAGGGAATGCCGCTGCGCTGCTTGCAGTGGGCTGCAGGGCGGAGAATTTTACCGTTCCGAAATTCAGAAGCGAGTGGAGCAGGTGCGGAGCTGCCGTAAAACGTGGAGAGAGCCGGCTGTTCTATGTATGCATAAAGAATACAGATCCCCGCGACCTTCCCTCGGAGCTGAGAGAGTACCCCGTCAAGGACGTTACACGAATGGGCTTTCTGACAGAGGTCATAAGGAGCATCAACGCCCTCGGAGACAGCAGCAACAGCCGTCCGAGGAGCATAGCGAAAAAGACTCCCGAGAAGCTAATCCGCCGCATGAAGATATTCCTTGCGGACGAGGATTTTGACGCTGCCGAGGAGTACAGCGGACTGATACTTGACGCGGACCCCTACTGCTGGCAGGCGCATTTTGCACGATTTCTTGCGGACAACGGCTGCCGCAATACCGACGATCTCATGCTTGAGGAGATGGTGGGCAGCTTTGCCGATGACTATATAGAGCGGTTTGGCTTTGACTTCAGTGATGACGATATCTACCGCGCTCAGCTTTCCGATATGCTGGGGACCTCACTCCGAAGCGCGCTCCGCTTTGCAGATGGTGAGGACAGTGTCAGGCTGACAACTCTCTATGAGCGTTTCGTGAGTGCGGTCAGGGACGCGGTTTTCGTCAGGGAGCAGGAGCAGATAGACAGTGAGGAGCAGGAAGAGATGGAAAAGCTCCGACAGCTCCATGCTGATGAGGAGACTGAGCGAGCGGCGAAGAAGCGGAAGAAGCAGGTTATTAAAGCACGCTTTCTCGGATATATGGCGGTTATCGCCGTAGTACTTCTGGTACTTGCCATAAAGTTCCATTTCAAGTTCGCCATAGTTCTCATAGCAGTGCTTGTGGTGCTTATGATACTGGTGTTTGCAGGACTTGAAAAATAAAAAACAGCTCCTGAGCATATAAGTGTTTCTATTGACAATACGGCAATGTCATGCATATAAATCGGAATTTAACACCGCAGGTGTTAAATTCCGAGTGAGTAGAGAGTAGTAAGTAGTGAGTAGTATTATTCAGTGCGTCAACTTCTACTCACTACTCTCTACTTACTACTTACTCAAATCAGAATTTAGCAAAGCTA
>JAFWTA010000013.1 GCA_017519145.1 Ruminococcus sp.
GGGGTGAATCAAAAAACAGTCCGGTGGACTGTTTTTTGAGAGGGGACGCCCTGCAAGTGAGGGCGTCCCTTGATTGAGCGGATGATAGTCACCACTATAATACGAATTTTTCGGGACGCCGAGGGCGGCGTCCCCTACATTATGCTAATGGCTGACGGCTCAAATCGGAATTCAGCAAAGTTATTACGATAAATTCCGATTTATGATAGTAGAATAAAAAAATCACCGCTTTTGATTATTGTGATAAAAAAAGCGCATACTATAAATGTGCGCGGAAAATGTTTTGAAAATAAAGGAGTAAATTCATGTTTGGTTTCGTTTTAGGCAGTATGTGCGGCGGGGTGGTAGGCGTTGTTACTATGTGTCTCTGCACTGCTGCAAAGTGGGGAGACCGGCATATTGACCGCCGGTAACTCCCCTGCCCCACAAAAAAGCGGTACAGAAAACTGTACCGCTCATTATTATCACTTCTTCTCGGGAACCTTGATGAGGTCCTTTCTCATGTATGGCTGGAGTGCCTTTGGGATACGGATAGAGCCGTCCTCGTTGAGGTTGTTCTCAACAAATGCGATGAGCATTCTCGGAGGAGCAACAACTGTATTGTTAAGAGTATGGGGGAAGTACTTGTTTCCGTCCTCGGTCTTTACTCTGATGCCAAGACGTCTTGCCTGTGCATCACCGAGGTTTGAACAGCTTCCTACCTCAAAGTACTTCTTCTGACGGGGTGACCATGCCTCTACGTCGATGGACTTCACCTTCAGGTCTGCAAGGTCTCCCGAGCAGCACTCAAGTGTGCGGACAGGAATGTCCAGTGTGCGGAAGAACTCAACTGTATAGCTGTAAAGCTTGTGGAACCAGTCCATAGACTCCTCGGGCTTACATACAACGACCATTTCCTGCTTCTCGAACTGGTGGATACGGTAAACACCGCGCTCCTCGATACCCTTTGAGCCTACCTCCTTACGGAAGCAGGGAGAGTAGCTTGTGAGAGTCTG
The DNA here is from genome assembly GCA_017519145.1 of Ruminococcus sp. GTDB lineage: Bacteria > Bacillota > Clostridia > Oscillospirales > Ruminococcaceae > Ruminococcus. The sequence continues at coordinate 996 of JAFWTA010000013.1, forward strand.
AGGAAGATCAGTCTCGGGAAGAATGGTGTCGATGAACTTACCGATCATTGAGTGCTCGGAGGTACCAATGAGGTAAAGATCCTCGCCCTCGATCTTGTACATCATGTTAGCCATATCGTCAAAGCTCATAACGCCTGTAACAACTGCACTTCTTATCATAAAGGGCGGAATGTAATATGTAAATCCCTTGTCTATCATGAAGTCTCTTGCGTAAGAGAGGATACAGCTCTGGAGCTGTGCAATGTCTCCCTTGAGGTAGTAGAAACCATTGCCGCTGGTGCTTCTTGCGCTGTCTATATCGATACCGTTGACCTTTTCCATAATATCAACGTGGTAAGGAACCTCAAAATCAGGTACAGCAGGCTCGCCGAACTTCTCCACTTCTACGTTCTCGGAGTCGTCTTTTCCTATCGGAACGCTGTCATCAATGATGTTTGGAATGACCATCATGATCTCCTTGATCTCGCCCTCAAGCTTTGTCTCAAGAGCTTCCATCTCAGCAAGCTTGTCGCCCAGCTGAGTTACCTCAGCCTTTGCCTTCTCAGCCTCGTCCTTCATGCCCTTAGCCATGTATCCGCCGATCTCCTTGCTTCTTACCTTGCGGACGTTACGAAGGCTGTCGCACTCTGTCTTGGTCTTTCTGTACTCCTCATCGAGAGCAACTACCTTATCAACGAGCTCCAGCTTTTCGTCCTGAAACTTCTTCCTGATGTTTTCCTTTACCAGCTCGGGGTTGGTTCTAATAAGCTTGATATCTATCATATTTATTCTCCTTAGTCCTCCTTGGCAAGCTTTTCAGCCAGTGCCGCGAGGTCATTTTTGTCATAAAATTCAAGTATGAGAGCGCCCTTGTTCTTGCCGTAGTCTACCTTGACTTTTCTGCCGAGACGCTCATTGAGTGACAGCTCCATCTCCTTGAAGTAGTTGTCTATTTTCTTGTTTGAGGTCTCAACAGGAGCCTCATTGTGCTCCGCAGATTTCTGCGCAGCCTTCTCCACCTGACGCACAGTCAGACCGCCGTCAGCAGCTCTGAGTGCAGTTGCAATAAGCATCTCCTCATCCTCAAAGCCAAGCAGAGCTCTTGCGTGACCCGACGATATCTCGCCGTTTTCAAGCATTTTCAGAACTCTTTCGGGAAGTGCCAGAAGTCTCACAGCATTTGCAACAGCGGAACGTGATCTGCCCACCATTTTTGCAACTTTTTCCTGAGTCATTCCAAACTTCTCGATAAGCTCGTTATAGCCTGCCGCTTCTTCAACGGGATTAAGGTTCTCACGCTGAAGGTTTTCGATAATAGCTATCTGCATCGTCTCAAGGTCTGAGAGCTCACGGATATTGACGGGAACTTCATCCAGTCCAAGCATTCTTGCAGCGCGCCATCTTCTCTCGCCTGCCACGATCTGATATCCGCCCGTGTCGATTGGTCTGACAACAATGGGCTGGAGCATACCGTGCTCGCGGATCGAGTCCGCAAGGGCTGTGATAGCTTCGTCGCTGAAGGCTTTTCGGGGCTGATCCCTGTTGGGTTCTATTTCAGAGGTACGAAGGGTCTTTTTTACCTGCACATCGAAGTTATTATCGCTGAGCAAGGTATCGAGTCCCGAACCTAAACCACCTTTTGCCATAATTCATCCTCGTTCGTCAGGACGAACGTTTTCCTTTCTTATGTTTTTTGAAAGAGAAGATCTTTTTCTTCTGAGGAAGCTCCAGAGGCTCACCCAGCAGCTCATGGCATACAAGCTCATAGGCTTCCGAGCCCTTTGACGCTTTATCATAGTACATCACAGGCTTTCCGTGGCTGGGAGCCTCGGAAATGCGAACATTTCTCGGTACCTTTGTCTTAAACACCTTATCGGGAAAGTATTTCTCTACCTCAGCCACAACGTCATTTGCAACATTAAGGCGTCCGTCAAACATGGTAAAGAGTATTCCCTCGATCTGGAGCGCGGGATTATAATTATTTTTAACTATTTTAATGGTATTCACAAGCTGTGAAAGTCCCTCAAGTGCATAGAACTCTGCCAGCATAGGAACGATTACGCTGTCACAGGCAACTATACCATTAATAGTAATAGTTCCCAGAGCAGGAGGACAATCGATAAATATATAATCAAAATCGTCCTTGCAGGTAAGCAGCTGCATTTTCAGTCTGTTCACTCTGTTCTCATTCTGTGCAAGCTCAAGCTCGCAGCCTGCAAGATCCTCTGTTGCAGGAACTACGGATACATTCTTGAACTCAGTCGGTATGATTGCTTCCTGAATACGGGTCTTCCCTGTTATCACATCGTAAGTTGATGCAGGAACAGATTTTTTCTTTATGCCGAAGCCCGTAGTTGTATTGCCCTGAGGATCGGAATCCACGCAAAGCACTCTGAAGTCTCTTGAACCCAGATATGCCGCTATATTTATAACGGTAGTTGACTTTCCGACGCCGCCCTTCTGATTGGCAACAGCTATGATCTTGCCCATATTATCTTCCTTTCAGATTTACTTATACTATTATATCACTTTTTACAGCTATTGTAAATACGAAAGAGAGATTTTTTCAAAAATTGTTTCACATGAAACAATTTCAGACAAAAAAATCACATGAAACATATAAAATGTTTCATGTGAAACAATTTTAGGACTGATTTTTCTTCTGAATTGGAATTCTGACGCGATACTCAATATAATCCTCACTCTGAATTTTTCGCGAGTCAGCAGAAATACCTGCAGCCTGCATAGTCTCAACAGCTTTATTAATGGTGTTCACAAACATTTTTACATTCTGAAACACCACCGAGCGCTTCTTATAACTGACCTTGTTTCTTTCACTTCCTATAAATTCGTCGATAAGCTTTTCAGAGCGCTCAACATTAAGACTGTTCTTTATGATCTTTTCAAGAATAAACAATCTGTCCTGCGGACTGCCAAGTCTGAGAAGTGCTCTCGCATGACGCTCCGTAAGCCCATAATGAGTGATAAGCTCCTTTTCCTTTTCAGTAAGCCTGAGAAGTCGGAGTTTATTGGCAATAGTGCTCTGAGCACGTCCAAGCTTTGCAGCAGCATCTTCTTGCGTCATTCCATAGTGTGTAATAAGCTTCTCAATAGCAGCAGCTTCCTCAAAAAAAGACAGATCCTGACGCTGGATATTCTCAACAAGCGCAAGAACGGCAGAATGACGGTCACTGACATCGTACACGATACACGGAACAACAGCAGCTCCGCACATTTTAGCAGCTCTTAGACGCCGCTCCCCCGCAATAAGCTCGTAACTCCCACCCTTTTTACGAACAGAAAGCGGCTGAAGTATTCCGTTCTGTGCAATCGACTTCGCAAGAGCAGTGATATCATCGCAAAAATCAGTCCTTGGCTGATACGGACTCGGTATGATCTGATCAACAGCAATTTCGACGACCTTGTTAACGAGTTTTTCCTTAGTAAAATTCAAAAAACCTGCCATAATTACCTCCAAGTGTTTTTCTTAATTCTAACACTTCCGGGAAATAGTTTCCATACAAAAAAATCGTCATTTTGAAACAAAATGACGATTCAGATGACATAATAACATATTTTCAAAGCGTTTTTTTCTTGATCTGACTGCTATTTCTGGGGTATTTTGACGGAGTATGCGATATTTTTCTTACAATAACTATCTTGCGATCCTCATCAAAAAGCTTGTATTCAGTCTCGCGCTCAATAGAGCCACCAAGAAGCTCAACAGCATGAGTTCCGAGACTAATATCCTCGTTAGGTCCTTTCATTGCGATAAAGCAGCCATTCTCCTTAACAAAAGGTATACAAAGCTCACTCAAAAGAGACATATTGGCAACTGCTCTTGCACATGAAACATCAAATTTTTCCCTGTATTCAGGCTTTTTTGAGTAATCCTCGGCACGTCCGTGTATAAAATCAGCATCAATTTCAATACGTTGACAAAGCTGTTTCAAAAAGTCAATTCTCTTGTTAAGGCTGTCCAGAAGCGTGATATTAACATCAGGACGATATATCTTTATCGGAACAGACGGAAAACCTGCACCGGTTCCAACATCTATGATCGCAGCATTTGTAGGTATATCGGTAAACTTCGTGAGAAAAATACTGTCAATAAAATGCTTACGCAGTATCTCCGCAGGGTCTGTTATAGCGGTAAGATTGACCTTTTCATTGTATTCCACAAGAAACTTAGCATAAGCCGACAGTTTGTCATATTGTTCCTTTGAAAGCTGCAAACCGACGGACTCAAACTCGGAGCAACATAGTGCAAAATCAGGTATCATCAGAAGCTCCTTTCTCATGCATCAACCATACAGCAAGCATGGAAATATCGGCAGGAGAAACTCCGGAAATTCGAGATGCCTGTCCGAGGGAGAGCGGTTTTATCTTGTTTAGTTTCTCAGTTGCTTCAAGTCTAAGACCGTATATCTGCGAATAATCCATGTCCGCAGGAAGTTTTTTCGACTCCATTTTTCTCATTTGCTCGATCTGTGCAAGCTGCTTCTCAATATATCCCTCATACTTTATCTGAAGCTCGACCTGTTCACAAACCTCCCATGAAAGTTCTGGACGCTCAGGATCAAATGGAGCAAGATCGTTATAATTCACCTGTGGACGCCTTATCAGATCAGACATTTTACAGCCTGTTGTCAGGGGAGTTGTTCCATGTGATTCAAGATAAGAATTAAGCTTTTCGGTTGGAGCAACATTGAGTTTTGAAACTCGCTCTATCTCTTCCGCAGTAAGTCTTTCCTTTTCGAGCAGTTTCTCGTAGCGTTCATGAGAGATAAGACCGAGGGAATGACCTATAGGAGTAAGGCGCTGATCAGCGTTATCCTGCCTTAAAATAAGCCTATATTCACTTCTTGAAGTCATCATTCTGTAGGGATCAGAGCATCCTTTTGTAACAAGATCATCAACAAGAGTACCTATATATGAGCTTGCTCTGTCAAGGATCATCGGCTCACGCCTCTTAATTTTGAGCGCAGCGTTTATACCTGCTACAAGACCCTGAGCACCGGCCTCTTCATAACCCGAACTGCCGTTAAACTGCCCGGCACCGTATAATCCCTCTAAATCTTTAAATTCGAGAGTAGGAAGGAGCTGATTAGGGTTACAGCAGTCATACTCAATAGCATATGCAGGTCTCATTATCTCTACGTCTTCCAACCCGTCTATTGTTCTAAGAAATGCCAGCTGTACGTCTTCCGGCAGCGATGAAGACATTCCCTGTAAATAGTACTCTTCTGTACTTAATCCCATGGGCTCAACGAATAACTGATGACGAGGTTTATCTGAAAACCTAACTATTTTGTCCTCAATTGACGGACAGTATCTTGGACCTACTCCCTCTATTCTTCCTGAGTATAAAGGTGATCTGTCAAGGTTTGAAAGTATTACCTCATGAGTTTTACTGTTTGTATATGTAACATAACAGCTGACTTTGTTCTCAAGATCTTCTGTATCTGTTTCAAATGAAAAGGGAACGATTCTTTCATCTCCGTCCTGTTTTTCCATTATATCAAAATTAATACTTCTCTTGTTAACACGACACGGAGTTCCGGTCTTAAACCTTCGGAGCTCAACACCGTTTTCAGCAAGGCTCTTTGAAAGCATTTTACTTGGTAAAGCCGCGTCCGGACCGCTTTCATATGAAACTTCTCCTATATGTATCTTACCTTTAAGATACGTTCCGGTAGCAATTATAACTGCTTTGACCTTATATTCAGCACCGAGTGTAGTTTTTACGCCTACAATTTTGTTATTCTCGGTGACAATTTCTGCTATTTCAGCCTGCTTGATATAGAGATTTTTCTGGTTTTCGCAGACGTTTTTCATGTACTCATGGTATCTTACACGGTCAGCCTGCACTCTGAGACTGTGTACTGCTGGTCCCTTTCCGCGGTTGAGCATACGGCTTTGAATAAAACAGCTATCCGCAGCTTTGCCCATTTCTCCGCCTAAAGCGTCTATTTCGCGTACGAGATGCCCCTTAGCAGTTCCGCCAATTGACGGATTACATGGCATATTTGCGATCTGGTCAAGTGATATGGTAAACATCACAGTCTTACAGCCAAGTCTGGCTGAGGCAAGAGCTGCCTCAACGCCTGCATGACCTGCGCCGACAACTGCGACGTCAAATTCTCCCATCTGGTATGTCAAACCATTCCCTCCTTTATTGTTTCACATGAAACATTACTTTCCTACACAGAAGCGTGAGAACACTTCATCTACAACAGCATCGGTAACTTTTTTACCGGTAAGCTGTAATAGTGACTGCTCCGCCTCATCAATAAGAACATTCACTGCATCAAGCATTTCACCGATTTCAAGTGATGAAATAGCACTTTCAATACTTTCAAGTGCAGTATCAATACACTTTTTCTGACGCTCATTTGCAGCAGTAGCCGTATCAAAATCAGCTTCATTAAGCTTGAATATCTCCTCGATATGATTATGAAGCTCCTCGACACCTGTATTTTCTTTGGCAGATAAAAATACAATATGTTGAATTTTATCCTGCAAAAGGGAAGTATCGATCTGCTGATCCACGTCATTCTTATTGATAACAGCGATCGTTTTATTTTTGTTTATTTTGTTAATTAAATATAGATCGTCCTCAGTGAGCGGACAACTTCCGTCAAAGACTGCAATGCACAGCTCAGAATTATCTATCATCTTTTCCGCCATCTCCACACCGATACCCTCGATCTTGTCATCGGTATCGTGAATGCCGGCAGTGTCAGACAGCCTGAGCGTAATGTCTCCCACGCGGACAGTCTCCTCGATAACGTCACGGGTGGTTCCCGCGATCTCGGTGACTATACTCCTCTCGCAGCCGCTGAGACAGTTGAACAGGGTGGACTTGCCCACGTTAGGGCGTCCGATAATAGCTGTCGCCACTCCCTCACGCAATATCCTGCCGCTGTCGTAGTTCTTCACCAGCGATCTGAGATCGCCGCGCACCTCTGTCAGCTCCGCAGCAAGGTTCTCGGGACGCACCTCGGGAATATCTTCCTCGGGATAGTCAGCCCACGCCGCAAGATCGCCCAGAATTTTCAGCAGCTTCTGAGAGCACTTCTCAGCCTTTTTGAAGGCTGCTCCCTCTCGGAGACTTTCTGCCATTTTCAGCTCTCTCTCTCCCTTTGCCGAGATTATATCCATGACCGCCTCAGCCTGTGTAAGGTCAAGCTTTCCGTTGAGATAAGCCCTTTTGGTGAACTCGCCTGCCTCCGCGTTGACAGCACCGCTTGCAAGAGCTGCACGGAGTATCTTCCTTGTGACGTACAATCCGCCGTGACAGGAAAGCTCCGCAACATCCTCACCCGTATAGCTGTGAGGAGCTCTGAATACCGTCAGTATACAGTCATCAAGGCGCTCTCCTCCGTCGTGAGCGATTCCGTAGGCACAGGTATACCCAGCCATATCTGCGACCTTCTTGCCGCCGTAAGGGGAGAAAATACGCTCTGCCACGGCAATGGCGTCCTCGCCCGAAATCCTTATGACTGCTATGCCGCCGACAGCGTTGGGAGTCGAAATGGCAGCTATGGTAGACATTTTATCACTTCCTAAAAAAACAACGGCAATTAAGCCGTTGTTTGAGATATTAAAGTTCGATCTTTCCGTAGAGACCGCCCTCGATACTGTCCTCGGGCTTGGGTCTCTTGTAATCCTTTTCAAAGCTTGTTGAGAGGTCAACGCTTCTGCGCTCCATGTTTACCTCTCTGTCGCGGTTTCTTCTCTCGCCGCCGTTGTTTCTTCTGTCGTTTCTTCTTCCGCCTCCGCGGCGATCGTCACGGCGTCTGCCGCCGCTTCTGGGATTATTTGAAGAAATGATTATCTTTCTGTAAGGCTCCTCGCCTACAGAGCGTGAGGAAACGCCCTCAATATTTGAGATAGCGGAGTGGATAACTCTTCTCTCATAGGGATTCATAGGCTCAAGGGGCTGTGATCTGCCTGTTCTGAGAACTGACTTAGCTACCTTTGCAGCCAGCTGCTCAAGAGTTTCCTTTCTCTTGCTTCTGTAGCCGAGGCAGTCAATTGTGATCCTGTAATAGTCCTTGTCGCCCTTGTTAGCGATGATAGAGCAGAGGTACTGGATAGCGTCGAGGGTCTCGCCGCGTCTTCCGATGATAGTACCGTTATTGTTGCTTTCAATGTTGATCACAGCGCCGGTCTCGTTCTGATAAACTGTGAACTCAGCGTCAACGTCCATAGCTCTGAGAATGCTTGTGATATAGTCCTTAGCAAGCTTTACCTTGGGATTAATGAGAGCCTCGTCCTCGATGAGGGTGAAGTTATCGAGGGAGTAAGCCTCCTCCTCCATATCCTCAGCGGCATTTGTCTCAGCAGGAGCTTCCTCAGCCTTTTTCTCAACGGCTTCGGCAGCTGCCTTTGTCTCGGTGGTCACAATGGGCTTTTCAGCCACGGGAGCCTTTGTTACAGGCTCTTCTGTCTTAGGTGCGGGAGCAGTGGTAACAGGCTTTGCCTCAGCCTTGGGAGCTGTGTTTGCTGCTGCGGAAGCTGTCTCAACGGTCGCCTTGACCTTAGCCTCCTTAGCGCCCAGTCCGAAAAGTCCCTTTTTTCCTTCGTCGATGATCTCGAACCTGATCTCACTGATCTTTTTTCCGAACTTTTTTGCGGCTAATTCCTTAGCCTCTTCGACGGATCTTGCTGTAAAAATTTCAGTCATACTTTTACCTCCCTGAGGACATCAGTCCTCATCATTATCATCATCGTCGTAAGAATCACCGTATTTTTCAGCCATGCGTCTTCTTGCTTCCTTGAGCTTATCGCGGTTCTGCTTGTTCTGTTCTGAACGTGAGATGCCCTTAGCCTTGCCTGAAGCTGAAGAGCCGCCGTTCTGCTGATCGAGAGCAGCCTGCTGCTCCATCATTTTCTGCATGAAGGTCTTCTTATTCGGATGTTTTTCTGCATAAATTCGTGCTTTTTCTTTTTCCTTCTCATTTATCGCCGTAATACGCTCGGGAGTAAAGTAGCAGTTAAGCGCAAAGGTTATAAGGAATGAGAATACGGATGACCATATCCAGTAGAAACCGATACCTGCGGGGAGACCGAAGGCAAAGAGGATAGAGATGATAGGCATACCAAAGGTCATGATAGTCATACAGCCGCCGCCTGCCTGAGCAGAAGGATTTGTTCTCTTCTGGTGGATCTGGCTGTAAACTGATACCAGCATCTGAGCGAGACCTGCGAGGAAGGGGATAGCTGCCAGAATGAGAGCTTCCTTTGTCCAGCCGCCCTCGGGATGAAGTGTAGGAGTCTTTCCCAAGTTAGCACCGAAAATAGTGAATTTCTCATTGAATTCGGTTACCTTTGAAAGGAAATTCTCACCGAGAGAAGCGTACTTGTCGCCGTGGTCTCTGAGGTTCTCCATAGTAAGGAGCTCGCATCTCAGGTTCTTCATATCGAGACCCTTGATGTTGCTGTTCTGTGCAGCTATGGCAACAGCATCCTTGATGACATTCTTGGATATGTCGAGGATATGGGTTATGGGCTTATAAATAACGTCGATAACACCGAAGAGCAGGAACATCTGTATGAACATAGGCAGGCATGAGCCCATGGGGTTTACGCCCTCCTGCTGATACAGCTTCTGCTGTTCCTCCTGAAGTCTCTGGGGGTTATTGGCGAAGCTTTTCTTGAGCTTTTCCAGCTTCGGATTAAGAAGCTGCATTCTTGCTGCGCCCTTCTGAGTCTTATAGCTGACGGGGAAGAGCAGTATCTTTGTAACTATGGTGAATATGATTATAGCCACCGCATAGTTATTGCAAAACGAGTAAATAAGTCTCATCAGGTATCCGAAGGGGACACCGATAATATCATAAAGTGCGTTCAATATTCATCCCTCTTAAATCTTTTTGTTGTCTTCATCCTCACCGTAGTCAGGGTCAATGAAGTCGTATTTTTTCACCCTGAAGGTGAATTTTTCGGGGACGAGGTCCACGCCGCCCATAGACCATGGGTTGCAGCGGAGTATCCTCCACACGGCAAGAGCCGAGCCCCTTACTGCGCCGAAGCGCCTGACAGCTTCCAGAGCATAGGTGCTGCAGGTCGGATAATACTTGCATTTAGGGGGGAACAGCGGAGATATGAACTTTCGGTAGAACTTTATAAGTCCCAGCACCAGATACTTCATATCCGTTTTTTATTGCTGTCGAAGCTCCTGAACATCCGATTGATGTCGGAAACTCCGTACTTTTCCATATAGCCGCAGTATTCCTGTGACTTGATTCCGCAAATGGCAGTCCTTGCAACTATGACTATATCCATGCCCACGGGGAGCTTCACCTCGAAGCTTCTGTAAGCGAGGCGGATAAGCCTTTTAGCTCTGTTGCGGCAGACAGCGTTGCCAACTTTTTTTCCTGCGGTTATACCCAGTCGATTGAAGGGTCTGCCGTTTGGTCTGACATAGATGACCGAGTATTTTGAAGCGGCATACCTGCCCTTTTTGTACAGGGCGAGGAAGTCCTTATTGTCGTTCAATATTTCCGTATAAAGCATAATCGCACCTGTAAAAGCCGTCCTAACAAAAAAGACCACAAAATAAAGATTTTGTGGTCAGCCTCGTCAGTGAGTTAATCTTGCTCTGCCCTTAGATCTTCTACGAGCTAAAACCTTTCTGCCGTTCTTAGTAGCCATTCTCTTCATGAAGCCGTGCTCCTTCTTTCTGTGGAGCTTCTTAGGCTGATA